>NZ_JAGGOZ010000146.1 GCF_018614075.1 Streptomyces sp. ISL-94 | reverse complement strand
CTGCGCCGGATTGTGCGACGCCGTGAACATCGCACCCGGCAGACCCAGAGAACCCGACGCGTAATACAGCTGGTCCGTCGAACACAGCCCGATCAGCGTCACGTCCACGCCACGGGCCGCCGCACCCCGCGCGAACGCCGCCGACAGACCCGGGGACGACGGACGCATGTCATGGCCGACCACGATCGCCGCAGCACCCGTCACCCCCACGAATGCCGCACCGAACAGCTCCGCCAGCGACTCGTCCCACTCGTCCGGCACAACGCCACGCACGTCATACGCCTTGACGATGTTCGAAAGGTCGGGCATTTCAGCTCCTTCAGGGATGACCGGATGGATCCGGACGCTACCCCGCCGACCTTCCCGCAACGGCCAACCGGCTCCATCACGCCGAGGCTTTGGCACATCGCCGTCACCCGGGGACCGGGCCGCCCCGCTCCCTGTACCACGGGGCCGCCGCGCCCAGCCGGGCCAGCGGGCCGGGCCCCGGCTCGATCCCGGCGAGCTGCCACGCCGCGTCGGAGCGGTACCAGTGGTCCCGGGCCAGCAGCGTGAACTGGCGCTCGCTCACCCAGCCCGGCCGCGCGGCCAAGGCGTCCAGGCATCTGGGCCACGGCCAGTCCTCGGCCGGGCGCGCCGGCAGCACCCCGTGTTCGGCGAGGGCGTCCATGAGGTCCCCGTTGCGCACCGGATCGGGGTGGTGGGCGTGCAGGACGCCCGTCGCTCCGGCCGCCGGGGTGCCGTCCCCGAGCGCGAACGCCGTGATGAGCCGCGCGAGATCGCCGACGTCGACGAAGGAGGCCAGTCCTTCGCCTCCGCCCCACCCCGCCGGTACGCGCCGGAAGGCGTCGACGAGCGCCGGTACCACCCAGCGGTCGCCCCGCCCCAGCACCAGACCGGCGCGCAGGACGAGTCCTCCGGCGTCGAGGACCGGCGCCTCGCCCGCCAGCCGGCTGCGGCTGGCCGGCGATACCGGTGCGGGAGCCAGCTCGCCGACGTCCTGTCCGCGATGCGGCCCCGGACCGTAGACCGCGCAGGTCGACAGCTGGACGATGCGCCCCACGCCGGCCCGTCGCGCCTCGGCCACCACGGCCGCGGTGCCGGCGGAGTTGACCGCCTCGCACCGTCCCTCGTCCGGTCCGATGTAGGAGGCCAGGGACAGTACGGCGTCCGCGCCGTCGCACACCCCGCGCAGGGAGTCCGCGTCGGCCAGGTCGGCGTCCACCCAGCGCACGCCGTCCCCGACGGTGGCGCCGCCGGCGGGAGGCGTACGGGAGAGCGCGCGCACCGTGACGTCCGGCCCGGCCTCCGCCAGTCGGCGCAGTACCGCCGACCCCACGAAGCCGGTGGCGCCGGTGACGACCACCCGGCGCACGCTCACGCGGGCCGCTCCAGCTGCTGCTCCGGCTGGTCCGCCTGCGGATTCGTCGGAGGCAGCGTCAGGCGCATGTGCCTGCGGGTGTCTTCGGTGGCGACGGCGGGCAGCAGGTAGCGCCACAGCGAGGCGATCCGCTGCGGCAGGTCGGCCCGTCCGGTGGACGCCTGGGAGAAGAGCTGGGCCCCGGTGAAGGAGCTGACCAGCACCCACGCCAGCTCGTGGTCGTCGACGTCGGGCTGGAGCTCCCCCTTGGCGCGGGCGAAGCGCAGCTGCTGGCGGAACTCAAGCAGCCAGGCCTGGTAGGCGACGTCGTCGCGCAGCCCGAACTCCCCCTGCTCGACGGCCAGCCGGACACCGGCCCGGAGTACCGGATTGTGCTGCAGCTGCTCGGCGAGGTAGAGCGTGATGTCCACCAGGTGCTGCAGCCCGTCCTCCCCGGCCGGGAACTCCAAGCCCTCGCCCTGCCCGACCATCACGGCGTAGGCGAGCTCCTCCTTCGAGCCGAAGTGGAAGTACATCCCTCCCTGTGTGACGTCGGCGCGGTTCATGATCTTGCTGATGCTGGCCCCGCTGAAGCCGTACTCGTCGAAGACCTCGGCTGCCGCACGCAGGATGGCCGCTTTGGTCTGGACCGCCCGCTGCTGGGGTGCGCGCTGCCGCTTCCGCTCTGACATGGAGCCTCATTCCTCTCGACAAAAAAAACGAACATCCTCTATTTTAAGTCCTGTCGCCATTCAAGCACCACCAGTTCGCGTCCAACGTTTCAAGGGGGGCTCACCGTGACCGTGTTAGCCGAACATGCAACTTCGCCGATCTCCGCGCTCAGCAGTGCCTTGCCTCGTGAGTACGTGCACAAGAGCGCGCACTCCGAAGTACTCCTCACGGGGTGGCGCGCCATCGCCCCCGACGAGTACGTCATCACCGCCCAGTGGCCCCGGACCCACAGCTTCTACACTCCGGTCGAGGGCCGCCACGACCCCCTGCTCCTCGCCGAGTCCGTACGCCAGGCGATCCCGCTCCTGAGCCATGTCGCGTACGAAGTGCCCTTCGGCCACCGGCAGATATGGGACACCTTCAGCTACACGATCAATCCCGAGGCCATGGTCGTGGGCTCCTCACCCGCCGACATCGTGCTGCGCGTCAGCTGCTCCGACATCACGCGCCGGGGCCGGAGACTGGCCGGCCTCACCCTGCACGTCACGGCCACGCGCGACGGCGTCTTCCTGGGCCACGCCGAGGCCGCCTTCACCAATCAGCCACCCGCCATCTACCAGCGCCTGCGCGGGAGTTACGCGGACCTCGACCAGGTGACCGCCCGGATCCTCCCGCTGTCGCCGCCGATGACACCCCGCCGGGTGGGCCGCGACCGCTTCCACGACGTGGTCCTGTCCCCCACCAGCTTCACCCAGCGCACCCAGCTTCGGACCGACATCACCCACCCGATCCTCTTCGACCACCCCGTCGACCACGCCCCCGGCATGCTCCTCCTGGAGGCGGTCCGGCAAGCCGCGTACGGCGCCGCCTTCCCCCGGAAGGGCTTCCTGACCGCCATGGAGATGCGGTTCTTCCGCTACGCGGAAATGGACTCGCCCTGCTGGATCGAGACGACCCCGGCGCCCGAGGGGACGGGCACGACGGGCCACCTGCCGGTCAGCGTCGTCGCCCGGCAGAACGGCGAGGACGTCTTCACCGCCACGGCGACCGTCACCGCCACCGCGGCCGCGACGGCGGCCGACCGGCTGCGCAGCTGCACCGCGGCCTGACCGCGCGCACGGGGGCGCCGC
Organism: Streptomyces sp. ISL-94; assembly: GCF_018614075.1. GTDB lineage: Bacteria > Actinomycetota > Actinomycetes > Streptomycetales > Streptomycetaceae > Streptomyces. Next base: position 6,443 of record NZ_JAGGOZ010000146.1, on the reverse strand, counting down.
AGCCAGACCCCCCTGCGGCCGCGGCGCCCTCGGGCGGAACCTACTGGCCGACCCGCCCGTCGATGCGCTCGCGCAGGAAGTCCGCGTGCCCGTTGTGGCGGGCGTACTCCTCGATCATGTGGACCAGGACCTCGCGGAGCTCCGTGGGCTCCTCCCCGCCGGCCCCGGTGGCGCCGAGGTCGGAGGTCCGCTCCACGAGCTGCTCCGCGAAGGCCACCTCCGCACGCCAGGTGGCCCAGGCGTCCGCCACCACCGCCGGCTCGCCCACCGCGCCGGTGAACTCCCCCGCGGGCTCCTGCGCCGAGCGGTAGTGCCTCCGTATGTCCTGGCCTGCCATGACGTGCCGGAACCAGTACTGCTCCACGCCCGCGAGGTGGCGTACGAGACCCAGCAGGGACAGGTCCGAGGGCTCCACCGAGCGCTTGGCCAGGTCCTGCGCGCCAAGGCCCGCACACTTGAGCTCCAGCGTCAGCCGCTGGTCGCGCAGGTAGCCGACGAGCATCGCCCGCTCGCCCCGGAAGCCGCCGTCGGTGCGGGTGTCCTCGTCGGGGTGGACGAACATGTTGGACCAGCCGAAGCGCCGGTCCGGCGCGGATGCGTCCTCTGCCTCGGGCCGGGCTCCGGACTCGGACTCGGGCTGGGTCTGGGACGCGCGCTGCGCGGAGGCGGTGGTTTCGGTCACGTGTACGAGGGTGGCCGAAGCCATCGACTCCCACAAGGGGATTCCGGGGGCCTCCGCTCCGCATCCGCGCAGGTCAGCCCGCGATCGCCTCATACAGCGAGAAAACGGCCAGCGCCGCCATCACCGCAGCCGCGACCTTGGTGATCAGCCGCAGCGGTACGTACTTCATCAGCGTGCGCCCGCCCAGGATGCCGATGCCCGCGACCGCCCACAGCGCGAGCACGGCGCCGAGGCCGACGGAGAGGGGGTTGTCGTAGCGCGCGGCGAGGTTGGCGGTCATGATCTGGGTCAGGTCGCCGAACTCCGCCACCAGGATCAGCATGAAGCCGGCCCCGGAGACCTTCCAGAAGGACTGGTCGGCGGGCGGCTTGACATCCTCCTCCCCGTCGTTCTTCTTCAGGAGCAGCATGGCCGCGCCCGCGAGGAAGAGGACGCCGACGACGGCCTGCACGAGCCGGTGCGGGAGCAGGGTCAGCACGCTGCCGGCGGCGATGGCGAGCGCGACGTGCACGGCGAAGGCGGCGGCGACGCCGGCGAAGACGTACGAGGCGCGGTAGCGGGTGCCGAGCATCAGGCCGGCGAGGGCCGTCTTGTCGGGGAGTTCGGCGAGGAAGACGACGCCGAAGGCGAGCGCCGTGACGCTGAAGCTGAACACGGGGTGAAACCTCAATCGGTCGGGCAGGACGCCATCGGACCGAGAGACCTGGGGAGTATCAGGGGTCGCTTCGGCTCGGCGGCGCCCCGGCTTGCGTGTGCGCGCGTGAACGCGCCTACACCTGAACAGGACACTGCGGCCGAAGGTCTCGCTGGCCGGCCGCTTCCGCGGCCTGCCTCCGGGCGCCGGCTGGGGTGACCCAGCAGTATGTCGACGGTCCGGCGAAGAGCTACTCCCCTTCTGCTCCGTCCAGGGTACGGGACGCCGACGGGCGCCCGGAATGGGCCTTTGGTCCCGCACACCATCCGGGAGGGCGACCGCACCCGCCCCCTTTGCGGCGGAACCTCAACTTCCCTTTGAACAAAGGGGCCTGTACGGCTTGATGTGACGTGCCCATGTCGCCACGCTGTCATCTGGCGCCCACCCCCGCGAAACCTGGCGCCGCCACCATGGCCGCGGCCCGCCGGGTCCGCACGGCCTTTCCCCCGCACCCAGGGAGTCCCTCATGGCACTCATATCCAGCGTCTACGCGCGTCGAATCGGCGGGCTCGCGTCAGCTGCGGCGCTCGCCGCCCTCACCTCCCTCGTCAGTGCCCCTGCCGCCCAGGCCTCCCCGCCCACCCCCATCAGCGCTGCGGCCGCCCGCTCCTACCTCGCGACGGTGACCCCGAAAGCGGAAGGCTCCACCACCGGCTACAGCCGCGACCTCTTCCCGCACTGGAGCACCGTCTCCGGCACCTGCAACACCCGCGAGACCGTCCTCAAGCGGGACGGCGTGAACGTCGTGCAGGACTCCGCCTGCGCCGCGGTGAGCGGCAGCTGGTACTCCGAGTACGACGGCGCCAGCTGGACCGCCGCCTCCGACCTCGACATCGACCACGTCGTCCCGCTCGCCGAGGCCTGGCGCTCGGGCGCGAACTCCTGGACCACCTCCAAGCGCCAGCAGTTCGCCAACGACCTCACCCGCCCGCAGCTCATCGCGGTCACCGACAACGTCAACCAGGCCAAGGGCGACCTCGACCCCGGCAAGTGGCTGCCGCCGCGGACCTCCTACCGCTGCACGTACGCGCGGATGTGGGTCCAGGTGAAGCAGTACTGGGCGCTGAGCATGGACTCGGGTGAGAAGACGGCCCTGGTCGACATCCTCAACGGCTGCTGACGGCAGGCCGTCGGCGGAACGTGTCGATCTCTCCCCCGCCAGGGGGAGGCGAGGCTCCCCCTGGCCGTCGTACCGTGACCGGAGGGGCTATGGAGGAGGGGGAGTTGCATGGCCGGATTGCGTCTGGGGCCACTGCTGCGCCATGTCGACTGGGACACGGGCGGTTCCGCGACCATCTGGGTCGAGGCGGACCGCCCGTGCACGGCCGAGGTGCGGTGCGGCGACGGGGCGGGCGGCAGCGAGCGGACCTTCCAGATAGCCGGTCACCACTACGCGCTGGTCCAGGTGACGGGCCTGACCCCGGGGTCGTCCACGGTGTACGAGGTGCTGCTCGACGGCGTGCGGGTGTGGCCGCTGCCCGACAGCGGCTTCCCGCCGAGCACGATCACCACCCCCGCCGTGGCGGGCCACGGCCGGCCCGGGCCCGGGCTGCGCGTCACCTTCGGCTCCTGCCGGCAGGCCGCGCCGCCCGCCACCGGCCGGCGTGGGCCGCACGGCGCGGACGCGCTCGACACCCTCGCGGCGCGGCTGGCCGCCGATCCCGAGGCGGTGCGCCCGGATCTCCTGCTGCTGCTCGGCGACCAGGTGTACGCCGACGCGCTGTCGCGGGAGACCCGGCGCTGGCTGGCGGCCCGGCGGAATCTGCGGGAGGCGCCCGGCGCCCAAGTCGCGGACTACGAGGAGTACACCCGTCTCTACTACGAGTCCTGGCTCGACCCGGAGATCCGCTGGCTGCTGTCGACCGTGCCGAGCCTGCACATGTTCGACGACCACGACATCATCGACGACTGGAACACGAGCGCGGCGTGGCTGGCGGAGATGCGGGCGACGCCGTGGTGGCAGGAGCGGGTGCTCAGCGGGCTGATGTCGTACTGGGTGTACCAGCACCTCGGGAACCTCTCCCCCGCCGAGCTGGCGGCCGACGGGCTCTACGGGGCGATACGGGAGACCCCGGACGGCACCGATCTGCTGCGCGCCTTCGCGTCCGCGGCCGATGCCGATCCGGGCACGGTGCGCTGGAGCTACCGGCGCGACTTCGGGCGCACCCGGCTGCTGATGGTGGACACCCGGGCGGCGCGGGTTCTGGCCGAGGACGGTCGGGCCATGCTCGACCCGGCGGAGCAGCAGTGGCTGCGCGACAACGCCCTGGCCGGACACGGCGGTTATGACCACCTGCTGATCGGGTCCTCCCTGCCGTGGCTCATGCCGCCGCTGATCCACGACGCGGAGACGTGGAACGCCGCGCTGTGCCGGGGTGAGCGGGGGCCGCGGTGGGCGCGGATCGGGGAGAACCTTCGGCGGCGCAGCGATCTGGAGCACTGGGCGGCTTTCCCGGCGTCGTTCGCGGCGCTGACGGATCTGATCGAGGAGGTGGGGACGGGGCCGCGGGCACCGGCGACGGTGTGCGTGCTGTCGGGGGACGTCCATCACGCGTATGTGGCCGAGCCCCGCATACCCAGCACGGCGCGCGTGTTCCAGCTGACGTGTTCACCGGTGCACAACTCCATCCACACCGCGGTGAAACTGGGCTTCCGCCTGGGCTGGTCCCGTATGGGCCGCTGGCTGGGCCGCGGTTTCACCCGGCACGGCCGCACGGGCCGCCCGCCCCTGAGCTGGCGCCGCACGGGCGGTCCGTGGTTCGGCAACCAGCTGATGACCCTGGCCCTGGCCGGCCGCTCGGCCCACCTCCGCCTCGACCAGGCCCGCAAGAAGGGCAGGACAGCCCATCTGCTCCCGATCCTGGACCGCGACCTCACGCCGCCCCCGACGTAACCCGTGCCGCGGGAGGGGCGGTTCGGGCGCGGCGCCCGGCGGTTCCGGCACGGGGCCGGGGAAGCTTCCGGCGCTGGGCCCGACGGATCCGGCACGAGGCGGGGCGAATCCGTCGCCCTGGTCCGGGCCAAATCAACACGGCACCAGTCTCATCCGGCGCGGGGCGGGGCAAATCCGGCGCCGGCTCGGGCAGATGCTTCGCAGGCGGTGGTTGGGGGCGGCCCCGTGCCGGCGCCCGCCCCCGGCGCCTGCCCGCTCCTGCGGCCATGCCGTCTCCCCGATGCGCGGCGCCGAGCATGCGACCTGACACTCCGGGGGATCCGGGGACCGCCCCGGGCATCCGGGGTGCGGGCGCCGGGCGTACGCTGTATGGCTGTCAAGCCGCTCCTGCCGCTCCCCCGCGACGTCGCGGCGCTTCATGCCGCAGCACGTGAACCGGACTGGGGAGTCCCGCCTTGTTTGAGACTCTGGGGTCGCTGACCGCGAGCCCATGGATCTACGCCGTGGTGGCGGTGTCCGTCGTGCTCGACGTCTTCCTCCCGGTGCTGCCGAGCGGGGTCCTGGTGATCACAGCCGCCGCGGCCGCCGCGGCCGCCGGGGCGGCGGGTCCTGTGCCGGTGCCGGTGCCGGAGCAGGTGCCGGACATCCTGGCCCTCCTCGTGATCGCCACGACCGCTTCGGTGCTGGGCGACATGGCCGCGTACCGGCTGGCCCGGCGCGGCGGCGCCCGGCTGGACCGGGCCATCGCCCGTTCCCGCCGGCTGACCCGGGCCCACGAACGCCTCGGCACGGCTCTGGCCCGCGGCGGCGGCGCCCTGGTGGTGATCGCCCGCTTCGCCCCGGCCGGCCGCTCGGTGGTCTCCCTGGGCGCGGGCAAGACCCACCGCAAGGTCGCGGAGTTCCTGCCCTGGTCGGTGCTGGCCGGCATGGCCTGGGCGGGCTACAGCGTGGCCCTCGGCTACTTCGGTACCCAATGGCTCGGCACCCAGTGGCTCGGCACGGCCCTCTCCCTCGTGGCCCTCTTCGCGGCGGGCGCCCTGGCAGCCTTCGTAGTCCGCCGCCCTCCGTCACCGGCCCCGGCGGCGTAACGCCCCAGGCAGGGGAAACGGCAGCCCGACCGGACACCCGCGCACCCGGCGCCGGGCCCGGCACCCGACCCGGCGGCAGCCGTGAAGGGCAGGCGGTTCGCGGCCGATCGGCAAGACGGTTCACGGCGTCGGCATGGCCGGGGCGGCCCCGGGCAGCGGGGAGCTTCAGGGGGCGAAGCCGGACCGTCCCCTCACCCGCCGGGAGGGATTCGGCTCGGCCGGGCGGAGCAGTGCCTCACCCGTTCACCCGGCCCCGATCGCCGCCCCCGGCCGGGGCTCCTAGCGTCCATGGCACGGTGCGCAACCGAATCCGCGTCACATCCGTGCCCTGGCCGCGCCGTTTCGAGGAGCCCGAGGAGTTCTCTCCATGCCCGCCAAGCAGCCCGCCAAGACCCTCGCCAAACCGCCCGCCGCCGTGCGCCGCCTGTTGGCCGTTGCCGCCGCCACCCTCGTCGTCGCGGCCGCCTCTCCCGCCACACTCGCCCACGCCCGCGCCTCCGCCACCGTGTCCCCCGGCATCGTCGCGCCCGGCGGCCGGGTCAGCCTCAACATCGAGGGATGCGGCACCAGGACCGCTCGCGCCAGCTCCAGCGCCTTCGGCGAGGTACGGCTCAGCCCCGGCAGTCCGGCGGCCACCAACCTTTTCGCCAACGCCACCGTCTTCGGCAACGCCAGCCCGGGCGCCCACCGCGTCACCTTCGAGTGCGGCGGCCCGGGCGGTGAGAGCGTCATCGTCTCGCTCCAGGTCTCCCCGGGCGCCGCGCGCGGCGGCACCGGCGGCAGCATCGACTCCATGAGCCCGGGCCAGATCGCCGTCGGCGGTGTCCTCGTCGCGGCCGCGCTCGGCGCCGGGGTGTGGGTGATCCGGCGCCGCAGGGCCGCCTGACCCCCCGCACCCCGCCATACCGCTCATCAGGACCGGGAGACGGCCCGCCCGAGCACCGGTTGCCGTTCTCGGAACAGTCGTCGACGGCGGCGATCAGGGGGCGCTGCCCCATGGCGGGCGCCTCGAGGGGCGGACGTTCTCGGGGACCTGCCGTGCGGGGGCGCGAGGGGGAAGGCCGAGGGGGGTGCCCCTATGTCTTT
>NZ_JAGGOZ010000145.1 GCF_018614075.1 Streptomyces sp. ISL-94 | reverse complement strand
CCGAAGCCCCCGCCCGCCCCGTCAATGCGCCGGCAGCCGCTCCGACTCACGTATCAGCGCCGCCAGGACAGGCGCGATCAGGGGGTGTGCCTCGGCGCCCCGGCGGGTCGCCGCGAAGACGCGGCGGGTGGCGGCCGGGCCGGTTACCGGGCGGACCTGGACCTCCTTGAGGTCCATGCCCCGGAGCGCCGAGCGCGGGACGAGGGCCACCCCGGCGCCCGCGCCCACCAGTGCCGTCACCGCGCGGAAGTCGTCGGAGGAGTGCGCGAACCGGGGCTGGAAACCGGCCAGTTCGCAGGCGAGCAGCGTCACGTCATGGCACGGGTTGCCGGGATACTGGCCCACCCAGTCCGCGTCGGACAGGTCCGCCAGCGACACCGCGGGCGAATCCGCGAGGGGGTGCCCCGAGGGCAGCACCGCGTCGAAGGGCTCCGCGTACAGCGGCAGGACCGACAGCCGGGCGTCGTCGGCCCCCGGGCCGCCCCGGTACTCGACCGCCAGGGCCACGTCCGCCTCGCCGTCGAGCAGCAGCGGCAGGCTCTGGTCACCCTCCGCGTCCCGCACCCGCAGCCGGATCCCCGGGTGGTCGAGCGCGAGCCGGGCGATCGCCGGGGCCAGCACCTCCGCGATCCCGGTCGCGAAGGCGGCCACGGTGACCTCGCCGGCCGAGCCCCCCGCGTAGGCCGCGAGTTCCGCTTCCGCCCGCTCCAGCTGCGCCAGCACCTCGTGGGCGTGGCCGAGCAGGATCTCACCGGCCGCCGTGAGCCGTACGCCCCGCCCGCTGCGGGTGAGCAGGGCATGGCCCGTCTCCTGTTCCAGCGCCGCGAGCTGCTGGGAGACGGCGGAGGGGGTGAGGTAGAGGGCTGCGGCCGCGGCGGTCACCGTACGGTGGTCCGCCACGGCCCGCAGGATGCGCAGCCGGCGGGGGTCGATCACCCCTCCATTGTCTCAGCCGGCGGACGTGCCCAGCGCCGCCCGGGCGTCGATGAAGGCCGCCACCGCGCGCTCCACGTCGGCCGTGGAGTGGGCCGCCGAGAGCTGTACGCGGATCCGCGCCGCGCCCATCGGAACGACCGGGTAGGAGAAGCCGATCACGTAGACCCCGCGCTCCAGGAGCAGCTCGGCCATCCGGGCCGCCTCCGCCGCGTCGCCGATCATCACGGGGGCGATGGCGTGGTCGCCGGGGAGGACCTCGAAGCCGGCTTCGGTCATCTTCGTACGGAAGAGGGCGGTGTTGGCGGCGAGCTGCTCGCGCAGGTCGCCGGCCGACTCCAGCAGGTCGAGGACCTTGAGGGAGGCCGCCGCGATGACCGGGGCGAGGGAGTTGGAGAAGAGGTACGGGCGCGAGCGCTGGCGCAGCAGCTCGACGATCTCGGCGCGCGCGGCGACGTAGCCGCCGGAGGCCCCGCCGAGCGCCTTGCCGAGGGTGCCGGTGATGATGTCGACGCGGTCCATGACCCCGTGCAGCTCGGGGGTGCCGCGGCCGCCGGGGCCGACGAAGCCGACGGCGTGCGAGTCGTCGACCATGACCATGGCGTCGTAGCGCTCCGCGAGGTCGCAGATCTCCGCGAGGGGGGCGACGTAGCCGTCCATGGAGAACACGCCGTCGGTCACGATCAGGCGGCGGCGGGCGTCCTGCGACTCCTTGAGGCGCATCTCCAGCTCCGCGAGGTCGCGGTTGGCGTACCGGTAGCGACGGGCCTTCGACAGCCGGATGCCGTCGATGATCGAGGCGTGGTTGAGGGCGTCGGAGATGACCGCGTCCTCGGCGCCGAGCAGGGTCTCGAAGACACCGCCGTTGGCGTCGAAGCAGGAGGAGTAGAGGATCGTGTCCTCCTGGCCGAGGAACGCCGACAGCCGCGCCTCCAGCTCCTTGTGCACCTCCTGCGTACCGCAGATGAAGCGGACGGAGGCCATGCCGTAGCCCCAGCGGTCGAGCGCGTCCTTCGCGGCGGCGACGACCTCGGGGTGGTCCGCCAGCCCCAGGTAGTTGTTGGCGCAGAAGTTGAGGACCTCGCCGGGGGCTCCGCCCGCGGTGACGGCGACGGCCGCGTTCTGCGGGGTGCCGATGACGCGCTCGGGCTTGTGCAGGCCGGCGGCGCGGATCTCGTCGAGGGTGGTGCGCAGGTCCTCGCGTACGGACTCGAACATGGTGGGCTTCTCCTTGTGCGGCGGAGGGAGACGGACGAAAGACGGACGAAAGGGGGCCGGGCCCCGCGGAGGGGGGAGGGTGTGCGGGGCCCGGCCGGAGGGAGATGGTCTGTGGATCGAAGGCGTCGGCGGTCGGCCGTCGCCGTCGGCCGGGGCGGTGGATCAGCGTCGCCGTCAGGGCCGTCAGGGCCGTCAGGGCCGTGACGGCCGCGATGGCCGCGATGGCCGCGATGGCCGGTCCACCGGGGCAGCCCCTACGCGGTCCAGTCCAGGATGATCTTGCCGCTGCGGGCGGTGGATGCCTCGTCGAAGGCGGCCTGGAAGTCGCGGTGCGAGTAGCGGCCGGTGATGACCGGGGACAGGTCGAGCCCGCCCTCCAGCAGCACGGTCATCGCGTACCAGGTCTCGAACATCTCACGGCCGTAGATGCCCTTGATGGTGATCATCGAGGTGACGACCTTGGCCCAGTCCACCGGGAACTCCTGCGCGGGCAGGCCCAGCATGGCGATCCGGCCGCCGTGCGTCATGTTGTCGATCATGTCTCGCATGGCCTCGGCGCGGCCGGACATCTCCAGGCCGATGTCGAAGCCCTCGCGCAGGCCGAGCTGCGCCTGGGCGTCGGCGATGGAGGTCTCCGCGACGTTCACCGCGAGCGTGGCGCCCGCCTTCCGGGCGATCTCGAGGCGCTCGGGGCTGACGTCGGTGATGACCACGTTGCGCGCGCCGGCGTGCCGGGCCACGGCCGCCGCCATGATCCCGATCGGGCCGGCGCCGGTGATCAGCACGTCCTCGCCGACGAGCGGGAAGGACAGCGCCGTGTGCACGGCGTTGCCGAACGGGTCGAAGATCGCCGCCACGTCGAGGTCCACGGCGGTGCGGTGCACCCACACGTTCTGGGCGGGCAGGACCACGTACTCGGCGAAGGCGCCGTCGCGGCCGACCCCGAGCCCGATCGTGCTGCGGCACAGGTGGCGGCGCCCGGCCAGGCAGTTGCGGCACTTGCCGCACACCAGGTGGCCCTCGCCGCTGACCAGCGCGCCGATCTCGATGTCCCGTACGTCCGCGCCGAGCGCCGCGACCTCGCCGACGAACTCGTGGCCGAGGACGAGGGGGGTCTTGACCGCGCCCTGCGCCCAGCCGTCCCAGGCACGGATGTGGAGGTCGGTTCCGCAGATGCCGGTGCGCAGCACCCTGATCAGCACATCGCCGGGGCCGTACTCGGGCTCGGGGACGTCCATGAGCCACAGCCCGGGTTCGGCCTTGTGCTTGACGAGTGCCTTCATGGGGGTGGCTCCAGGCATGCGGAAGGGGGCGCCGCGAGCGTGCGGGCCCGTACGGCGTCGGTGACGGGCACCAATCTGCCGAGCGGCGTGGTGATCAGTCCATCGAGACTTTCTTAAGCGGGTCGACAGCGCAGCTTCACGCCTATGCTCCTCCCGTGACGGGGCCGGGTGCCGGGCCGGGGAGGCCCGGAGGAACGGGGAGGTGAGGGGCGTGCCGAGTCTGCGCAGCAGGGCGCTGTCGGCGGCGCTGATCGCGGCGGGACGGCGAAGACGGTTCGGGAGCGCCGAGGCGGTGCGGACCCGGGTGGCGCAGGCAGCGCGCCGGCCTGCTTCGCACCTGCCGCCGCGCTCGCTGGGCCGGGTCGCGGAGATCTCGCGGACCTTCGTCGGGGCCTGGCCCGTGTACGACGTGTCCCCGCGCGGGACCGAGCCGGCGTCCCAGGTGCTGTACGTGCACGGCGGCGGGTACATCGGCGAGCTGGTCCGCCCGCACTGGTCGATGATCCGCACCCTGGTCACGCGGGCGGGCGCGCGGGTCGTCGTACCGGCGTACATCCTCGCCCCGCGCGGGACGGCCGACCGGACGGTCCCGGTCGCCGCCGACCTCCTCAGCGGTCTGATCGAGGGCGGCGGCGCCGGCGGGACGGTGCTCATCGGGGACTCGGCCGGGGCCGGGCTGGCGCTGGCCGCCGCGCAGCGGCTGCGCGACCGCACGGGGGCGCAGCCCTCCCGGATCGTGCTGATATCGCCGTGGCTGGACGTGACGATGAGCCATCCGGACCAGGCGGGCATCGAGGCGGCCGATCCCCTGCTGGCCCGCCCGGGGCTGCGGGAGGCGGGGCGGCTGTACGCCGGGACCCTGGCCGCCGACGATCCGCGGGTGAGCCCGCTGCGGGGGTCCTTCGGGGGGCTGGCGCCGCTGACGGTGTTCACCGGGACCCGGGACGTGCTGAGCACGGACAGCAGGGAGCTGCTGCGCCGGGCGCGGGCGGCGGGCACCGAGGTGGAGTTCCACGAGGAGGCCGGGCTGCCGCACGTCTACCCCCTGCTGCCGGTGCCGGAGGGGCGGGCGGCGCGCGAGCGGATCGTCGAGCTGGTCCGTGCGGCGGCCGAGCTGTGATCCCCGGACATCGCGCTACGCGGTGCAGGTCATCAGCGAGCTGACGGGCCAGGCACGGTACGCCGTCCAGTACGCCTCGTCGCGGACCGGGTCGGCGGGCGGAGTGCGGCTCGGCTGCCAGCCGACGGTGGCGAAGCCCGCTTCGACGGCTGCTTCGGCGAGGTCGGCGTGGGCCCATTCACGGAACTCGAAGGGGACCGGCGGCTCCGTCAGGAAGTGCGCCTTCAGCAGCGGTGCGTCACCCTCCTGGACCCGGTCGAGGATGCGGACCCCGAACGGGGACCAGTCCACGCGCGGGAACGCCCCCGCATTGGGGACGATGGCGAGGAGTTTCCCCCCGGCGCGCAGATTGGCTCGGGCGGACCGGAACATCGCGTGCAGGGAGTTGCGGTCGGGCGCGTAGTTGAAGAGGTAGACGGCGGTGGCAAGGTCGAAGGGGCCGAGGTCGGGGAGGCCGGCGGCGTCGGCGACGAGGTACTCGATGCTGCCCGCCGGCTCCTCGGCCGCCTCGTGCTCGCGGGCCAGTCTGATCATCTCCTCCGAGATGTCCACGCCGACGGTGCGGCGGGCGCCGCCGCGGGCCAGCAGCCGGGTGTTGTAGCCGTATCCGCAGGCCAGGTCGAGGGTGTCGAGCCCCCGTACCCCGCCGAGCGCGTCGAGGGCGCCGAGGAGGGTGTGGGTGTCGGCCGCCGAGAACGCGGCCGTGCTCTTGGACTCCGCGAAGCGCTCGCCGATGGTGTCGTACTGGTACCGCATGCTCTGCCTTCCGGTGGCCTGCCGGGGGTGGGGGACGCGTGCGTATCGTGCCCCGCGGCGCGTCCGGGGGACGGCCCGTACACCCGTGCGTCCCCCGGACGAGGGAAGCGGTCGGCCTATCGCCGCCGCTCGCGCCGCCGCTCGCGCCGCTGTTGGCGTACCGGTATGACGGGGACCGGCGCGATCGGCACCGGCCGGGAAGGCCCGTACGCCGGCCGGCCGGAACAGGAACAGGAACAGGATCGGGAGCGGGAGGAGGCGAAAGAGCACCCGGCGCCCGACCCGGGCCGAACCCGTCCCGGGCCTCTCCCGGCCCGCTCCGCTGGTCCTGTGTGCCTGCGTACTGGTCGCCCAGGCCATGGTCGCGGCCGTCAACCTGCTGATCCCGCAGCTCGCCGCGTCAACCCTGCGGCCGAGCCCCGGCCAGCTGCTGTGGGCGGTCGACTCGTATGTGATCGTCTTCGCCGCGCTGCTGATCCCGGCCGGCGCGCTCGGCGACCGGTACGGCCGCAAGGGAGCCCCGCTCGGCGGCCTCGCCTCGTCCCGCTGACCATCGACATGGCCCTGGTACCCCGCTTCGGCGCCCGGCTGCAGGAGCGCACCGGGCCCCGGCTGCCCGTCGGTGCCGGGCTCGGCCTGATCGGGGCGGGGCTGCTGCTGGTCTCCACGGCCGACGCCGGCACCCCTTACGCCGTGTACGCGCTGTACCTGCTGGTGCTGTCCGTCGGGACCGGGCTGTGCGCGCCCGCGCTGACCCTGACGGTGGTCGCCGAGCTGCCCGCGCACCAGGCCGGGCTCGGCTCCGGGCTCAACACCGCGGCCCGCGAGATCGGTGCCGCGCTGGGAGTGGCGGTGGTCGGCACGGTCCTGGCCTCCCGCTTCCACGGGGACCCGCGGGACCCGGCGCAGATCGCGGCCTTCACCGACGCGACGGGGGGCGGCGCTGCGCACGGTGGCCGTGGTGCTGCTGCTGGCCTCGGCCGCCGTGGTGGCCGGGTACCGGAGCACCGCGCCGAAGGGGTAGCGCACGGCCCGGGGCCGGGATGCAGTGCACACCGCCGAGGGCGCATGCTGGCGTTGTGACGGCGAGACCGGACAACAACGGCCCCGCCCCCGACGCCACGGCCCAGGCGGTCGCCCGGGCCACTGTCGATGTGGTGGCGGCCGTCGGCGGGTACGCGGGAGGGGTCTACCTGCGCTCCGGCACCCCGGATCTGCTCCTTCTGGCCGCCATCACGGGGCTCCCGGCGCCGCTGTTCCGGCCCTGGCAGCGGATGCAGGTGAACCGCCCGTACCCGGTGGCCGAGGCGTTCCGCTCCGGGCAGGCGGTGCACCTGTCCGACGCGGAGTCGGCCATGCGCCGGTTCCCACAGCTGATGGCCGGGATGCCGTTCCCCTTCGCGTCGCTGTACCAGCCGGTCACCGCGGGCCGTGAGCGGTTCGGGGTGCTGTTCGCGCTGCGCCAGGTCACCCCGGGGCTGCCGGTGGCCACCCCCGACCGGGAACGGCTGCGCGAGAGGGCGGACCGGCTGGCCCGGGACCTGGCGGCACTGGCCGCGGCCGGGGCGCCGGTGGTCTGGGAGAGCGCCCCGGTGGCCGTGTACATGCCGTCGGCACCCCCAGCGCCCGCCGGAGCGGCCGGATCCGCCGGAGCCGCCGGGGGCGCCCGGGAGGCCGTCGACCGTCTGACGCAGGCCGTGCTGTCCGCGGACCGGCAGGGCCGCATCGGCTTCGTCAACACCGCCGCCGAGGAGCTGTTCGGCACTACCGGGTCACGGCTGCGCGGGCAGGTGCTGTGGGAAGCGCTGCCCTGGCTCGGACATCCCGCGTACGAGGACCACTTCCGCGCGGTGTTCCTGTCCACCGAGCCGGTGCACTTCGCGGCCCGGCGCGGCCGGCACCCGACCGGCGAGTGGCTGTCGGTGGACCTGTACCCGGCGCCCGACGGGGTGACCGTGACGATCAGCGCCACCCCGGAACCCACCTACGCGCCGCCGTCCGCGGTCCGCCCGGGTGCGGGCCTGGGCTCACCGGCGGACCGGGCCTCCGCGCTGTACCGGCCGGTGGCCCTGGCCATCGCGCTGACCGAGGCGGTCACGGCCCGCCAGGTGTCGGCGGTGGTGACCGAGGAGCTGCTGCCCGCCTTCGGCGGCCGCCAGCTGGCGATCTACCTGCTCGACGAGCGGCATCTCCACCTCGCCTGGGAGACCGGTTTCCCGAAGGGGTTCCTCGACCAGTTCGACGGGGTCGCGCTCGACGTGCGGCTGCCGGGCGTGGAAACGCTCACCTCGGGCCGGCCCCTGTTCTTCGAGTCGATGGAGCACCTGGCCGCCGCCTACCCGGGGCTCCCGCTGGACGCCTCGGTCGGCGCCCGCGCCTTCCTGCCGCTGATCGCCTCCGGCCGGCCGGTCGGCTCGTGCATCCTCGGCTTCGACCAGCCGCGCGGCTTCAGCCCGGAGGAGCGTACGGTGCTGACCGCGCTGGCCGGGTTGATCGCCCAGGCGCTGGAGCGGGCGCGGCGCTACGACAGCGAAGCGGCGCTCGCCCGGGGGCTCCAGGCGGCCCTGCTGCCGCACCGGCTGCCCGTGCTCGAGCACGTGCAAACCGTGGGCCGCTACCTCCCGGGCACCGCCGGGATGGATGTCGGCGGCGACTGGTACGACGTCATCGAGACCGCCGCGGGGCCGCTGGCCCTGGTCATCGGGGACGTCCAGGGCCACGGCGTGTCGGCGGCCGCCACCATGGGGCAACTCCGAAGCGCGGTACGGGCGTTCGCGCTCACCGGAAGCACGCCGGAGCAGGTGATGAGCGGCACGAACCAGCTGCTCATCGACCTCGATCCGGGCCAGTTCGCGAGCTGCTGCTACGTGGTCCTCGACCCCGTGTCGGGAGCCGCCGCGGCCGTCCGGGCCGGGCACCCCCAGCCGCTGCTGCGCCATCCCGACGGCCGGACCGAGGTACTGGACCTGGCAGGCGGGGTGGTGCTCGGCATCGACCCGCAGGCCGTGTACCCGGTCACGGAACTGCGGCTGGCGACGGGCTCGGTGCTGGCCCTGTACACGGACGGGCTGGTGGAGGTGGCGGGCACCGACATCGACCTCGGGGTGGAGCGGCTGCGGATGGCCCTGGCGGGTGCCAGCCCGACCCCGCTGACCGAGATGGCCGACCGGCTGATCGCCGAGGCGGGCAGCGCCTTGGACCGGCCGGACGACACCGCCCTGCTGCTGGCCTCCCGAACCTAGTCCCGGACTTCGCAGGTCACCCGATCGTGAAGATCAACCGGTCGCGATCGGTCGCCATCGGATAGTTGACGCCGTGCGGTCTGTCACGGCTGGGCCAACGCGGCCGAGATCGGCCAACGATCTTGAGTTGAGGCGTTCCTAACGGGTGACCTGCGAAGTACGGGCCTAGTGCTGTGACCGGAAAGGTTCACCGGGTCGCGACGCTC
>NZ_JAGGOZ010000144.1 GCF_018614075.1 Streptomyces sp. ISL-94 | reverse complement strand
CGGACCCGCCCGGCTTCGCGGTCCGCCCGCACCGCATCGAGCCGGTCTTGAAGCACCTGCAGGCGGCGGGCCTTGGCGAACCACTCCCGCTTGCCCCGGTATCCGCCAGGGGCACGCTTGCTGCCCTTCTCCCCGACGGGCAGCGACAGCCGGTGCTCGATCGTCTTGACGCCTGCTTCGAGGTTCTGGACGTGCGCTGCCTGGCCGCGCCGGGCGAGTGCCCACTGGTCGTGGGTGGCCTTGGTGATCGCCCCGGCCCACCGCGACGACGACAGCGCCGTCAGCTCCCGCTTCCGGACCGCCCACGTGTCGCCGGAGTGCTCCAGCCCATCAGCACACCGCGTCCTGAGGTCCTTCGAGGCGAGCGAGCCCAGGTGCGCGCCGACCAGGGCCAGCACCTCCTCATCCCCGGGCGACAGGTCCTTCAGCCGGGTCCGTACCGCGACACCCGTGGGCCCGAGCGCGACGAACGGCGCCGACAACTCCCGCAACCAACCCACCACCCAGCACCCACCCCGGTACCGAAAGAACCCATCCCCCACCCAACGACCACCCCCAACAAAGGTCACCCATTCGATACAAGAACCTCCGTTCCCGCCCGGCATCGACCCACCACCACGGACGAGGCACTCACTAATCCACGCCAGAACACACTCAAACCCAGTCACCAGACAGCAGTTCCAACCCCCGACATCCAGGCGGGCGCCGAGGCCGTGAAGTCCGGGGGCGGGAAGCTGCGGATGGAGCCCGTGGACGTCATGGGCGAGGGCCGGCTCGCGCAGTGCACCGACCCGCAGGGTGCGGAGTTCGCCATGTGGCAGCCCGGGAAGACGGCCGGGTTCGGGCTGGCCTCCGCCGACAACACGCTGGTCTGGGTGGAGCTGCACGTACCGGACCCGGCCGCGGCCCTCGGCTTCTACTCCGCGCTGTTCGGGTGGAGGCACGCCGAGATGCAGGCGCCCGGGATGACCTACCGGGTCCTCAGCACCGCCGACGGGGACCAGCAGGACACCTCCTTCGGCGGGATCGCACCGCAGCAGGGGCAGGGTGAGCCGTCGCGCTGGACGCCGTACTTCAACGTCCCGGACGTCGACGCCACGGTCGCGGCGGCCACGGCGAACGGCGGGTCGGTCGTCATGCCGGCGTCGGACGTCCCGGAGGTCGGGCGGATCGCGTGGCTGGCGGACCCGGCGGGGGCGGTCTTCGCCCTGCTGAAGCCGAACCCGCAGATGTAGGGGCGTCCCACCGGGCTATTTTCCGAGGTACTTGGGCGTTCGGCGCTCCACGAAACTCGCCACGCCCTCGTTGGCGTCGGCCGTGGTCATGTTGATCTCCTGGGCGGTGGCCTCGGCCGCCAGTGCGGCTGCCCGGTCGCCGTCCAGTGAGGCGTTGACCAGCTGCTTCGTCATCGCGATGGCCCGGGTGGGGCCCTGCGCGAGGCGCTCCGCCCACGCGCGGGCGGTCTGCTCCAGCTCCTCGGCCGGGACCACCTTGTTGACGAGGCCGAGGCGCTCGGCCTCGGCCGCGGGGACGGCGTCGCCGAAGAACATCAGCTCCTTGGCCTTCTGCGGGCCGAGGAGGCGGGGGAGCAGGTAGGCGCCGCCGCCGTCGGGGACCAGGCCGCGGCGGACGAACACCTCGATGAACCGGGCCGTTTCGGCGGCGATGACGAGGTCGCAGGCGAGGGCGAGGTGGGCGCCGATGCCGGCGGCCGTGCCGTTGACGGCGGCGATGACCGGCTTCTCGCAGTCGAGGACCGCGGTGATCAGGCGCTGCGCGCCGAGCCGGATCATGCGGGCCACGTCACCGGCGACGCGCTCACCGCCGCTGCTGCCCTGAGCGGGGGGCGCTCCGCGGAGGTCGGCGCCGGCGCAGAACCCCTTGCCGGTGGCGGTGATGACGACGGCGCGGACCGCCGGGTCGGCGGAGGCGTCGGCGAGCAGCGCGATGACGCGCTCGCGCTGGTCCCAGGTGACGGCGTTCATGGCGTCGGGGCGGTTGAGGGTGATCCAGGCGACGCCGCTGTCGGTGCGGTGGAGGACTTCGTCCTCGGGGGCGGGGGCGGGGGCGGGGGTGGTGGTCATGGGCTGAACTCCCGTTCGGGGTGGTGGAATACCGATCTGGCGGTGCGGTTGCCGGTCGTGCCGCTGCGCGGGGCCTTCCCCCACCCCGCCCCTTCCCGAAACCGGGCTCGGCCCGGCCCCGGTCCTCAAACGCCGGACGGGCTGAACACCTGGGGCTCCGCCCCGGACCCCGCGCCTCAAACGCCGGCGAAGCTGGATGTGGCCGGCGTCGCATGCCTGGCGGGCTGGATTGCGCAGAGCGCAATTTCAGCCCCGCCGGCGTTTGAGGCGCGGGCGCGGGCACCGTCAGCGGCAGATGGCGAGGGCGTCCAGCGCCACCGCTCCCTGCCCCCGGGGCAGGACCATCAGGGGGTTGATGTCCAGCTCGGAGAGTTCGTCGCCCAGCTCCAGAGCCATCCGCTGGATCCGCAGGACGACCTCCACCAGCGCGTCCACATCCGCCGGCGGAGCCCCCCGCACGCCCTCCAGAAGCGCACGGCCGCGCAGTTCCCCCAGCATCGCCCGCGCCTGGTCCTCCCCGAACGGCGGCACCCGCACCGCCGCGTCGTGCAGGACCTCCACCAGGACCCCGCCCAGCCCCACCGTCACCGTCGGGCCGAAGAGGTCGTCCTGGGTGACGCCGACGACCATCTCCACCCCCCGCTCCACCATCTGGCATACCAGGACCCCGTCCAGCGGCACGTTCTCGTAGCGCGCGATGTCGGTCAGCTCCCGGTACGCGTCGCGGATCTGGCTCGCCGAGGTCAGGCCGATCTTGACCAGTCCCAGTTCCGTCTTGTGGGCCAGCTGCGGCCCCGAGGCCTTCATCACCACCGGGTAGCCCACGAGCCCGGCCGCCCGTACCGCGGCCGCCGCGCTCGTCACGAGCTGCTCCCGGGGCACCCGGATCCCGTACGCCCGCAGCAGCTGCTTCGCCGCGTGCTCGCTGAGCTGCTGTCCGGGCCGCATCAGGGCCTGCGCCTTGCGGTACGAGGGCGAGGGCGTGCGCGGTGCGTCCTCGAAGGGGGAGCGGTAGGACGCGGTGAAGCGGTGGTGGCCGAGGTAGGCCCGTACGGCGGTGATGCAGTTGCCGAACGTACGGAAGGTGGCCACGCGGGAGGAGCCCAGCAGCACCCTCCGGTAGGCGTCCTCCGTGCCGACCGGGGAGCCCCAGATCACGCAGATCAGCTTGTCCGAGGCTTCGGCCGCGTCCACCAGGTCCTGGGCGAGCCTGTCGCTCATCGGGGGGAAGGGGCCGGTGATCGGACAGATCAGGACGCCCACCGCCGGGTCGGCGAGGATCGCGTCGATGATCTTGCGGCCGCGCCAGTCGCCGACCGGGTGGCCGCCGTTGTCGACGGGGTTGGCGACGTTCAGGTACTCCGGGATCCACTGGTGGAGCTCGTCCTGCCTGGCCCGCGAGAGGGTGGGCAGGGTGAGTCCGGCCTCCGTGGCCAGGTCGGAGAAGTGGGCTCCGGTGCCGCCGGAGATGGAGTAGACGACGACCCCGTCGGCCTGGGGTTTACGGGCCCGGGCGAGCAGCGCGGCGGTGTCCTGGAGCTCGTCCAGGCCGTCGACGCGGATCACCCCGAACTGCCGCATCGCGGCGTCCACGACGGTGTCCGCGCCGGTCAGCTTCCCGGTGTGGGAGGCGGCCATCCGGGCGCCGGTCTCGGTGCGCCCGACCTTGACGGCGACGACGGGGACCCCCTTGCGTGCGGCCCGGTCGGCGGCCAGGAGGAAGGACCGGCCGTCCTTGAGGCCTTCGACGTAGCAGGCGATGGCCCCGACCTCGGGCTGCTCGGCGAAGTAGGAGATGAAGTCGGAGGTCTCCAGGTCGGCCTCGTTGCCGGTGGGCGCCCAGTGCGAGAGCCGTATGCCGAGCTCCTGGAGGGTGTAGACGGGCCGGCCCTGGTGGCCGGACTGGGTGATCAGCGCGATCGCCGGGCCGTCGAGGTCGTCGCGGAACTCCTCGAAGGCGTTGAGGTTGGTGTTGGGGCCGAGGAGGCGCAGGCCGGAGCGCTGGACGGCGGCGGAGAGCCGGGCCTGGGCGGCGGCGCCCGCGTCGCCGGTCTCGGCGAAGCCGGAGGCGAAGGCGACGGCGAACTTCACCTTGGTCTCCGCCAGTTCCTCGATGACGGGCAGCGGGTCGGCGACGAGGAGGACGGCGAGGTCCACCTGTTCGGGAAGCTCGGCCACGGAGGCGTGGCAGGGCAGCCCGAAGACGGTGGGGCGGGTGGGGTGCACGGGGTGGATCCGGGCACCGACGCGTTCCGCCCAGGCGATGAGCTGGCGGGTGATGCCGGTGTTCGGTCTGCCCTCGGCGTCCGAGGCGCCGACGACGGCCACGGACTCGGGCCGGAAGAACCGGTCCAGGTCGGGCACGTCGGCGTGCAGGGGCCGTCCGCTGACGTCCACGGCGACCGCGTCCTCCGCGGTCGGTGCCGCGGTGGAGTGGACGGCCGTCCTGGGGGACTCCCCGCAGGCGTGGACACGTGCGCGGAAGTCGGTGGTGAGGGTGCCGTGAGTAGATCCAAGCATCGTTCCGCCCGCTCCTGCTCGATGAACCTCGATGGAACCTCAACTCAATAGCTGACGCGTAGTCAGATTACTGAACTGACGAGCCGTCAGGAACAGGGCTGCGCAGGAAAGCTGGTGGAGGTGGTGTGTGGAACGGTGTCAGGTCCCTCTGTGGAACGGTGTCAGATCCCTCCGAGAGCGGTCCAGAGTGCGGTTTCGGCCGCGGTCAGCTCCTCGTGCGGAGGCTTCGGGCCACCGCCTTGGCGATCTTCTCCGCGTCCAGGGCCATCTCCCGGAACATCCCGCTGATGGGGTTGGAGAAGCCGGTGAAGTACAGGCCCGGGGCCTGCGCCGGGGTGCGGGCGCCGTGGGTGCGCGGCCGCCCGCGCTCGTCGAGCACGCCGTCCAGGTGGCCCACCAGCCCCTCCAGTGCGCGCCGGTACCCGGTGGCCGCGATCACCGCGTCCGGAGCGATCCGCGTCCCGTCCGCGAGCACCACCTCGCCGCCCTCGAAGGACTCCACGGCGGCCACCGGCTCGACCTGCCCCCGCCGTACGGCGTCGATCAGGCCGACGTCCTGGACCGGGATCGCCCCCTGCCTGACCCCGCTGTACAGGCCGGAGGAGGGCCGCGGGAGCCCGTACGCCGACAGGTCCGGCACGGAAGCCCTGGCGACGAGCGCGCCCAGCCGGTCCACGAGCGGCACGGGCAGCCGGCGTACGAGGATCCCCGTGCGCTGGGCCGGCCAGCCGGCGGTGGAGCGGCGGACGATGTGCGGCGCGGTGCGCACGGCGAGCCGCACCCGGGCGGCCCCGCCCTCGGCGAGGTCGACGGCTATCTCGGCGCCGGTGTTGCCGACGCCGACGACGAGGACGTCCTGGCCGGCGTACGGCGCGGGCTCGCAGTAGTCGGCGGCGTGCAGCAGCCGGCCGCCGTATGTGTCGCGGCCCGGCCAGTCGGGGAGCGCGGGCGTGTGGTTGAAGCCGGTGGCGACGACGACCGCCCCCGCCGTGAGCTCCCGGCCCCCGGAGGCGTGCAGGATCCAGCCGTCCCCGTCGGGCGCCTGCTCGATGCGGGTCACCTCGACCCCGGTGACCAGCTCCAGCTCGTGGAACTCCGCGTACTTCTCCAGGTAGCGCACGACGTTGTCGCGCGCGACCCAGCGCCCGAAGCGGCGCGGCATGGCCAACCCCGGGAGGGCGGAGAGCCGGCGCGTGGTGTGCAGGTGGAGCCGGTCGTAGTGGCGCCGCCAGGAGGCGCCGACCGCGTCGGACTTCTCGACGACCACCGCGCGGACCCCGCGGGCGCGCAGCGCTGCCGCTGCGGCGAGGCCGCCGGGGCCGGCGCCGATGACGTACACGGGGCGCGGCTGGGTGGTCATGTCAGGTGCTGTGGGGAGTCCGGGCATGAGGTGTGAGCGTATCGCCACGCTGGGTTGATGGGTCTCGGACGAGGAGGGAATCGATTGCGGATCGATCACGGGTGGCGGTGCGCCCGGCGCGGCTCTGCGGCACGGCGGACCGAACGCTGACAAAGTGGGGCATCCCGGCCCCTCGGAGAGGAACGCGCGATGTGGCAGCCCGACGGGTGGGACGTCCGCGTCCGTCTCGGCGTCCTCACCCCGCAAGCCGATGTCGGCCCCGAGTCGGAACTGCGCGCCATGGCCCCGCTCGACGTGGGCCTGCACACCGCCCGGGTGCCGTTCGGCGGGATGGGGCGGGGCGGCGTGATGGACCCCACCATTCCGCTCGCCCCCGTGCGGGCCTTCTCGGAGCCGCCGGGGGTGGACGAGGCCGCCGGGCTGCTGGCGGCCGCGCCGGTGGCGGCGATCGCCTTCGCCTTCACCAGTTCCGCGTACGTCATCGGCGCACGCGCCGAGGCGCACATGCTGGCCCGGCTGCGCGAGCGCGCCCAGGGCCTGCCGGTGGTCGCCACCTGCGCCGCCACGGTCGACGCGCTGCGCGTCCTGGGTGTCGGGCGGCTCGCCCTGGTCGACCCGCCGTGGTTCGACGAGACGCTGAACGACCTGGGGCGCGGCTATTACGAGGAGGCCGGGTTCGAGGTCCCGTACGCCGCCCCGTGCGGCCTGCCCAGCGGGCAGGCGCTGATCCGGCCGGACGCCCTCCACGACTGGGTGGCCGCGCAGGTTCCCGACGCGGCCGAGGCGGTGGTCGTCGGCGGCAACGGCTTCCGTGCGGTCGGCGCGATCGAGGCCCTGGAGGCCACGCTCGGCCGCCCGGTCCTGACCGCGAACCAGGTCCTCCTCTGGGCGGCCCTGCGCGCGGCCGGTGCGCCGGCGGAAGGGATCGAGCGGTACGGCAGGCTGTTCACGACCGCCTAGCCGGAGCCCTTGCGCGATCGCCCCGGATCCGCTGAACTGACGTACCGTCAGATCAATGGGGTGTGGGTGGGTGACCGATCAATGCAGACCGTGCAGACCGTGCAGACCATGCAGACCGTCTGGCTCAGCGGTGCCGAATGGCTCGCCGTGCTCCGGGTGGGCCTCGGCCTGTGGTGGCTCGAAAGCTGGCGGCACAAGGACAAGAAAGGCTGGTTCGAGCGCGGCACCGGCATGGCCTGGGCCGCCGATGTGGCCGGCAAACACCGCTGGCCCTTCGTGAAGGGCGGCTTCGAGAAGATCGTCCAGCCCCGGCCCCGCCTGATGGCGTACATCGTCGTCTACGCGGAACTCGCCCTCGGGCTGGGCCTGGTAGTCGGCTTCCTGACCCCGGTCGCGCTGGTCGGCGGGCTGCTCCTGAACCTGCTCTACCTGGTGCTGATGATCCACGACTGGGCCGAGCAGGGCCAGAACGCGATGATGGCGCTCATCTCGCTGGTCGCCCTCTTCGCCATGGCCTGGCAGACGTGGTCCCTGGACGCGGCGATGGGACTCTTCACATGACCGGGCCGGTGCGGCACGACCTCCCCGAGGCGGACGAGTTCACCCACCCCTACTGGGCCGCGGCGGCGGAAGGCCGCCTCCTCCTGCGCCGCTGCGCGGACTGCGGCCGGGCGCACCACTACCCGCGCGAGTTCTGCCCGTTCTGCTGGGCGGGGGAGGACCGCGTGACGTGGGAGGCGGCGAGCGGCCGCGCGACCCTCTACACCTGGTCGGTGATCCACCGCAACGACCTCCCGCCGTTCGGCACCCGCGTCCCCTACACAGCGGCGGTCGTGGACCTGGCGGAGGGCCCCCGCATGATGACGGAGATCGTGGACTGCGCCGCACCCGACCTCCGCATCGCCATGCCCCTCCGGGTCACCTTCCGCGAGGCGGCGCAGGACCTGTGGGTCCCGGTGTTCACACCGGCGGCCGCGTAGGCGCAAACGGCCTGCGGCCCGCCCTCTGGCGCACGCTCCGGTCCGCACGCTCCGGTCCGGGCGCTCGCCCAGATCCGTGGGCGGGTTTACGGCCGCCCGACGGCGGCCCGGGCGAACCTGCGGACCAATGGCAAGGGAGATGTCGTGAACCCACCGCTGTCAGTCAGTGGCAGAGCCACGACCACCGGAACCCGCTACGAGTATCAATGTCAGTGGTGGGCTGGATGGGCCTTATAACCTCTGCGGACTTCACAACTGTCCCTGGGGGATCATTTTGTCTGCCCGTTCCACCATCATTCCCATATGGGCCTGCCTCGCCGCCCTAGGTCCTGTCTGGAGTC
>NZ_JAGGOZ010000143.1 GCF_018614075.1 Streptomyces sp. ISL-94 | reverse complement strand
GTGTCGATAGCCAGCGTTCTAATTTCATAGTGTTTCGGTGGTCATAGCGTTAGGGAAACGCCCGGTTACATTCCGAACCCGGAAGCTAAGCCTTTCAGCGCCGATGGTACTGCAGGGGGGACCCTGTGGGAGAGTAGGACGCCGCCGAACAATCATTGCGGGAAGCCCCGCACCAAATCCTTCGGGGTTCGGTGCGGGGCTTTTCTGCGTTCAGGCGCAGAATCCGTCGGATGCCCGGCATGGGGACGAGCGGGTTGTGGGCTGACGGCTCGTAGGGTTGGGGTATGGGCTATGACCTCGTCATCTTCGACAACGACGGCGTGCTGGTGGACAGTGAGCCGCTCGCCAACAGCATCCTGGCCGAGTACCTGACGGAGCTGGGGCACGCGACCTCCTACGAGGAGTCCCTCCGCGACTACATGGGGGCCGCCGTGCACCGGGTGCACGACCTCGTGCTCGAGCGGACCGGGAAGCGGCTGCCGGACGACTTCGACGAGGTCCTGCACGGGCGGACCTTCGCCGCGTTCGAGCGGGAGCTGAAGCCTGTCCCCGGCGTGGAGGAAGTGCTGGGGCTGCTGACCGCCCACGGCGTCGGGTACTGCCTGGCCTCCTCCGGGACGCACGAGCGGATCCGGGTCGGGCTTCGGGTGGCCGGGCTGGACGGGTGGTTCGAGGAGGAGTGGATCTTCAGCGCGCAGGATGTCGGCCAGGGGAAGCCGGCGCCGGATCTGTACCTGCACGCGGCCCGGCAGATGGGGGTGGAGCCCTCGCGGTGTGTCGTCGTCGAGGACAGCCCGCTCGGCCTGGAGGCCGCACGGGCCGCGGGCATGGACGTATTCGCGTTCACCTCGATGGTGCCTGCCGACCGGCTGCCCGGGGCCACCGCGTACTTCGGGGACATGAAGCAGCTCCCGGGGCTTCTGCAACTGCCCGTGTGATCGCTCTACCCACCGGTAGCCCCGGGGCCTACGCTGTGCCGCCATGACGGTTGATGTGCGGTTGCGGCGCGGGCGTGGCGCTCTGGGGTTCAGCTTCTTCGCGCAGGGTGTCGCCTTTGCGCTGCTGGTGACGCGCATCCCGGCCATCCAGGACCGGTACGGGATATCCGACGGCCTGCTGCCCGCCTTCCTCGCCGCCGTGCCGATCCTCGCGGGGGCGTCGAGCGTCGCCACCGAGCACCTCGTGAAGCGGGTCGCGCCCAGTGCGGTGCTCCGGTGGGCGCAGCCGCTGGTGCTGCTGTCGCTGCTCGGGGTCGGCGCCGGTACCGAGATGTGGCATGTGGCGGCCGCCCTGGGGGCTTTCGGGCTGTCGGTGGGTGCGCTGGACGCCTCGATGAACATGCTGGGGGTCAGCCTCCAGCGGGCGTACGGGCGCAGCATCATGCTGGGCTTCCACGCCGCGTACAGCCTCGGCGGGATCCTGGGGGCCTCGGCCGCCTGGGCCGGAGCGCACTGGCATCTGGATCTCTTCGTGAGTTACCTGCCGGCCGTGGTGGTGCTGCTGCCGCTCGGGCTGGTGGGGAGCCGGCGCTACGTCGACGCGCCGGCCGAGGCCCAAGAGAAGGGACTGGGGGCCGGCGGGGGCAAGCTGCTGCTGCCGCTCTGCCTGGTGATGGCGTGCGCGTACATCGGGGACTCGACGGTGGCGAACTGGAGTGCCAAGTACCTCCAGGACGTGCTGGGGAGTTCCGAGCAGCTGGCGACCGTCCCGTACAACGTCTACATGGTGACCACCCTCATCGGCCGGGCCGTCGGGGACCTGGGCGTGCGGCGCTTCGGGGCCGCGGCCGTGGTGCGGGGCGGGACGGTGGTCGCCGCCGCAGGGTTCGCGGTGGTGGCCGCGGCTCCCGGCGCGTGGGTGGGGATGCTCGGGTTCACGCTGCTGGGGATCGGACTGTGCGTGATCGTGCCGCAGACCTTCGCCGCCGCCGGGAGGCTGTTCCCCGGGGTTTCCGATACGGCCATCGCCCGGCTGAACATCTTCAACTACGTGGGTTTCCTGATCGGGTCGCCGCTCGTCGGGGGGATCGGGGACGCCTGGAGCTACCGGGGGGCGATGCTCGTGCCGATGGTGCTCGTGTTGATCACCCTCTTCCACGCCCGGTCGTTCGGCTCCGACGGTGCCCGATACGGTGTTGGGCATGAGCGGCCGCGGGTTGTTGATGTGGGACGAGGCGGTAACAAGGTATGACTTCGGACCGAGCCATCCGATGGACCCGGTGCGCCTGGCACTGACCATGGGCCTGGTGCGCGCCTTCGGGCTGGATCGGGTGATGGAGGTACGGGCGGCCCGTGCGGCCGGGGACTCGACGCTGAGGCTCGTCCACCGGGAGGACTACGTGGCCGCGGTGCGCGAGGTGTCGGCCGACCCGGGGATCGCCGACGGGTCGTACGGGCTGGGGACCATGGACGATCCCGCCTTCCACGGGATGCACGAGGCGTCGGCGCTGATCGCCGGGCAGTCGGTGGCGGGCGCGGAGGCGATCTGGCGCGGGGAGGCCGAGCACGCCGTGAACTTCGCCGGCGGGCTGCACCACGCGATGCCGGGCGGGGCGGCCGGATTCTGCGTGTACAACGACGCGGCGCTGGCGATCGCCCGGCTGCTGGAGCTGGGGGCCGAGCGGGTCGCGTACGTGGATGTCGACGTGCACCACGGGGACGGGGTGCAGGCGGCCTTCTGGGACGATCCGCGGGTGCTGACCGTTTCGATGCACGAGCATCCGCGGACGCTGTTCCCGCAGACGGGGTGGCCCGAGGAGACCGGGGGGCCGGCCGCCGAGGGGTCGGCGGTGAACGTCGCGCTGCCTGCCGGGACGGGGGACGAGGGGTGGCTCCGGGCCTTCCACGCGACGGTGCCGGAGTTGTTGGCGGACTTCCGGCCCCAGGTGCTGGTGACGCAGCACGGGGCCGACACGCACTTCGAGGATCCGCTGGCGCATCTCGCGGTGTCGCTGGACGCGCAGCGGGTCGTTCAGGAGGCGTGTCACGGGCTGGCGCACGAGTACGCCGGTGGGCGGTGGCTGGCGTTGGGGGGTGGCGGGTACGCGGTGGTGGACGTCGTGCCGCGGTCGTGGACGCACCTGGTGGCTATCGCCGGGCATCGGCCGGTGTCTCCGGAGACGGCGGTGCCGGGGTCTTGGCGGGATGAGGTGTATGCGCGGACGCGGCAGGTTGCGCCTGCGCGGATGACGGATGGGCGGAGCCCGGTGTGGCGGGGCTGGGAGGCGGGGTACGACCCTGCCGACCGTACGGATCAGGCCGTGTTGGCCACGCGGCGGGCGGTGTTCCCGCTGCGGGGGATGCTGACCTGAGCCCTGCGGGGCTTGTCCCCTACCCGCCCTTCCGCCTCCCCCAGACTCCGTCCGGGGGGACCCCCACCCGGGGCTCCGCCCCGGACCCCGCGCCTCAAGCGCCGGCGAGGCTGGATGTGCCCGGCGGGTCTGGAAAGATCCGGGGCTCCGCCCACGGACGCCGCGCCTCAAGCGCCCGCGGGGCTGGATGTGTCCGGTGGGGCTGGAAAGGCTTACGCCAACTGTGGGGCTGTTTTGGGGAATTGATGCTGCGCCAGGTGTGGTGAGGGAGCATCGGGGGGTGTTGAGCACCGGCGCGTTGCGTGCGCATCTGCTGGCCGCCCGGTTGGCCGGGCCCGTTGCCACCTCGCGGGAGGAGAGCCTGCGCAGCTACCGGCTGTTCGCGGCGCGCGATCCGCGGGTGCTGCTGGGGCTGGAGCCGGAGTGGGGGTGGGACGAGGGTGACCTGCTGAGGCTGATGGCGGACAAGTGCGGCGTGTCGGCGGATCCGGCGCACGTCAGCGGGCCGGACGTGATCGATCCGGAGCGGACGGTGGCGGCGCTGGAGGCCTTCGCGGGGCGGTTGCGGGCGGCGGCCGGGGCGCGGTCGCCGGTGCTGTTGGGGACGGGGCACCCGCACCGGCTCCTGGGGTTCTACGCCGGGTTGGCCGAGGCGATGTCGGCGGCGGGATGTGTTGTCCTCACTCCGGCGCAGGGGGTGAGTGTCGACATGGCGACCCGGTTCGGCGTACGCACGTACAGCATCGATTACGTACGGGGGGTCGCACTGGTGCGGGAGCCCGGCGTGCGGCAGCCGGGTAGTGCCACCGGCGCACACACCCATTCGCCGCTGCCGGTTCGGGTCGCGCTGGGGGCCCTGGCGGAGGCCGGCGGCCCCTTGCCGGAGCTCGTGGTGGGGGATCACGGGTGGGTCTGCGGTGCAGGTCAGTTGGGTGTGGAGGCGATCGGGCTGGCGGATACGGATGATCCCGCGCTGTTCGTCGGGGAGGCCGAGGGGTGCGTCTCGGTGGCCGTTCCGCTTGATGACGCGGTGCGCGCGGACTACTACCGGCCGCTTGTGCGGTACGTGCTGGACCGGGCCGGCTTGCCGGGCGGCCAGGAGTGGCCGTAGCTCCTCTTCCCCACTCGTATCACGCGCCCCTACTCTGGGGAGTGAGCGTGCGACGACGAGGAGTAACCGGAGGGGAAGCCGGTGCCCGTCATGCGCGGAAGGTCAAGGTGTGTCATGGCTGCTGGCGAGAGGCCTCTCAGTGAGGTTCAGTTCCTGACCGTGGCGGAGGTCGCCTCGGTGATGCGAGTGTCAAAGATGACCGTGTACCGCCTGGTGCACAACGGTCATCTGCCCGCAATCCGGGTGGGCCGGTCCTTCCGGGTCCCCGAAAATGCGGTCCACGAGTACCTCCGAGAGTCCTATGTGGGGGTGGAGTCGGCCTGAGACTGACCCCCGGCGCGCCTCGGATTACAAGCTCAGAGCTGGGACGGGTAGGCTAGGCCGACGTAGGTCGTGTGGGCCCAGACGCCCCGCACCAGTAAAGAGAAGTGAGCGAGGGTAGTCGTGGGCTCTGTTATCAAGAAGCGGCGCAAGCGGATGGCCAAGAAGAAGCACCGCAAGCTGCTCAAGCGCACCCGCGTCCAGCGCCGTAACAAGAAGTAAACGGCAGCTGTACGTGTTCTCCGCAGCCCCTCCACCATTCTTGGTGGAGGGGCTGCGGTGCAGCCGGGGTACTTCTTCGAGGGAGGCGCTGAACTCGTGGGGAAGGTCGTGCTCGTCACCGGGGCTGCCCGGCAGCTGGGCGGCCGCTTCGTGCGCCGGATCCAGCGCGACCCGGAGGTCGAGCGGGTGATCGCGGTGGACGCGGTGACGCCGCCGCACCGGCTCGGATCGGCCGAGTTCGTCCGTACGGACATCAGGCAGTCGGCGATCGCCCGCGTGCTGGCCGAGCACGCCGTCGACACGGTGGTCCATTTGGCGGTCACCGGGGGGAGTGCCGGGACCGCCGGTGCGCACAGCACCGTGAAGGAAACGAACGTCATCGGGACGATGCAGCTCCTCGGGGCCTGCCAGAAGTCGCCGACGGTACAGCGGCTCGTGGTCAAGTCCAGTACCAGCGTGTACGGGGGCACCTCGCGGGATCCGGCCGTCTTCACCGAGACCACGGAGCCGAAGTCCCTGCCCGCGGGAGGCTTCGCCAAGGACGCCGCCGAGGTCGAGGGGTACGTACGGGGCTTCGCGCGCAGGCGGCCCGATGTCGCGGTGTGCGTGCTGCGGTTCGCGAACATCCTGGGCCCCTTCGCGGACTCGGCGCTCGCCGAGTACTTCTCGATTCCCGTGATGCCGACCGTGCTCGGCTACGACCCGCGGCTCCAGTTCGTCCACGAGGACGACGTGCTCGACGTGTTGCGGCTGGCGGCGCAGGAGCCGCGGCGGGGGACGCTGAACAGCGGGACCTTCAACATCGCGGGCGACGGGGTCCTGCTGCTGTCGCAGTGCGCGCGGCGGCTGGGGCGGCCGACGCTGCCGATGCTGCTGCCCGCGGTGACGTGGGTGGGGTCGGCGCTGCGGGCGGTCGGGATCACCGATTTCTCGCCGGAGCAGATGAGGCTCCTGACGCACGGCCGGGTCGTGGAGACCACCCAGATGCGGGAGGTGCTCGGCTTCGAGCCGATGTACACGACCGTCGAGACCTTCGCGGACTTCGCGCGGAGCCGGGGGAGCGGGCTGCTGCCGCCCGAGCTGATGGGGCGGGCCGTGGAGCGGGTGGCGGCCCTGCTGAATGTCGACACGGACACGGACGTGGACGTCGACGCGGATGCGGATGCGGATGCGGATGAAGGAGCGAAGCGATAGTGGCGGACGCCAAGGTCATTCCGTTCGACGAGGACCGGCCGCGACGGCGGCCGCCGCGCAGGGTGCGGGTGGTGTCCGCGCCCGAGCCGGCGGTGGAGCCCGTGGAGCCGGCCGTTCCTGAGCCGGGGACGGCGGAGCCGCGCGGGGGCGGCTGGGACCGGCGGATCGCGGGCGGGCTGTCGTTCCTGCGGCGGCGGATCACCGGGGAGTACGAGGTCGACGACTTCGGCTACGACAAGGAGCTGACGGACCAGGTCCTGATGTCCCTGATGCGGCCGCTGTACGAGAAGTACTTCCGGGTCGAGGTGAAGGGGCTCGAGAACATCCCGGCCGAGGGCGGGGCGCTGATCGTGGCGAACCACTCGGGGACGCTGCCGCTGGACGGCCTGATGCTGCAGGTGGCGGTGCACGACCACCATCCGGCGCAGCGGCACCTGCGGCTGCTGGCGGCGGACTTGGTGTTCATGCTGCCGGTGGTGAACGAGCTGGCCCGGAAGGCCGGGCACACGCTGGCGTGCGCGGAGGACGCGCAGCGGCTGCTGGAGGCCGGGGAGCTGGTCGGGGTCATGCCGGAGGGCTTCAAGGGGATAGGGAAGCCGTTCGGAGACCGGTACAAGCTGCAGCGGTTCGGGCGGGGCGGGTTCGTGTCGACGGCGCTGCGGGCGGGGACGCCGATCGTGCCGTGCTCGATCGTGGGGGCGGAGGAGATCTACCCGATGGTCGGCAACGCGAAGACGCTGGCGCGGCTGCTGGGGATTCCGTACTTTCCGATCACGCCCACGTTCCCCTGGCTGGGGCCGTTGGGAGTGGTGCCGTTGCCCACGAAGTGGACGATCCAGTTCGGTGAACCGATCCCGACGGACGGGTACGCGGCCGAGGCGGCGGACGATCCGATGCTGATGTTCAACCTGACGGATCAGGTGCGGGAGCAGATCCAGCACACGCTCTACAAGCTGCTGGTGCAGCGGAGGTCCGTGTTCTTCTGACCCGCGAGTGGCTGTATGGCGAGGGGCGGGACTGCGCATGCGCAGTCCCGCCCCTCGCCATACAGCCGTACTACTCCGCGTCCTCCGCGTTGATGCCCAGGCCTGGGAGGAGGCCGGGGAGGAGGGGCGGGAGGGTGATGTCCGGCTTGGGCTGCTCCGGGGTGCCCGGGGAGGGCGGGGCGGACTGGCCCGTCGGCGGGTTGAGGAGGTCGCCGGCGCCGCCGATCAGCCCGCCGGTGGCCGGGGGCCTGGTGCTGCCCGAGGGGGACGGCGTGGGGCTGCCCGACGGGGTGCCGGAGGCGGGAGCCGACTGCTGCTTGGCGCCGGGCGTGCCCGGTGTGGCCGCGGTGCCGGGCGAGCCGGAGCCGCGGGTCTGCTCGGGTGGCTTGGGGAGCAGGCCCTGGAGCGGCGCCACGTCTTCGTCTATGGCCTGGAACACCGATTCGACTTCTCCGCCCACGTCCGTGAGTTGCGGGGGAAGGTTCGACCGCAGCCGCCCCCACGTGTCGCGGTGCGAGCGGGAGAACGCGGACAGCGCCTGGATCGGGCCGAGCGAGCCGTCCCGTTCGTACGCTGCCTGGAGGAGCCGGTGGCCCTCCGACGCGTCGTGCTTCATGCCCGCCAGTGCGCGGCGGATCTCGCCCAGGGCCTCGTGGTCCAGCACGCTTCCGCCGCGGCCGCGCTCCATCAGCCTGCGGGCTTCCGACAGGCGGTTCGAGGCCTGGTCGAGGAAGAGCTCGCCCCGGTCCGAATCGTCGTCGGCCATCCCGAGCTTCAGGTCCTCCATGCCCCGCTTGACGGGGTAGAGGGAGTCACCGGGCAGGGCGTCGGTGCTGGCAGCGGCCACTCCGCTGAAGGCCCCGGCGGCCACACCCACGGTGAGTCCGCCCGCTGCGATGCCCTTGGACCAGCGGGAGCGGGGCCGCATTTTCCGGAGCGATGTCGCCCGGTGGGCGCCGCGGCCGGTCCGCTGTTCGGGCACCAGAGGGTCCGATGCGGCACCGCCCCCCGCCCTTTCCTCCAGCACCATGGCCTCCATGGCGGCAACGAGCTGGGCTCGCTGCACCACTTTGACCTCGGGGTCCAGCACCGGGCGCGGCATTCGTTCGCCGAGCACACTCGCCAGGGCCAACAACCGGTCGTGGTCGGCAGGTTCGGCAGGTGCCTCGGACTGCTCGGCCGCCGGGTCCGGTTCCGAAAGGTCGGACGGGGTCCGATCCTCCAGGGCCTGGGCGAAGGCGTTCGCCCGCCGGTGCGGAGTCACGTTCGCGATCACTGGCGGCACCTCCTCTCATCATGACGATCGACTCCCCAAGGTGTCCGGAAGGTTGCCTTCCTTGAGCACATCCACACGTTCGAGTGAGCGGCTTCGGGCAAGGCGTGTCCACAGGGAGCCTGCATTCCGCACAACGAGCGTCGCGGCACTTGGGTTACGGACGAAGGATGATCTGACCACAGCGTCATCGAGAGGTCACCGGGTGTGAGTGTTCAGCGGGCGTCTTCGGGAAGGAGGCGGGCCAGGGTGCGGACCGCCCGGTACTGGAGCGTCTTGATGGCGCCCTCGTTCTTCCCCATCGCCCGGGCCGTCTCCGCGACCGAGAGGCCCTGCAGGAAGCGCAGGGTCACGCACTCCTGCTGCTGCGGATTGAGTTTCCGTACGGCCTCCAGCAGGGCCGCGTTGGAGAGGGACTCCAGGACGGAGTCCTCGGGGGACCGTTCCACCTCGTTCGCGTCCAGCATCTCGCCGGTCGTGACCTCGAGGCGGAAGCGGCTGGACTTGAAGTGGTCCGCCACCAGGTTGCGGGCGATCGTCACCAGCCAGGCGCCGAAGTCGCGGCCCTGCCAGGTGAAGGTGGAGATACGGCGCAGCGCGCGCAGGAAGGTCTCGCTGGTGAGATCCTCCGCGGTCGCCTTGCCGCCGACGCGGTAGTAGATGTAGCGGTAGACCGTGTCGCTGTACTGGTCGTAGAGGCGGCCGAAGGCCTCGGCCTCGCCGGCCTGCGCGCGTTCGACCAGGTCCATCATGCGGGCCTGGTCGCTGTCCGCGGTGGGGCGGCGTGGTGCGGCCTGGGTGCTTGTGCCGGCGGCTCCGGCCGAGCCCGCGGCCGTACGGGCTCGTCTGCCCACCGTCGCTCCGCCGTCCGTCAGGGCATAGCAAGGGCCGGCCGGGCCGAGACCGGCAGGGACCGCGGCGGCGAAGGCGGGGACGGCGTACGCGGTGGGGACGAAGCCGCGCAGGCGGTCGAGGACCGTTGCGCGCAGCGTAGCCAGGCCCGAGGCGTCAACCCCGACAGGTGGGTACACGGGACTCCCAGAGGCAGAGCTTCCATCACGTGCAGTGCGGGACCGTTCACCCATCGCGGCGACAGATGACCGGTGGCATGCGTTTGAGGAGAATAACGCTTCGTACAGGCAGCACTACACCCAGTTGCACAAATCACCGGTTCCGACACTTCTGTTGCGTGTCGAGGGCATATTCAGTCGCGGTTGGTGATCGATTCTTGATCACTTGGGAGTGCGGAATGGCCGCTTCCATGGGGAGCCGCGACCGGGTCGCGCACGGCGGAGTGCCGCGCGGCGGGCGCGGGTAGAGGTGAGCGAATGCCCGTGGGCAGGCCGGGGACAGGCCGGGGCGGACCGGGCCGGTGGCGGGGCGGGCGGTGGGGCGGGCGGCGGGCCTGGAGAGGGGCCCGGCGTGGCTACCTGCGGCGGCGGTGCAGGGCGATCGCCGCGGCTGCGCCGCCCGCGATCGCGCCGACCCCGGCGGCCGCCGGGACGCCGACCTTCACGGCCTTGCGGCCGGTGCGATAGTCGCGCAGCCGCCAGTCGTGGGCCCGGGCATGCTTGCGCAGTTTTGTGTCGGGATTGATCGCGTACGGATGCCCGACCAGCGACAGCATCGGAATGTCGTTGTGCGAATCGCTGTACGCGGCGCAGTGCGCGAGGTCCAGGCCCTCGGCCGCGGCCAGGGCGCGGACCGCCTCCGCCTTGGCGGGGCCGTGCAGCGGTTCGCCGACGAGGCGGCCGGTGTAGACCCCGTCGACGGATTCGGCGACGGTGCCCAGCGCCCCGGTCAGGCCGAGCCGGCGGGCGATGATCGTGGCCGTTTCGACGGGGGCCGCGGTGACCAGCCACACCTTCTGGCCGGCGTCGAGGTGGGCCTGGGCCAGGGCGCGGGTGCCCGGCCAGATCCGCTCGGCCATGTACTCGTCGTAGATCTCCTCGCCGATGGCCGTCAGTTCGGAGACCTTGTGGCCCTTGACGATGGACAGGGCGCTGTCGCGGGCGTCCTGCATGTGCTCGGGGTCCTCGACCCCGGCGAGCCGGAACCACGCCTGCTGCCAGGCGAAGCGGGCGAGCTCGCGGCGGCGGAAGAACTCGCGCTTGTAGAGGCCGCGGCCGAAGTGGAAGATCGCGGCGCCCTGCATGACGGTGTTGTCGAGGTCGAAGAATGCGGCGGCGAGGTCGTCGCCGGCGACCGGGAAGTCGGGCTCGGCCGCTTCTTCATCCACTGCTGCCGGCGCCGCTTGCGGCGCTTCCGCTTCCGCCTCTCGCGGTTCCGCGGGCGCGGCCTCCGCGGTTTCGGCCAGCGCGGTCTTGCGGGCGGCCTCGGCCGAGGCCTCGCCTGCCAGCACGCTCCGCGCGGTGGCGGAGCGCCTACGGGGGGTGAGCCATCCCAGAGCGGCCATGACGCGAGCATAGCCACTGTGTTCGGGAGTTCCCGAACCGGTGGGATGCGACGGCGTGAACTCTTCGGGGCGCGGCTGTTACGGCGGGGAGCGGGAGAATGGGCGCATGAGCCCTTTGTTGCGCCGCAAGGAAAAGAAGCGTCCGGAGGACCGGATGGTGACGCTCGTCGGGAAGCCGGGGTGCCACCTCTGTGACGACGCACAGGAGGTGGTCGAGAAGGTCTGCGCGGAGACCGGTGCGCAGTGGGAGAAGAAGGACATCTCTCAGGACGAGGAGCTGTACCGGCTGTACTGGGAACAGATTCCGGTCGTGCTGGTGGACGGCGAACAGCACACCTTCTGGAGGGTGAACCCGGACCGGCTGCGGCGGGCGTTGGAGAGCTGACCTGCTCCGCGGTTACCATCATGGGCGATTTGTGGGGTCTCGGGGGCGTATCCGTGAGGAGTGTGTACGGTTTTGCCCCCTTCGGGATTTGAACGGGTTCGGCGTGCCGCTGGGTCCACCCTCACCCGCCCCAGTTGCGTGACCCCGGTCACTTTGCTCGGACAAACCGGACACAATCTTTGTGCACGCGTTCACAAAGGCATAGCCTGCTGTCGACGGGGCGGTCCTGGGACAAGTGACCGCCTGCAGCCCCGCTCATCCCGCAGGAGCATCGTGGCAACTGGCCGAACTCACCGACCGGCGACCCGCAGCCGAGGTATTCCCGAGGCCACTGTCGCCCGGCTTCCGCTGTACCTGCGCGCACTCACCGCGCTTTCCGAGCGATCGGTCCCCACGGTGTCCTCCGAGGAACTCGCGGCCGCCGCCGGAGTCAACTCGGCGAAGCTGCGCAAGGACTTCTCCTACCTCGGTTCCTACGGGACGCGCGGGGTCGGCTACGACGTCGAGTACCTCGTCTACCAGATCTCCCGCGAGCTCGGGCTGACCCAGGACTGGCCGGTCGTCATCGTCGGCATCGGCAACCTCGGCGCCGCGCTCGCCAACTACGGCGGTTTCGCGTCGCGCGGTTTCCGCGTGGCCGCGCTGATCGACGCCGACCCGGCGATGGCCGGCAAGCCCGTGGCCGGAATGCCCGTGCAGCACACCGACGACCTCGAGAAGATCATCGAGGAGAACGGTGTCTCGATCGGCGTCATCGCGACGCCGGCCGGAGCCGCGCAGCAGGTCAGCGAGCGGCTGATCGCCGCCGGTGTCACCTCCATCCTGAACTTCGCCCCGACCGTGCTGTCCGTGCCCGAGGGCGTGGACGTGCGGAAGGTCGACCTCTCGATCGAGCTCCAGATCCTCGCCTTCCACGAGCAGCGCAAGGCCGGCGAGGAAGCCGCCGCCGTCGCTGCCGCGGGCGGTTCCTCCGTGGGCGGCGCCGCCCCCGCCGCGGCCGTGGTGCCGCCGGCCGGGCGCGCGGCCGCCGAAGCGCGCAAGGGCAACCCCGAGGGCGACGTGCCGGCGGTGATGCCGGCATGAGTCTGCTCGTCGTTGGGCTGAGCCACCGCAGTGCGCCCGTCAGCGTGCTGGAGCGTGCCTCGCTGTCGGCCGACGCCAAGGTGAAGCTGCTGCACGACACGCTGGCCGCCGAGCCGGCGGTCGAGGCGTCGGTGCTCGCCACGTGCAACCGGATCGAGCTGTACGCGGACGTGGACAAGTTCCACGCCGGTGTCGCGGAGCTGTCCACCCTGCTGGCGCAGCACAGCGGTGTCGCGCTGGAGGAGCTCACTCCGTACCTGTACGTGCACTACGAGGACCGGGCGGTGCACCACCTCTTCTCGGTGGCGTGCGGGCTGGACTCGATGGTCGTGGGCGAGGGGCAGATCCTCGGCCAGATCAAGGACGCGCTGGCGCTGGGGCAGGAACTGCACACCGCCGGGCGGCTGATCAACGACCTGTTCCAGCAGGCGCTGCGGGTCGGCAAGCGGGCTCACTCCGAGACCGGGATCGACCGGGCGGGGCAGTCGCTGGTGACCTTCGGGCTGGAGCAGCTGGCCGTGCGGGTGCCGGTGGCGGACTGGGCCGCCGGTAAGCGGGCGCTGGTGATCGGCGCCGGGTCGATGTCCTCGCTGGCGGCCGCCACGCTGGCGCGGGTGGGGGTCGCCGAGATCGTCGTGGCGAACCGGACCGCCGAGCGGGCGGAACGCCTTGCGGAGATTCTGGTTGCCTCAGGCACTGGGGTCGCTGCGCGGGCCATTGCGATGAGTGCCGTCGCCGATGAGCTGACACGAGTCGATGTCGTCGTGTCCTGCACCGGTGCCACGGGCCTTGTGCTGTCCGCCGATGACGTGCTCGCCGCCGTGTCCCAGGGCTCCGCCGATGGGCTCGCGCAGGCGGGGCTGGATGTGGCTGATGCCGCCGGTTCGGTGCGGGTTACCGATCGGGGCTCCGCCCCGGGCCCCGCGCCTCAAACGCCGGCGGGGCTGGGTGGGGGCTCTGCCCCGGACTCCGCGCCGCAAACGCCGGAGGGGCTGGGTGGGGGCTCTGCCCCGGACTCCGCGCCTCAAGCGCCGGCGGGGCTGGATTTTGCCCCCGCCGGAGATTTGGCTGTCGCCACGGGACAAGGGCGAGTCGATGGGCCGGACCCCGCGGTCGTGGCCCGGCTGGTGGCTGCCGCCCAGGCGGGTGGCCGGCTGGCCGATGCCGGGGCTGTGCGGACCATTGCCGCCGCGCCGGAGGGTGATGGGTGTCCGGTCGACCTGCCGGCAGGCGACGGGCGGGCCGCACTGACCGGGGTTGACGCCAACTCGCTTGAACTGCACGGGACCTGGGCCGACCAGGGGGAGGCCGCCGCGCAGCGGCAGCCCCGTAAGGCGGTCCGGAACCAGGTCGACGGGGTCGCGCGGCTGGCGCTGCTCGATCTGGCCATGCCCCGGGACATCGACGCCGCCGTGCACCGGATCCCCGGAGTGCGGCTGGTCGACATCGAGAGCCTCGCCGAGGCTTCCGCCGACGCGCCGATGGCCGCCGATGTGCATGCCGTGCGCGCGATCGTCACCGAAGAGGTGGCCGCGTTCGGGGCGGCGCAGCGGGCCGCGCACATCACGCCCACCGTCGTCGCCCTGCGCGCGATGGCGGCCGAGGTCGTGGCCATGGAAGTGGCCCGGCTCGACGGGCGGGTACCCGAGCTCGACGAACGGCAGCGGGCCGAGGTCACCCAGACCGTGCGCCGCGTCGTCGACAAACTCCTCCACGCGCCGACCGTGCGCGTGAAGCAGCTCGCGAGCGAGCCCGGCGGCGCCGGGTACGCCGAGGCGCTGCGCGAACTTTTCGATCTCGACCCGCAGACGGTGGCCTCCGTCAGTCAGGCCGACAAGAACGACGATCCAGGACGGGCATCATGAACCCACGTCTCGACCAGCCCCTCCGGCTCGGCACGCGGCGAAGCAAGCTGGCCATGTCCCAGTCGGGCCATGTCGCCGAGGCCGTACGGGCGATCACCGGGCGTCCCGTGGAGCTCGTGGAGATCACGACCTTCGGCGACGTGTCGCGGGAGCACCTCGCGCAGATCGGCGGGACGGGCGTCTTCGTCACGGCCCTGCGGGAGGCGCTGCTGCGCGGCGAGGTCGACTTCGCCGTGCACTCGCTGAAGGACCTGCCGACCGCGCGGCCCGACGACCTCGTGATCGCGGCCATGCCGCGGCGCGAGGACGCCCGGGACGCGCTCGTGGCGCGGGACGGGCTGACCTTCGAGCAGCTGCCCGACGGGGCGCGGGTCGGTACCGGCTCGCCGCGGCGGATGGCCCAGCTGAACCACTACGCCCGGTCCCTCGGCAAGCGGATCGAGACCGTGCCGATCCGGGGGAACGTCGACACCCGCATCGGGTTCGTGCGCGACGGCGAGCTGGATGCCGTTGTGCTGGCCGCCGCAGGGCTGAACCGGATCGGGCGCAGTGATGAAGCGACCGAGCTGCTGTCGGTCGACCACGTCCTGCCGGCTCCCGGTCAGGGGGCCCTGGCCGTGGAGTGCCTCGCGTCCGACGCGGAGCTCATCGCCGCGCTCGGCGAGCTCGACGACCCGCACACGCGGGCCGCCGTGACCGCCGAGCGTTCCCTGCTCGCCGCCCTGGAGGCCGGCTGCAGCGCACCCGTGGGCGCGTTCGCCGACCTTCCCCCACTCTCGGCTCCGCTCGAGCGGGGGGACCCCCATGCCGACGGGCAGATTGTCAATGAAATGCGCCTGCGCGGCGTCGTCGGAACCCTCGACGGCTCGACGCTGGTGCAGCTGTCCACCACCGGTCCCGTGCCCCAGTCGTACGACGAGGCCATGGCGCTCGGCCGCGAACTCGCGGACGAGATGCTGGCCAAGGGCGCGGCCGGTCTGATGGGGGAGCGATCGCTTTGAACCCCTCAAGTCCGACCACCTCCGCTTTTCCGGCCTTCGCCGCCCACGGACACGTCACCTTCCTCGGTGCCGGCCCCGGCGACCCGGGTCTGCTGACGCTGCGCGCCGTCGAGGCGCTCGCGGCCGCGGACGTACTGATCGCGGAGCCCGACGTGCTTGACGTCGTACGCACGCATGCCCGGGCGGGTGTGGACACGCCGCAGCTGACGATCGCTGACGAAGTGTCAGCAGCCGCCGGGGTACCGGTAATCCGGGACGCGGCCAATCTTGTCATGGAGGCCGCGCGCTCCGGCAGGCGGGTCGTGCGTGCCGTCACCGGTGACCCCGGGCTCGACGGGAACGCGGCCCAGGAGATGTTGGCCTGCGCCACCGGGGGGATCCCCTTCGAGGTGGTGCCGGGTGTCGCGACCGCCGTCGGCGTCCCCGCGTACGCAGGTGTGCCGCTGCGGGGCGAGCAGGGCGCGGACGTCCGGTTCGTCGACGCCCGCAACGCCTCGGCGCGCTGCTGGAGCGAGGTGGGTGCCAGCGACGGGATCCTCGTCGTCTCCGCGACGCTGGAGACGGTGTCGGCCGCGGCCGCCGAACTGGTGGGCGCCGGGCGCAAGCCCGACACCCCGCTGACGGTGACCGTCGCCGGTACGACCACGCGGCAGCGGACCTGGTCCGCGACGCTGGGGACGATCGCCCAGGTGTTCAAGCAGGGCAAGGTGCTGCCGTCGCCCGAGGGCGCCCGGCCGGTCATAGCCGTGGTCGGTGAGCACTGCGCCGCCGCGCGGCGCGAGGACATGGCCTGGTTCGAGTCGAAGCCGCTGTTCGGCTGGCGGGTTCTCGTGCCGCGCACCAAGGAGCAGGCCGCCTCGCTCTCCGACCAGCTGCGTTCGTACGGCGCGGTGCCGCACGAGGTGCCGACCATCGCCGTGGAGCCGCCGCGGACCCCGCAGCAGATGGAGCGGGCCGTGAAGGGCCTGGTGACGGGCCGCTACGAGTGGATCGCCTTCACCTCGGTCAACGCCGTGAAGGCGGTGCGCGAGAAGTTCGAGGAGTACGGGCTCGACGCGCGGGCCTTCGCGGGCATCAAGGTCGCCGCGGTCGGCGAGCAGACCGCGGCCGCGCTGGTGGAATTCGGTGTCAAGCCGGACCTGGTGCCGAGCGGTGAGCAGTCCGCGGCCGGGCTGCTGGAGGACTGGCCGCCGTACGACCCGGTCTTCGACCCGATCGACCGCGTCTTCCTGCCGCGGGCCGACATCGCGACCGAGACGCTGGTCGCCGGGCTGATCGAGCTCGGGTGGGAGGTCGACGACGTCACCGCCTACCGGACGGTGCGCGCGTCGCCGCCGCCGGCGGACACGCGTGAGGCGATCAAGGGCGGCGGCTTCGACGCCGTTCTCTTCACGTCGAGCAGCACGGTGCGGAACCTGGTCGGCATCGCCGGCAAGCCGCACAACGTGACCGTGATCGCGTGCATCGGACCGGCGACGGCCAAGACGGCGGAGGAGCACGGCCTGCGGGTCGACGTCCTCTCGCCGGAGCCGAGCGTGAGCAAGCTGGCGGAGGCCCTGGCCGAGTACGGCGCGGCGCGCCGCGAGGCGGCCAAGGAGGCCGGCGAGTCGGTGTTCCGCCCGAGCGAGCGGCGGCCGGGGGCGCGGCGTCGTCGTACGACCTGACGGCGGACCGGTACTGAGCAGGGCCCGGGTGCGGTGTGCACCCGGGCCCTGTGGCATGTTCGCGGCCATGGACGACCTGGAGGAAGCGGTACGGGCGGCCGACGCCGAGCGGGTGCGCGAGCTGCTGGCGGCGGGCGCGGACCCGGACACGGCGGGCGAGGACGGGCTGCCGGTGCTGTGCGCGGCGGTGGCGGCGTGCGACTTCGAGGCGGCCGCGGCCCTGGTGGAGGGCGGCGCCGACCCGGAACGGACCCTGCCGGACGGGACGACCCCGCTGCTGCGGGCCGTCGAGGGCGGCTCCCCGGCGGTGGTGTCGGCGGTGCTCGGCGAGGACCCCGGGGCCCGGCTGCCGGAGGCGGATCGGGCGCGGCTGCTGGACGCGGCCCGGCGGTGGTACGCGGCGGGCGCGGAGGCGGAGCTGCGCCGGCTGACGGGGGAGCGGGGACCGGCGCGCAGGCGCGTGGTCGAGGAGGACTTCGCCGACGTCGAGGAGGTCACCCTCGGCGGGCTGACCGTACGGGACGGCTACGGGGCGGTCCTGACTCTGCTGGAGCGGGTGTTCGGCGTGCGGACCCCGGTGGAGGAGCTGGTGGCCCGAGCCGTCCGGCACCCGGAGGTGACCCATGTGGACTGGGCCGAGTCCCGCCACTGCCTTGGCAGGCGTACCGGTGAGACGGGGACCTGGCGGGCCGTGGTGGCCCTGCGCCGGCACCCGTCGCCGACGCACCGCCTCTTCGCGGCGGACTACGTGGCGGTGCGTGACTGGTGCGTGAACGTCGGGGCCGACTCGTACGAGGGGGAACGCCGCGAGCTCCATGCCTGGGTGGCCGAGGAGAGCGACGTCGGTGTCCTCGTCACGCTCCTGGGTGCCTTCGCCGGAGACCCGCACGTGGAGGGCGAGGCCGCCGGCCTCTCGCTCGCCGCGCATCCGGACCCCCGGGTGCGGGCGGCCGTTCCCTACTGTCTCGGCCTGCTCGGCGAACCACTGTCGCCCCGGGCCCGTACGGCCCTGCACGTCCTGGCGGGGGACCCGGAGGCGCGGGTGAGGACCGCCGCGGCCGACATGCTCGGCACCGGGCAGACGACCGCCGCCACCCGGGCCGTCATCGCCGACCTGCTGGGCGACCCCGAGACGGCCGTACGGCACGCGGCCGCCCGATCGCTGGCCACGTCCCGGGACCGTACGCGGGCCGGCACGGCCATGCTGGTCGCGCTCCTGGACGCGGAGGAACAGCCGCTGCGCCTGGAGGCCGCCTTCGGGCTGGCCCTGCGAGACGATCCGCGCGCCCCGGAGGCGTACGCGCGGGTGGGGCCGCTCGGCCCGGAGTTCGAGGACGACCCCCGGGTGGAGGGCCTGTGGCGCTGGAAGCTCAGGAACGGACCCACCGGGTGAGGCCGGTCCAGGCGGCGGGGGCCAGGGTGAGGTGCGGGCCGCCCTCGACCTTGGAGTCCCGGACGTGGACCCCGTCGGCGGGGCAGGCGGCCATCTCGACGCAGTCGCCGCCTTCGCTGCCGCTGTAGGAGGACTTCCGCCAGGCGACCGCCATTTCCAGGCAGTTGCCGCCTTCGCTACCGCTGTAGCTGGACTTGAACCACTTCAGTGCGGTGCTCATGACTCTCCTAGGTCCTGTCTGGAGTCCAGATCATGAGTTTGGTGGATCGCCTGCGCGCAGGGTCTTGGTCTTGATAGGCCATCAGTCATGGCGCGAGGCGATCTCACCGACGAGCAGTGGGCTCTGATCGAACCCCATCTCCC
>NZ_JAGGOZ010000142.1 GCF_018614075.1 Streptomyces sp. ISL-94 | reverse complement strand
CTACATGTCCGCTCGCCGTAGCTATACGAGAGTTGGGTCACCGAGGCTGGAGAGCAACTGGACAGGCGCGACAGCGACGCCAACCGGCCGCCGCCGCGCTGGCGGCCGTGCTCGCTGTCAGATTTTCACTCAAGATCAAAGCTAGGCTGTTCCCAGCAATTTATGGGGGATTACGTGGACACAGACATCAAGACGCACTACGTACGGCAAGGCGCGGGAGGAGCCCGCTCGGCCGCCGAAGCGGCACTGGAGAACCTTCGCCGGTCCCTCGATTCGAGTGACACGGCAGCCGGCGGCCACCACGGCTGGGCCTCCGCCGCAGCGCTGAAGCGGTGCGCGACCGCCTGGGAGGACCACATGGTCGACCTGGGCAAGCAGATGAACACCATGGCCGACAACCTCCACACCACGGCCAACGCCTATGACACCACGGACGCCCAGGCGAAGGACGCCTTCAACAGGCTCCAGCACGGCCTCGCCGACTTCGGGAGAAACTGACCCATGGTCGCCTATCACGACCTGTACGGCTGCCGCGTGGACCAGTGGCAGAAGGCCGCGGACGACTGGGTCGACCTTGCCCGGCGCTCCTCTTCCGCCGCCGAGGACATCCGCGCACAGGGCAAGAAGCCGCTCGACGACCACTGGGCCGACGCGACCGGCAAGACGGCCGGCAAGCGCCTGGAGGACCTCGCCGACCGCCTGGAAGCGGGCGGCGACATCATGAAGGGCGTCGCCATGGTGCTCGACGCACTCGCCCACTCCATGGGGTACGCCCAGCGCACCCTGTTCCACGCGGTCGAACTGGCGGGCGAGCGCGGGCTCCGGATCCAGGACAGCCGCGCCGTGGGCGCGTACACGGGCGCTGCACCCACCGGACCGAACGTCCCGCAGAGCGTCCGCGACGCCTACACCAAGGAATTGGGCAGCATATCCGAGGTCAACGGGCTGATAGAGGAGGCGCTGCGCGAGGCCTCACAGGCGGATTCGAAGGCCTCCGTCGAACTGGACAAACTAGCGGCGACCATCAACGTCGCCAACCCCTCACAGGCACACAACGAGATCCTGGTCGAGGCCTCCCACGTCGAATTCGAGATACTCAGGGCCGACATTCCGGTCGGGAAGGACCCGCACCTCGTTCGCGCCTGGTGGGACGGCCTGACACCGCAGCAGCAGAAGGACCTCATGCGGGCCGACCCGGTGACCATCGCCGACCTCAAGGGCCTGCCTCCCGAGGTCGGGCGCGAGCTGCGGGGACCCGACGGGAAGATCGACCGGGTCGAGATGGTGCGGTACGCACTGGATCACTGGGACAAGAAGGACGACCTGGACTACAAATCTCTCGGCAACTGCACCAACTTCGTGTCGTCGAGCCTGGAAGCCGGCGGCATGAAGAAGAAGGTCGATTCGTGGACCGGGCTGATGGGCGACAACACCTGGGGCCGTCAGAGCGGCATCGGATGGGACTTGTTCGACCAGCACGCATATACCTCCGAGTCATGGGCGCGGGCGGAAGGCCTGCAGAACTTCCTGCTGCACAACGCCGGCAAGGAGGTTGCGAGGTCGGAGGCACGCCCCGGTGACGTCATCTTCTACGAGCAGGTGGCTCCCGGCGCCGAGACGGCCCAGGGCGAGACCCACCACGCCGCCGTCGTCACCT
This sequence comes from Streptomyces sp. ISL-94, assembly GCF_018614075.1. Lineage (GTDB taxonomy): Bacteria > Actinomycetota > Actinomycetes > Streptomycetales > Streptomycetaceae > Streptomyces. The sequence goes on along the minus strand of NZ_JAGGOZ010000142.1, from coordinate 21,520 downwards.
CAGTGACCCCTGACGGCGACATAAAGCTGACCCAGCACACCAACTCGTTCCAGAACGTGAGCCTGGACAGCCGGGAACACATCGCCAACAAGAACTGGGGCGAGCAGCGCATCCGCATCGTCCGGCCGCAACCCGATTGGTACTGATGGCTACGTCACCCTCCCCCGCCACGACCGACAGCACCGCACGGAAGCGTGCCGTCACGCCCGGCACGGTGATCGCGGCACTGCTGGTGCCGCTCATGACCGTGGGCGGTGTGGCCGGTTCCCTGCACACGGAGGACATCGAGAGCGGGTGGGCCGAGCGGCAGCGGGAAGTGTGCCGGCACATGCCCTTCCCGACGACGGAGTACGTCGCCGCGTGGACCGGGCTGATCCTCGGCGTGACGGCAGTGGTCGTGTGCGTACTGCTCGCCAAGCGGATCCGCGGGCGGTACGGCATCCGGCTCGGGGAGACGTGGCCGGGGCTGATCGCCTATGTGGGCGTGTGGTTCAACGCCCTGACCATCCCGATGGAACTCATCCAGCTGTACGCCGTGTACTCGGTGGCAGGGTCGGGGATCGTCCTCGGCGACTGCGGGTAGCTCCCCGGCCTCGTCGCGGCTTCCCGCCGACGCGGCCGCCGGAGGCGTCTGGGCTCACTGGTCCGGGTGGCAGCCCGCCCTCCCGGATACCTGCCGGTCGCTGCCACAGGCGTCGTAATACTCCACTGTGATGTCGAGGTGACGTCAGGTTCGGCGGCATACCGCTCCGAACCCAGCGCAATCAGCAGGTCAGCGATCCAGCGCACCTTCGGTGCGCGCCGGGGGCGTGGAAAATCCCGTGGCGCGCGCTGGGGGTGCTTCTGTCCGCTCTGACGGGGCCTGGTGCTGGTCCGGGATGCTGGTGGGGTTCGTTCCGGCCGAAACCGATGCCTCTGTGATGCCTGTGAGCTCGCAGGTCAGCGTGGTGCTGGGGGCCGTCCACGGGAACCGTGGAGTGTTGCTGTGAGCACGTGCGTCAGAATTCCTGATTCACCCTGGCCCTCCCGGAACGGCATACCGATGGGGAGGGAGCGGGAGCGTGGACGTACTACACGAACGGTGCGCCGGCCTGGACATCAGCAAGAAGGACGCCAAGGTGTGCGTCCGGACCCCCAGTACGAAACGGCGGGGATCGTTCACCACCGAGACCACGACCTGGGGTTCGACGACGAACGCGGTCCTGGCCCTGCTCGATCACCTGCGAACCGCCGGGGTCACCCTGGTGGTGATCGAGGCGACCTCGGACTACTGGAAACCCTTCGTGCGCCACGAGGCGCTTGGAATCGAGCGGGGGTGAAAGGACCTCGCCGCTGGTCAGTCGCAGCTGGCCGGTGAAGCTGGGAGGCAGTCCGAGCCGGGGAACGCCGGAGAGGGCGGGAGCAGCATCCGTCCTCGGGTTGGAGGGCGCTGCGTAGGAAGGCCCTGGTGAGCTGCTGCGTCAGGGCGACGTGTGCGGGACTCCCGTCCGTCGTCTCGGCGACCTCGTACCCGGGGATTCCTCCGAGCGAGTGCTCTGCACCGAACAGCGTGAGCAGGCTCTTGCTGACCGAGCTGTGGGTGTAGGGGTCGTCGGTGAACAGTCCGGTCCGCGCGTGGACGGATGGGACTGGTCGTTGTCGTCGGCGCGATGAGAGCCCGTGTGGCCATGGTGTCGAAGGGCGGCTTCAGGATGGGGAGGCGGCAAAGCGACTGACTTCGGTGACAACGGACAGGAGCGGGACACCAGAATCGAGCCGACGTTATCCAACACCTGAAAAATAAGAGCAAGAGGCCATCACCGCTCAATCCCGTATCCTCGGGTCCGTGCCCACACCCCGGAGGCCCGGTGGTGCGTCATGTTCGGTTCGGAACTGCACGGAGCAATTCGACTCGACACGAACCGAAACGAAGGCCAGCTGTGACAGGGGGATGGAACCCTACGGCTTCTTGCTCTTATTCTGACGGGACGGTTTCGAACCTGGGAGGTTCCTGATGGACCGCATGCCGGCACCGCGTCCCTCCGGGCATTCCGCCCGCGCCGTCGTCGCAGCCTTCCTCGCCTCCGTCCCGGGCGAAGCCACCCGCGCCCTGCGGCGCACCTACCTCCAGGAGTACGCCGCCTACCTCGCCACCGCCCGCGGCTGCCCCGAAGTCGCCCTCACGCTCACCGACCTCCTCGACCAAGCCCACGCCGAAGCCTGGCTCACCGCCGCCGCCCGCGGTGCGACCCGCCGGCGCAACAGCCTGCGCGGCCCCGCCGCCCCCGCCTCCGCCAACTCCATGGCGGCCCGCACCAGCACCCTCAACACCTTCTCCGCCCACGCCGGACACCCCCTCGCCCTCACCGTCCCCAAGCCGGAGTTCGCCCCCCGCCTGACCCCCACCGAGGCCCACCGCACCCTCAAGCTGCTCACCGCCCACCAGCCCGACGGCATCCTCACCTCCACCTGGGAACGCACCACCGCCCTCATCGCCCTCGCCGTCACCACCGGCCACGGCCTCGGCCACCTTCACCCCATGACCCTCGACGACCTCCAGCTCGACCGCCCCCTCCCCCGCGTACGCACCGCCGGCACCTGGTACCCCCTCGACACCGTCAGCCGACACACCCTCACCCGCTGGCACGACACCCACCACGCCCTCACCGCAGGCCACCGCAAAACCCTCCAGGGCGGCGACGTCCATCAGCTCTGGGTCACCACCACCCCCGGCCGCCCCCGGAGCGGCCGCCGCGCGCTCCCCGCCGGCCTCCCCGCCGCCCGCCGCACCCTCGAAGCCGCCCACCGCCGCCTGGTCACCCTCGCCCTCGGCACCCCGCTCCTCCTCGAGCAGTTCTGCCCCGCCGATTCCTAATGGGGTCCCCGTAGTACTCGCCGCGAAAACAACGGATATGGCTGACCAGCGGAGACGTGGCTTGAAGCGCCGGTCAGCTTTCCGACGTGCCCTCTTGAACGACAGCACTCTCGCGGTACCTGCGTAGTTCCCGGTACAGCGTGGAGCGGCTGATGCCGAGTTCGGCGGCGACCTGCTCGGGGATGGCGCCGTCCTTGATCCGCTGGGCGGCTCCGGCTCGGGTTGTCGGGTTCAGCTTTGCTGGTCGCCCGGTCGGCAGTCCGCGGGCTTCCTTGGACGCGCGGGCGCCAGCGGCGCGCTCCAGCATGTAGATCCGCTCCATCTGGGCGAACATAGCCAGCAGTGCGATGGCCATGTCCGTTCCGGGGCCCGGGTCGCTGGTGTCAACGGCGAGCTTGTCGCCGAGGGTGCGCAGAAAGATGCCGCGCTCAGTGAGGTCGTGGACCAGGTTCAGCGTCTCGCGCATGTTCCGGCCGAGCCGGTCCAGCGTCAGCAGGTTGATTCGGTCGCCGGGCCGCGCGAAGCCGAGCAGGGCCGTGAGGCCCTCGCGGTCCATGTTCGCGCCGGTGCGCTTGTCGACATAGATGTGCTCTTCGGCGACTCCGGCGGCGCGAAGCGCGTCGATCTGCCGGGCGAGGTCTTGTGCGGTGGTGCTGACGCGGGCGTAGGCGAGATCCATGCGCGCCAGCGTCCCATAAGTTGACGCCGTGACGTGGCTTCTGACACATCGTTGTGACACCAGCTTTTGAGACAGGCCGACCTGCGGGAACGTGATCACCGGGTGGCGGCCGGATAGCTGTGTCAGATCCATGCTTGTGACACACGTGTCATGGCTGCGTGGACTCACCCTCTCCGTCCCGTGCGGCAATGGCACCGGCGAGGTTGCCACGTACGGCCACCGTCAATGGGTGGTCCTTGCCCAGCACCCGCGTGCTGTCCGTAAGGGTCTGCTCGTGCAGGGGGATGGCCCGGCCCAGGTCCCCCGCCGACCGGTAGGCGCTGGCGAGGTTGTTGCGGGAGGTCAGGGTGTCGGGGTGATCGGCGCCCAGCACCCGCGTGCGGTCGACCAGGGTCTGCTCGTACAGGGGGATGGCCCGGCCCAGGTCCCCCGCCGACTCGTAGGCGACAGCGAGGTTGTTGCGGGAGGTCAGGGTCTGGGGGTGATCTGGGCCCAGCACCTGCGTGCTGTCCGTGAGGGTCTGCTCGTGCAGGGGGATGGCCCGGCCCAAGTCCCCCGCCGACCGGTAGGCGTAGGCGAGGTTGTTGCGGGAGGTCAGGGTGTCGGGGTGATCGGCGCCCAGCACCCGCGTGCGGTCGACCAGGGTCTGCTCGTACAGGGGGATGGCCCGGCCCAGGTCCCCCGCCGACTCGTAGGCGCCGGCGAGATCGTTGCGGAAGGTCAGGGTCTGGGGGTGGTCCTTGCCCAGCACCCGCGTGCTGTCCGTGAGGGTCTGCTCGTACAGGGGGATGGCCCGGCCCAGGTCCCCCGCCGACTCGTAGGCGCCGGCGAGGTTGTTGCGGGAGGTCAGGGTCTGGGGGTGATCTGGGCCCAGCACCTGCGTGCTGTCCGTGAGGGTCTGCTCGTGCAGGGGGATGGCCCGGCCCAAGTCCCCCGCCGACTCGTAGGCGCTGGCGAGGTTGTTGCGGGAGGTCAGGGTGTCGGGGTGATCGGCGCCCAGCACCCGCGTGCGGTCGACCAGGGTCTGCTCGTACAGGGGGATGGCCCGGCCCAGGTCCCCCGCTGACCAGTAGGCGCTGGCGAGGTTGTTGCGGGAGGCCAGGGTGTCGGGGTGGTCCTTGCCCAGCACCCGCGTGCTGTCCGTGAGGGTCTGCTCGTACAGGGGGATGGCCCGGCCCAGGTCCCCCGCCGACCGGTAGGCGCCGGCGAGGTTGTTGCGGGAGGTCAGGGTCTGGGGGTGATCTGGGCCCAGCACCTGCGTGCTGTCCGTGAGGGTCTGCTCGTGCAGGGGGATGGCCCGGCCCAAGTCCCCCGCCGACTCGTAGGCGCCGGCGAGGTTGTTGCGGGAGGTCAGGGTCTGGGGGTGATCGGCGCCCAGCACCCGCGTGAGGTCGGCCAGGGCCCGTTGGAGATGTTTGATCGCTCTCGCGGGCAGGCCCTGGTCGTAGAGGAAGAGCCCGGCTTCATTGAGGATGCGGGCGGTGGTGTCGGTGTCCTCAACGGTGTGGTCGGCGAGGGCGTCGATGTGGGGGAGCAGGGTCCGCCAGGTGGGCCAGGTGGCGGGGTCGTTCCAGGTGTCGGGCAAGGCGGCGTGCAGGTGTGTGGTGGCGCGGTCGCGGGCCTGGTCGATGTGGTGGGGGGTGCGGTGGGGGTCGTCGGGGTCGGGGGTGCGGGCGAGAGCCTGGACGAGCCGGTGGACAGCCAGGGTTCCGGTGCCGGGGTCTGGGGTGATCAGGCTGTAGGCGGTGAGCAGGCCGATCGCCTTGTTCCGGGCAGGCGGGTCGGCGAGGCCGTCCAGCAGGCTGGCGGGGATGTGGTCGGGGGCGTACCAGGCCAGGGTGCGCAGCAGGGCGCCTGCTGGGGGGTGGAGGGTGGTGATGCGGTCCAGGGTGAGGTGCCAGATGCGGGCGATGGTGCGTTCGGTCGGGGTGCCGACGGCGCCGTCGCGGTACATGTCCGCAGGGTAGTGGGCGAGGAGGTCGAGGAAGGCGCGGGGGGTGGGGGTGGTGAGCTGGTTCTCGACCAGGTAGGCGGCGGCCTGTTCGATGGCCAGGGGCAGGTGGCCGAGTTCGGCGCAGAGGTCGGCGGCGCCGTCCAGATTCCGGGGGCCGGCCGCGGTGGTGATGCGGGTGAGCAGGTCCAGCGATTCGTCGGGGTCCAGGACGTCCAGGCGTAGCACGGTGGTGGCGTGGTGCCAGGTGGTGGCGAGCCGGCTGGTGATCAGGAGGCGTCCGGTGGCGGGGCCCTGGGTCAGGGACGTGATGTCGGCGGGGTCGTTGACATTGTCGAGGATCAGCAGCCAGCCGGTGTGAGTGGCCAACCACTGCAGGGCGCGCTCGGCCAGTTGCTCCGCCGGCAGGGCGGCGGCGAGGGCCGGTTGCAGGGCGGTGGCCAGGTCGACCAGGCCCTGCTGCACGCCGGCTGCGCTGTCGGCGTTGATCCACCGGACCGGGGTGCAGCCGTGGGCGCGAGTGGCGGCCCAGTGGGCGGCCAGGGTGCTCTTGCCGATCCCGCCCAAGCCGTGCACCGCCTGGACCACAGCCCCGCCCGGGGCTGCCAGCGCCGCATCGAGCCGCTCCAACTCCCTGGTGCGGCCGACGAACAGGTGGGGTCGGCTGTGCAGGTTATCCAGTCCGGCCCAGGCGTCCACCTCGGCCGCGGGCCGCAACGCCTCGGGCGGCAGCGCCACCACGGTGGCGTTGTCCCCGGTCAGGGCGGTCCCGTAGTTGTCGCCGCCGATAGCCATGGCCCGCTCCCCGCCCGCGTCCGCCCTGGCCGGGGGTTGGGTGGGCTCAGGTGGCCGAGGTTCCTCAGTGCGCTTCCGGAAGGGCCACTTCACGGCTGTGCACCGCCGTGGTGGTCGCCGGTGGACAATGGGCCGGTGCTGTCGCCACCGATGGCGATCGAGCGTTCCCCGGCCGCGGTCACCGTGCCGCCCGCGACCGGTGGTGCGGGAGTCGGCGGGGACGTCGGGTTCCCGCCCCCAGCCTGACCGGGGGACTGGCCGGGTGCTCCGGTATCACCGGTGAAGATGCTGCCCGAGTTGCTGCCGCCGACGGCGACCGCTCGCACGCCCGAGGCCTGGGTGTCGGGGCCCGGGGTTCGTGTGGCGAATCCGTACCCCCACATGCCGGCCAGCGCCGCCACGGCCGTGCCGAGTGCTGAGGCAACCGCCCAGCGGGTCGCGGGGTCCTCCAGCACCGACGGCAGTACCAGAACCCCGCAGAGCCATGTGGGCGCCACGAAGCCCGCGACCGTCACCAGGCCCGCCACCGCCCACCTGCCGAACCGTTCCATACCCGCCCCTCCCCGAACGACCGTCTCTGTCCCTCATCACGATGACAGCAGCACCCGGTCCCTGACCCCCGTCTACACAGACCGGACGTCCCCGAAGCGGGACTGTGACATCGCCATCAGGGCCGCTGCGGGCGTCGGGCCCGCAGCGGCCGGTAGCCGGCCGGGTCGAGCTTGGCGAGCTCGGTGTCGACCTCGACGTTGATCGTGCCGAAGAAGTTCACGTTCTCGCTGTGGGCCGGGGAGATGTGTGCCAGGAGCTCGTCGTCGACCGCGCGGCCCTCGGCGCGCATCTGCGCGATGGCCAGGCCGTAGTACTCCGTTGTCCAGGTCACCACCGAGTTGGTCAGCAGCGTCAGGCACCACGCCTGCTCGGTCTGCGCGGCAAGGTGACGGTGGCGGATCGCGCCCTCGTGCGCGTAGAGCAGGCTGCGGCGCAGCGAGTGCAGCGACTCGCCCTTGTTGAGCTGCCGGGCGATCTTCCTGCGGTAGGTCTCATCCGCCAGATAACGGGCGGCGTAGACCGTACGGCGAAGCACCCCGTACTCCTTCAGCGCAGCCGCCAAAGTGTTCTGCCGGGAGGAGGCGGACAGCTTGCCGACGATCAGCGACGCGGTGGCATGCCCGAACTTGATCGAGGCGGCCAGGCGGAGCAGGTCGTCCCAGTTCTCCTCGATCAGCCTCACGTTGATCTTCTGGGTGAGCAGGGGGCCCGCCACCGGCCAGGCGGCGTTGACGTCCCGCTGCGGATCCACCCGGTACAAGGTGATCTTTCCCAGGTCCCGGATCCGCGGCGAGAGCTGCATGCCCACCAGGTCGAACAGTGCGAAGTTGACCAGGGTCACGCCGTGCGTGTCGGTCGCGTGCTCGGTGACCGGCAGGTCGGTCTTGTTTCCCATGATCTCGTCCAGCACATAGTGCGCCTCCCGGCGGGTCACCACGATCACCTTCGTGCCGAACGTGGTGTGCTGGTCCGAGACGTGCGTGTACGTGGAAAGGCCTTGACCGGCGAAGTACTTCTTCATCGCCCGCGCGGTCGTCGACTTGCCCTTGACCGGGAACCGCTGCCCGTCCGAGGAGGACAGCGTGCCGCCGCCGAACGCCTGGGTCAGCGGCAGGCGGTAGTGGTAGTTGACGACCGCGGCGTTCGCCGCCGCCAGGGTCTCCTCACGGATGTACCACTCCTGGGTCCAGGCCAGGATGTCGTACGAGATCCCGCACGCCTCCGCCATTCGCACCAGGCCCAGGTTCGTCGCGTTCGCGATCAAAACGGCCAGCAGGTTCCGCTTGAGCTCCGGGGAACGGGCCTGCTTGCCGCTGGCGTGCGTGAGGCAGTCCAGGAACCCGGTCCGCCGGTCCAGCTCCACCAGCAGTACCCGCCGAAAAAACAACGGAGTAGCCCCTGACCTGGCCCGTTGCCGTGGAGTCGGTTGGCTCGTTGGGCTGACCGGGCGAATCCGGTGACGGGAGGGGCGGGCGATGGCCACGAGGGTGTTTTCCGACGAGGAGTTGGAGGCATTGCGTTCGTTCCCGGCGATCGGTAAGGACGAGCTGATCCGCTACTTCACCCTCGCCCCGGCTGATGAGGCGTTCCTGCGGAAGTTCCTGCGTCCTCAGACGGTCTTGGGTGCCGCGGTGCAGTTGTGCACGTTGCCGTGGCTGGGCTTCGTGCCGGACGAGGTGCCGGCGGCTCCGTTGGCGGCGGTGGGCCGTCTGGCCCGGCAGCTCGGGTTACCGGTCGAGGTGCTGCGCAACTACGGCATGTCCCGGGAACAGACGCGTACGGACCACCTGCGGCAGGTCACGCAGTACGCGGGGTGGCGTTCGGCGAAGGTCCTGGAGCTGAAGGAGCTGGACGAGTTCCTGCTCGCGCGGGCGATGGAGCACGACTCACCGTCGCTGCTGTTCCGGCTGGGGTGTGAGTACCTGCGTTCGGCGAAGGTGATCCGGCCGGGTGTGGTCACGCTGCTGGAGAAGGTTGCCGCCGCCCGTACGGAGGCCGAGCGGGAGACCCACGCCCGTGTGGCCCACCTTCTGAACCCCGAGCGGGCCCGCGGACTGGATGGGCTGCTGGTGGTCGACCCGACACTGCGCTCCTCCCGGCTGCACTGGTTGGTGACCGGGCCGGTGCAGGCGTCTCCGCCGAGCGTGAAGGGCGAGGTGGACAAGCTGAAGTTCCTGCGGGGACTTGGAGCCGACACGCTGGACATGTCGTCCCTCCCCGCCGAGCGGCGCCGCTTCTTGGCCCAGATTGGCCGCCGCCTGACGCCGCAGGCCTTGGTGAGGCGCGAGCCGAACCGGCGTCATCCGATCCTGCTCACGCTGCTGGCTCAGTCCTCGGTCGACGTCCTGGACTCGGTGGTGCAGCTCTTCGACCAGACCCTCTCGGGCGCGGAGTCCAGGGCGAGGATCAAGCTGCGCGAGGTGCTCGCCAAGCGGGCCAAGCTGTCGGAGGACCGGCTCGCGCTGCTGGAGGTGATCCTGCCGGTGCTCGCGGACGCGGGTATCCCGGACGAGGCGGTCGGCACGCTGCTGCGCGGGAAGATCGGCATGTCGCGGCTGCGGGCCGCGCACGCCGGGGCCACTGTGCGCCTGCCGCGCGATCACGGGCATCTGCGGCTGCTGGAGGGCTCCTACACCTACATCCGCCAGTTCGCGCCGAAGGTACTGGAAACGGTGCGGTTCAAGGGCGGCACCGAGGCGGAGCCGCTGATCGAGGCCCTGAACATCCTGCGGGAGCTGAACGCCACCGGCGCCCGCAACGTCCCAGACAATGCCCCGACGGTGTTCGTGCCCACCCGCTGGCAGGGTTACCTCGATGAGGCTGCGGCGAAGGGGGACACGAGCGCGTATCGGCACTACTGGGAGCTATGCGTGCTGCTCGCGCTGCGCGACGGCCTGCGGTCGGGGGACGTGTTCGTGCCGGGTTCGCGCCGGTACGACAACCCAGCCGCCTACCTGTTCAAGCCCGCCCAGTGGGATGAGCACCGGGTGGAGTTCTGCCGTCTGGTCGGCAAGAGCCCGTACGCCTCCGAGTCGCTGCCGCTGGTGATGGACGAGCTGGACGAGGCTCTCGGCGACTTGGAGGACACCCTCAAGCGCGGCGATGGGCCCGTGCGGCTCAACGACGCCGGTGAGCTGGTCATCTCGCCGTTGACGGCGGAGGACATCCCCAGCGAGGCCGAGGAGCTGCACGGCGAGCTGGAGCGGATGCTGCCGAACGTGCCGATCGCCTCGCTGCTGGTGGAGATGGACCGGCACACCGGCTTCCTGGACTGCTTCGTCCACGCCGGCGGCAAGCAGGCCCGCTCCCCGCAGCTCAAGCGGAACCTGATCGCCTGCCTGATCGGGCTTTCCACGAATCTGGGGTTGCACGGGATGGCCGCGTCCTGCGGCATCCCCTACGACGTGCTGGCGTGGACCGCGGAGTGGTACATCCGCGAGGAGACGCTGCGCGAGGCGAACATCTGCCTGGTCAACTACCACCACAAGCTGCCGATGACGGCCATGTTCGGGTCGGGCACGCTGTCTTCCTCAGACGGACAGCGGTTCCCCACCCGGGGCAAGTCGATCACCGCGCGTCACCTGAACAAGTACTTCGTGTCCGAGGGCATCTCCACCTACACCCACGTCTCCGACCAGCACTCCACCTTCGGCACCAAGGTCATCGTGGCTACCCACCGCGAGGCCCACTACGTGCTGGACGAGATCCTCGGCAATGCCACCGACCTCCCGATCACCGAGCACGCCACGGACACGCCCTGGTCAACTTCGCCCTGTTCGACCTGGTCGGCAAGCAGCTCTCACCCCGCATCCGCGACCTGGGCAAGATCACCCTCTACCGCATGGGAGCGAAGGCCGAGTACGAGGAACGCTTCCCGACGGCCAGCCCGCTGCTGACGAAGAAGGCCAACCTCGACCTCGTCTCCGACCACTGGGACGACCTGCTCCGCCTCGCCGGCTCTTTGAAGTACGGACACGCCACCGCCTCCCTGATCGTCGGCAAGCTCTCCGCGTCCTCCCGGCAGAACGCACTGGCCGCCGCGCTCAAGGAATACGGCGCGATCCGGAGAACGATCTACGCCGCGAAGTACCTGTCCGATCCGGTATACCGGCGCAAGATTGCTCGGCAGCTGAACAAGGGCGAGTCCCTCCACGCCTTGCGCCGCCAGCTCCACTACGCCCGCGAAGGCAAGGTCACGCGGCGCCAGCCCGAGCAGCAGAACGAGCAGGCGTGGTGCCTGACCCTCGTGACGAATGCGGTGATCTGCTGGCACACGAAATACTTCGCCCTGGCAGTGGACGAACTTCGCGGCGCCGGCCGCGAGGTGGACGCCGAGGTGTTGGCGCACATCTCCCCGGCCCGCAGCCAGGTGGTCAACTACTACGGCTCCATCACCGTCGACTACGAACGCGAACTCGCCCAGCTCGACGAGCAGGGACACCGGCCGCTGCGGGACGTGACCGTGGACGAGCCCGGAGCCGGGCTGTAGCGGATGGCAGGCGCCGTGCTGCACGCTTGCCAGCGCCTTGCTGTCCGACTGTGTGGTGACGGCTCGGGACCGTCGGAACCCGTGGTGGCCGGGGTGTGTTGCTGCTATCAGTGGAGGGCCGTCATTTCTGGCGGTGGCTGGGTCCGGGAAGGAGTGGGTCGTGTCGCGGGGTTGGAAGATCACGGTCGTGGCGGTGGCGGTGGCGGGCATCGTCTCGACGCCGTTGTTCTGGCTGCTGAACAGCCCGGACACCGGGCAGCTGGTCGGGGCCTCGGTCCAGGGAGCGGTGGCCATCAGCGCCCTGGTCTGGGCGCTGTTCCAGCAACCGTCCACCGGGCAGGCACAGGGGCCGGTGGATGTGGCCGTCGCGACGGGAAAGGCCGAGGCCACCGGCGGAGGCAGCGCCAGCACCGGGATCCGGCGCCCCGCAGGGGCGGGGAGCGGGTCGGCGACGGCGGAGCGGACCGGGGACGCGACGGCGAACGGCACCGGCAGCAGCGCCAGTACCGGCATCGACTACAGCTGAATCACACCTCGCAGGGGGAAGGGCAGGCTGTTCGTGAAGAAGTGGTGGAGCCGGAGGCTTACGCCCGACCCGCAGACCGTCACACCGGAGCCGGTGGTGAGAGATACGGGCAGCGCCCGTGCCGCCGGAGAGGGCACGGCGGCGCTCCGGGACCCGTCCCCGACCGCGCGGGCCTCGACGCAGGTTTCGGGAACCGGGGACGCCCACGCGTCCGGGGGCGGCATCGCGAACTCAGGCATCCTGACGTACATACAGCCGCGGCGGGAGCCGGTGACGTTCCCGCACCAGGTAGGCGTGCTGCCCCCACGGGCGGGCTGCTTCCAGGACCGCGCCGCAGCGTCGGCGCTGAGGCAAGCGGTTGCCGGCGGGGGCACGGCGGTGGTGTGCCAGGTGCTGGCCGGGATGGGCGGGGTCGGCAAGACCCAGCTTGCCGCCGACCACGCCCGCCACGCCTGGAGCCACGAGGAAGTCGACCTGCTGGTGTGGGTCACCGCCGCCACCCACCAGGCCGTCATCGACGCCTACGCCGAGGCCGCCGTCGACGTTCTCTGCGCGGACCCCGCCGATCCGGAGGGGGCCGCGAGGGCGTTCCTGGCCTGGCTTGAACCCAAACTCTCACCACAAGCGCCCCGCTGGCTGATCGTCCTGGACGACGTCGCCGACCCGGGCGACCTCACCGGCCTGTGGCCACCCGCCCATGCCCACGGCCGGACCCTGGTCACCACCCGCCGCCGCGACGCCGCCCTGGCCAGCCACGGCCGCCTGGTCCCGGTGGGCCTGTTCACCCGGGCCGAGGCCACCGCCTACCTCCAGCAGGCCCTGGCCGCGCACGGGCGCCACGAACCCGCCGCGGACCTCACCGCCCTCTCCGACGACCTCGGATACCTCCCGCTCGCGCTGTCCCAAGCCGCCGCCTACCTCATCGACACCCACCTGGACACCGTCACCTACCGCACCCGCCTCGCCGACCGCGCCCGCCAACTGTCCGGCCTGCTCCCCGAACCCGGGACCCCCCTGCCCGACGACCAGTCGACCACTGTGACCGCGGCCTGGTCCCTGTCCCTGGACCGCGCAGACCAGCTCCGCCCCGCCGGCCTGGCGAGACCCATGCTTCAGCTTGCTGCGATGCTCGACCCCAACGGCATCCCCCACCAGGTCCTGACCAGCAATCCCGCCCTCGCCCATCTCACGGCCCGCCGAACCGAACCAGACGCCCACGTCCAAGAATCCCCCGCTGTCACCGCCGAGGACGCGGCCGGCGCGCTTGGGGCCTTGCACCGCCTGAGCCTGATCGACTACACCCCCGACACCCCGCACCAGGCCGTACGCGTCCACCAGCTCATCCAACGCGCCATGCGCGACCCGCTCGCCCCCGACGAATACGACCATGTCGCGCGCACCGCCGCAGACGCCCTCGTTGCCGCCTGGCCCGGCGTCGAATTCGACATCCCCCTGGCTCAAGCCTTGCGTGCCAACACCGAGACCCTCGCTCACCACGCCAAAGATGCCTTGTACGAGCCTGGCATTCACCACGTCCTGTTCCGCACCGGCAACAGCCTCGGGAAAATGGGCCAGGCCAGCGCCGCCATGAACCACTTCGCCCACCTGACCGAACTCGCCCTCCACCGGCTGGGCCCAGACCATCCCGACACCCTCACGGCCCGCAACAACCTGAGTGCCTGGGTGGGTTATGCGGGAGACGCATCCGAAGCAGTCAGCCTCTTCGCCGCACTGGTGACCGACCAGGAGCGTGTGCGGGGCCCAAAACACCCCGAGACCCTCATCACCCGAAACAACCTGGTCCACTGGCGAGGGCAGGCGGGTGATGCAATCGGCGCCGCGGCCGCCGCCGCCGAACTCCTGCCGTTCCAGCAGCAGATCCTGGGCCCAGACCATCCCGACACCCTCACCACCCGCAACAACCTGGCCGCCGCTCTCGGATACACCGGCGACGCGGCCGGCGCCGCGGCGGCCTTCGCAGAACTGATCCCCCTGCGGGAGCAGGTACTGGGCCCAGCTCATCCCGACACCCTCACCACCCGGCATAACCTCGCCCACTGGCAAGGCACAGCCGGGGACGCGGCCGGCGCCGCGGCCGCCCTGACCGAACTACTGCCGCTCCGCAAGCTGGTACTGGGCCCGGACCACCCCGATACCCTCACCACACGGTTCGATATCGCCACCTGGCAGATAAGAGCAGGCGATGCGGCCGGAGCAATCGGCTTTGTCGAACTACTGCCCGATATGACGCGGGTAATGGGACCGAACCACCCCCACACCGTGGCTGTCCGGCAGAGCGCCCTCGGCGGTTGGCTGGGGGAGGCGGGGGAGGCGACCGAAACCGCCGCCGAAATTTACGCCTTCGTGCTCGCGGAACTATTCGCTCACCGCGAGCGGCAACTGGGCCAGGAGCACCCCGATTCCCCAGCTCCCCGACGCCCCGACCGCCTCAACAACCTCGCCTCCCAGCCGAGCCGAGCCCGCTGGGGCGCCGGCTCTCTGTCTCGTTCCCTTCGCCGATATCTCCCAAGGGGGAACGGAAACGATCGTTCGTGAGACACGGAGATCGACATGACGTTCCCGCAGGTCGCGACCGAAACGCTTCCCGTGTACGCACCTATGTCACGGCCAACCCCGTTTCCGATACGTTTGGACCATGAGAATCGGCGTGGCAAGGGTCAGTACCCGCGACCAGCACCCGGAAGCCCAGCAGGACGCACTCCGCGCGGCCGGCTGCGAGAAAGTCTTCACTGACAAGGCGTCCGGCAAGCTCGCCCGCCGCCCCGAACTCGATAAGGCCCTCCTCGTGCTCCGCGAGGGTGACCAGCTCGTGGTCACCAAACTCGACCGCCTCGGCCGCTCCCTGGAGAACCTCATCGAGCTGTCCAAGCGACTGGAGGCCGAAGGTGTCGACCTGGTCGTGCTCGACCAGGGCATCGACACCTCCACCGCCGTCGGCCGCATGTTCTTCCAGATCCTGGGCGCGGTCGCCGAGTTCGAGCACGCTCTCATGTCCGAGCGCACGGTCGACGGTCTGGAAGCAGCCCGCGCTCGGGGCCGCACCGGCGGCCAGAAACCTAAGCTCGGCCCCCGCCAGGTGAAGCTGGCCCGGGAGATGTACGACTCCGGCGAGTGCACCGTCCAGCAGATCGCCGACGAGTTCGGCGTCACCCGCCCCACCATCTACCGCCACCTCGGCAAGACCGCAAAGCCATGATCAATCCTTAGCGCGCAATCCTGGAGCGATACCGGCGAGACCCCGGGACGAGGAGACGGGTGTGGTACAGGCGGATGAACCGGCACGGCAGGCCGCCTCGGTCCACCGTGCGATCGCCCTGGCGAACCGACGATGGATGGTATGACGGCATCGGACGGCCCCCGCGCCATGAGCACACCTGCCCCTGCGACATCGCAGCGGCCTGATTGGGCCCCTTGCAGGCACGGCTACGACGCCAGCTGCCTGGGTATCCACCTCCCCGGCCGCACCGCCTGCCTGGCGCACGTAGACCCCACCGACCGCGCTGACTACCTTGCCAGACTGAGGCCCGGTGACCACCTTGACCACCGTGGCACCCCTTTCACCGAATCCCTTCTCCAATCCCTCCTCCAGCCCCTCTGGGACCCGGGCACTCGACGTCACACAGTCGGCTCCGGCCGGTTCGACCGGGCTACGTTCACCGGCAACGCCGACTTCAACGTTGCGGCGTTCTACGGACCCGTCTGGTTCAACGGAGCTACGTTCACCGGAGAGGCCGGCTTCACAGCAGCCACATTCAACGAACCTGTTTGGTTCGACAAGGCTACGTTCACCGGAGCGGCCAGCTTTACAGCAGCCACATTCACCAGTGTCGCCGGGTTCATGGCGACGATTTTCGACGACACCGCCCAGTTCAAGGGAGCTACGTTCACGACGGCACCGTCATTCGGACCGCTGGTGTGCCGAGGGCAGGTAGACATCTCAAGCGCGGTCTTCGAGAAGCCGGTGACTCTGGAGATCGCAGCCCGTGAAGTCAACTGCGTGCGGACGCAATGGAAGTCGACAGCGGACTTGCGTCTCCGCTACGCCACCGTCGATGTGAGTGACGCTGTGCTCTCTTCCCCGGTCAAGGTCGCCGCTCACAGCCTCCTCTTTACGGCTGCCGGTGAGGCAGTGGACGAAAGCATGCTGGCCAAGAGCAACGCCGGCGTGCGGGTGACCTCACTGCGCGGCGTGGACGCCGCGCATCTGGTTCTGACTGACATCGACCTGTCGGACTGTCTGTTCTCGGGTGCGGTCCACCTGGACCAGCTCAGTTTGGAAGGCCTCTGTACTTTCGCTCGTACCCCCACCGGAATCCGTCGACGCCCGAAAATGTGGCCCTACTGCTGGACCGCTCGTCGGACCCTCGCCGAAGAGCATCACTGGCGGGCCAAAGAGGCTGGACCCGCCAACCCAGAACCGCCCCGGGGCTGGAATGCCCGCCCGTCACATCGAGGCCCCGTCCCGAGGCCGGAAGACCTGGCCGCAACCTACCGGCAACTACGCAAAGCGTTCGAGGACCACAAGAACGAGCCTGGCGCGGCGGACTTCTACTACGGCGAAATGGAGATGCGCCGTCACGACCAGACCGGGACTTCTGGAGCAGAACGCGGGCTGCTGTGGGCGTACTGGCTGCTCTCCGGCTACGGTCTGCGAGCCCTGCGCGCCCTGAGCTGGCTACTCGCGACCATGTTGCTGACCGTCGTTCTGCTGATGCTGTTCGGGCTACCCGCTCAGCGCACAGCGCAACATACGACCGGCACGCTGACCAACGGCCATGCGATCAGCTTGAGCACCACTCCTCTGGTCCCCCAAGGAGCGGTGCCCGGTCCGCTACGCGACCGGTTTAACTGGCGGCGGGTTGAGCGGGCGACACGGACCGCCGTGAACTCGGTGGTCTTCCGCTCTGCTGGGCAGGGATTGACCACCAGCGGAACCTATATCGAGATGGCCTCCCGGCTAGCTGAGCCGATCCTGCTTCTCCTGGCTGTACTAGCGGTGCGCGGCCGGATCAAGCGCTAGTTGTCCATCTAAGCTTGACTCTGTCGGGGATCTTGGGTGGTTGAGGTCAGCTGCCGAGGGTCCGCCAGGACTTCGGTCGGGGGATTCCCTGCTGGTCCAGGAAGGTCTGGAAGGCGGTCGGCGGTCTCGGTGGAGAGGGCCAAGGGCTGTCCCGTAAATGATCTGCCCGCCGCCCCGAGCTCGACAAGGCCCTCCTCGTCGCCCGCGAAGGCGATCAGCTCGTCGTGACCAAACTCGACCGCCTCGGCCGCTCCCTGGAGAACCTGATCGAGCTCTCCCGTGAACTGCAGGAGCGCGGGGTGGGCCTGGTCGTCCTGGACCAGGGCATCGACACCTCCACCGCCGTCGGCAGGATGTTCTTCCAGATTCTCGGCGCGATCGCCGAGTTCGAGCACGCCCTCATGTCCGAGCGCACCATGGACGGCCTGGAGGCCGCCCGAGCCCGAGGCCGCACCGGCGGCCAGAAACCCAAACTCGGCCCCCGCCAGGTGAAGCTGGCCCGCGAGATGTACGACTCCGGCGACTACACCGTCCAGCAGATCGCCGACGAATTCGGCTCACCCGCCCCACCATCTACCGCCACCTGAACAAAGCCCTGCCCCAGCAGGCCGCAAACACCCCGTAGCCCCAGGATCGCCGCAGCTCAGGGGCTACTCCGTTGTTTTTTCGGCGGGTACTACTGGACCCCCGACTGTTTGATCTGCACCCGCAGCTTGGCCCCGTCGAAGATCGTCGGATCATCCACGGGATGGAAGCTGGCTCCGTCCCAGCGCACTTCGGCGTACGCGTACACGGTGCCCGCGGACCGGGCCGCGCACGTCCGTACGGTGACCTTCCAGTTGTCGGGCCATGGCCCGTCATAGCTGGTGTCGTCAATGTCCTTCGTGCTGCTGGCGCACTTGTAGACCGGGGCGGCCGTGGCGGAGGGAGCGGCCGGCGCCGCCACCGCCACGACCGCCACCACGGCCACCGCCGCGCGCTTGAGGGTGCTCATACCCGGTCAATGCCGGGACCCCGGAAGCGACACGGCCCTGCCCCGAAACCGCCTCGGACGAGCGACACCGCGGCTGCCCTGACGCCTCCGTGCTCGTGCAGCACCGCGCCGCCCGCCGCAGGGGTGCGCTCGATCGTCCATGCCCACCGCTGCTCCACCCCGGGCGGGGGCGACGCGAGGTAGGGGTGAGAGGGCGGACGCTCCTCGATGGCACGGCGCCGTAGTCCTGGCCGTCGATGGGCCGCACGTACTCGTCCCCGCCGGCAGGGACCAGACCGCGTACTCGACGAGCTCGACGTACTGGTCGGCGGCCAGGCCAGACGCGTTTTGCCCGGGCCATCCGGGCCATCACCCGCTACAGGCGGTCGAGGACCTCGGCGGCGGCGCACTCCCCGCAGGCACGTGCACCGGGTCGCGCGTAGGCGGTCAGTGCCTCGTCTAGGAGTGAAGGACCAGATCGGCACGCGGCCTCTGCTTCAGCCTCAGGTCACTGAGCCTATCGGCCTTGGCCATGTCGCGTTCCTGCGGCGTGACGCACACGAGGTCGCCCTCATAGCTTTCGCGCCAGACGTAGCCCTGCAGGCACGTGTCCGGCCCGTAGGCGCCACCGTTGGGGTCACGGTAGGGATTGTTGCCGCCGCTGCCGCCTCCCGCACCGATGAGGCCGCCCGGGTCACCGTTGCCATCCTGGGAAAGGTGGCCCGCCACCGAGGGCTGGTGTGGGGCCGCGGTCGCCGCGGACGCCGGCAGCGCGATGGCTCCGGAGATGAAGACGACCGAGGCAAAGGCCATCGTGTAACGGGAGATCGACATGTGCGCTCCTTGAGAGAGTGTGTCCGGCGGGGGCCGCCGTTCCTCTTCAAGTAGGCGCGAGGGCGGCCGCCCCCGTCATGCCACACAAAGACGTGACTTGACGGGAGGCGGCAGGTCTGCCCGGGGCCGGGTTCGGCTATGGGCGGTGGGTCCCTGGAGACCCAGCGCCAGCTCGACGACCCGTACGTATACCCGCCCTTGCTGATGGGCCACCCCTGGTAACAGCTGCGGCGGATCGTCACGGACAGTACAAGCGCCGGTAATGCCCCGTTATCTGCGGCGCCGGTCACGGTGAGCTGCGGCTACACCCTGCCAGGAACGCGTGAAGCGCCCCTGTTATCTGCGGTAGGGCTGTTTAGAGCCAGTCTTCGTTCCAATGTTCCTCAACCCCCAAACCAACCAACGCGGCAGATATGAACCATTTATTCATATGCAAGAGGTATCCTCCAAAAAGGGAGGTATCGACATGGCTATTGGGGAAGAGATATCACCAGAGGAGAAGAGGGAGATTGAGCGGTGCATCAAGATCCTTTATGACGACGCTGAGCGCCGGGACCGTGTGGCGCGGGAACTTGTGGCGCGGGAACGTGATCTTGAGGCGCGGGAACGGAAGCTTGAGGCGCGGGAACGGAAGCTTGAGGCGCGGGAACTTGTGGTGCGGGAACGTGATCTTGAGGCGAGGTCGGACAGGATCACGTTCCCGCGCCTCAAGAACCCTCCGCCCCTCAACCGGCACGAGGTGACCAACCACCATCAGCCGTCTGGACCTCACTATCCCACCGCGCTCCGCCGCCCTTCCGGAATAGAGCAGCTCCAGGACGATCTCCGTCGGGTTAACCATCCCGGCTACCGGCTCCGCGATGAGTCGGGGTGGTAGCTGTCCGAGCTGGGATTCCCACCGTGACCGGCGCCGCAGATAACGGGGCATTATCTGCGGCGGATCGTCACGGACAGTACAAGCGCCGGTTTTCGCTCGGATGTTCCTCAATCCCCAGCCAGCCGTCGAGCAACCGCTGCAGCCCGTCCGTGGGGCGCCCAATCTCCGTAAGCCTCCGTGGCCTGCAGCGCGCGCGGCTGCAGCTGCTTCGGGGTTGGAAAAGACGCCAGCGGCGGAGGGAGGGGGGCGGTGGCGGCCCGGCCGGCGCCCGCCCCGGTTCGTCGTGGCCCGGACCGTACCCCCGCCGTCCGCATGCAGGCGCGTGAGGCGATCGCACCACCGGCCGTGGCTGAGGGGGAGCTAGCAGCTGCCGCGCTCCCAGCACTGTCGGTGTGGTCGCTCCGCGTCGGTGCGGGCATCGCTGTGGCCGCTCAGCGCGTCGGGATCAGCGTCCCCCACGCCCGTGCCCACCCACGAGCCTAAGCGCCGTAGGTGGGCCCGCGCAGGCCGCCCCACGGCCGAAAGCGCCGCGCCCTCAGACCCGTCAGACGTGCCCTGACCTGTAAGAGGACCCCGGGGTCCGGCCTCGTAACGTGGCGCCGGCGCGAGGGAGCCGACTTCATGTGGGGCGTGTTCGCGGCAGTCGTCGCCGGCGCCCGGACCTACCGCAGTCGGCTCGACCGGCACTGAGTAAGGCCTCGGGGAACAGCGGTACAGCGGTTAACGCTATGCCCGTGATCATGGATCTGGGCAGGTAGGGGCGGGTCTACCGGGTCCCGGCGTTCGGGTGGGGCTGGGCCTGGAGCCGCTCGCGCAGCTCGATCTCCTCGGGAGTGAGCGGCTCTCCGGGCTGGCGGATGCGTACGGGCTCGAGCCGCAGCGGCAGGCCGTCGGTCACCGCGGTGGCCTCGGCTTCCGCGAGCGCCCGGTAGAGCGAGGCGACTGAGGGCGATTTGCCCGCGTTCTTGCCGACCTTGATGGTGAGCTTCTTCGCGATGTCGGGGACGGGGACGCCCTTGCCCTTCAATGCGACGGCGAAAATGAGCATGTCGTCGTCGATGACCTTCGGGCGGCCGCCGTGATTGCCCTTGGACGCGGCGATGACCTGGCCTTCGAGAGTCTTCTCGCGGATGTAGTTGCGCTCGATCTGCCCGGCGACGGCGAGGACGGCGAAGAACATGGCGCCCATGCCGTTGGGATCGTAGATCCCGGTGAGCGGGCCGGTGAGGAGTTCGAGCTGGATGCCGCCAGCCTGGAGCTCGGCGGACAGCGTCATCAGTTCGGCGGCGTTTCTGGCCAGCCTCTTAAGTTCGTGCACCGTGAGGATGACGGGCGTGTCGGGGGCGGCCTCCTTGAACTGGTGGGCCAGGGCGAGCGCCTTCTCCAGTTCGGGCCGCACCTTCACGCGGGTGCTGATCTGCTCCTTGAAGACCTTGTGGCACTCCGCGCGGTGGAGGGCTTCGAGCTGGCTCGCCAGCTCCTGGCGCGCGGTGGACGTCCTGGCGTACCCGATGCGGACCGGGCGCTCGGTGCGGGGCGCGGGCACCACGGCGAGCGCCGGACCCTGCTTCCACACGCGGCCCGGGTGCCGGTCGGCGGGGACGAGGACTTCGAGTTCCTCGCGGAGCGCGGGGACGAGGACGAAGCGCGGGGTGTGGTATTTCGCGGCGGTCTTCCCGCCGCGGGTGCGGCAGGCGCTGCCGGCGGGTGCGTCACAGTTCGGGCAGTTGTGACATTCTACCACCAATGCTGCCCGATCGGGCGTGAGATCCATCCGGGAAGTCTCTCAGAAGTGGCTCGCACAACATGGCGGTTTCGAGAGGACTTTTGCGAACGGCGACCTGCGAAAACGTGATCACTCTGGGGGCTCTCGCAGAACTCTCACAGATGAACATTTGCGAGAACGGGCATGGTGCGGCGTCGCGGGATCAGTCGGTCCTACGTTGTTG
>NZ_JAGGOZ010000141.1 GCF_018614075.1 Streptomyces sp. ISL-94 | reverse complement strand
GACAACAGCATTAGGAGGTGTAGTTGCGGCCGGCCCAGGCGGGCCGACCGCGGCGTGCGGGCGTGCGGGGCGGGGAGGGAGAGCTCACCACCGGACTATCCCCGCCCCGGGCCGGGAATCCAAACGGATTCCTGTCCGGGGGCCGGGGACAGGAGATCAGCCCTCGCTGAGGCGGACCGAGCTCAGGATCTTCTCGTAGGTCTCCTGGGAGACTTCACCCGGTACGCCCGCAGCGCCGTAGAGGACCCAGCTGGCGAAGTCACCCTTGGTGTTCTTGAAGCTGAAGGAGATGCTCTTGCCGTCGGAGTCGCACTTGGTCGCCTTCGGCAGGCCGCTCACGGTCGCCGTGGCCACGTGACCCTTGAGGCCGGAGAGAGTGGTGTACTCCTTGGCCTCGGAGATCTTGGCGACTTCCTGGGGCTGCGGCTGCCCGTACGCGGCGTACACCCAGCTGCCGGCCGCGTTGCGCGAGAGCTGAGCGGTGTCCTTCGCGCCCTGGCCACCCTTCGTACCGGTGCCGGCCAGCGCCTTGGTCTCCTCGCGGCCGTCCTTGTTGGTGTCGACCTTGCACCAGTCCTCTTTGAGGTAGGCCGGTGCGGACATCATGACGAAGGGGGAGCCGTCCTTCTTCACTTCGTCCTCGAAACCCACGGACATGCCGGAGCCGAGCACGTTCCATTCGGGTGGGACGTCGAAGGCGGTGCCGTGGGTCGGGTTGACGACGACCTTCCAGCCCGGGATCACGGGCTTGACGTCGCCGCCCGCCCGCGGGTTCGGGCTGCTCCCGGCCGGGGCGGGGGCGGAGGAGGCCGGCGCCGAGGAGGACGCGGCGGGCGGCTTGTCATTGGCCTGGGTGTTCTTGTCGTCCCGGGTCAGGACGAAGGCTCCGGTCGCCGCGGCCGCCACCACGACCGCGGAGGCCGCGACGATGGCCACCGTCTTGGTGGAGTAGGGGCTACCGCCCCCCTGCGGGGCCGGGGCGGGAGCCTGCTGGGGTTGGCCCCAGGGCTGGACGGGCGGGGGCGTCTGGTAGCCCTGCTGCGGGTACCCGTAACCGGGCTGCTGCTGGTACGGGTTCGGCTGCCCCGGCTGCTGCTGGTACGGGTTCTGTTGCGCGTCCTGGGGGTGCTGTTCTCCCCCGGGCGGCTGCTGCTGTCCTGGCCACATGGCCGGTAACGATAGTGGGAGCGGAGGCCGGGAGCCACGGCCGCCCCCGTACTCGGCTCTGGTCAAGCGCATCTACTCGCGGGTAACCTCACGTTCCATGAGCGCAGATCAGATGAACGTGGGCGAACTGCTCGCCGCGACGGTGCCGATGGCCCGGACCCTGAACCTCCAGTTCCTGGAGACCACCCCCGAGCGCGCGGTCGTCCGCCTCCCGGACCAGCCCGACTACCACAACCACGTCGGCGGTCCCCACGCCGGCGCCATGTTCACCCTCGCCGAGTCCGCGAGCGGCGCGATCGTCCTGGCCGCCTTCGGCGACCAGCTCTCGCGCGCCGTGCCCCTCGCCGTGAAGGCCGAGATCGGCTACAAGAAGCTCGCCAAGGGCGTCGTCACCGCCACCGCCACCCTCGGCCGCCCCGCGGCGGAGGTCGTCGCGGAACTCGACGCGGGCGGCCGCCCCGAGTTCCCGGTCACCATCGCCATCCAGCGCGAGGACGAGGCCGTCACCGGCGAGATGACGGTCGTGTGGACCCTGCGCCCCAACGCGTAAACCCGCGCGCCGCGGTGAGCCCCCCCACTAGAGTCCCTCGCACGACGACGGAGGGGGTTCCCATGGCCAAGGTCAACATCAGCCTCGACGCCGAACTCGTGGTGGAGGTGATGGTGCTCGCCGGGGTCGGCTCGCCGCAGGACGCGGTCGAGGCCGTCGTACGGGACTACATCGCGCGCGGGCACCGCACCGAGGCGCGGGTCCAGATCCAGGACGAGCCCCGGCGGGAGCGCGACGGCGTGCCGCAGCCGCCGCAGGGCTGAACCTGGCGCCGCCGGTGGCGCGTCCGGGCGGGCCCCCGCGGCTGCCGGGCGCACAGTGGGGCGCGGGAGCGGTCCGGCGCGGGCCGCTCCCGCCGAACCACGCCGCAGGGAGCGCCCATGAGCGAGGCCGTGTCCAGACGTTCCGCGATGCGGCTGATCGGAGCGGCCGGCGCGGTGGGCGCGGTGCTGGGGGCAGGCGGCTGCGTGGCCCCCGTACCGCCCGGCTCGGGGCTCCGCAAGGCAGCGCCCGGAGCCCCCGCGGCCCCGGCCGGGCCCGGTGGCGCCGCGAAGATCGACGCCCTGCTGGAGCGGCTCACCCTCGACGAGAAGACCGCCCTGCTCCACGGCGCCCCGGACCCGGCCCCCCTCGGCCAGGCCGGCTACCTCCCGGGCGTCCCGCGCCTGGGCATCCCCGCGCTGCGCCTCGCCGACGGGCCCGCCGGCGTACGCGTCGCGAAACCGGCCACCGCGCTGCCCGCGCCGGTCATGCTCGCCTCCGCCTTCGACCCGGCGCTGGCCCGCGAGTACGGCAGGGTCCTCGGCCGCGAGGGCCGGGCCCTCGGCCAGGACGTCCTGCTGGCGCCCATGGCCAACCTCATCCGGACCCCGTACGCCGGCCGGAACTTCGAGACCTTCGCCGAGGAGCCGCGCCTCACCGCCGACCTCGTCGGCGAGATGGTCCGCGGGATCCAGGACGAGGGGCTCATCGCCACCGTCAAGCACTTCGCCCTCAACAACCAGGAGCGGGGCCGCGACACCATCGACGCGATCGCCGCCGAGCGGACCCTCCGCGAGACCGAGTTGCGGGGCTTCGAGGCCGCCGTGGCCGCCGGCGCGGGCGCCGTCATGGGCGCGTACAACAAGGTCAACGGCGTCTACGCCTGCGAGAGCAAGCCGCTCCTCGACGAAGTGCTGCGCGGGAGCTGGGGATTCGACGGCTGGGTGATGTCCGACTGGGACGCCGCCCACAGCGCCGTCGCCGCCATCGGCGCCGGACTCGACATGGAGATGCCCGGCGGCACCCACTTCGGCCGCCCGCTGCGCGAGGCGGTGGGCGGCGGCTCGGTGCCCGAGAGCGCCGTCGACCTCGCCGTACGCCGGATCCTGACCACCCTGGACCGCTTCGGGCTGCCGGCCGCCCGCCGCGCCGCGCGGCCCCCGCGCGACGCGGCCGCCGGGGCCAGGGTCGCCCGCAAAGTGGCCACCGCCGGGGCCGTGCTGCTGCGCAACGAGCACGGCACCCTGCCGTTGACCGGAGCCGCCGCCCGCTCGATCGCGGTCATCGGCCCCACCGGCCAGGTGCCCTTCGTCGGCGGTGGCGGCAGCGCCCACGTGGTCCCCGACGGGGCGGCCGCCCCGCTCACCGCCATCCGGCGGCGCGCGGGGAATGGCTCCACCGTGCGCTACGCCCTCGGCGAGGACGTGTACGGCCGTCCCCTGCCGCCGGCCCTGCTGACGCCGCCCGCCGCGCTGGACGACCGGAGCGTGGACGCCGGGCGCGGCTGGAGCCACGAAGGGGAGTTCCGCCTCGCGGCCGACGACGAGTGGACCCTGCTCGTCCACTACACCGGGGTACGGCCCGGCGTGCGGCTGGACGGGGAGGAGCTGTTCCCCGTACGGGAGGGCGTGGCCGAGTACTACGCGGGCGGACTGCTCGGGTCCGCGCCCGACGGGATGACGGTGCGCCGCCGTACGCTCGCGCTCAAGGCGGGTACCCACCGGCTCGCCGTGAACGCCCAGGGCGGGGCCACGGGGCAGCGCTTCCGGCTGCGGCACATCACGAAGGCGACCCGGGCCGCGGATCTCGCCGAGGCGGTGCGGACCGCGAAGGCGGCGCGCAGCGTGGTCCTGTTCGCGTACGAGGACGCCACCGAGGGCAGCGACCGGACCTCCCTGGCGCTGCCGGGCGGGCAGGCCGCGCTGATCGAGGCGGTCGCCGCCGCCAACCCCCGTACCGCGGTGGTCCTCAACACCCCATCGGGTACGGCCATGCCCTGGCTCGCGTGCACGGGGGCGGTCCTCCAGATGTACTACCCGGGGCAGGAGGGCGCGGGCGCGACCGCCGACATCCTCTTCGGGGACGTGGACCCGGGCGGCCGGCTCACCCAGACCTTCCCGGCCGACGAGAAGGAGACCCCGGTGGGCGGGGACCCGCTGCGCTACCCGGGGGTGGGCGGCAGGCAGGAGTACGCCGAGGGCATCCACGTCGGCCACCGCTGGTACGACGCGCAGCACGTGACCCCGCTCTTCCCCTTCGGGCACGGCCTCTCGTACACGACCTGGCACTACGAGGACCTGACCGTCCGGCCGGAGCGCGGCGGCCTCAGTGTGGAGTTCACCGTCCGCAACACCGGCCGCCGCAAGGGCACCGAGGTGGCCCAGGTGTACGTCGGCCCCTCCCCGGATCTGAAGCTCGACCAGCCGGTGCGCGCCCTGGCCGGCTACCGGCGGCTCACCCTCGCGCCAGGCCGGTCGCAGCGGGTCACCGTCGCCGTCGGCGCGCGGGCGCTGTCCTCATGGGATCCGGAGCGGCACGCGTGGGTGGTGGGTTCCGGTCAACGCGAGGTGTTCGCGGGCCGTTCCTCACGCGAACTCACACTGAAGGGAAAGGCGGTGGTGGGGAGCGGATAGGCTGCCCGTTCGGCGTGTCACAGGGGGCGCGCCGGGGACGACACGGGAGGACGTACCGGTGCACATCCAGGAATGGCTGGAGACGATTCCGGCGGTCAGCATCTATCTCCTGGTGGGTCTGGTCATCGGACTGGAGAGCCTGGGCATCCCGCTGCCCGGAGAGATCATCCTCGTCAGCTCGGCGCTGCTGGCCTCGCAGCACGGCGAGATCGACCCGGTGGTGCTGGGCATCTGCGCGACGACGGGGGCGATCGTGGGCGACTCGATCGGCTACGCCATCGGGCGCAGGGGCGGCAAGCCCCTGCTGGAACGGCTGGGGCGGCGCTTCCCCAAGCACTTCGGGCCGGATCATGTGGCCGTGGCGGAGCGCTCCTTCGAGCGGTGGGGCATGTGGGCCGTCTTCTTCGGCCGGTTCGTGGCGCTGCTGCGGATCTTCGCCGGGCCGCTGGCGGGTGTGCTGCACATGCCGTACTGGCGGTTCCTGATCGCCAACGTCCTCGGCGGGATCCTGTGGGCGGGCGGCACCACGGCCGTCATCTACTCGGTCGGCATCGTGGCGGAGCCCTGGCTGAAGCGGTTCTCCTGGCTGGCGCTGGGGATTGCCGTGCTGTTCGGCATCGCGGTGACGCTGGTGGTGCGCAGCCGGATGAAGAAGGCGGCCGCGGCGGCCGGGGCCGCCGAGTCGGCGGCCCCGGTACCCGTCGCCGACTGATATGGCGTGCCCCGGCGTCGGCGCGGTCGGTGGTGATCCGGCCATGGACCCGGTGAACCGGCTGGTACGGGCGGCGGAGAACGGCGACGCGGCGGTGGTGGAGCGGCTGCCGGCCGAGAGCGTTGCGGTGGACGCGTGCGTCCCCGGCGGGCGGACGGCGCTGGATCTCGCGGCGCGAGCCGGGCACGCGGAGGCCGTCCGGACGCCCACCGCGCGGAGCCCGGCCGGCGCGGTCCGGAGTACGAGGCCGTCCTGTCCGCACTCCGGGCCGCGCGGGACGCCGGCCAGGCGTTCGGCTAGGCGTCCGGGGTCACCGATGCGCGGTGCTGCTTGGCCAGCTCCACGTACATCGCGGCGTTGACCTTGATGTGCTCACGCTCCTCGGCGGTGAGCTCGCGCCGCACCTTGGCCGGGACGCCCGC
Organism: Streptomyces sp. ISL-94; assembly: GCF_018614075.1. Taxonomy (GTDB): domain Bacteria; phylum Actinomycetota; class Actinomycetes; order Streptomycetales; family Streptomycetaceae; genus Streptomyces. Next base: position 1,771 of record NZ_JAGGOZ010000141.1, on the reverse strand, counting down.
CACCAGCGAGCCGGGCGGGACGACCATGCCCTGCGGGACCAGCGCCTGCGCGGCCACGAGCGATCCCGCACCGATCACCGCGCCGTTCAGGACGGTCGCGCCCATGCCGATCAGGCAGTCGTCCTCCACCGTGCAGCCGTGTACGACGGCGTTGTGGCCGATGGAGACGCGCTCGCCGATCGAGACCGGGAAGCCGGGGTCCACATGGAGCGTGCAGTTGTCCTGCACGTTGCTGTCCGCGCCGAGCGTGATCGGGCCGCAGTCGGCGCGCAGCACCGCCGAATACCAGATGCTCGCGCCGGCGGCCAGGGTGACATCTCCGACCACGACGGAGGTGGGTGCCGCGAAGGCCGTCGGGTCGACGGACGGCTGCTTCCCGCCCACGGCCGCGATGAGTGCCTGGCCTGCCCGGCCCTGGGGGGCCTGCTGAGACGTCATGATCAAATTCCTCTGTTTCCGGATGCCGCGCTACCGGCACGGTAGGGCACGCGTCCCGCCCCGCCCCGGATGGGGTGAAGATCACAGGATCCGGGTCCGGACGACCGGCGCCGGGCGCACTACCGTGGCCGGGTGCCGAGAAACCAGAACACGTTCTCATCTCCGACGGCTCTGACGGCTCTGACGGCCCTGCGCCGCCGGCTGGCGAACCGCGCCGTCCACGCGGGCTGGCGCTGGATGCAGCAGGCCGGCGCGGTCACCGCGCAGACCCCGGGGCGGCTGCGCTTCGGCGCGATCGGGCACGGCACCCGGCTCGCCTTCCCGCAGGGCACGGTCTTCGGCGATCCCTGGATCCGGCTCGGCGACTACTGCATCATCGGCGAGCAGGTCACCCTTACCGCCGGGATGATGCCGGACCTCGACCTCGGTACGGAGCCGATGCTGGTCCTCGGCAACGGGGTCGTCATCGGCAGGGACAGCCATGTCATCGCCGACGCCCGCATCAGCATCGGGGACGACACCTTCTGCGGCCCCGGGGTGTACATCACCTCCACGAACCACAGCTACGACGACCCGCACCAGCCCGTCGGCAAGCAGTGGCCGCGCAGCGCACCGGTCGAGATCGGCCCCGGGTGCTGGCTCGGTACGGGCGCGGTCGTCCTGCCCGGCGCGCGGCTGGGCCGCAATGTCGTCGTGGCCGCGGGGGCCGTCGTACGGGGCGAGGTGCCGGACCACGCCGTGGTGGCGGGGGCGCCGGCGCGCATCGTACGGCGCTGGGAGCCGGAGACGGGCTGGCAGCCGCCGCTGCGCACCCCGGCGCCGGTGCCGATCCCCGACGGGATGACCTCGGAGCAGCTGCGGGGGCTGGCGGAACTGGCAGAGCTGGGAGAGCTGGAGGAGCTGGAACCCGAACAGGCTTAGCCGCGGCTCAGCCGGCCGCGAGCAGGACCGTGCCCGCCAGGGCCAGGTCGGCGCCCGCGGCCTGGACGGGGCGCAGGCGCTCCTTGAGCACCGCGAAGGCCGCGAGGGCGGTGATCACGGGGTAGAGCGAGGAGAGCACGGCGGCCAGGGTGACCGGGCCGTTCTGGCGGCGATGGAGTAGGTGCCGTTGGCCGCGACGTCCGCGAGGCCGACGAAGGCCGGCGCGGGCAGCAGGCCCGACGGGATCCCCGGACCCGTGCCCGCCGGTGCGCCCGGCCGACGCTCCGCACTGACCGGCCGCCCGGCCGGGCCCGGGTGCCGCCCGCCGGGCATCGCATCGTACGGGCGGCCCGGCCGGGGCCGCGCGTATCCCTAGTGCTGTGACCGGAAGGGTTCACCGGGTCGCGACGCT
>NZ_JAGGOZ010000140.1 GCF_018614075.1 Streptomyces sp. ISL-94 | reverse complement strand
TGACAAAAGCATTAGGAGGTGGGCGGCCTTGTCGCGACGCAGTCTCACCTGCTGCTCCAGTCGCCAGAGGCTCGTCTCGAAGGCTTGGTGCACGGCCTGCTCCCCGGGGTCGTGGTCGTGTCCCTGGTCGAAGGACGACAGGCACACCGTCACCTCGCTGGCTCCGTTGCCGAGCTGTTGAGCGACGCTGAAGGTGTGCATGGCGGCGACGGTGTGGTTGTCGATGTTGTGGGTTGAAAACGACCCCGGCGGCCGTAGGCCGCCGGGGTTTCGTGGTCATGGTGCCGGCTTCCTCTTCATTCTGTCGCGACGGTTTCGGTGATGGCGGGGCGGGCCGAGGACTCGTCCACGATGCTCTTCTCCTCGGTGAAGGCGGCGATCAGGGACTGCCAGGCGATGTTGTTGATGGAGCGGGGCAGGCCGCGGCCGGTGTTGTGGATGAGGTCGACGGCGTCGTCGGAGAAGAGGGGGAAGCCCGCGCGCTCGTGGAGGGCGAGGCTGGCGGTGTTCTCGGGGAAGACGCCGGACTGGATCGCCCAGACGCCCGCCGCTTCGGTGGAGTCGATCAGCGCGCTCAGGAGGGCACCGGGCGCAGTACGGGAGCTGAACCCTGTCCGTACTGCCGCCGGACCTGCCGCGCCTGCGGACGCTGGTCACCCACCTGCGCGGCGAGCTGGACCGCGCTGAGCGCGCTGAGCGCGTAACGCGGTTCGAAGCCCGCCAGCGCGCTGCTGGTCAGCCGATGGCGGTTTCGGCGATCTCCGGGGCCGGGGTGCCCGTGCGCTTGGCCCAGGTCTGGACGGTGACGGCCAGGGCGAGGGCGGCACCGTCGGTGACATGGCAGCCGCCGTGCTGGGCGATCAGGCGCTGGCGGCTGCGGTGCGCGCGGCTCTCGCGGGCCAGGCCCAGGACATCGGTCGCGCCCGCTCGCCGCGCCAGTGCCCGGCGGGAGAGCGGTATGGGCCCGCAGGTCGGCGGGGGCGCCGCCGGTCGTGGTCGACCAGGTGTCCAGAAGGCTGAGCGCCAGGCCGATGCAGGGGTCGTAGGCTGACGGCCCAGTGGCGAAGCCCCGCCCGGACGTGTCGGCGCCCCGGCCAGACCTTGCGCCGAATTCGGACGGGGACGCCGCGGGTGTTTCCGTGGCCACGACGCCCGGCTGGCACCGCATGCTCAGCCCCGCCAGGTTTCTTCCACCGCTTCGCTGAGCTGGCGGCGCGTCAGCCAGGGGCTCAGCAGTGCCAGGCGGGCGGCGCTGGACCGTGTGACGGGCCCCGTTGCCGCATGAACCGGCTTCTCCCTGCCGCGAGGATCTCGCGGCAGGGAGAAGCCGAAAGGCGCCGTCAGGTACGGTACGCGTAGTATGTCGCATTCGGGTAGGACGCGATGATGCTCGCGAGCGACTTCCGGTACGTGTTGGTGGAGTGGTAGGTGAGGTACGGCATCCCTGCGCTGCTGCGGTACGTCACCATCATGGAGTGGTCCTTGGACCCGTCCTTGTTGAAGTCCACCTGCACGATGTCGCCGACGTCCGCCTGGTAGACGTTGGCGAGGTTGGCGGCCCGCTGGTTGGACAGCGTGAACCACGCCCACTCGTTCACGCCGACCCAGGAGTCGCTCTGGCGGGAGCCGTCGTACCACCAGTTCCGGTAGTCCGTCGCGGAGCCCGGCACGGGCTTCCAGCCACCCGCCTTCAGCGCCTGGCTGATGAAGTTGGTGCAGTCGCCCCCGGCTCCGTTGAACTTGCGGTACGCCGGGTTGTAGCTGCTCCAGTACTTCTCCGCGTACTTCGCCATGGCCGCGTAGTCGTACGCGCCGCCGGTCTTCGCCTTGGGCTTCGGCGTGGCGGGGTACTTGGTGGACGCTGGCGTGCCGTCCGGGTACTGGTTGCCGTCGTCCTTGACGACGTTCACCGTGGCGGCCACGGGCTCGTTGACCGCGACTGGACCCTTGTCCTGGGAGGTGATCGAGTTCAGCTCCCAGGCACCCCCCGGCTTGCTCGTGAGCGTCAGCTGGTATTTCGTCCCGATGTCCGTGGTCGCCGGCTCGTCCCCCCGGAGCTTCTTGTACGTGAGCGTGGTCTGCTCGGTGACCTGGACGACCGCCTTGCCGCCGGTGACCGTGGCCCGGTCCACGACGACGCGGGTGTCGGCGTCCGTGTACGCCTCGCCGAGTTCCGCCAGCCGCGTCTTGCGGGACCGCAGCGACGCCAGCGCGGCGTCCTCGTCCTTCTTCAGCTTGGCCGACAAGCGCGTCTTCGTGGAAGTCTGAGCCGACTTGCGGTGCTCCGCGTGATCCTCGACCAGTGCCTGCGTGCGCTGGGAGAGCACATCGTCGGCTATGCGGGCGAAGGCATCGGCGGTGGCACGATCGGCCTCGCGGGGTCCGGGAACCGCGGTCGCGGAGTACGCGAGCATGCTTCCGGACACCACGACCACGGTCAGGGCCGCAATGGCGGCGGGCCTGAACCTCTTAGGTATCACTCTGTTTCCCCTTGTCACCCGGTCCACATGAACCGGGGGACGGAATCTTCGCACAACGACGCGGCTGCTTGACTGCGTTCCGCTTTGTCCACGGCCGCCCCCAGGAGTCGCCCCGCAGACCGGGCCGTCCGCCTCCGCTTGATCATCGGAAACCGCCGCCGGCTTCGCCGCTGGATACCGCCCCCTCACACCGGTCTCCCAGCAAATGCATCTAGGGTGTGCGGGAAGCACAGCAAGGGGGCATTCCGGAGTGGGCAGGCAGGATACGGCCGCTGGACGGCAATCGCGGGGCCGGCTGGCGGCTTCGCTGGGCAGCGGCAGGGCCCCGGCGGGCCGCCGGGCGAAGCCCAGGGCGCGCCGCGGGCCCCGAATAACGGCCGGGCGGCTCGGCGCGCTCGCGGCCGCCCTCGAACCGGCCCTGCACACGGGCCTCGCCGCGGCGCGCAAGCAGCTGCGCCGTATGCGCCCCGAATTTCCGAGACCGGGCCGCAGCGGCTGGCGCCGGTGGATACCCTCGCGGCGTCAGTGGCTGGGCGCCTGCCTGTACGCGTTCCTGGGCATGTTGGGCTTCGTCACGATCGCATACGCGATAACGGACATACCCGATGATCTCAACTCATTTGCCAAGCAACAGGACAATATCTATTACTGGGCCGACGGCTCCACGATGGCCCGGACGGGCTGGGTCAGCCGGCAGGAGATGCCGCTGGACAAGGTGCCCCCCAAGGTCCAGGGAGCCGTGCTCGCGGCCGAGAACGCGAGCTTCTACTCGGATCCCGGAGTTTCGCCCTCCGGGGTCCTGCGCGCCGTGCGCGCCGCGGTGACGGGCGGCGAGACCCAGGGCGGGTCCACCATCACGCAGCAGTACGTGAAGAACGCCTATCTGAACCAGGACCGCACCCTGTCCCGGAAGTTCACCGAGCTCCTGCTGGCCGTCAAGCTGGACAACCAGAAGAGCAAGCAGCAGATCCTGCAGGACTACCTCAATACCAGCTGGTTCGGGCGCGGCACGTACGGCATCCAGCGCGCCTCCCAGGCGTACTACGGCAAGGACGTCTCGCAGCTCAACGCCAGCGAGGGCGCTTTCCTCGCCTCCCTCCTCAAGGGCGCCGGGCTGTTCGACCCCACCCTCAGCAAGGAGAACCACGAGCGGGCCGTCGACCGCTGGAACTGGATCCTGGACCGCATGGTCGAGACCGGCCAGCTTTCGCGCGCCGAGCGCGCCACCTACACGAAGTTCCCGGAGCCTTCCAGCACGTCCCTCGTCGGCATCCCCGGCGCGCAGACCGGCTATCTGGTCGAGATGGCCAAGACGTACACGATCAAGGCCGGCCACCTCAAGGAGTCCGATTTCGACCTCGGCGGCTACCAGATCTACACGACCTTCGACCGGGACCGCATGACCGCCCTGACCGCCGCCGTCCAGGGGGCGCAGAAGGACTTCGACGCCGAGCGGCGTCCGGACACCGACAAGCACGCGAAGATCGGCGCGGCGAGCGTCGCCCCGGACGGGCGGCTGCTCGCCGTCTACGGGGGTCCCGACTATCTGAAGCAGGGCTTCAACGAATCGAACGCGACTACGATCCCGGTCGGCACGGCGTTCACGCCGATCGTCTACGCCGCCGCGCTCGACGAAGGGGTGACGCGCACGCGCGGCCAGGCCCGTACGCCCGTCTCCCCCTCCTCCCCCTACGACGGCAATGACCAGGTGACCGTGCAGACGCCCGAGGGCCCGTACTGGGACCGCAGCGGCAAGGTGGTGAAGGGGCGCAACGACGGAGGCCGCAACTGGGGGCAGGTGACCTTGCGCCAGGCCGTGGCCAACTCCGTCAACACCCCGATGCTCCAGCTCGGCCTCGATGTCGGCCTCGACCGGGTGGAGTCGTTCGCCCAGCGCACGGGGCTGCTCGCATCGAGCCTTGGGCCGCGGGTTCCCGGATTCGCGCTCGGGGAGAACTCGACGCCCAGCGCGATCCGGATGGCCGGCGCCTATCAGACCTTCGCCGCCGACGGCATGCACACCGACCCCTACTCGGTGCGCTCGGTCACCCGCAACGGCAGCGCGGTGCCGCTCGACACGCCGAGGCCAACCCGGGCCGTGACGGCCAAGACCGCCCGCGCGGTGACGGACGCCCTGCAGGACGCCGTGACCGAGGGGTCGGCGAAGACGGTGGGCAAGACACACCCCGGCGCGGTGGGCAAAACCGGAAATACCGCCGCGAATACGGCGGGCTGGTTCGTCGGCAGCACCAAGCAGGAGTCCACGGCCGTGGTGGTCTACCGGATGTCGCTGACCGACCTGGTGCCGCTGCCGCTGACCGGGCTGGGGGGCGACGCCCCGGGCACGCCGGGCAGCGAGCGGGCCGTACGCCTGTGGTCCGACTACATCAAAGCCGTGAAGTAGGCCGGACGGCCCGAACGGCCGGGTGCCGCCGGGCCGGTCCGGCGCCCTCGGGCCGCCCGGGCCGGCTACTTGATCAGATCGGTCCAGTCCGGTGCCTGCGCCGGGTCGAGCGTGCGCAGCTGGGCCAGGACCTTCGGGTCCTGGACGTCGAGCCAGTCCGACAGCTCCTTGAACGACACGCAGCGGACTTCCTGGCGCGGGCAGACGTCCTTCATGACGTCCTCCACGGCCTTCATGTAGATGCCGCCGTTCCAGTCCTCGAAGTGGTTGCCGATGAACATGGGTGCCCGGCTGCCGTTGTAGACGCGGTTGAAGCCGTTCATGTACGAGCCCCGGACCTGCGCCTGCCACGCCGCGAACTTCGCCGGGTCGCCCTGGGTACTGTCGCCCGACTGGTTGTAGAGAAAGTTGAAGTCCATGGAGAGGACCTGCACCTCCTTGCCCTGCAGCGGCACGAGCTGGAGGGGGAAGTTCCATATGCCGTCCAGCTTGGACGGCCACAGCTGGAAGTCGCCCGAGGAGCTCGCGTCGTAGCGCCAGCCGTACGGCTTGATCGCGGTCAGGAGGTTCTTCTGGCCCTCCAGGCAGGGCGCGCGCCCGCCGACCACTTCCCGGTCCGGGTCGAAGGGCAGGGGCGCTTCCTTGGTGAAGCCGGTGTTGGTCTTCCAGTTCTTGATGAACGAGTACGTCTGGTCGATCTCGCTCTTCCATTCGGCGGCGCTCCAGTCCCCGCCGCCCTTGGGCCCGCAGAAGTGCCCGTTGAAGTGCGAACCGATCTCGTCGCCGTCGGCCCAGGCGCCGCGCAGCTGCTCCAGGGTGGACTTCACGTGCGGGACGGTCGGGTACGAGATGGCGGCCGAACCCGGGGAGTGCTGCGGCGGCCGGTAGAGCATCTTCTTGCTCTCCGGCAGCAGGTACATGCCCGTGAGGAAGAAGGTCATGTGGGCCTTGTTCTCCTTGGCCACCTGACGGAAGTGCGAGAAGAGGTGGTCGTCGCCCTCCAGGGCGCCGTCCCAGGAGAACACCACGAACTGCGGCGGCTTCTCGCCGGGCTTGAGCTTCTCGGGCTTGAGCTGTCCCGGCTGCGGCCCGGTGTAGGAGGTGGAGCCGTCTCCCAGTACCTTGACCTTGCCGTCCCAGGCCTCCTCCGGCCCCTTCACGGCGGAAGCCGCGCCGCCCGAGGCCCCTAGCTTCGCGTCGCCCCTGGCGGCGTCGGAGGAGCCGCCCAGCGTAAGGGCGTAAGCGGTGGCGGCGGCCCCGCCCACGGTGATCACCGCCATGCCCATGCCCAGGCGGCGGCGGTTGCGCGACTTCCTGCGCGCGTTGCGGGTGCTCCGGGACTCCGCCTTGGCACCCGAAACGATGTCGCTATCGGCCATCGCAGTCGTCCCCCTGATCACCGCAGCCCGGCCGCGCATGGATGGTTCATACGAATATAGAACTTCTCGGCACTCATCCCACACCCCGACCCCCCGAAGCACCTCGCTTGACAAGCAGCTCCCGGCGGCCGCGATCGTGTCCCCCGGGGCGGCCAGCCCCGATCTCACCTGGCTGGGGAGGGATCGCTGACGCGGACGAGCTGGTGGGAGAGGAGTCCGGCCGGCCTGGCCTGGAAGAGGACGATGCGGGCGGTGTCGGCATACCGCAAGGCGGCATCACCCCGGCGCCGTGAGGCCCGGGGCACGACTACTGCCCTCGCAGCAGGCGCGCCAGCTCGTCGACCATGATGACCTTGCCGGTTTCGACGGCTGTCTCGATCCAGTCCAAGGTGGCCCTCACCTTGGCGATGCAAGTGCGGGATGCGAACCAGCGGCGGCAGGTTCGGTCTCTGTCGGCCTGGAAAGCCTCGCGCGCTCCAGCGGCCTACCCAACCGCCAGGTCGCTAGATCACCAACAGCATCCAAAAGGTGAGCCAGAGCCCGAAATCCGACAGCACTGCTGCTCGGAAGATTTCGGCCGCGCTCCAGGACGACGATATGGGGCAGACCCTGATACCAGTCGGCCCGGAGTTGGACGGCCGCCTCCTCGAAGCGGCCTGGGAACGGGTCCGACCGGGGCGAAGCACCCGCCAATGCCACCCGGGTCAGGCGGGCTCGCCGAGGAAGTCCAGCGCCCGGCGGTACTGCTCTTCCACCCGCTCCAGCCCCTCCGCCTGCTCCGGAAGAACGCGGACGACCTGCTCGTAGAGGGCCAGGGCCTCCCTGCCCAGCCGGTTGATCTCCCCCCACGCGCTCGGGCCCTCGGCCTCAGCCAGCAAGGGACACAACCGCGCCTTCACATCCGCCGCCCACATGGCCACCTCCAGAGGCGTCGGCCACTGTGGGCGCAGCACCGCCTGCCGGGTGGAGTGGTGGACCAGCGCCGCAACCCCTTCCGCAGAGCTGTCCGGCAGCAGCGACTCATACAAGGCCAATGAGGTACGTGCCGCCCGGACCCCTTCAGCGGGAGTACCGGACGCCGCAAGGAATGCCGCATGGTTGTAGAGCACCGATGCCAGAGCCAGCGTGTGGTCGACATCCCCCGGTTCAGCTTCCCGCAACTGCTGCACCGCCTCCAGCGCCTTACTGCTGCTCGCCAAGGCCCGGTCGGGGTAGCCGCGTTGCAGGTACCGGATCGCCATCCGGCTCTCGCGGTCCGCGATCTTTTGCAGTTTCCTTGGACTCGCCGCCATCGGCCCCCCTGCTCCACGGACCGGGAAGGCCCCCGGTCGGTAAGACAACGACTTCTGCGATCACGCGTGGGGCAGCGTAGGCGGCCAGGGCGGTGACACGCTACGGTCCCGCGAGGCTCAACCGTCCTCGTCGAGGCCGTTGCGAGGGCCGGTACGGTTCGGCCCCTGACTTCGTACCCCTACGACGAGGAGGCAGCCGTACGGGACCAGAGGCGACAGGAGAAGGAGCACAAGGCGGCCATGGCCGTAATGGCCGAGTGGACTGCCGTGCCGGACGCGCAGTTGTGCCGGCGTGTCAAGGAGTAGCGGAGTTGGTGCGCGTGATAGACGCGGCGGGAGAACCCGCAGGCGTTCCGCTGCAGACGGTCCGAGAGCCCAGCCCAGCCCGGCGCCCCTGGGCGTCCGGGGACGTCTTTGGAGCTGGTGGTGGCCGGTCAACGCGGTTCCGGTGACCGAGTTCACCGAGGTCTAAGCCAGTACACGCGAACGTGCACAGCTTTGCCGATGCTCGCCGACCGTCACATCGCCGACCGACCTGCCGACGGCTGGTCCGCCGATGACCCGCTCTTGGCGGTGGCCACGGGTGTCCTGGGCCGCCATGCGGGAGTTACCCAGTTCCGGAGCTCTTGCATGGACACCTGCCCGGTCCGCTGGAAGATGCGCTCGCGTCGGTCGGGGTGAAGGAGGTCTTCGCCCGGCACGCCGCCGAGATCACCATGGCGAACACCTCGTCCGTGCTGCCTTGTATCCCGCCCCTGAACCGCCTCCAAGCCGTCGCCTTGGTCGGCATCGTCCGCACTGCAGCCAGGATCGCGCTGGCCACCGCCTCAGGACTGCGGGCGAGCGAGTTGATGGACCTGCGGGTCGGTTGCCGCCGTTCCACTCGGCCTGGCCTGGGCCGTCGTCACCCGCCCCGAGCTGCCAAGCGTCCGCCGGAGACTGGGCCGCCTGCGCTGCCGACGTCGTACGCCGCTCCGATCGACAACAGACGGGGACTGCACCCCCATGACACAGCTCCTCGCGTCATCAATGTGCAGAACGGACGACACCCACATGCGATGGCGTGGGGAGGCAGGCAACAATGCGAGCTACCAAGGCAAGCATCCGCCTCCCCGAACGAACTCCGTTCAGCTCGGCTTGGCCTGGGCCTCCTTGGCGGACGCCTCCAACCTGTTCCAGTACTCCTGGTACCAGGCCTCGTCGCCGCCATCCATGTTGCTGTTGGTCTCCCGCATGCCGACCTTGCCGTCGATCAGCTCGCGGACGATGTCGGCGTGGCCGGCGTGACGGTTCGTCTCGGCCGTCATATGCAGCATGATCCGCTGAAGCGTCACGTCGCCCTTGTCGCCCCACCACGCGACGTGGCCCATCGCATCGAGCGGCAGCGCCTCGATCGTCGCGTCCGCGTGCGCCCAGGCGCGGTGGTAGAGGCCGAGGATGTCCTCGCGCGACTCGTCGGCGGGTGCCCACATGTCCGAGTTGGGCTCGGAGTCCTCCTCGTGCCAGGGGAGGGATTCGTTGTGCGGGCGGCCGAAGGTCGGGCCGAAGTACCCGAGCTCGACGCTGGCGAGGTGCTTGACGAGGCCGAGGAGGTTGGTGCCAGTCGGCGTCAGGGGGCGGCGGACGTCGTACTCGGACAATCCGTCCAGCTTCCAGATGATGGCTTCGCGGGCCGCCTTGAGGTAGCGGTGCAGGTCGTCTTTAGGATCATTGGGCTTCATCGGGCCGAGTCTCGCATCACCTGCCAACAGCGGTCGCGTGCGTTTCCCGGTTCCTCAGAAGGCACAGCCGACGACTGGGCCGTCTACGCCGCGAACCGGCCGTCCCGGGAGCCCCGATGCAGCAGGCATTCGGACAGTTCCGATACCCGACTCCACCATTATCTCGCCCGGACAGAGGTCAACAAGTACGAGAGTGACCGCAACCTCGATCTGGTCCTGACGGAGTTCCGAAACTACCGGCAGGGCATCCTCCCCGTCGGCCCCGGAGCCCGAAGCCTCGCCGAGTTCTTCACCATCATCGACGAGAAGCTCGATCCGGGAGCAGAAACGGCGCCCAGGACACAGCGCAGCGACCGCGACATGCTCAACCTGCTGACCAAACGCGCCAGGTCCTTCACCTCGGCCCGGAGAACTACTGCTGGTTCACCGGCCCATCCCGGGCGCTCTGCCTCAAACCGGCAGCACCCGGACGGCCGATCGGCCCCTGATCGGATGTGTGACTGCGCCCGCTGCCCGCAGGCCACCCACCACCCCTGTCACCGGCCCGGCTAGGCCCTGGCCCGGTTCGCCGCCCAGCACGAGGAGGTCATTCGACTCCGCGAAACCGCCGCCGGCACCACTCGGGTCAGCCGCCTATCGCCAACCCGAACCACCGTCATCGGGACATGCAGCTGATGCCTCATACCCGACCGGATGCTGACTGTCGCATGGCGAGAGAGTGGGACCTCATCAGGAATCAGAGCGAAGCCTCGTCGGTCAGCGAAGGCACGGCGCACGGGCGGAGGACCATGAGCGAGTCTTCCAAGGTCGCCACCATGGCAAAGGGGAACCGGTCGAGCTCAAGACAGAGTGCGACGTCATCGGGATGGACTCCTTGACGCACGCCCTCCGCCAGCTCGGCGGCGGCGCGCGACTCGCCAGCGCGGCGGAGGAACTCAGCTGCGTCCGTCCCAGCCTCGGTGGACCTCCGAGCGATGTATTGAGCGCACGCCAGGTCTTCATCGGCGTGCCCATCCTCACCAGTGACCACGAACGTGACACTGTCACACTTGCGTGTCCGCAAGAGCCGAGCCGTTGCCTCCGCCACCACGAAGCCGGCGCAGAGCACCAGCTGCGCCTCCCTGACCGCAAGGGCGCCGACCGTCCCTGCCGAGGTTTTCTGCACAACGGTCCGTCCGCCAAGGTCAATAGACCGCAGCAGGCCCGGCGAGTTGACGGTGTCGAACCCGGGCGCGGGCGGACCGTCTTTGAGCGCCACCCAACCCGGGTGGCGAGCCTTGAGCGCCAGGGCTCCGTCCAGCGACTCAGCAAGAACGATCTTTTCCGCCCCCTGGCCAAAGGCCCAGGCAGCCACCGTGAAAGCGCGCATGACGTCGACTACGACCGCCACGGACGGGGCTTCGACCAGCTCAGTGATGCCAAGGAAACGAGCGTCCATCCGATCATGATCGGGCATGCCCGATCCGAAGCACTCAGGCAGTGATACGCATCACATCGACGGTCTCGGAATGCAACACCTCCGGCTGCCTGCGCCCGCCAGTACGGTGCGGCGCGAGGGCCTGTGTGATGTCGTGATCAATCGGCTGCCTGCAGCAGGTCTTCGAGCCTGATCATCGAGGCACGGAATTCGAGGCCGGCGAGGTAGCTCTCGGGCGTCTTGTCGAAGCGCGTGGCGATGCCGCGCATCGGCGTCGTGGGTGACGGGTCGGCCGCCTCGGCCGCCTTTCTTCTTGCGGTTGGCAGCCTGGTCCTTCTTCTCCGGGATGACCGCCTTGATATGGCGTTTGCGCAGGTAGGCGCGGTTGGCGCGCGACGAGTACGCCTTGTCCGCTGCGACCGCGCCCGGCCGCGTGCGGGGCCGGCCGACCGGCAGGCGGACGCGGATTTTCTTCAGCACGGCGATGAACTGCGGGCTGTCCGCGGCCTGCCCGGCGGTCAAGACGAACGACAGCGGCCGACGCTTCCGGTCCGCGGCGAGGTGAATCTTGCTGGTCAGCCCGCCGCGGGACCTGCCGAGCAGGGCTTCCTTCAGGCGGAGCCCGCGGCGGCGGCGGACCCGTCGGCGCTCTTCCCGCTCCGACCCGTCTGCGGTGTCGTGCCCGTTCTGTTCCGCTTTGCCGCCCCTTTTTGCCGGGCCCGTTCCTGCTCGGCGGCGGCTTCCTCCAGCGCCTCCAGGAGCTCCTTGTCGACGAGCATCCCGGCGGCGTCCTGGTGGGCGCGGGCGGTCGTGGAGTCCACGCTGATGCGGCTCGGTGGACTGCCGGCCGACGGGACTCACATCCGGTGTTGCCATGCCAGAACGCCGGCCCCGGGGGTACTGCTCGTTCTTGTCCAGGCCGCTGTCCGTACGCCCCGCTGCGGGGCGGTGGCACAAGCCGGGGAGACACCTCATGAACTGGGCGTACTGGATCAGCGGACTCATGCTCACGTTCCTGGCCCCCTTGGGCCTGGCCTGCTTCCGGACGGTGGCTAAGGGCCGCTGACGACATCTTTGACGCGCTCACGCCGAACTGGCGCAGCGCATCTACCCTCGGGGCGGATGGACCGCGATGGGCAGGACTATTTGCGGCGGCAGTCCCAAGACCAGCCCGGCTAAGGCGGTTCACGGAGGCGGGTTGTCGCGCGCGGGCTGATACTCCCCATCCGGGAGCACGGCAAGATGCCCCAGAAAACGGTCTTCTCGGAGCTGCCTCGTCCTTTCTTCAGACGATACGGGCGAGGTTCGCCCCGGAACAGAGCGGTTCTCGCTGGACCCTGTGTCGAGTGGGTCCGTCACCGCGCGGTGACGGACCCAAACACTCAGGCCGGCACGGTGGCCTCAGCGTAGGCGAGGGGCGGAGTGCAGTAGCTCAGGCCGTTCAGCGGGAGGTCGTGAATGAAGCGGATTACCAGGTCGGCGTATTCGGCTTCACGTTCGAGATGGGCCATGTGGTCTGCGTTTTTGATCATCAGGCATGTTGAGCCGCTGATGGTGGCCGCGACGGCGCGGTTTTGATCGGGTGTGCTGACATTGTCGTGCTCGCCGGTGAACACGAGCGCGGGGAGGCCGTGGAGGCCGCCGGGCGGGTACAGGTCCTGGTCGAGCAGCGGCCGGTGGTAGGCGATGTAGCGGCTGGCTGCACCGGCTTGTTCGACGAAGTAGCGGTGGAGCATGCGCCTGACGGCCGGAGCCATGGGGACTTGGTCGGCTCGGTCGGTGTTCACCAGTACGTCGGCCATGCGTCGCGCGCACATGTCGTCGGCCGCCCGGTCCAGGGCAAGGTCGCCGGTGGGGCCGGGCCGGGTCGCCAGGTCCCGTACCAGGGAGGCCATGGCGGGCCCCAGGCTGGGAGTGGCGCCCGCCAGGAGGAGGCGGGCGATACGGCCGGGGTGGGCGCGGGCCACACGGTAGGCGATGGGCGCGCCGTAGGAGACGCCCAGGAGGTTGACGCATGGTAGGCCAAGTTGGTCGAGAGTGTGGCGGACGCCTTCGACGAAGGTGTCGAAGCCGTGGTCGGTGGAGTCCGGTGCGTCATCGAGGCAGGGCAGCTGCGGGATGATCATGGTGGTGTGCTCGGTGACGCGACGCTCCAGGCGCGGCCAGCCGCGGACGTCCTGCATGGCCCAGCCCAGCACGAGGACAGGCTCGGTCGTCGGGGTCTGCTGCGGTGCCACGGTGCGGCAGAGGTAGGGCACGCCCTGCCATGTCAGGCTCAGGATTTTCTCGTCCGTTGCCATGGGGAGACAACACCTCCGGGTCGGGATGGGGATGCGGCGGATGCTGTCAGCTGGATCGGGTGGCGGCCTGTTTGGCCACCAGGTCGACCAGGGCGGCGACAGTGGAGGTCCGGGCGAGTGCACTCTCCGGGATGAACAGGCCCAGCCTGTCTTCCAGCGTCATGGACAGCACTGTCAGTGCCATCGAGTCGATGCCCGCTTGTGCTTGGGAGGCGTCCGGAGTGATAGGGCCCGGGGGTAGGGCGGCGCTGTGGACCAGGATGTCTTTGATGAACGGAAAGTCGATCACGACCGGGGTGTCGTGCCTGTCCGTTGTGGTCGAGAGCTCGCTCATGAGATGGCCTCCATGTCTTCAGGCCACACCAAGGTGGTGGCCGCCCAGGTGAAACCCGCGCCGAATGCTGCCACCAGGACCCGGTGACCGGCTGCGAGGTCTCCCTCATCCGTGGAATGCGCCAGCAGCAGGGGGATGGACGCCGCTGATGTGTTGCCGACGCGCGCAATGTTGGATGGCACGCGGGCCAGTGGAATGCCCAGGGTGTCGGCCACCGATTTGCCGATGAGCGCGTTGGCTTGGTGGACGACCAGCCGGTCGACGTCCTGCATGGTCCATCCGGCCGCGGCGGCGGCCTCTCGCGCCACCTGGCTCATGCGGCCTACCGCGTGGCGGAACGTCTCCTGGCCCCGCATGCGTACGCAGCGCTCGGAGTGGGCCGCTGCAGGCCCGGTCACGGGCCGCCTGGAGCCCCCCGCGGGAATGTAGATCGCGTCGAAATGCTCGCCGTCACTGCCCCAGGCGACCGGCCCCAGCGCCCCGGACTCGCCTGCACGGCCGACCGCGAGGACAACCGCGCCTGCCCCGTCGCCGAAGATCGGTGCTGTGGACCGATCGGTCGGATCAACCGCCGAGGACATCGCCTCGGCCCCCACCACCAAAACGGTCCGGCACGTGCCCGCTTGGATCAGGCCCGCCGCCACGGTGGTCGCGTAGACGAAGCCGGAGCAGCCCGCGGCGACATCGAACGCGGGGACCTGGCGCAGCCCGAGCCGGTGGGCCACCGCCGGCGCGGTACCGGGCACCGGGTGGTCGGGAGTCGAAGTGGCCAGCACCACGGCGTCGACGTGTTCCACCCCCGCCGACTTCATCGCCCTCAGCCCCGCCTCCACCGCCATGTCGCTGGTAGCCGTTCCCGGGTCCGCCGCATGCCGTGACGCGATACCGATCCGCGTCCTGATCCACTCATCGGAGGTGTCCAGGCTCGCGCAGAGTTCGGCGTTGGCCACCCGGCGGGGCGGCAACCAAGACCCCAGACCGACCATCCGGGCTACGACACCCGTCCCCGAATACGACGCTGCCCCTGCAAGACTCATGTAACTCACCGTATCGGATCGCTACACAGGGTGTCTGCCTGCTCGGCGGCATCACCCGATCACCCCAGCACGCCCGCCGCCCGTCACACCGTCCATCGTTCCGGGAACGGTGAGTGGCTGAGCAGGACTTCGACCAACCGGTGCGACACCGCAGCACGTCAACTCAAGGATCTGCAATTCGCCCGACTCGGGCACCACGACGGGTGGTGGGGCGGACGGCGGTGTGCTCGGCGAGGTAGTTGACGAGCAGCCAGCCACATCCGCCAGCTCCGTTGGTGTGCGGCGGGCGGCTCTGGGGCCGAACGGGACTGGTGTCGGTGACGTCGATGTCGATGTCGATGTCGATGTCGATGTCGATGTCGATGTCGATGTCGATGTCGATGTCGATGTCGATCGCATCCTCGTCCAAGGCCAGATGCGGAGCGCACGGGCCTCGGGTGCGGCGACGGACAGGTACTTGGCGGAGCGTCACTTTTTGCGGCCAGGCTGCAAGGCGTACGCAGTCTCACGCGAACCCGCCGGCCTCCGACAGCATCCGAAGGCCGTCAGCTTCGGCGTACAGGGGTCGGTGAGCAGACGCAGGTCACTGCGTGGGTACGAACGCGAGCGAAGGAACCACCGGTTCGCCCCGGGCGTCGGCACTGCGACGCTCGGGCGAACCGTGGCGAGAACGCCGGTTGCCCCGGCGTCAGTTCATTGCTGCCGCGTCCGCCACGACGCCCTCTGCCTCTTGTATGAGGGCGTCGCGGCCGGTGGCTACGAGTGTGCCGGTCAGTGCGGGGTCGCAGTGCAGGTGCGGGCGAAGTCCACCGAAGTGGCGAAGCACTGCTCGACGTCCCCATCCGGCAGGCCGGCCCACCCGTGGTCCGCTCCCGGGACGGGACGGAAGTCGACATGGGCGCCCGCCTCACGCAAAGCGGCAGCGAGCTGCTCGCCTTGGGCGAGGGGGATCGCGGCGTCGTCGGTGCCGTGGAGGATGAGGAACGGCGGCGCGTCGGCGGTGACGTGGGCGACCGGGCTGGCCGCGCGGGCGCGGTCGGGCGCATCGGCGATCGGCGCTCCGATCAGCAGGGCCTCGCGGGTGGTGGGATCGGCGGAGTCGTAGGAGCCGGGGCGGGACTGGCGGGGCAGGGTGGTCAGGTCGGTGGGCCCGTACCAGGCGATGCAGCCGCTGACCGGTGCGGTGAGGGCGAGCAGGGCGGCGAGGTGGGCGCCGGCGGATTCGCCCCAGCACACGGTCCGGCCGGTGTCCAGGCCGAGTTCATCGGCTCGGGCGTTCAGCCAGGCCAGGGCTTCGGTGACGTCCTCCAATTGGGCCGGGTAGATGGCTTCGCCGCTGAGCCGGTAGTCGAGGCTGGCGACGGCGAACCCGGCCCGCGCGATGCGGGCGAACGGGTCCGGACGCCAGTGGCGGAAGCACGGTCCCATGTCCGTACGTGTGCCCGCACGCCAGCCGCCGCCGTGGATGTAGACGATGACCGGCAGCGGGCCCTGCGACTCGTCGGGCAGCCACAGATCGAGTTCGAGGGGCCGCACCCCCTGCGGGCGGGCGTAGACGGCGCCGCGCAGCAGCCGTACGCCTGAGGCGGGATGTGCGGCGGGCGGCAGCGGCAACTGCGCTGGCGCGGGCGGAGCGAGGAACGCGGCGAGGTCGGGCGTCATCGGCATGGATTCCTCTTTCCGGCCAGGTGGTTTGCGAGTGGTGTGGGTTTGAGGGACCGTCAGGGGGGCCGTCGGCGAGCGCGCGGGCCTGCGCTTGTGCCTCAATGACGGCGGGAGAGAACGGAGGCGCGTTGGGGAGCCGCCTTCTTGGGGCAGGCGGGCCGCAGGGCTTCGGGCGCGTCCGGCGGCGGGTCAGTCGGCCACCAAGCGCCGTGGCCGCGCGCTCGCCGAGGCCGACGCCCAGCAGCCCGGTCAGGCCGAGCAGGGTCGGTGCGGGCGCGGTAAGGCCCAGAGCCCAGCAGACGGCGCCCATCACCAAACCCGCGGTGAAGAAGACCGTGGCCCGGCCCGCGAAAACTACCGGGCGCGACCGGCGCAGGGCGGTCACAGCGACCTCAGGACGGTCTGCCCGACGACCATGCCGAGCAGGCCGAACAGCGCCACGGCAGGGGAGCGGGGCCTTCACCCAAAGCACCGTGTACAGGACGCCGGCCAGCGCCCCGGTCAGCAGCATGTGCACGTACGCCGCCGAGGTCAGCTCTCGGTGCGCCACTGGTGGTCGGGCAGGAACCGCACGTCGTACTGCTGCGGTACGGTGCCGAACTTGTGCGGCTCGGGCACGTACGGCTCCCGCGGCAGGCCGAGTTCCTCGGTGGGGGTGCCGAGGTTCTCGAAGAACCGCTCGAAGGTGCCGCCCGGTCCTGCGGCCACGCCGACGACCCGGCTGTGGTGGCGCTCGATGCGGTACGCGTGCGGGCAGTTCTTCGGTACGAAGCCGAAGTCACCGGTGGTGAGCAGCTTCTCGTACTGCTCGCCCTCCAGGTCTTCCGCGAACAGCCGTACCGCGCCGTCGGTGATGTAGAAGACCTCGTAGGTGTCGGAGTGGAGGTGGGCCGGGATGATCTCGCCCTTGGGGCCCTCGACGGTGAAGAAGTTGAAGGCGTTCTCGGTCTGCTCGCCACCGGCGTAGACGGTGACCAAGTCGGTGAACAGGTGGGCGCGGTCGCCCATGCCCTTCTCGACGAAGTAGGGCTTGCCGGGCTCGGCGGGTATGTGCGAGTGCGAGCGGTAACGACGGGCGAACTCCATGGTCATGGAAAACCTCCGGCACGATACGGTGATTGATGTCAGGCTACCTGACATTAGGGTGATGGCAACCCTCCGGCGCCGTGCGCCTGCCCGCCCGATCGGGGACATTGCCGTGCTGTTGCTATGCTCGAACCCCCGTCCCCCGAGGAGTCATGACCACCCCCGCACGGAACCTGCCCCAGCTGCTCGTCGAGGCCAAGCGCTGGTTCGACGACGCGTTGCTGGCCAGCATGCGGGCCGCTGGCGAACAGCCGGTGACCGTGGCCCAGGCCGCCGTCTTCGCCACCCTCGACGACGAGGGCACCACGGTCTCCGAGCTCGCCCGCCGGATCGGCGTCACACGGCAGACCGCCCACCAGGCCGTGCACGGCCTCATCACGATGGGGCTGCTGGAACAGATCCCCGACCCTGCCTCCGCCCGCAGCCGCCTGATCCACGCCACTGCCGAAGGCGTCCGTGTTCACCGACGCGCCCAGGCCACCCTCGCCGTCATCGAAGACGTCCTCGCCGAACGCATCGGCATCGCCGCCGTAAGTGCGCTGCGTGAGGTGCTGACCACGCCCATGGGGGAACCACCCCTGGTGCAGGCGCCCTGACGCACGCGACCCCGGCCGTACGCCGGGAGTTGGCCGGCCCCGGCGTCCAGGGGGTTGCAGCCCCTTGCCGTCGGCCGTGATGGTGCACATCAGGTGGTTCAGGTGACAGCGCATCACCGCGGTCAGGTCGAAGGAAAGCCCGCCGGCCAGCCACTGGAGCCGCAGCCCGGCGTCGAGCGCCGCGCAATCGCGGGCGATGGCCTCAGGGTCCAGCCCCTGCTTGAGTTCGCCGGTCTCGGCCCCGGCATGCAACCTGTCCGCCCAGTGAGCTCTTTCAGAGCGGTCACCGATCGGGTGATGGGCGAGTGGTTCGGGATCGGTGCAGAACGGACGAGGCACACTCGTGTGGATCTCACGAGCCACCGCCGCAGAGGACTGGCTGGGTGGACCGGTCCTGGGTGTCGGTGGGGTGGTCAGTCGGTCCTACGTTGTTGGTGGGT
>NZ_JAGGOZ010000139.1 GCF_018614075.1 Streptomyces sp. ISL-94 | reverse complement strand
AGACATAGGGGCACCCCCCCGGCTTTCCACCGGCCGCTACGGACGAGGTCCTTGCTCCACTCGGAAAAGCGCCGGTGAGCCGTTGCCCCCGACGGCCCGAAGGACACTGCGGGCAGTTGCTGCCACGTACGGCCCGACGTGGCCACGAACACGATCGCGGCCAGAACCTCGCGATCACCGTGCCGACGTCGGCCACCAACCCGAGGCCGCGACGGCACTTCCGGCACCACCCGCTGGAACAACACCCACAACTCATCCGGCACCAGCCGCTCAACAATCCCTACGACCGCCAACCTACCGAACCATCCAAATGAGATGGCTTTGAGCCTTTTCCAACCTGGCTGTGGCGGTGAGGTGTTGGAGGTTGTCAGCTGTACGGAACGGCGAAGCTCCTGGTAGACGGGTTCTCGACCAAGATCACCCGTGTCCGCCAGGAGCTTCGCGTGCTTATCTATCCCCCGTCGATCGATCTGTCCAGCGGCACCCTGCGCTACCTGGCCACGCGGCTCCGTGCCCGGCAGCGAGAGATCGGGACCCGGTGGCGACGGCTGCCTGCCAGCCGTCAGGCGCTGCTCGTCCTCGCTCACCTGCGGACGTCCTGGCCGCCGCCGCGCCGAGCCTGACCGAGGCGATGAAGACCGTACGGACGAAAGCCTTCGTGATCCTGGAGGGCACCCTGCTGCCGATCGACCGGATCGCCGCCGACACCCCGTACTACTCCGGAAAACACAAACGCCACGGCATGAACGTCCAGGTCCTCACCGACCCGTTCGGCCGACTGCTGTGGGCCTCGCCGGCATTGCCCGGCTCGACCCATGACCTGACCGCCGCCCGGCACCACGGCATCATCGACGCGCTCGGCGAGGCCGACGTGAAGTGCTGGGCGGACAAGGCTTACCAGGGCGCCGGACGCCCCGTCCGGGTGCCGTTCAGGGGCCGCCGGCTCCAACGCTGGAAGCGGCGACATAACAGCACCCACGCCAAGATTCGCTGTCTCGGCGAACAGGCCATGGCCACCCTGAAGGGCTGGCGCCTTCTGCGGAAGCTCCGCTGCAGCACCAACCGGGTCACCGACATCGTGAAGGCCGTCGTCGTCCTTCACCACGCCTCAACCGGAGGCTGGAAAAGACTCCATGAGTTTTGACATCTTCGTGTGCCGGTTCGAGAACGGTGAGCCGGCACCGCTGGACATGAGCGCCGCGCACGAAGTCCTCGACCCCTATGCGGTGGCGCGGGACCCCGAGATGAACTTCCTGCTGGTGAGTACGGCGGAGGGGGAGGAGGCGGGCGTGTACTTCAACAGCCCGACCGGCATCACCTTCAACCGCTTCGGAGGGGACGGGATCATGGACCTCCTCGCCGTCCTGCTGCGCCGACTGGATGCCGTGCTCGTCGTCCCGGGCGGTCCGACCATGATCCAGCAGGATGGGGACCGCGAGCTTCTGCCCGCCTCCCTCAAGGACGAATGGCCCGTCGTCGTGGCCCGTACCGGCGCGGAGATCGACCAGGCGATCCGGGATTCCTGAACAAACGGGCAAGGGGCCGTCCCTGGTGCGTGTCACCGGGGACGGCTCCGTCGTCTCCGCGCGGGCGCGGGCGCGGGCGCGGACGCGGCCAGTACGCCTCCGCGCAGCAGTGGTGAAGGCCGTTCTCGTCCTTCACCACGCCTTAACCTGAGGTTGGAAAAGGCTCACTGCCGCATACGGTGATCACCGCGACCTGCGGCGGGCCATTCCGGCCGCAGGGGCGAGGTATACGCATTTACTGCGGCAGCGCCGGAAGGGCGGGGTGGGCATGACGATCGAACCAGTGACCGGACTCGGGAGCAGAGGCGCGCTCCGGCTGCCGCGCACGCGGTGGTGCCTCTGTCCGCCCCGCCGGCGACGTACACCGCGGCGGTCGAGCGGTACCTCACGGGTTCGGGCATCGCGAAGTCCTCCGCGCGGATCTACCGGATCTCGCTGACGACATGGGGATGGGTGCTCACCGGCGAACCCGCCCCGACCGGCCCGCTCGACGGGGTGCGAAGCCGCCGGTCTTCCCCGTCGCCGCGATCGATGACCCGGCGCTGCCGAAGGTGCCGGCGGAGCTGGCGGCGGCGAGGGCGGACGAGATGGACGCCGACACCGTCAACCGGGAGCTGTCCATCGCGCGCAAGGCGATCGGCTGGTGGCAGCGACAGGACTGGATCGAAGGCGATCCGACGATCGGCATCGAGCGGCGGCCGGCGCCGCCCTTCCGGGATGGTTGTCCTGATCTTCCGTTGGCGCAGGAGGTGGCGGATCTTCCGCGAGGAGTACGCCCTGTCCGCCACCACCCGGTCGCGGGTGGTCCGAGGCCGTCCGCTCCCGGCGCGCGGGACACGGATCGCGTCCAGCACGGCGGGCAGCATGGTGCAGTCGGCCGTGTTGCAGAGGCAGCTGGGGCTCGCCTGGCGGCGTCCTGTCCGTCCTCTCCCCGCTTCGGTTTGTTGTGTACTCCGTTCGGGGCTGGTCGCCGACCCGGAGGGCGTGGTCTTCACTCTCGTGGCGTCCCGCACGCTGAACTGCCCCCGGGCGGGCTGGGGGGTTCCCCGGGCAGCCTCGACGACAGCCCCTGGGTGGTGGCCGACAGCGGGCCGACCGCCGTCGATCCGCTCAGGGAGCCGGAAGATGGGAACCGGGCTCCCCGGCTGCGGTCAGGTGCACTTGGCGGTCAGCGCCATGGACGTGACCGCGGCAAGCGGGATCTCCACCGGAGGCGTGCGCCCTTCCACGGATATGCGCAGCGTGCCGCCGTCCGCCGACATCAGGGCGCCGCACGTAGTGGTCGTGCCATGGGTCACCCGCACCGACTCAGGCTGAGCGCTGGGCGCCCACCAGGTGAGCGCCGTGCCGGCGAACAGGCACCCGAGCGCCAGCGCCACGGTACGCCGGGCGAGCGTGAGCCTGCGGGCAGCCCGTAGCGCCGAGGCGACCTGGAAGGCGTCCACCGAACCGTGATCGCGGTGGATGTCGGCCAGGGTCACCGCGAGCGGTCGGGAGCCGGCCTGTGCGGCAAGGGCCTGCCACAGTCCCGCCACGGCGAGGGCCAGCCCTGCGCCGACGAGTACGGTGACCGCCAGTTTCCACCCGGTCGGCAGCTCGGCCGTGGTGGCGCGGCCTTTGACCACGATCGCTGCGCCGAGCAGGGTGATGAAGGCTGCCAGTCCGTTCCGCCAGGCCTCGGCCGAGGCCTGTACGCCCGGCAGGGAATCGCGTACCAGGGCCTGGAAGCGGTCCCGTTCGGCCAGGTCCGAGTGGCTCGGCGGCCGCGCCGGCAGGCGGGGGCGGAGGGTCACCCGGCAGTCAGCTCGATCCGGAAGCTGGCTCCGCATCCGGTCACGCCCTCCGGCGCGTCCTGGTGGGCGGTGCCGCAGCCGCAGCTCACGTCCAGTACGACCGCCTCCGTGGCGTCGGTCCCCCCATCCCGGCCGCCCCCTCCCATCCCGGTGAGAGCGACGAAGGCCCGCCGGTCGACGATGTGGTGCTCGCAGCGTGGGCACGGTCCCGAGACGACGAAGCCCGCGGCGGCGGGGGCGCCGTGCTCCGTGACCGTGAGCTGCTCGGCCTCCAGCAGTCGGAAAGCACGTTCGGTCCACTCGTACGCGTTGGTGATGCGGTAAACGGGTGACGCTGCTTCGAACATGGCGACACTGTAGTGATCCGCAGTCGGCCGGGCCTGCGGTTTGCAACGACTCCATTGCTTGGGAGCAGATTTGACTGTCAGTGAGGACGAGGACGACGGGCGCGAGGGATGGCGATTGGCCGTTCGGGGCGCGGAGCTGGACCGGCACGGCCGCACGGCGGAAGCCGAGGAGGTCTTCCATCAGGCCGTCGCCCTCGGTGACTTCAACGGCATGTACAACCTCGGGCTGCTGGCCGAACGGGCGGGGCGTACGGACGATGCCCGCGGCTGGTACGTCCGTGCGCACGAGGCCGGGCATCCGGAGGCCGCCAACAACCTCGGAGTGCTGCTGCACAACGCGGGTGACCCGGACGCGCTGTCCTGGTTCTCGGTCGCCGCTGCGGCGGGCCACCCCCAGGCGGCCGCCAACGCGGAGCTGTGCAGGTCCGCCCAGAGCGGTCGGGCTGCGACGCCCACGGCCTTGAAACCGCTGGTCCTCTATGCGCAGGCCGAGGCCGCGTACCGGGAGTTCGAGAGCTCGGGCAATGACGCGGCCCTCGTACGGGCGGTCAACCTCAACCGGGAGGCTGTCGCGCTGGTCCCCGCCGATCACTCGCTGCGCGGCCGGATGCTGGCCGGCCTCCGGGACATCCTGAGGTACCGGTACAACCTGCGGGGGCACTCCGCCGACCTCGACGAGGCCGCTGACGTGGCGCTGACCGCGCTGTCCGAACTGCCACCGGACCACGCGGAGCGCCGGCGGGCCGCGCAGTCCGCGGTTGCTCTGCTCCGCCTCCAGACCGGAGTCACGGGCAACCCGGACAAGGTCCTCTCCGCCGTGGACATCGCCGGGGAAGCGCTGGCACAGCCCGGCGGCACGGAGCAGGAGCTGGGCGAACTGGAGTCGAGTCTCTGCGGGGCCCTGGTCGAGCTCGCCTCGTACGACTGCGATGCGGACGTGCATCTGGACAAGGCGGTCGACTGGGGTTGGGCGGCCGTCGGGCGCATGCTCCCCGGTGACGCCGTCTCCCGGATCAATCTGGCGTCGGCGCTGAACATGCGAGGCCGTCGGCGCGGCTCGCCGGACGATCTGGACGACGCGATCACGTTACTGCGTGCGGCGGGGGTCACGAACGACAGATCGGACCGGGCAGCGGTCGCAAACGAAGCATCGCACCGTGCGGCGGTCGCCACGACGCTCGCATCGGTGCTGCGTACCCGCGCGGAGCTCACCGGCCGCTCCGAGGACGAGCGCGAAGCCCGGGTCGCGGCGGAGGGAGCGCAGACCGCTGTGCGGGCGGCGCCCGCGCACCATCCGCAGACACTGGTGCAGGCTGCGGACGCCGCGGAGGGCCCCGCCGCTCTCGATGCCGCGAAACGTGCCGCGGCCGCCGTGCCTCCGGGCCACTCAGCGCGTTCCGGCCTGCTGGTCCGGTTGGCCATGGCCCTTGATGCGGCGGGTGAGCAGGACGATGCCATCGAGGCGGCGCGTGAGGCCGCAGCCACGGCGGGGAGCCGGAGCGTCGCGGTCGACGCGGGGCGCGTGCTCGGCGTGCTGCTGTTGGGCATCGACGAGGACGACCCCCGGCGCAGGGTTGCCGTGACGGAGG
Source organism: Streptomyces sp. ISL-94 (assembly GCF_018614075.1). Taxonomy (GTDB): domain Bacteria; phylum Actinomycetota; class Actinomycetes; order Streptomycetales; family Streptomycetaceae; genus Streptomyces. The sequence goes on along the minus strand of NZ_JAGGOZ010000139.1, from coordinate 8,923 downwards.
CCGTCGACGCCTTCACCACGGCGGCCGAGGCATGCGGCACGACCGATGTGCTGTATGCCGAGGTGAAGAACGGACAGGCGGCGGCGCTGATCGCCCGCTTCCTGCGAGACGCGGCCGGCACCGATCGCAAGAAAGCGCTGGAGGCCTTGCGGGCAGCGGCGCGCGCGAGCGGCTCGCCTGCCCGGGAACGCCTGTTGGCCACCCGGATGTGGGCCGGCGTGGCCAGGGAAGCCGGAGACCTGGTCGATGCCCTGGAGGGCGCGCGGGCCGGGGTGGACCTCTTGCAGGAGGTTGGCTGGATCGGCCTCGAACAGACCGACCGGGAAGAGGGGCTGCGCGGCGGGGCGGCGATGCCGAGGGAGGCAGCGGCCCTTGCGATCGAAGCGGGGCAGCCCGAGCTGGCCGTGGAACTGCTGGAGCAGGGCCGCTCGGTGCTGTGGCAGTCGACCCTGCACCTGCGCGGCGACCTCGCCGCCCTCGCCGCGCGGGAACCCGGTCTGGCGGCGGAGCTGGAGGACGTCCGGTCGGCACTGAACGGTGGCGGTGACCGGCCGCTCGACCCGGAGGCCCGCATGCGGCTGGCCCGCCGCTGGACACGGATGCTCGCCAAGGTCAGGGAGCTGCCGGGATTCACGGCGTTCCCCACTCCGGCCACGTACGACGCGCTCGTCCCCGCGGCGGCCGAGGGCCCCGTCGTCATCGTCAACATCAGCAAGATCCGCTGCGACGCGATCCTCGTCCTGCCCGGCGGGCGGGTCGATGTCGTACCGCTGCCGGGCGTCAACGTGCCGGCCATGGACACCATCGCCAACACCTACCTGCGCCACCTGGCGGAGGCCTCGGCGACCGGTGCCACCATCCTGCCCAGGGAGCGGGCACGGCACACCGTGCACGACACCCTGGAATGGCTGTGGGAGCACATCGCCCGTCCGGTCCTCGACCGTCTGGGGCTGCCGTCCGAGTCAGCGGACCCGCCCCGGCTGTGGTGGTGCCCCACCGCCTCCCTGCTGAACCTGCCGCTGCACGCGGCCGGGATCTACCCGCGCGGAGCCTACGACCCGACTGAACCGGTCGGACTGCCGTACGCGGTGGTCTCGTCCTACACCACCACCCTCGCCGCACTCGTCGACGCCCGGCGACGGCGAGCAGCCCCGGACTCCGGGGTCCTGGCCGTCGGGCTGTCCGATGTCCAGGCGGGTCACGCTCCGCTGCCGGCAGTGGCCGAAGAACTCCGGCTGCTGGAGGAGTTGATGGGGCAGCAGCTGAACGTGCTGGCCGACGAGGGCGCCACCGTGGACGCCGTGCGGGAGCAGCTGCCCCGGCACTCGTGGGCACATTTCGCCTGCCATGGCACGCTCAACATGGCCGCGCCCGCCACGTCAGGCCTGTGCCTGTGGGACGGCGATATGAACGTTCTCGACTTCGCGGATCTGCGCCTGGACCGGGCGGAGCTGGCGTTCCTGTCCGCTTGCCTCACCCGGCTGAGCGGCGGGCTCCTCCCGGACGAGGCCATTCACACCGCCGCCGCGCTGCGGATGGCAGGCTTCCGGCATGTCGTGGCCACGCTGTGGTCCATCAGCGACCGTGTCGCGCCCGTCGTCGCTGTTGCTTTCTACCGGCAGCTCGGCCCCTCGGGCGGCATGGACTCCGCCGGTGCCGCCGTGGCCCTGCACCGCGCGGTTGCCGGGCTGCGCGACCAACATCTCACCGACCCGATCGTCTGGGCGCCCTTCGTACACGACGGCCCTTAGATGCGGTCGGCAGACAACCGCATCGTCAGGCCGAGGTGACCGGTCGAACGTCCGGAGACAGCGCACCCGTGTGGGCGGCCGAGGAGGGAGGTCAGCCGGAGTACGCCGGAAGCAGGCAACAGGGCCGAGAGCGACGGGTCAGACCGTGGCCGTCTGCTCGTCGTGTTCACGCAGCATGCGCATGACGGTGGCGGGTGAGGGGTGCTGGCCCTTCTTTTTGCCGGTGGTGATGACGAGGCGGGCGGCGATGTCGCGCAGGCTCATCTCCTGATTCCGCAGGTGAAGGGCCATGGACAGCATGTGGTCGTCGGTGACGCCCGCGCCGCCGATGGTCTTGCCGCGCTTGCGGGCGGATTCGTGGCCTTCGAGAGTGCGGTCGCGGATGTACTCGCGTTCCATGCCGGACAGGGCGGCCAGCACGGTGAATACGATGCCGCAGGGGTCGTGTGAGCCCTGGAGTTCCCCGGTGAGGAATTCCAAACCGACGTCAACCTCCGCCCGCGTCACCGCCAAGAACGACGACCACAACCGCCGCCGCCCACGCCGGCCTCACCCAGCGGGCGTGCAGGCGGCTACGGAACCAGCACATGGCCCGATGGAGATCCGTGGTCTCTCGGAGGGCTCGACAGGACGGGTTGCAGTCAATGGGCGTGGCCGTGGGCGCCTGCCGTGGGCTTCCTCCAGTCGATGCCGTGTCGACGGGCCGCCGCGAGAGCTGTGGGCACGCCTTCCGAGTAGGGCTCGCCGTGGCCGGGCAGCAGCGTCGTGGCTGTGATTCCGGCCAGAGAGGTCAGGCTGTCCAATGCCTGTTCGGGGTCGTCGTTGAGGGTGCCGGGCATGATCCCGACGCCACGACGGCCGGTGACGACGTCGAGGGTCACCAGGGCGTCTCCCGTGATCAGGACATCGCGGTCGGCGAGCAGCAGGCAGCTGCTGCCCGGACTGTGGCCGGGCGTGTGGATCGCCCGAGGCGATCCCGGTATGTCCAGGCGCCGGCCGTCGGCGTAGGACTCGGCATGCAGGATCGGTGGGACGGTGAACAGGCCCGCGCGTCCCCAGTTCACGGTGAGGGCAAAGACGTGAGGTTTCCACACGTTTCGTCGAATACGGCGGGGTGGGATGTGGAGTCCGGCGCCTTTGGCCTGAGCCTCGTCGTCCGGGTGTACGTGCACCGGCCGGCCGGTGGCGTCGGAAAGCCGGCGGATGATGCCCAGGTGATCGGCGTGTCCATGGGTGAGCACGATGGCCCGAACCGCGTCCAGACCTTGCCCCCGCTTCTTCAGCCAGTCCATCAGTGCCGGCCAGTGATCGGGCATACCGCCGTCCACGACGGTCAGCGCGCCCTCCTGCTCGATGACGTACCAGTTGACGTGGCCGTCTCCGAAACGGAACACCCCACGGGCGACCTCGATACCGACCTGACGAAGTCTCTGCATCTGGAAGCACCCCTCCTTGACGACTTCCACTATGGAAGCCACTGGGGATGCTACCAATTCACTTCCATCATGGAAGCCGCTAGGCTGAGGACATGCGTTCGCCCCTCGCCCTCGACAACTGTCCCGCCGCCCGAGCACTGGACGTGATCGGCGAACGATGGGCGCTCCTGGTGGTGCGTGAAGCCCTCGGTGGAGCCCGCCGGTTCGACGAATTCCGCGATCGGTTGCGGATGAGCGAGAACACGCTCGCCCGACGGCTGGCGGAGTTGACCGCCGCGGGCGTCCTCATGCGCACGCAGTACAGCCTCAAACCCGCCCGCTTCGAGTACCTCCTCACCGAAAGGGGGCGCGCCTTGGTACCGGTGCTCGCAGCCTTGGTCGCCTGGGGAAACGAGTGGACTGATCCCGATCCCGATCTGCCGGGGCCGCCCGCGCGACCGAGCTGGCTCGGTGAAAGCGCCCCAGGCGTCGCCGAGCGGAGGAAGTGATCGTCCGCGTCGAGACGCGAGCGTCCAATGCCATCGGTCGGGACGACACCGCGGCCCGGCCGCGAACCTGCCTCCGAAGTGGAGTCAGCACGTGCCTAAGACCGTCGGCAGGCTGCATGACGACGGCGAAGCTTGACGAATTGGCCATGGAGGAGACGGCGGTCGCTGCGCTTGACGTTCAGACCCTGTCCTATGCGGCGAGGCGGACGAGTCGCTTGTAGCAGCAAAGGGCTGCCGCGGGGCCGAGAAAGGCCAGGCAGCGGCTGCGGTGGCGTTCGTAGCGGTGGCTGAGCTGACGGTAGCCAGTCAGCCAGGACATGGTCCGCTCGGCCACCCACCGGCGGCACCCTGATCGTTCGCTGGACTCGATGGCTTTCCTGGCGATCCGCACCCCGATGCGTTTTAGTTCGTACACGGTGAGCGGAGCCCGGCGCCGCCACACCAGGGGCAGCGCAAGAGCGGCCGTAAGGGCAACGGCCACCGACAGCCCCTGCGGCGCGCGCGTGGTCATGATGTTGATGAGGAGCAGCGTCGGCAACAGCGAGTCCCACACCATGGGCGGCAGCCGGGAGCCCCAGCGCCGGGCGGCACTCATCGGTCGCGCCGCTCGTGCGGAGGCCAGGTCGGCGTACCTCGTCAGCCGTACGGCCATCCACGCCCGCAGCGCCCGGTTCCGGTAGCGCACCGGCTGGGCACGCGGCCGCCTCGGTCATCACACGTCCCTGTCGATTCAGCGTCATAGTGGCCCCGGTCGGGGCCGCCACCGCGTACAGCTGGAGCCGGGGCGAGTACGGGAAGCGTAAGACCCGCGCTGCCCGGCACGTACCGCGGCCCCGTCACGGTAGGCCGCAGTCCAGCGGAACGCATGAGTCCACCGTCTGATGGCACCGTGCTGAGATACGACCGCAGGAGGAGTCCCGCTACCTCCCGTGGTCGCAAAGCGGCCGGACCTGGCGTGTTCGAGTGCGACTCCGGTTGCATAGGCGATATGCCTGGATGCGACTCTGGTCGCACAGGGACATGCCTCGGATTGCGACTCCGGTTGCACGCGATGGCGACCCGGGATCGATGTGGCAGCGCGGACCTCGCGCCGAGGGTGGCCAGGTGACCGAAATCATCACGGGATTGCACATGTCCCCCCTGGAAATCCTTGCCTTGCTGAGTGCCGTCGCGCTGGTAGTGGCGCGCTGGCTTCCCCCCGCCGCCCGCCCACCCCTCACGATCGCGGCAGGATTGGGTTTCGTGCTGTCCGCGATCGTGCTGAGCGTGGTGGGGATCCGCTGGCAGATGCTGCCGGTACTGGCAGGCGCTGCCTTCGCGTTGCCGTTCGCCGTCTCTCCTCTGATTCGACGACGTACCGGCCGACCGGCGAGGCGGGCCCGATGGTGGGTGGCGTTGCCGGGATCGGTGGCCTGCGTCGGCCTGACCGCCACGGGCCCGGCGGCCGCTTGGGCCTTTCCCGTACCCGTGTTCCCCGAGCCGACAGGCCACTTCGCGGTCGGCACCCGCGTGATGCAGTGGACCGACCCGAACCGCCCCGAGACCGCCACTCCCGAACCCGGCGACCGGCGCACGGTCGTGGTCCAGCTCTGGTACCCCGCGCAGAAGAGCCCCGCAGGCGCTCGGCGGGCCCAGTACCTCGGCCGTACGGAGCAGGAGGCGCACACCGTCTCCGACGCCCTCGCGCGCTATGCCGGCCTCCCCGGTTTCCTGGTCGACGGTGTTCCGCGTGCCCACACCCATTCGGTTCTCAACGCCCCGGTGGCCCGCGATGGCGCACGGTTCCCGGTCGTGCTGTTCTCTCCCGGACTGGGGGGCGTGCGCACCCAGAACACCGCCTGGGCGGAGGAACTGGCCAGCAACGGCTATGTGGTCGCCGCCCTCGACCACCCGTACGATTCCGCCGCCGTCGTCCTCGCCGACGGCCGAACGATCAACACCGAGATCGCCTCCACCGGCGACGACGACGAAGATGACAAACGGGCCGCCGAAACAACGAGAATTCGGGCCGCGGACCTCAGCTTCGTCCTCACTCAGCTGGGCGGTCTGGACCGAGGTGAGATCGACGGCCCGCTGACCGGACGTCTGGACACCGGCCGGACCGCGGTGACCGGCCACTCCCTGGGCGGCGGCGCCGCCCTGCAAGCAGCCCGCCAGGACCGCCGGTTCGCCGCCGTCATCAATCTGGACGGCTACCCTCGCGACCCCGACCTGCTCCCCTTCCACCAGCCGGCGCTCGCGCTCACCCAAGCCATCAGCCCGGAAACCGACCCGCGCTACATACCCCGCCTCACCGAGGTCCTCAACCTCAGCACCGCGACGAGCTACCGGCTCACCATCCCCGGCGCTGCACACCTCACTTTCATGGACGCCCCCCTGTACCTGCCGCCTGTGCCCTCGATGGTCGGCTCCCTGGGCCGCACCGAGAGCCCGCGCGTCGTCGCCGCAACCACTCTCGCCTTCCTGGACACCACCCTGCGGCACAAACCCGGTGACCTGGCCGGAGTTCTGTCGGCCTACGGCGACCTCAGCGTCTACCGCCCGGGCAACAGCCGCTGATCAGCTGTGCCGCGGCAGCCGACGGCACAGCCGTTCCCCTGTCGAGGACGAAGTTCTGCCGGGCGGTCGCCAGCCGGCCGAAGACGGTGGCGTCGGCACCATGTGCGTCCGCCCCGCGTGTCCCCAGTCCCGCGAAGGCCGGACCGCCCGTCTCCTGACTCTTCAGCACCGTCATGAAGCGTTCCGGCCCGGAGTCATAGGTGGTGACTCCGGGCCGGAGTGTTTCGATCGTACGGGCCTGCGGTTATCCGTCCTCGGCGTCGTCCGTCTCGTCATCCGTGTGCGGGTCGCGCAGTTGCCGCAGGCCCGGCCGCCGGCAGCGCCTCCGCACCCGGGGCGGGAAGACCGCCGCGAAGTACCACACCCCGCGCTTCGTCCTCGTCCCCGCGCTCCGCGAGGAACTGGAGATCCCCGTCCCCGCCGACCGGCACCCGGGCCGCGCGTGGAAGCAGGGCCCGGCGCTCGCGATCGTGCCCGCGCCCCGCACCGAGCGACCGGTCAGCATCGGGTACGCCCGCACCTCGAGCGCCCGCCAGGAACTGGCGAGCCAGCTCGAAGCCCTGCATCGGGCGGAGTGCCACAAGGCCTTCAAGGAGCAGATCAGCACCCGTCTCAAGGTCCGGCCCGAGCTGAAGAAGGCGCTCGCGCTGGCCCACCAGTTCAAGCAGACCGCCCCGGAGACGCCTGTCATCCTCACGGTGCACGAGCTCAAGCGTCTGGCCAGGAACGCGGCAGAGTTGATGACGCTGTCCGCCGAACTCCAGGCCGGCGGCATCCAGCTCGAACTCCTCACCGGCCCGCTCACTGGGATCTACGACCCGAACGGCATGGGCGCCATGTTCTTCGCCGTGCGGTTTACCCATGCCGCCGGACGGGTCGGTTTCCACCAGAGTGGGGCTCGGGTAGCCCGGGTCCAGCCCCGGGCGCTGGCCCTTGTTTATCAAACGGGTCGACCCGTAAGGTATGGGCATGAGTTCCGCTCCGCCGCCCAGGGGGCGTCCCAGGGATCCCCGGTCGCACGAGGCGATCGTCAGTGCGACAGCCGCTCTGGTAGCCGAAGTCGGCTACGCGGCGACCTCGATTGGGGCCGTGGCCGCACGCGCCGGGGTCGGCAAGGACGCCGTCTACCGGCGGTGGTCGGGGAAAGCGGAGCTGGTCTTCGAGGCCCTGTTCACGACCACCGACGATGCCCCGATCCCGGACACCGGCACGCTCACCGGGGATCTGACCGTACTGCTCGAGTCCCTGGTCGACGAGTACCGCACACCCGCCGGCGCTGCGGCGCTGCCAGGGCTGCTCGCTGATTTCGCAGCCGATCCGGCCCTGAAGGCGCGTATCCGTACCGACTTCCTGGCTCCGTCGAAGGAGCGGCTGACGGTCATCTTCGACCGGGCCGCGCAGCGCGGCGAGATCGCCGCCGACACTCCGGTCAATCTGGTCCTGGACACGTTGGCCGGAGCGGTGCTCTTCCACGTCGCACTCGTCGGGGAATCCCCGACACCGCAGCTGGCCGGCCAACTGGCCGCGATGGTCTCACACGGCATCGAGATCCGATGAACGCCCGCCACCCCGCACCGGAGGTTTCCATGTCTGACGCCGCCATCGCCACTCTCGCGACCCCGGCCGGCCGCCGCTGGCCGCTGTGGACAGCCGCCGTTCTCGCCGCGGGCATCGCCGGGCTTCACCTGCTCGGCACCTCAGAATTCGTTGATCCGCTGCTCGGCGCCGACCTCGATGCCTCCGTCATCCAGCTCTTCCGCGTGCTGTGGCACGTGTGCTCACTGTTGCTCGCGGCCCTCGCGGTCGCCCTGACCTGGGCCGCACGTGCTGAGCGAACGGCCGCACTGCCGGTCCTGGCCTTCGTCTGGGTCATCGCCGCAGCGTTCACCTGTGTGTTCTTCGCCGTCGATCTGGCAGCCTTCGGAGGTGCGGTGTTCACCCTGCCCCAGTGGACCCTGTTCGTGCCGCTGCTCTTGCTGATACCGCTCGCGCGCTGACCCGGCTGGCCGCAGGTCAGGGTCTGCTGCGTTGTTTTTTCGGCGGGTACTACCGGGACCCCGGAGCGCTCTCCACAAGCTGCCGGGCGGACGCAGTCCAGCGGGCGGATGTGGTCGGCAATCGTGATGAGGCGGTTGCCCTGATCGACGTCGTCGAGTTGCAGAGCCCGGATCATGCCGGGCCGTACGGCGTGGATGGCGGCCAGGGCGAGGATGAGCCGCGCGTGCGGGCGGGTGGCGGCAACGATCGCCTCGTCGACATCAGTCTGGTCGGGGGGCTGCAGGACTGGTGCGAGGTGCCGGGGGAGGAGGATGTGGGCGGTCGGGTTCTTGAAGATCTGGCCGGTCTTCTTTGCGTGGCGGAACAGGGACCGCAGGGCGACGATTCGGTTCTCGCGCTGCTTGCCGGTGGCCGCGTCGCGGATGTCGAGCACGTCCTTGTGGGTGACTTCTCGCAGGTGGTCGTAACGATTGGACCATTCGGCCAGCGCGGGCCGGACCTCTTGCAGGCAACCGCGGGCGGTGCTCAGGGCACGTGGTGGGGCGCGCGGGCGAACTAGGTCCTGTCTGGAGTCCAGATCATGAGTTTGGTGGATCGCCTGCGCGCAGGGTCTTGGTCTTGATAGGCCATCAGTCATGGCGCGAGGCGATCTCACCGACGAGCAGTGGGCTCTGATCGAACCCCATCTCCC
>NZ_JAGGOZ010000013.1:180580-183505 GCF_018614075.1 Streptomyces sp. ISL-94 | reverse complement strand
CTCACTCCTGCACGCTGATTAGGAACGGTCGACCAGTATCCCCAGTGTCCGGTGCGCCCGAACATGTGATCTCCAGAACGCTGCCGGCCACCGCGGGATCCGTTCTCGTCGACGGCCGCGACGTGACCCGGCTGCCCGTGGACCGCCGCGTCGCCCTCGGGGTCGCCGCGACGTTCCAGCACTCCAGTCTCTTCCTGCGCGAGAGCGTGCTGGAGAACGTCCTGCTCGCCGTGTTGCGCCGGACCCGAAGCGGATTCGGCGGCTGGCGGAAGGTGAGTGCCCGGGCCGCGGCGATCGCCCAGTCGCGCACGCTGCTGGAGCGCGTGGGCCTGCCCACCCGGCACGACGCCCGGGCAGGCGTGCTCTCCCACGGCGAACGGCGGCAGCTGGAGGTCGCCGTCGCCCTCGCCACCGAACCGCGGCTGCTGTTGCTGGACGAGCCCGCCGCCGGCATGTCTCCGGCCGAGACGGCGCGACTCACCGAACTGATCGCCGCCCTGCCACGCGACGTGACCGTACTCCTCATCGAACACGACCTCGACATGGTCTTCGAACTCGCCGACACCGTGACGGTCATGCACCTCGGCGGACACCTGAAGACCGGCTCCCCGGACGAGGTGCGGGCCTCCGCCGAAGTCCAGCACGCCTATCTCGGCACCATGGAGGTCTCCTCGTGACACCCTTCCTCAGCATGCGCGGGCTGCGCTCCGGCTACGCCGGCGGCGTGGTCCTGGACGGCGTCGACCTCGACCTCGACGCGGGCGGGACCCTCGCCGTCCTCGGCCGCAACGGGGTCGGGAAGACCACCCTCATCTCGACCCTCACGGGATTCGTCCGGCCCTACGGCGGCAGCGTCACCCCTCGACGGCCGGGAGCTCGCCGGGTCCCGTGTCGACGTGATCGCCCGCGCAGGGGTGGGCGTCGTCCCGCAGGGCCGCCGTGTCTTCGCGCCGCTGACCGTGGCGGAGCACCTGGCGATCGCCTCACGGCGGCCGGCGCGGGGCCCGTGGACCAAGGCCCGCGTCCTGGACCTGCTGCCGCGGCTGGGGGAGCGGCTCGGCCATCGCGGCGACCAGCTCTCCGGCGGGGAACAGCAGATGCTCGCGATCGCCCGCGCACTGCTGGGCAATCCGCGCCTGCTGCTGCTCGACGAGCCGTCCGACGGCCTCGCCCCGGCGATCGTCGCCCACGTGGGCGAGGTGATCCGCGAGGTGAGCGCGCATGGCATGTCGGTGGTCATCGTCGAACAGAACCTGGGGCTCGCCCTCTCCGTGGCCCAGAACGTGGCGGTCATGCAGAAGGGGCGCATCGTCCACCAGGCGGCCTGCGCCGCGTTCCGCTCCAGCCCCGAGGACCGGCGGCGGCTGCTGGGCGTCGAGTGACCGGCTCGGAGGCGGAAGCGGCGCCGCGGACCTACGGTGGTCGAAGAGACGGATCGGGCCGATCCCCGCTTTGGAGGAGGCTGCCATGGAGGACCACTGCGTCTGGGTGACCACGCGCCGCATCGAGCCGGGCGCCTTGGAGGACTTCGAGCGGGCGTGGCGCCCGGGTACCCACCCCGACGGCATGCGCCGCGCCTTCGCGTACTGGTCCGAGGACGGGCAGGAGATCACCGGAGTGTCGCTCTGGGACTCCCGGGATGCGTGCGACGCGTGGCGGTCCTCCGACGCGGAGAAACAGCGGCGTGAGGCCATGGCCCCGTACGTCGTAGAGGAGCGGGAGGGCTTCTACCGCGGAGGCGAACTCACCGTTCCCGATCGGTGACCCCGGTCGGCACGGGGCCTGCCCGGACGGTGCAGGCGCCCTCCGGGTCGCGGGTGATGCGCGTGCCGAACGGGCGGCTGGTGCGGGCGAGGACCTGGTGGAGCCAGTCGCAGTCCTCGCGCGGGGCGTGCCGCAGACGCATCCGGTGGGCCTGCAGCGGGACGAGGCGGGCGTGGTCGAGCCGGCCGGTGTCCGGGGCCAGTGAGAGGAAGTACAGCAGCCGCAGATCGTCCCTGTACCGCTCGTTGCCGCCGATCCCCTCGTAGTCGTCGATCAGGTCGCCGCAGCCGTAGAGGACCGGATGCCCCCGGTACACCTCCAACGGGCGCGGATGGTGCGAGGAGTGCCCGTGGACGACGTCCGCGCCGCCGTCGACGAGCGCGTGTGCGAAGCGGATCTGGTCGCGGGGGACGGCGTAGCCCCAGTTGGAACCCCAATGGATCGAGACGACCACGAGGTCGCCCGGTCGTTTCGCCCGCCGGATGCGGCCGGCCACCTCGGCCGCATCCGCGTCCGAGGCCTCGTCGGCGAAGGCGATCCCGCTCCGGTCCGGGCCGGCTGCCCAGGTGCGGGGGACGCCGCTCGACGCCGTACCCAGGGAGAAGACCAGCAGGCGGCGGTTCCCGGAGAGGGCGAGGACCGCGGGCCGCCGGGCCTCCTCGAGGTCCCGCCCCGCTCCCGCCGTCCGCAGTCCTGCGGCGGCGAGCGCGTCGAGGGTCTCGGCCAGCCCGCGGCGGCCGTAGTCCAGGACGTGATTGTTGGCGAGCACACACACGTCGGGTCGGGCGGCCGCCAGGCAGGGCAGGTTGGCGGGGTGCATCCGGTAGTGAACGGCTTTGCCGGGCTCGACGTCGTCGCTCCGGGTGACGGACGTCTCCAGATTGAGGATCCGGGCGTCGGGCGCGGCCGCGTCGAGCAGGTCCAGCGCCTCTCCCCAGGGCCAGGAGAAGGCCGCCCGACGCGGAACCGTGCCGTTCGCCGCCTCCGCCAGCAGGACGTACGTGCGCGCATCGGTGACGTACGCCTCCGGCAGGGCCGGGTCACCGGGGTGCGGAAGGATCTGGTCGACGCCGCGGCCGAGCATCACGTCACCGGCGAGGAACAGCGTCACGAGTTCACCGCCCACTCCTCCAGGCTAGGGCTGTGACCGGAAAGGTTCAC
>NZ_JAGGOZ010000013.1:0-180522 GCF_018614075.1 Streptomyces sp. ISL-94 | reverse complement strand
GCCCCGGCAAACCTTCCCGGCAGCACTAGGCGGTTTCCCGCAGGTCATGCGGGGCCCGCGAGGCAGCCGCCCGGCGTGCCTGCCGGGCCCGCGCGCGGCACCCTGGAGGCATGGTCCGAGCCAACGACCAGGTCGAGGCGCTGCTCCAGGAGTACGCGGACCTCATCGCGATCCGGGGCGGGGAGGCCTTCAAGGCGCGCGCCTACGAGAAGGCCGCTCGTGCCGTCGGGGGCTACCCGCAGGACGTCTCGACGCTCGGCGCCAAGGGCCTGTGCGAGATCCCCCACGTCGGCAAGTCGGTCGCCGACAAGATCGTCGAGTACCTGCGGACCGGCCGTATGTCCGTCATCGAGGAGGCCAGGACGTTCGTGCCGGCCGGCGTGCGCGAGCTGGTCACGATTCCGGGACTGGGGCCGCGCAAGGCCATGGTCCTCTACGAGGAGCTGGGCATCGCCTCCGTCGACCAGCTGCTCGACGCCATCCACCAGGAGCGGCTGCGCGATCTGAAGGGTTTCGGCGAGCGGACGGAGGACAAGATCCTGCACGGCATCGCGGTGCTGCAGAAGGCCGGCGAGGGCCGGATCCTCGTCGGCGCGGCCATGGACATCGCCGAGCAGCTCGTCGCCGAGCTGTCGGACGTCCCCGGATGCGTCCGCTGCACGTACGCGGGCTCCCTGCGCCGGATGAAGGAGACCATCGGCGACGTCGACATCCTGGTGGCGGCGCGCCGCTCGGCTCCGTTCATGGAGGCCCTCACCTCCCTCCCCTCCACGGCCGAGGTCATCGCGCGGGGGGAGAAGAAGACGTCCGTACGGACCGCCACGGGTCTCCAGGTGGACCTACGGGTGCTGCCCCCCGACTCCTGGGGCGCCGGGCTGCAGTACTTCACCGGCTCCAAGGCGCACAACATCCGCACGCGCGCACTCGCGGTACGCCAGGGCCTCAAGCTCTCCGAGTACGGGCTCTTCGACACCGAGAGCGGGGAGACCGTCACCTCCGCGACCGAGGAGGAGATCTACGCCAGGCTCGGACTGCCCTGGATACCGCCGACGCTGCGCGAGGACCGCGGCGAGATCGCGGCCGGGCTGCGCGGCGAACTCCCCGACCTCCTGACGGAGAAGGACATCCGCGGCGATCTGCACACCCACACCGACCTCACCGACGGGCTGGCCCCGCTGGAGGAGATGATCGCCGCCGCTGCCGCCCGCGGCTACGCGTACTACGCGGTCACCGACCACGCCCCGAACCTGTACATGCAGCGCATGACCAGCGAGAAGATCCTCGCCCAGCGCGAGCGCGTACGCGCCCTGGACGGCACGTACCACCGGATGCGGCTGCTGCACGGCACGGAACTCAACATCGGCCCGGACGGCGCGCTGGACTGGCCCGACGAGTTCCTCGCGGACTTCGACATCTGCGTGGCCTCCATCCACTCCCACTTCGACCAGAGCAGGCAGGAACTCACCCGCCGTCTCATCCGCGCCTGCGAGAACCCGAACGTGGCCGTCATCGGCCATCCCACGACCCGCCGGATCGGCAAGCGCCCGGGCATCGACGCCGACTTCGACGCGGTCTTCGCGGCGTGCGCGCGGACGGGGACCGCCCTGGAGATCAACGCACACCCCGAGCGGCTCGACCTGGGCGACGAGGACATCCTGAGCGCGAAACGGTACGGCGTGAAGTTCGCGGTGAATTCCGACGCGCATGCCACCACGCATCTGCCGTACATGCGCTACGGGGTGGGGACGGCGCAGCGCGGCTGGCTGACCAAGGACGACGTCATCAACACGTGGCCGCTGACGAAGCTGCGACGGTTCCTGGGCAGCAAGGGCAGCTGACGGCGGTCGGCGAGCGGGCGCCGGCGGGCCGGTTGCGCGCGCTCAGTGCTCCCGGTCCGGAGCGTGGCCCGGCTCTTCGCCCGGTTCTTCGCCCGGTTCTTCGCCCGCGACGAGGAGTTCGCCGACCGACTCCGCGAGGACGGCGCGGGCGGCGGCGGGCATGCCCGCGTCGGTCACGAACCAGTCGGCCTGGTCGAGCGCGGCGAAACCGCTGAGCCCGACCACCCCCCACTTGCTGTGGTCGGCCACGACGGCCACCCGCCGTGCCGAGGCGACCAGGGCCCGGTTGGTCTGGGCCTCCATGAGGTTGGGGGTGGTCAGCCCGGCGCCTTCCGCCACTCCGTGTGCGCCGAGGACGAGCAGGTCCACGTGGAGGGAACCGATCACCAGGTCGGCGAGCGGGCCGACCAGCGCGGCCGAGGGGGTGGGGGAGCCGCCGGTGAGCAGCAGCGTGGGGGCCCCGGCCCCGGCCCCGCCGTCGCGGCCGGCAGCAGCCCGTACCAGCTCCGCCACCGGAAGGGAGTTGGTGACGATCGTGAGCCGCGGGACGTCGAGCAGCCGGGCGGCGACCGCGTGCGCGGTGGTGCCGCCCGAGACCGCGACCACGCTGCCCGGTTCCACCAGCGCGGCGGCCGTGTCCGCGATGGCGGCCTTGGCGTCGCCCTCCAGATCGGCCTTGGCGTCGAATCCGGGCTCGTGCCCGCTGGCCCCGGCCGGAACAACGGCCCCGCCGTAGACCTTCTCCACGAGGCCGCGCCGGGCGAGGGCGTCCAGGTCCCGGCGGATGGTCATGTCCGAGACACCGAGCCGGCCGACCAGGTCCGCCACCCGTACCGCGCCGTCGCGCCGGACCGCGTCCAGGATGAGCGCGCGTCGCTGGTGGGCAAGTTGGGCAGCCTGCTCGGCCACGGGTCACTCCCAGGGGTCGGCGGATTCGGTCAGGAGGTCGCAAGGTAGCACGGCAGTGTTGTTGGGGTTTGAGGAAAACTTGCCCCGGGCCCTGGTGGATGATGTTTGAAAATGTTTATTCTTGGCGGGTGAAGAAGACCCTCGCGAAACTCGCGGACGGCCGCGAACTGATCTACTTCGACTCCGGCGAAGGCGCCGTACGCGATGCGCCGGACCTGCGCCCGCTCGACCGCGTGCACAGCCGGCCGGAACTGCGGCGGGACGAGGCGACCGGTGACTGGATCACGATCGCCTCCCACCGGCAGGGCCGCACCTACCACCCGCCCGCCGGTGAGTGCCCCCTCTGCCCCTCCCGGGACGGCCGGCTGAGTGAAATCCCCGCCGCCGACTACGAGGTGGCGGTCTTCGAGAACCGCTTCCCCTCCCTCGCGGGCGAGGCCGGACGCTGCGAGGTCGTGTGCTTCACCCCGGAGCACGAGGCCCGGTTCGCCGACCTCACCCCGGCCGCCGCCCGCCTGGTCCTGGACGCGTGGACCGACCGCACCGCCGAGCTCTCCGCGCCGGCGGGCGTGGAGCAGGTGTACTGCTTCGAGAACCGCGGGGCCGAAATCGGGGTGACGCTCGCCCACCCGCACGGCCAGATCTACGCCTTCCCCTTCGTCACGCCGCGCACCGCCAAGATGGCGGCCGCCGCGGCCGCCCACCGCGCCGCCACCGGACGCAACCTCTTCGAGGACCTGCTGGCAGGCGCCCGCGCCGCTACCGAGCGGGTGGTGACGGCCGGCGAGCACTGGACCGCCTTCGTTCCCTACGCCGCCCGCTGGCCGTACGAGGTCCACCTCTACCCGCACCGCCGCGTCCCCGACCTGACCTGCCTCACCGAGGCGGAGCGGGCCGAGTTCCCGGGCATCTACCTGGACCTGCTGCGCCGGTTCGACCGGCTCTTCCCCCTGCCGGGGCAGCCGGGGCAGGCGGCTCCCGCGCCGTACATTTCTGCCTGGCACCAGGCGCCCCGTACCCAGGGCGCGGAACTGGCCCTGCACCTGGAACTGTTCACGGTCCGCCGGACCCCGGACAAGCTGAAGTTCCTCGCCGGGACGGAATCCGGGACGGAAGCATTCATCAACGACGTGGCCCCCGAGGCGGCCGCGCGGCGACTTCGGGAGGCCCTGGCGTGAGCCGGACCGTTCAGTGGGACGACGACCTCCGGGCCGACCGGGTCGCGGACACCTTCCGGAAGCTCTTCGGAGGCTCCCCCGACGGGGTCTGGGCGGCACCGGGCCGGGTCAACCTGATCGGCGAGCACACCGACTACAACGACGGTTTCGCCCTCCCGATCGCCCTCCCGCAGACCACCCTGCTCGCCGCCCGCCCCCGCACGGACGGGCGGCTGCGGCTGCACAGCGCGCAGGGTGACGGCCGGGTCATCGACCTGGCGCCGGCCGCGCTGGCCCCCGGCGCGGTGCCCGGCTGGGCCGGCTACCCGGTCGGCGTGGTCTGGGCCCTCGCCGAGGCGGGACACCCGGTCGGCGCGGGTGCGGACCTCCACTTCGACAGCACGGTGCCCACCGGAGCCGGCCTCTCCTCCTCCGCCGCGCTGGAGTGCGCGGTCGCCGTCGCGTACGACGAGCTGTACGGGCTGCGGCTGCCCCGGCCCGAACTGGCCCGGATCGCGCAGCGCGCGGAGAACGCCTTCGTCGGCGTCCCCTGCGGGATCATGGATCAGATGGCGTCCGTCTGCTGCACCGCCGAGGCCGCCCTCCATCTCGACGCCCGTACCCCGGAGCGCCACCGGCAGGTGCCCTTCGACCTGCACGGCCAGGGGCTGCGGCTGCTGGTGATCGACACCCGGGTCACCCACGACCTCGGCGACGGAGCGTACGCCGCCCTGCGCGCCGGCTGCGAACGCGCGGCGGCGCTGCTCGGCCTGCCCGCCCTGCGCGACCTGCCCGCCGGGGAACTCCCGCGGGCGCTGGACACCCTGCCCGCGGAACTCGCCCCCCTGGTCCGTCACGTCGCGACCGAGAACGCCCGGGTCGCGGAAGCCGTCGACCGGCTGCTGGAGGGCAAGGTCGCGGCCCTCGGCCCGATCCTCACCGCCGGGCACGCCTCGCTCCGCGACGACTACCGCGTCTCCTGCCCGGAGACCGACCTCGCCGTGACCGCCGCGCTGCGTGCCGGGGCACTCGGCGCCCGGATGACCGGCGGCGGCTTCGGCGGCTCGGTCATCGCGCTGGTGGAGGCCGGGCGGGAGAGCGCGGTGGGCGGGTCCGTCACGACCGCCTTCAGCACGGCCGGCCACCGCCCCCCGCGCATCCTCGACGCCGCCCCCGCCGCCGGGGCCCGCCGCCTCGGAACGCGGTAGCCGGGGCGGGAGCGCGGCGGAGGAGGGACACGGCACCTGGGCGGTCCTCAACTCCGGAACGGCGGGCCGCGCTTGCGGCATCCTCGGCGGAGGCGACCGGCGCGCCACCCACTGGAACCGGCTGCTCACCACCCCGCTCTGCCGCAAGCTGTGATGATGGAGTAGTCACCAGTACCAGTCACCGTCAGCACGAGGGAGCGACCCCGCAGATGCCCACTTCCGGTTCCGGCCCGAGGCCGCCGACGATCGCCGATGTCGCGCGGGTCGCCGGGGTGTCGCGCACGACGGTGTCGCACGCCCTCAACGGGATCGGCAAGGTCGACCCCCGGACCCGGGAGCGCATCAAGCAGGTCGCCGGCGAGCTCGGCTACCGGCCCAACCTGCGGGCCCAGCGGCTGCGGCGCGGGCAGGCCCGGGCGATCGCGCTGGCCTCGTCCATGCCCTTCGCGGTGGCCGGAGGGCCGTCCCGGCTGGGGTTCTACATGGAGGTCGCCGCCGCTGCCGCCGAGAGCGCCCTCATACACGACTACGCGCTGGTGCTCGTGCCGCCTGTGATGTCCGGGTCCGCCCTGTACTCCGTCGACATCGACGGGGCCATCGTCGTGGAGCCCGACGTGGACGACGCGGCGGTGGCCGTACTGAAGGAGCGCGGCCTGCCCTACGTGGCACTCGGCAGGCCCGTGTCGCCGGACGAGGACGCGTCGTACGTCGATCTGCACGGAGGGCTCGTGGCCGAGCTGTTGCTCGCCCACCTGCACGAGCAGGGCGCCCGGCAGCCGGCCCTCTTCATCGGATCCGGTTCACGGCACTCGTCGGTCGACGCGCGCGCCGCCTTCGTGCGGGCCGCCGAGACGTACGGCTGGGAGCCGATCGTGGCGACGGCGCCCGAGGCGGGCGGCGAAGAGGCCGGATACGAGGGCTGCGCGGCCCTGCTCGCCCAACACCCCGGCATCGACGCGGTCTGCGCGCTGGTGGACGCCTTCGCGGTGGGCGCGGTGCGAGCGGTCCGGGACAGCGGGCGCTCGGTCCCGGACGACGTCATGGTCGTCACCCGGTACGACGGTCTGCGCGCCCGTACCTGCGAGCCGCCGCTGACCGCTGTCGACCTGCGCCTGGACCGGGCGGCGGCCGACGCGGTGGACCTGCTGCTGGGCCGGCTGCGCGGTGACGTCACCGGCACGAGGGTGGCGACGGCTCCGGAGCCGCGGGTGATCGCCCGTGCCTCCTCCCTGCGGGGCGCGGCCGCGCCGTGAGCCCCGCCGCCGGGTCCGGTTCCGGTTCCGGCGGCGGGGCGGCGGGGCAACGCGGCAGGGACGCGCCGCCCCGGTTCATGGGGGGACGGTCAGAGCCCGATCATGAGCACCAGCCCCGAGACCAAGGCGAAGACCAGCACGAACAGACGCATCCGCCGCGCGTCCAGCCGGTGGTGCACCAAGCGGCTCAGCCACGCCCCCGCGGCGATCGCGGGCACCAGCGCGAGCGCCCACCCGAGGTCCGCGGGATTCCCCTTCCCCGTCGCGAACAGCAGCAGCAGCGAAGCGACTTCACCGACGAGGAAGCACGCGGCAACGGTAGAACGCAGTTCGGCGGGCGGCCGGTGCTGGTAGACCAGCGCCAGCGGTGGTCCGCCCACCCCCGTGGCGGTCTCCGTCAGGCCGGTCACCAGGCCCGCGCCCACATAGGCGGCGCGGCCGGGCGTGAACGCGGGCGCGGCCAGGCTCACGACGGCCGCCAACACGGTGGCGAGGCCGACGAACAGGCCGAGGTGCCGGTCCGGGATCAGCCAGAGCAGGGCCAGACCGCCGGGCGTCGCGGCGAGCCGCGCGGCGGTGATCCAGCCTGCGCCGCGCACATCGAGTGAGGCCCTTTCGCGCCAGGCGACGTACACGTTGAGGGGGATCATCGCCGCCAGGACGAACACCGGCACCAGGC
Source organism: Streptomyces sp. ISL-94 (assembly GCF_018614075.1). Classification (GTDB taxonomy): domain Bacteria; phylum Actinomycetota; class Actinomycetes; order Streptomycetales; family Streptomycetaceae; genus Streptomyces. The sequence continues at coordinate 173,478 of NZ_JAGGOZ010000013.1, read as the reverse complement.
CGGGATCGAGGATGCCCGCGACCGGGGCGACGATCAGGGCGAAGCCGAGTCCGCTGCTGCCCTGTACGAACGCGGCGGCGGTCACCGTGACGGCGAGCACCACCAGGATCAGCGGGGTCACCGTGCGGTGCTCCGTTCCCGTGCCTGCGTGGAGGTGGGGTGTACGCGGGTGATGGCGGCCCTTCCCACGGTGGCCCGGGCCAGGCCGGCCGCCTGCCGCACGAGCGCGGGGCCGTCCCAGTCGACGGGGCGGCCGCACCACAGGCGCATGCGGCCCGCGACGAACACGGCGGTGAGCTGGTCGCGGTTGCCGCGCCGCACCAGCTCCCAGGGCAGGTCCCAGGACAGCGCGAGCTCGGGGTTGGTGACGTCGACGAGGAGGAAGTCGGCGGCCAGGCCCTCGGCGATCGTGCCGGTCCGCGCGCCGAGGCCGACGGCGTCGGCGCCGCCGCGCGTGGCGTGCTCCAGCCAGGTCCAGCCGGCGCCGCACGACGAGTCGCCGGTGGCCAGCCCGTAGGCGATCCGCTGGGCGAACTCGGCCGCCTCGGCGAGCCGGAACCCGTCGCCCCTGGTGCCGTCCGTGCCGAGACCGAAGCGGACGCCGCGTTCGGCCAGGGCGGTGGCCGGCGCGACGGCGTTGCCCTTCCAGGCGCTGGCGACGGGGTTGTAGCTGACGGCCGTCCCGGTGTCGGCGAGCAGGGTGATCTCGCGGGGCGTGAGGAGGGTGGCGTGCGCGGCGAGGAGTTGGGGGCCGAGTGCGCCGATCGCGTGCAGGTGCTCCAGGGGGCGCAGCCCATGGCGTACGAGCGAGCGCTCGACACCGGCCAGGTGCTCGTTGACGTGGATCTGTACGACGGCTCCGGCCTCTGCGGCGAGGCGGGCCGTGCCCCGTAGCGTCTGCTCGGTGGCTGCCTCGGGGACGGAGACGGCGAGGGAGGGGTGGACCAGCGGGTCGTCCGCGTAGCGCGCGAGATGCTTCTCGGCGTTGTCCAGGACGGAGGGATCGCCGTTCTCGGCGTCGTTGCAGACCAGTCCCAGCACGCACCGGATGCCGGCGTCGCGGGCGGCGGACGCGACCACCTCGACGTCGACACCGGCGCGGGTGCCGGCATCGGCGACGGTGGTGAAACCGCCGCGCAAGGCTTCGTACGCGGCCAGCTTGGCGGCCACGTAGGCCGATTCCTCGTCCAGCGCGCCCTCCAGCGGCACCCACACCCTGCGGAAGATCTCCGAGGGCTCCCCGAAGGCGAGCGCGGAACCGAAGCTCTGCGTGAGGTGGTGGTGGGAGTCGACGAATCCGGGCATCAGGAGGTGGCCGGGCAGTCGTACGGGGTCGAGGTGCGGATGCTCGCGCACCAGCTCCCCGGCGGGTCCCACGGCGCGGAAGGAGCCGTCGGCGACGACGACCGCGTGGCCGTCGGCGGGGCCTTCGGGCAGCAGGACGGCGTCCGGCAGCAGGAGCAAAGGCCCTGAGGTGTCCAGTAGGTCGGGGGTGAGCTGGTTCATCGGTTGCTTTCCGTACGGGCGGTGGCCAGGCGGGCGGTGATGCCCGGCCTGACGTGGTGGAAGAGGATGTTGAGGACCGCGGCGACGGTCGCGCCGACGGCGACGCCGCTTTCGAGGAGGATGCGGACGTTCGGTGGGAAGCCGCCGTACACGCCGGGGACCAGGATCGGCAGCAGGCCGAGCGCGAGCGCGACCGCGCAGATGAAGGTGCTCGTGTGCTTGTCGAGGTCGGAACGCCCCAGCATCTGCACGCCGAGGACGGTGATCACGGCGAAGACGACCATCGCGGTGCCGCCGACGACCGCGGCGGGAATGACGCTGATCGCCCGGGTCACGGGCGCGAGGAACCCGATGACGATCAGGACGAGCCCGGCCGCGGCGGTCACGAACCGGCTGCGCACGCCGGTGACGCGGACGATACCGATGTTCTCGCCGCTGGTGACCATGAGAGGCAGTCCGAAGAACCCGCCGAAGAGCGAGGTGAGCGCGTCGCCGCGGACGGTCTTGGGGACGGCGGTGCGCGTGTCGATCTCCTTGCCGACGGCTTCGGCGTTGATGACGGTCTGGCCGGTCGCCTCCGCCATGGAGGCGAGGCTGTAGAGCATCAGGGGCAGCGCGGCGACCAGGTTGAACTGGGGTGAGCCGAACGGCATCAGCTGCGGCACGGTGAGCAGGCCGCCGTCGGTGGCGCGGCCGAGGTCGACGGCGCCGAGGAACGCGGCGAGAGCGGTGCCGGCGAGAAGCCCGAGCATGACCGCGAGCTGGCGCAGGATGCCGCTGGAGAGTAGGTAGAAGGCGACGGTGAAGCCGATGGTGGCCAGGCCGAGCCCGAGGTTGGCGGGGTCGGCGAAGCCGGGTTGGCCGGGGCGCCCGGTGACGAGGACCGCGCCGACCTTCACCAGGTTGACGCCCACGATGACGATCATCGTGCCGATGACGAGGGCCGGGAAGAAGGCGAGCAGCCTGGAGAAGACGGGCAGTACGACGAAGGTGAAGGCGGCGGTGAGGAGCACCGCGCCGGTGGCCGTGGGCAGGCCGTGCTGTTCGGCGATGGCGAGGAACAGGATGAGGGGCGCGCCCCCCGGCAGCATCACGAAAGGCAACCGCGGCCCGAACTTCCACGGGCCGAGCGACTGGATCAGGGATCCGACTCCGGAGAGCACGAAGGCCGCGGAAAGCAGGTTGACGGTGAGGCCGGGGCTGAGGTGGAGGGTGGCGCTCATCAGGAAGATCGCCGAGATGGGGGTGGCGGCCATGACGAGGACGTGCTGGACGCCGAAGAGCAGGATCCGGCCCAGGGGCCGGGATTCGTCGACGGGGTGGGGCGTGGCGGGCGCGGGCGAGGCAGGGGGAGCCGGGTGCTCGGCACCGGGCAGGGTCTGGCGGGGACTTGACACGTTCGAGCTCCGTTCGGGCGGTGCTGCACGCTCGGGTTCTTCAGCCGCGATCCGGCCCTGGACGGTGAGCCAAATCGATTTGGCCAAATCGATTTGGCCGCCAGTATCCGAGGGCAGCGGCCCAGCGTCAAGACGTCGCGTAGCCGGAAGCCGGCGGAGGTGGAGACATGCGAAGGGTTTCCTCGCATGGTGTGCGGGCGTGTGCCGGGGCGGCGGCTGCGCGGAGCCCTTCGCCGCCGCGGGGCGGGACGGGTACACCGCGCGGACGGGCGGCGCGCCCTGGGACCGGCAGAACTGGCTCTCACGCTTCGATCCCGACCCGGAGGTCCGGGGGTGGGCCCGGTGGGACCTGACCCGGTCCCCCGCGGGCGACGGCGAGCTGCGGCTGTGGGCGGACACCTGGGGTGAGGCCTTCTTCGCCTGGGAGCACCTGCGCCGGCTCGCCTACGCGTGCGGTGCACGCTCCGTCGTGGACCCGGTGCTCGTGAAGCCCGAGGCCTGGAACGGCGAGGTCCCCGTATGACCGGCGACGCGGTGGCGGATGACGTCAGGCGATGCCCAGTACCACCGGACCGCCTGCCCGGTCGACCCGGGCCGTCCACCCCGGCGGCAGACGCAGCGACCGGGACGGTGACACCCGGCCCGGGAGCCGTCGGCGCCACAGAAGCCGACCGTCCTGGTGGGCCGTCACCACCGGGGCGGTCAGGGGTTCCCCGGAGCGCAGGAGCAAGGGCCGCCCAGCCGTTCCCGTGATCCGGTTCGGTGCCACCCACACCAGCGGGGGCCGGACGAGCAGCCGCGGGCCGGGGTCCGGCCACGGGGCGCCCGACAGCTGCGCCCGTACCGCGGCCGCCGCGGCCGCGCCTTCCGAGGCCGCCGCGGCGGCGGGTTCGATGCCGTGGAGCGCGTTGCCGACCGCGAAGACACCCGGCGCCGACGTACGGAAGCACGCGTCCACGGCGGGACCGCGCGTGCCCGGGTCCAGGGTGATGCCGCCGCGGCGGGCCAGCTCGTGGTCGGGGATCCAGTCGCCGGTGAAGACCACCGTGTCGCAGGCGAGCCACCCCGACCGGCCGTCCTGGTGGCGGACGGCCACACCCGACAGGCGGCCCCGGCCGCGCAGTTCGGTCACCGTCGTGGCCGTGAGCAGCGCGACCCCGGGCAGGACGGTGCCGCGGGGGCGCTCCGTGACCACGGCCACCACCTCCGCCCCCGCCCGGCGCAGCGTACGTACCGCGTGGCGGGCCACCGGCTCGGCCCCCACCACCACGGCACGCCGGCCGACCTCCTGCCCGTACAGGTGGACCGACTGCTGCAGCTCCCCGGTGGTCAGCACACCCGCCGGACGGGAGCCCGGCACCAGCCGGGCGCTGCGCGGGCGCTCCCGGGCGCCCGTGGCGAGGACGACGGCCCGGGCCGTGATCCGCTCCAGGCCCGCCGGGCTCGTGGTCTCCAGGGACAGCGGGCCGGCCCAGCCGGTGGCGGTGACACCGGTACGGACCGCGGCGCCGGCCGCCACCGCCGCCTCCGTCGACCGCCGTGCGTACACCGGTCCCGTCAGCCAGGGGCGCACGAACCCCCCGAACCCGCCGTGGTGGCAGTGGCGCGGCACCCCGCCCGCCTCCCGCTCGCGCTCCAGGACCTCGACCCGCCCCGCGCCCGCCCCCGCGAGACCGGCGGCCAGGGCCAGCCCGGCGGGGCCGGCGCCGATGACCAGCACGTCGACCATACGGCTCGTACGGTTCACCGGCGGGCCTCCTCGAACAGCGCGCGGACGGCGGCCCCGCAGTGGAAGCCCTGGCATCGGCCGCCCCCCGCGCGCGTACGCCGCCGCAGGCCGTCCAGGGAACCGGGCGGGACGGTCGCCGCGAGCGCGTCGCGGATCTCCCGGCGGGTCACCCGCTCGCAGTGGCAGACGATCCTGCCGTACTCCGGATCCGCCGCGATCATCTCCGCGTCGCGGTACGGCCGGGGGAACGCCTCGCCCAGGTTCGGCATCCGCACCGGCTCCAACTCCCGAGCGCCCGCCACCGGCAGGCCGCCGTCGGCGAGCAGCTCCACCACGTGGGCGGCGATCGCCATCGAGGCGGTCAGGCCGGTCGAGCGGATCCCGCCCGCGGTGACGTAGCGCTGCGCGGGGTGGGCCCGGATCGCGTAGTCCTCGCGCCCGGCGGCGGCCCGCAGCCCGGCGTACACGGCGGTGACCTCCTCCTCCAGAAGCGCCGGCACGATGCGCCGTCCCTTCTCCCGCAGCAGCGCGAGCCCCTCGGCGGTCGATCCGGTGTCCGTCTTGTCGTCCAGATCCTCGGCGGTCGGTCCGAGCATCACGTTCCCGTACACCGTCGGCGACACCAGCACCCCCTTTCCGAGGGCGCCCGGCACCGGCAGCAGGATGTGCCGCACCAGGCTCCGGGCGAGCTCGTCGAAGACGATCAGCTGGCCGCGCCGGGGCGTCACGGTGAGGTCCGCATGGCCGAGGAGCCGGTCGATCTCGTCGGCGTACAGGCCCGCCGCGTTGACCAGGTGGCGGGTGCGCAGTGGCCCCCGGCCGGTGGACAGGGTATACGGGTCGCCCGAAGTGACTGATTCCACACGGCAGTTGAGGTGCAGTTCGACGCCGCCGCGCACCGCCTGCGTCGCGTACGCGAGTGTGGTCGTCCAGGGACAGATGACGGACTCGCCCGGCACGTCGAGCGCCCCCAGCGCCCCGGGCCCGAGCTCCGGCTCGCGGGCCCGCACCTCCTCGGCCGGGACGATCCGGGCCGCACGGTAGCCGTTGCGCACGGCCTTGTCGGCGAGGCCCGGCAGCGCCGCCCGCTGCTCCTCGTCCCAGGCCACGAGGAGCGCCCCGAGCGGTTCCACCGGGATGCCGCTGTCGGCGGCGTACGCGCTGAGCAGCCGCTGTCCCTCCCGGACGAGCCGGGCCTCCAGGGAGCCGGGCACCGCGTCGAAACCGGTGTGCAGGATGGCCGTGTTGGCCTTGGAGGTGCCGTCGCCGACATCGTCGGACGCGTCGACCAGGGCGGTCCGCAGGGGCAGCCGGGCCAGTTCGCGGGCGATCGCCGAGCCCACCACACCGGCGCCGACGACCGTCACGTCGTACTCCCCGCCGGGCAGGGCGCCGCCGGTGGTGACGCTCACGCCGGGCTGTCGTCGCCGAGGAGGGCGGACACCGCCGACCGGAACCGTGCGCGGCGCTCCGCCGCCTGCCCGGCGCTCGCCCTCGGCTCGTAGACGGCGGACGGCTTCCAGTCCGGGACGGCCTCGTGGACGGTGAGCGAGGGGTCGAGCCCGAGCCGGGCGACCGCGCCGACGCCGAGCGCGGTGGCGTCCGGCAGCGCCGACACCTCGACGGGTATCCGGAGCAGATCGGCCTGGGCCTGCATGAGCAGCGCGGACCGGGTCAGCCCGCCGTCGACGCGCAGGGTGGCGAGCGGCGTGCCCAGATCGGCGGCGACGGCGTCCGCCAGCTCCGCGACCTGGGCGGCGATGCCGTCGCACAGGGCGCGCACCAGGTGGCCGGCCGTGGTGTCGAGGCCGAGGCCGGTGACCGAGCCCCGCAGATCCCCCCGCCACCACGGGGCGGCGAGCCCGGCGAGCGCGGGGACGAAGGTGACGCCGCCGGCGTCCGGGACGCTCCCGCCCACGGTGTCGATGTCCTCGGCGCCGGAGATCACGCCGAGCTCGGTGAGCCAGCGCACGGCGGACGCGGCCGTGTACACCTGCCCGTCCAGGCAATAGCTGGTTCGTCCGGCGAGCCGCCAGGCCACACAGCCGGCCAGTCCTGAGGCGCTGCGGCGGGGGAGCGGGCCGGTCTGTGCGAGCAGGAACGCACCTGTGCCGTAGGTGCACTTGGCGGCCCCGGGCTCGGTGACGCTCTGGGCGAGCAGCGCGGCCTGCTGGTCGACGAGCAGCCCCGTCAGCGGCAGCTCGGGCCCGAAGGCGCTGGTGGTGCCGACGCGGGCGTCCCCGTCGACGATCTCCGGCAGCCGCTCGCCCGTGAGGCCGAAGGCGTCGAGCGCCGCGTCCGACCAGCCGACGGTGTCGAGGTCGAGCAGCTGGGTGCGGCCGGCGGTAGCCGCGTCCGTGACGAACGCACCGGTGAGACGGTGCACCAGCCACACGTCGCTGGTGGTCACGACGCCGTGCCGGGTCAGGTGGCGGCGTATCCAGGACATCTTGGGCGCGGCGAAGTACGGGTCGAGCGGCAGACCGGTCGTCTCGTGCAAAAAGGCGGCGTGCGGGGCCAGTTCGGCGCAGAGCTGTTCGGCGCGCCGGTCCTGCCAGACGATCGCGTCGGTCAGCGGCTCACCGCTCGCCGGGTCCCAGGCGAGCACGGTCTCGCCCTGGTTGGCCAGGCCCACCGCCGCCACCGGCTCGCCGGCCGCCGCCAGCGCGGCGCGACCGGCGTCGACGACCGAGTTCAGCAGCTCGCGGGGGTCGACCTCCACCCGGCCGCCCGGCAGGTACCGGGGCCGTACGGGCGCGGAACCGGAGCCGATGACCCCGCGTACCGGACAGACGACGAGGGCCTTGGTCCCCGACGTGCCTTGGTCGACGGCAAGTACCGGGCCCGTCATCACCACTCCGTCCCGTCCAGGTGCCGCACGGTTGACCGTCGCTGGGAAGCCTTCACCAGCGGAGGTCACGCGTCAAGATCCTCCGGTGTCGGCGGGATGCAGATGACTGAAGGTCATATGCCTTCTGTGGCCGGTTACTTGCGTTCGAACAAGAATCTCGAGGGGCGCGCCTACGCTCCCTCTATAGTGATCGCCGATCAACGGGGGGACTGATGACCACGACCACCGCACGACGCGCCCGTCCCGGCCGCACGCCGACCGGGACGAGGTGATGGCGGGCAGCGACTTCCGGCCCGTCTACCACCCCGCCGGCCACGACAACGAGTTGCGCGTCGCCGTCCAGGACCTGCGCACCGGCCGCTGGGTGTCGATGGCGCGGCTGCTCGAACGCACCGACCGCTGGGGACTGTGGACCCAGCGCACCCAGGTCCTCGCCGCGGTCGCCGCCGGATCCGACGTGGTCCAGGCATGGCGGACCGAGGAACCGGACAGCGTCGCCGCGCTCGTGATGCACACGCGGGTCACCGTCGAACGTGCCGTCCGCGCCCACCGCGCCGGACACCCCCGCACCGGCGAGCTGTGGCAGGAGGCATGGAACGCCTGCCGGGACACCGCCGGCATCAGCCCCGCCGACCCCGTGCCCTGGGTGTGCCTGCTCGCCCTCGCCCTCCTCGACGATCACCGTCAGATGGACGGGCACCGGCTCCCGCCGCCCGGCCGGATGCTGCCCCCCGGGCCCTGGGGCATCCTCGCGGAGTCCGACAAACGGGACCCGTACAACCGCGAGGCGTACCACCGCATGCTCCAGTTCGTGCACGCGGGCACGTCCGGACCGCTGTCCGAGGCCGCCAACTTCGCCCAGTGGGCGGTCGGTTGCGCCCCGCCCGGGTCCGCCGTCCATGTCCTGCCGCTCTACGTGCGGGTCGAACGCTACCGCCGCGAACACGGCCAGGAGAGGGCCCTCGACCTGCACTGGGTCGCCGAGGACGCCCTCCGCGACGCCACCCACGCCCTCGACACCTGGTTCCGCTACGCCGACCCGCGGCTCGCCTCCCCGCTCGACCTGAACCACCTCGCCCATGCCCTGTGGGGAGCCCACCGGTTCGACGAGGCGGCCCGGGTCTTCGACGCGATCGGCCGGTACTGGACCACCCTGCCGTGGGCCCACCGGACCCGCGACCCGGCCGACCGGACCCTGGCCGAGGAAGTGTTCCTGCAGGCCATGTCCCGCAGCATGTCCGGCCGGAACTGACGTCCCTTCCCCTGAGGCACCCACCGCCCCACCACCCCCGGAGGTAACCGCATGTCCCGCACCGCACCGCAAGCTCGCCAGGACCACAAGGCCCCACCCCAACAGGACGAGGAGGAACGGCTCAGAGAACTCGGCTACCAGCCCGTCCTCGCCCGCCGGATGGGCGGCTTCGGCAACTTCGCCATCAGCTTCTCGGTCATATCCGTCCTCTCCGGCTGCATGACCCTGTACGGCTTCGGCATGGGCTCCGGAGGCCCGGCCGTGATGCTGTGGGGCTGGGTCGGCGTCGGCTTCTTCGTGCTCTGCGTGGGCCTCGCCCTGGCCGAGGTGACCAGCGCCTATCCCACCTCCGGGGCGCTCTACTACATGGCCGACCGGCTCGGCGGACGCCGCTGGGGCTGGTACACGGGCTGGCTGAACCTGCTCGGCCTGCTCGGTGCCATCGCCGGAATCGACTACGGCGCCGCCCTGTTCACCGGCGCCTTCCTCAACCTCCAGTTCGGCTTCGTGCCCACGCCCGGATCGACGTTCCTGATCTTCCTGGGCATCCTGCTGCTGCACGCCGCGCTCAACCTCTTCGGCGTCCGCCTCGTCAGCGTGCTCAACTCCATCAGCGTCTGGTGGCACCTGACCGGTGTCGCCGTGATCGTCGGCGCCCTGGCCTTCGTCCCCGACCACCACCAGCCGGCCTCGTTCGTCTTCACCGAGTTCGTCAACGACACCGGCTGGGCCAACCCGTTCTACGTGGCCGCGGTCGGTCTGCTGCTCGCCCAGTACACCTTCTCCGGGTACGACGCCTCCGCGCACCTCTCCGAGGAGACCTCGAACGCCTCCGTATCCGCCGCCAAGGGCATCGTCCGGGCCATCTGGGTGTCCTGGATCGCCGGCTTCGCGCTGCTCGCGGGCCTCACCTTCGCCATCCAGGACTACGCGGCCGTCCAGGGCAGCGCCACCGGTGTGCCACCGGCCCAGATCTTCCTCGACGCCCTGGGCTCCGGCGGCGCCACCGCCCTGCTCCTCGTCGTCATCGTCGCGCAGCTCTTCTGCGGCAACGCCGAGGTCGCCGCCGCGAGCCGGATGGTCTTCGCCTTCAGCCGCGACAACGCGCTCCCGGGCTCCGCGCTGTGGCGCAAGGTCAGCAGCCGTACGCAGACACCGGTCCCGGCCGTATGGCTCTCGGTCGCCGCCGCCGGCGTGCTGGCGCTGCCGTCGCTCTACTCCGCCACCGCCTACGGGGCCGTGACCGCCATCAACGTCATCGGCATCACACCGGCCTACGCCATCCCGATCTACCTGCGCCTGCGCGCCGGGAACCGGTTCCAGCCCGGCCCGTGGAGCCTGGGCCGCTGGAGCAAGCCGATCGGCTGGACCGCCGTCGTCTGGGTCGCGATCGTCACCGTCCTGTTCTGCCTGCCCCAGAAGTCCCCGGTCACCATCGACTCGATGAACTACGCGGTGATCGCCCTGGCGGTGGTACTGGCCCTCGCCAGCGTCTGGTGGTACGTCGCCCGGCGCTCGTACGGCACCCCGTCGGCATACGGGAACGCCCGGGAGCAGGCGGAGATCGCCGAAGGCATCATCTGAGCACTCCTGGCGTCCCCGCAACCGCCGCGGCCCGAGGGCGGCCCCGCCGTGAGGGGTGCCGTGCCCTGGGCTCCGGCGGACCCCTCCCGAACGGGCTCTCAGCCGACGGCGAGCGCGACGATCTGGGTTGCCTCGTCGTCGGCGAAGTTGTCGTCACTGACCAGGATCAGGGTCCGCTCGCCCGTGGGCAGGAGAGGACCCCATGTCATGCCCTCGGTGTTCTGCACAGCCGACAGCCCCAGGTCGTGGAAGTCCGCGATCAGCTTCTTGCGCATCGGCACGACGTCTGCTCCGGCAAGGGAGTCCACGTCGCGCACATCGGTGGCGCCGCGCGTGGTGGCCTCGTAGACGTGGATCTTGTAGCCGGCGCCGGCCACCCAGGTGCGCTCGAGCACCAGGTAGCGGGTGGGGTCCTCGGGGAAGGCGAGGATCGAGGGCACGCCGGTGTCCGGAGGCCACGGGCTGGACGGGTCGGGCGTGGTGAAGATCTTCTCGAGGGGGTACGCGAACTGCCCGAGTACGCCGCCGAGTCGGTTCTGCTGGGTGAGGCGGATCAGTGCGCCGTGCTCCAGGCCGGGTCACCGGTCGTCGCTGATCAGGGCGTATTCGCCGGTGCACGGATCCCGGTCGATGCCGGAGAGCCCGCCGACGGTGGTGCCCCGGAAGTCCAGCTTGTGCGGCACGGTCCTCTCACCGAGCAACCGTGCACCCGCCCCGACCCGGGACGGCTCGGTGGTGTCGCCGGGCTGGGCGGCCACCGCGGGAGCGAGCGTCGCCGCCCACACCAGAGCCGTGGCGCAAGCTCGAAGGATCATGGAAGCTTTCATGGTCGCGATCATGGACCGACTCGTGCCACGAGCGCAGTCACCCATCCGTGTGATCGCGTCCATCGCGCGGGCCGGAGCACATCGACGAGGCCCCCGGCCTGAGGGGAGACGTCAGACATCTCGCTCAACAGTCCGAGGGCCTCGCCTGTCACGGCCTGCCCACCCTCACCCGATCAGCAGCCACTCTGAAGAGGCCACTCGATGCACCGGTGCGCGGTGAACCGGGTTTTCAGAAGTCGCGTTTTCAGTAGTCGATGCGGTCCGACTTGGCCAGCCACGCGTCGAACGGCGCCGTACGGTTCGGCAGGTCCAGCCGCGTGATCCGCGTCGGCCACATCGACTCGGGCTTCTTCTCGAACAGGTCGTAGAACTTGCGGTCGTCGAAACCGGCCACCGCGGCATCGTCGCGATCGGCGGCGTACACGATCCGGTCGACTCGTGACCACAGTGCGGAGGAAAGGCACATGGGACACGGCTCGCACGAGGTGATCAGGACGCAGCCCTTGAGCGAGAAGGTGTTCAGCTGCTTGCAGGCGGCACGGATCGCGCTCACCTCGGCGTGCGCCGTCGGGTCCAGGGTCGCGGTGACCTGGTTGTTCCCGATCGCGACGATCTCGCCGTCCTTCGCGACCAGGGCGCCGAACGGACCGCCGCCGTTCAGCACGCTGTTGGTGGCCAATCTGATCACCTCGTCCATCCAGGCGCGCTCGAGTTCCTGGATGCTCGTTTCTTGGGTGTGCACAGTCACGGTCACTCCTTGGTCGCTTCTTTCGGAGACGGTAGGTTCCCCGGATGCTCTGCCCGTGCGGGGCACCGCACCCGGGGGCGGCAGGTGACCCCCGCGGGTGCCGCCTTGAGATCGGCTCGGTAGGCGACACCCGGGGAGATCAGCGCGGATGGGCGCCGGCAATGTGCTCCGGTGCGACCGGTGTGTGGGTCAGGTTCGACCCCGTCGCATTGCGGATGGCGTTCACGATCGCCGGGGTGGCGGAGATGGTGGGCGGTTCGCCGACACCACGGACGCCGTAGGGCGAGTTCGGGTCAGCCCTTTCGATCACGTCCACCCTCATGGGCGGCGTGTCGAGAATGGTGGGGAGCGGGAGAAGTCTGGTTGGTCATCAGGAAGCCTCCAGTCTGTCGAGGTCCATCTCGGCGCCGGAGGAGACCAACGGTGGGTACCCGTTGCAGACGGGGGACGTCGTGACCATGGTGCCGCCGAGAGTGGCCCGGTTGCGCTCGTCGACCCGGGTGAGGTCGAGCAGAGTGCTCGGCCGACGGTGACCGGTATTGATCTCGGTCATCACGTCGGTACCGCCCGTGATCGGACTCGCGTCCGGATGCCGGGCCCCAAATTCCAGCGCATCCGCCCATGTGGAGGGTCGGAGTAAGTCCACGGCACTCATTCCTTGCTTCTTCGCAACCTTTGTGAGGAGTTACGAGGAGTACACAGCCAATGGAGTGAAGTCAGCCAGGGGAGGAAGACATGAAGACACCTGCAGGCTGGACCCGGCTCTTCGTAGACTTCTACAACTTGCAGGTCAGCGGTTTGAGTTGGCGCGGGTGGGGATGGCAGTCGGCTCGGCGAGTCGGGGGTGGCGAGGAAGCGGTGCGCGGGCATGGTCAGGGTGCGCCGGCGGAGCCCGAGCGGCAGCGGGGGACTTGGTGCCGGCCCGGTCCGGCGGGGCCTCTTGCCGGCTTGAAAGGCCTCCTCCACCAGCCGCCTCAGGTGAGGCCGGCCATTCGGCACCAGGATGGGCCTGGCGGCACGGCTGGGTGGGTGACAGGAGCAGAAGGGCAGTTCGCTGTGTGTTGGCTGCGGCGAGTGATGACCGACGGACATCGCGTCCGGGTCGGGCCAGGTCGATCAGGGACGGCCGGCGTCAGTGGTGAGTCGGGTGGGCAGCGGGCAATGGCCGGTACGTAGTCGACATCGCGGCTCTGCAGGTCCGGCTCGGTGGCGAACGCCGGGGACTCCTCCGGTCGGCTGATCGGCCGTGGCCGGCCTCGTCTTCCCCCTGCGCGGGCATGAAGGTGTACCGGCGCTGCCCGCCGACCCTGGTGCTGCCCTTCTTGATATCGCCGGTTTCATCGACAGCCGGCACTGTTTCGTCCGCAGCGGCGACCGACTTGTCCGGCCCGTCCGGTCCGGCAAGTGCGGCGCCAATTGCCGTCAGTTGAAGTGGAGTTCAACTCCAGTGATCCGGCAGTCGGATCTTGTAGGAGCCTACGAAAGGCCGGCGTAGCTGTCGGAGACGGCCGGCGGCAGGCCGAGTCGGCCAGAACGGGCCGGTCTCGGTGTACACATCGCGGATCAGCTGGTTGGCGTCGGGGGCGGCGGCCCGGACCGCCGGCCACTTCGGCCAAGCCAAATTGGGCTTCCCGGCAATGGAGTTGAGGCCCCGAGCCGCTGTCGGACTGCCGCGCAAGGGAGCCGCCGATGCGGTCGGCGGCGATGTGCGCGCGGCTGCGTCGTCGAGCGGCTCGGCGCGGACGGTGCAGTGCTGGTTGTCGATGAAACCGGCGATATCCAGAAGGCCACGGCGGCTGCTCTGAGCCGCCGTGGCCGGGGAGTCAGCCTGCGGCGAGCAGCGTGAGCGTGTCGATCACGCGGTTCGAGAAACCCCACTCGTTGTCGTACCAGGCGACCACCTTGATGTGGCGGCCGTCGACGCGGGTCAGGGCCGAGTCGAAGATCGACGAGGCGGGGTTGCCCGTGATGTCGCAGGACACGAGCGGCTCGTCGGAGTACTCCAGTACACCGGCCAGCGGTCCCCGCGCCGCGGCGCGGTAGGCCTCCAGGACATCCTCGCGCGACACGTCGAGGGCGACGGTGGTGTTGAGCTCGACGATCGAACCCACCGGGACCGGCACGCGGATCGAGTCGCCCGACAGCCTGCCGTCCAGGTTCGGCAGCACGAGGCCGATCGCCTTGGCGGCGCCCGTCGTGGTCGGCACGATGTTGACGGCGGCGGCGCGGGCGCGACGGGGGTCCCGGTGCGGGCCGTCCTGCAGGTTCTGCTCCTGCGTGTAAGCGTGCACCGTGGTCATGAAGCCGTGCTCGATGCCCGCGAGCTCGTCGAGTACGGCGGCCAGGGGGGCGAGCGCGTTGGTCGTGCACGAGGCGTTCGAGACGATCGTGTGCCGGGCCGGGTCGTAGGCGCCGGTGTTGACCCCGTACGCGAGCGTCACGTCGGCGCCGTCGGACGGCGCGCTGACGAGCACCTTATGCGCGCCCGCCTTGACATGGGCGCGGGCGGCTTCGGCGGAGGTGAAGCGGCCGGTCGCCTCGAGCACGATGTCGACGCCGAGCTCGGCCCACGGCAGCTGTTCCGGTTCCCGCTCGGCGAGTACCGTGATGCGGCGGCCGTCGACGACGAGGGTGTTCCCCTCGACGGTGACCGGCCGGCCGAGCCGGCCGGCCGTGGTGTCGTAGGCGAGCAGCCGCGCCAGGGTGGCGGGCTCGGTGAGGTCGTTGACGGCGACGACCTCCAGGTCGCTGTCGCGTTCGAGGAGGGCGCGCAGCACGTTGCGCCCGATGCGGCCGAACCCGTTGATGGCAATGCGAGTCATGAGCGATCTCCCTTTCGTTCGTCATCAGGCTGCCCCTCGGGTGTCCGCGCGCGACAGCGGCGCGACCGCCACGGTTCGCAAGGATCTCGCCAGTGCCGTGGCGGGCGGGTCATTCCGGCTACTCCCCCTGGGTGAAGGTGCGCCGGTACTCACTCGGCGTGGTGCCGAGGATGCGCTGGAAGTGCGACCGCAGGTTCGCGCCGGTGCCGAGACCGACGTCGGTGGCGATCTGCTCGACACTGCGCTGCGAACGTTCGAGCAGTTCGCGGGCCACGTCGATCCGGGCGCGCATGACCCACTGCATGGGCGTGTACCCGGTGTCCTCGGCGAAGCGCCGCGAGAACGTGCGCGGCGAGACCCCCGCGTGCTGGGCGAGTGCCTTGAGGGTGAGCGGCTCACCGAGCCGGCGCAGCGCCCACTCCCGCGTGGCGGCGAACCGCTCCCCGAGCGGCTCGGGCACACTGCGCGGCACGTACTGCGCCTGGCCGCCGCTGCGGTAGGGGGCCGCGACCAGGCGCCGGGCCGCGTGGTTCGCGGCGGCCACGCCGAGGTCGCCACGCAGGATGTGCAGGCACAGGTCGATGCCCGAGGCGGCGCCGGCCGACGTCAGCACCCGGCCCTCGTCGACGAACAGGACGTTCTCGTCGAGCCGGACGAGCGGATGCCGCGCCGCGAGGGCGCGCGCGTAGTGCCAGTGGGTCGTGGCGCGCCTGCCGTCGAGCAGGCCCGTGGCGGCCAGCGCGAACGCGCCCGTCGAGATGGCGGCGAGCCGGGCGCCCCGGTCGTGGGCGGCGATGAGGGCGTCGATGACGGCCCGCGGCGGATCGTCGCGGTCGGGGAAACGGTAGCCGGGGATGAAGACGATGTCGGCCCACGCGAGCGCGTCGAGCCCGTGGGTCACGTGGTACGACAGGCCGTCACCCCCGGTCACGAGGCCGGGAGCCGCGCCGCACATCCGCACCTCGTACGGCATGCTCGCTCGGGTCGTGAACACCTGGGCGGGGATACCGACGTCGAGGGGCTTCGCGCCCTGGAGGACGAGGACGGCGACGCGGTGGAGGCGGGAGGGCGGCGGCACGGGGACGAGGGTACGCGGGGCCGGGTCCCGGGGGAGGGGACGGTCCGTTCGGGTCCGGCTGGTGTCCGGCCCGCCGGCCCGCCAGGCGCGAGGCGGTCCGGGGCTGGGCAAGGAGCGCTCAAGCCTCCGTGTCGCCCGGGCGCGGGCGCTTGCCCTCCCGGGGCTGGCGCGTGCGGCTGACGGGGCCCAAGACGTCGCGGTCGTTGAGGAAGCCACCGAGCGCGAAGGTGGCGGCCCCTCGGGTGACGGACCTCCGGTACATCGAAGCCGGCCATGTCGACGGCGTCCTCCTGGTCTCCAGCCACTACGGCGACCCCGTCGTGGCCCGGCTGCACCAGTCGGGCGTCCCGGTCGTCGCCTGCGGCAGACCGCTCGGCCAGACCGCCGAGATCGGCTATGTCGCCGCCGACGACCGTGACGGCGCCCGCGACCGACACCCTGGCCAGGGCGGGCCGCCGCGTCCCCGAGGACATCGCCGTGGGAGGCTTCGACGACTCGCCGGCGGCGCTCTCCTCCCGGCCCTCGCTCACGACGATCCGCCAGCCCTGGGACCGGATCAGCACCGAGATGGTGCGGATGCTCCTCGCCCGCATAGCGGGCGAGGAGCCGGCCGTGGTGATCCTGCCCACCGAGCTGGTCCGCCGCGAATCGGCGTAGGCCGGCTCAGCGGCGGTGGGTCACAGTACCGGGTGGGCGTTCTTCAGGAGCTCCTGGAACTGGGCCGAGAACCACTGGCCCGACAGGGGTGCGTTCGGGAGTGCGCCCGACATGCTGTTTCCGTTGCGTGCGTTGCCCGTGTAGGTCGGGTCGCACATCCGGTCGAAGCCCTTGCCCTCGTTGTTCGGGATCTCCTTGCTCGACCCGTCCGACTCGCCCGGGGGCTTCATCCACACGTACGCGTCGATGCCCGCGGCCGGGGCGGCCTGCGGCCGTTCGCCGAGCCCGGCGCCGGACTGGTTGCACCAGTTGCCGAGGTGGATGCGCCGGTCGTAGCGACCGCCGTTGACGTACGTGTCGACGTTCGTCAGCGCGCCGGGCCCGGTCGGCCGGGCCGTGCCGCCCCAGCCGTTGCGCGAGGTGTCGACCAGCATGCCGAGGTTCGCGTCGAAGCCCAGGGAGACCAGCTTGGACCGCATGGCCTGGGCGTACGACAGCTCGTCCGTGTACCGGTTCCAGTCGACCCACTTCGACTGGCGTACGGAGGTGCCGTTGACCGAGTACTCGATCTTGAAGAAGTCCTCCTTCAGCGCGCTGTAGTTGGCCGTGTTCACGATGAAGCCGTGGACCTTGGAGAGCGTGGAGCCCTCGGCGGTGGCCGCCTGCTTGAAGAGCTCCGCGGAGGCGCCGAAGTTGTCGTCCCAGCCGAGCCAGCCGTGGTGGCCCGCGTCCACGTAGTTGTAGACGTTGGCGATCGAGCCCAGCTTGTTCAGCGCGTAGCCGACGCCCTTGATGTAGTTGCCGTTGGCCTTCATGACGTCGCAGTTGGGGGTGGCCGTCGGGCGCCCGGAGACGTTGGTGACGAGGTTGGGCAGCGAGTCGATCTCGACCGTGGTGACGATCCGGAGCCCCGCGTACTTGGGATCGGCGAGGATCGCGGCGATCGGGTCGCTGTACTGCGTCTTGTACTTGTCGATCTCGGTCGGGCCCAGCTCGCCGTTGGAGGCGAGCGCGGCGCAGTCCCGTCCCGGCAGGTTGTAGATCACCAGCTGCACGACGAGTTCGCCGCTGCCCTTCTGCACCAGTGCCCGGTCCAGGTGGTCGCGCAGGCCCATCCCGCCGTTCACACCCGCGATGGCGGCGATGCGGTCCAGCCAGACGCCGGTGGGCTGGTTCGACACCTTGGTGCCGCCCGGCTCGGCGGCCGCTTTGGCGGACCACTCGGGGTTCACGTACACCTTGGCGCCGGCGTACGGGTTGTCGGCCTTGCTCCCCGACGGGGGCGGCGTGGTGGGCGGGGTCGTCGGGGGAGTGGTCGGCGGAGTGGTCGGCGGCTCGGTCGGCTGTGTCGCGCCGTTGCAGGTGACCCCGTTGAGCCTGAACGTCGCGGGGACGGAGTTCGTTCCGCTGTAGGAGCCGTTGAAGCCGAAGGAGGTCGAACCTCCTGTGGCCAGGCTCCCGTTGTAGGAGAGGTTCTTCGCGGTCACGGCGGTGCCCGCCTGGGTGATCGCGGCGTTCCAGCCCTGGGTGACCTTCTGGTCGCCGGCGTAGGACCACTCCAGGGTCCAGGCGCTGACCGGGTCACCGGTGTTGGTGACGACGACGTTGGCGCCGAAGCCGGTGTTCCACTGGTTGGTGATCTGGTACTCGACCTTGCAGCCGGCTGCGGCGGCTCCGGCGGTCGCGGACATGACGGTGGCGGTGGCGCCCGTCGCGGTGATCAGCCCGAGGGCCGCCAGCAGGGCGGTACGGCTCGTTGTGCGGCTCATGGTGGGGGTGCCTTTCAGTTCAGGGCGCGCAGATGGTCGCGCAGCCCGGTGCCGAATGCGGTGGGTGTGCCGTCGTACGAGGTGATCAGGGCCGGTCCCGAGGAGCAGTTCCAGGTGTTCCAGGTCCAGCCGAGGTAGGAGAGGGCGCGGGCGTCGGACCACGCCATGACGCGGTCGATGAACGCGTGTCCGCAGGTGTTCTCACCGATCTCGCCCGCCACCAGGGGGACCCGGGCGGCGACCGGGGCGAGGGTGCTGTCCCAACAGGGCTCGTTGGAGCAGGTGTTGAAGTTGTAGACGTGCCAGGCCGCGGCCAGATTGCCCGTCGGGTCGGTGGGGGAGTGAGTGAGCCACTGGCTCAGGTCGTTGGAGTACGCGATGCCGGGCACGAGGACGAGATTGCGGGCCCCGGTCGCCCGGACGGAGTCCACCAGGTCCTGCATGCCGGCGACCTCGTAGCCGATGCCCGGGCACGTGCCGCCGTCGCGCCAGCAGCTCCACGCCTGCGCGGTGGTGGAGGTCGCCCGGTCGGGATACGGCTCGTTGAACAGGTCGAAGACGACCCGCCGGTCGTTCTTGAAGGTGTTCGCCACCGAGGTCCAGAACGCCGGGGTGTACTGGGCGTCCGGCATCGGCTTCTGGCAGGAGGCGTGCACATCGGCGCAGCCCGAGGAGTTGCCGGTGTACTGGCCGTACGTCCAGTGCAGTTCGACGACCGGGGTCATGCCGTGCGCGAGGACCCGGTCGACCAGGCCCTTGACGGCCTCGACGTAGTTCGCGCCCCGGTATTCGGGCTTGATGTTGGCGAGGCCGAGCCAGCACTCCTCGTTGAGGGGGATGCGGACGGTGTTGGCCTTCCAGTCGGCGATGGCGCGCACCGAGGCGTCGTCGACGGGACCGTCGAAGATGCCGTGGCCCTGGACGCACATGAACTCCGCCCCGGAGCGGTTGACGCCGAGGAGGCGGCGGGTTGCGCCGTTCCGGTCGGTGAGCCGGTTGCCGGTGACGCTCAGTTCGGGCGCCCCGGAGACCGGGCCGGGGGGAACCGTCGGGCCGGTGGGTGTGGGTGTGGGGGTGGGGGTCGGAGTGGGTGCCGGTGTCGGTGAGGTGGGTGTCGGATCCGGTCCCGGGCCGGAGGTGCAGGGTGCTCCGTTGAGCGTGAACGCACTGGGCGCCGTGTTCGCGCCCGACCACGAGGCGATGAAGCCGGCCGTCACGCTCGCGCCCGTGCCGAGGGTCGCGTTCCATCCCTCGTTCACGGCCGTGACCGTGGCCCCGGTCTGGGACCACTTGGCGCCCCAGCCCTGGCTGACCGTCTGACCTGTGGGGAAGCCGAAGCCGAGACTCCAGCCGTTGAGCGCGGAACTGTTGTTGGTGAGGGTGACCGCACCCTGGAATCCGCCGGCCCACTGGCCGACGACCGAGTACTCCACCGTGCAGACGGGTGCGGCCGCGGCTCCTGAGGCCGTACCCATGACAGCGAACGTGCCGCTCGCCATGACGAGCGCTGCTCCCGTGAGCAGCGCGGACAGACGCGGGGGGTGTCGCATGAGCGACTCCTTGCAGCGAGGGCGCGTCCTGATGACGCGCCGACTGACGGAATCGCTCCCACTGGTTGGGGCCAGACCGTAGCGCCAACGGGCCCCAAGGAACAGAGGGGTTGACCAAATTCCTCGCCGCGTGGCTTCGACTCTTCGCACATCTTGACGCCGTGGAGTCCGGCCAGCACAGTGGGAGCGCTCCCACTGGTTCAGGACTTGTGCTTGTGTGTCTAGTAAGCGCTTTCTGTCTCGCTGACGACCACGGAGAACCCCCCGTGAAACCCAGATCCGCCCTGTCCTTACTCGCATGCGCTGCCCTGGTGACCGGCGCCGTCGTGGCGCTGCCCGGCGCCGCGGCTGCCGCTGCCGCGACCCGCTACGAGGCCGAAACCTCCCCGGCGCTCTGTACCGGCACCATCGACTCCGACTGGGCCGGCTACTCCGGCAGCGGATTCTGCAACGGCACCAACGCGGTCGGTGCCTACGCACAGTTCACGGTCAACGCCCCCACACCGGGTACGGCGACGCTGAAGGTCCGCTTCGCCAACGGAACCACCAGCGCACGGCCCGCGGCCGTCACGGTGAACGGCTCGGCGGCCACACCGGCGTCGTTCGAGGGCGCCGGCACGTGGGCGACGTGGGCGACGAAGACGCTCACGGTCCCCGTCACCTCGGGCAGCAACACCATCCGGCTCAACCCACCGCCGCCGCCGGCCTGCCCAACATCGACGCCCTCGACATCGAGGTCGCCGGCACCACCCCGCCGCCGACGGGCAGCGCGCTGTACGTGGCGCCGAACGGCAGCGACAGCGCCGCCGGTACCCCATCGGCCCCGACGACGCTCACCTCGGCCATCAGCCGCGTCACGGCCGGCGGGACGATCTATCTGCGCGGCGGGACCTACCGCTACGCGCAGACGGTCACCATCCCGCAGGGCAACAACGGCACAGCGAGCGCCCGCACGAACCTGTCCGCCTACCCGGGTGAGACTCCGGTGCTGGACTTCTCGGCCATGAGCGAGGACCCGGCGAACCGAGGGCTCGCCGTGAACGGGTCGTACTGGCACGTCAAGGGCATCGTCGTCGAGCGTGCCGGTGACAACGGGATCTTCGTCGGCGGCAGCAACAACATCTTCGAGCGCACCGTGACGCGCTTCAACCGGGACTCGGGGCTGCAGCTCTCCCGGATGGCCTCCACCACCCCGCGCGACCAGTGGCCGTCCAACAACCTCGTCCTGAGCGCCGAGTCGCACGACAACGCGGACTCCGACGGCGAGGACGCCGACGGATTCGCCGCAAAGCTGACCGTCGGTCCCGGGAACGTCTTCCGCTACGCCGTGTCCCACCACAACATCGACGACGGCTGGGACCTCTACACCAAGACCGACACCGGCCCGATCAGCCCGGTCACCATCGAGGACTCCCTTTCCTACGGCAACGGCACCCTCTCCGACGGCACCGTGAACTCCAACGGCGACCGCAACGGCTACAAGCTCGGCGGCGAGGACATCAAGGTCGACCACGTCATCCGGCGGAGCATCGCCTACCGCAACGGCAAGCACGGCTTCACCTACAACAGCAATCCCGGCAGCATGTCGGTGTCGGACAACATCAGCATCGACAACGCCCAGCGCAACTACTCGTTCGATGCCGGCACCTCGGTCTTCCGCAACAACGTCTCCTGCCGCAGCGGCAGCGGATCGAACGACAGGACCATCGGTGACGCCGACGGCTCGAACCAGTTCTGGTCCGGCGTCAACGGATCCCGCTGCTCCTCCTACCCCGGCGCCCTGAACTGGTCCTTCACCACGGACGGCCGCCTCGTCGTGACCTTCGGCGGCAGTGCGGTGGCGGCGCCGTAACCGCCCCGGTCGCCCGATGCCTTGCCCGGCCCATCCGGTTCGTCCGGATGGGCCGGGCAGGTCACTGCTCGTACGGCCTCCAGTCGCCCAGGTAGCGCTGCCGCGTGTGCGCCTGGGCTTCGGCGGCGGCGAGTTGGGGCCGGTTCTGCGGCACGGTGATCACAGAGCCCGGCCCCGCGTTGCCGTACTCGCGAAAGCGCATGGACTGCCACGGGTACGCCTCGCGCATGTCGGTGTACGGGGCGGCGGCGTCGATTCCCGGACCGATCACCGTGTCGCGGACGACGAGTGACGGCCAGGCCGTGGTGTCGGAACCGGGCACCCAGGGGCGGGCCAGCTGTTAGCGTTAACAATTCAGGGAGGCCGTAGCCCCCGCCCTGGGGCGTCTGTCGGTCAGGGCAGTCGGCCGCACAGGTGGGCCGCCCGTAGGGCGAGCCACACCTCGGTGAGGTCGGCTGTGGACGAAAGGTTCTTGCCGCTGAGTCCGCCGAACCGGCGCAGGCGGTACAGCAGGGTGTTGGGGTGGACGTGGAGTGTGCGCGCCGCCTCCTCGGTGGACCGGTCCCGCTCCAGCCAGGTCTGTGTCGAGAGGACCAGCGCGCCGCCGTGCTCGGCGTCGTAGCGCAGTACCGCGCCGAGCACCTGCTCCACCAGCCCGTGCAGGACGGACGGGTCGTCGTGCAGCCAGCGTTCCGTCATGTCGTCGCTGAAGACCACCGTGGGGGCACCCGAGGCGCCCGCACGCCGGAGCGCCAGAGCGGCCTCGCGGCGGGCGAGGCCCAGGGCGGCGCCGGGCATGAAGGGGCGTGAGACGCCGGCTCGGGTGCGGGGTACGGCTGTGAGGGCGGAGCGGGCCTCGGGGGAGTCGGCGAGGAGCACGTACAGCCCATCGCGGCGGCGCAGTACCAGATGGGGAACGGCCGAGTCGGCCAGGGCCTGCACCACCGCGGCGTCGTCGAACGGTCCGTCGTCCCCTCCCTCGAGGACGGCGAGGAGGACGGCCGCTTCGGCGGCGAAACCCAGGCGGGTGAGGTGCCGGCGGGCGGTGTCCGGCTCCAGGACGTCCTGGAGCAGCTCCGCGAGCGTCTCCGCCCCGTGGCGGCGAAGCGTCTCATGCTCGTGTCGCACCATGGACACCTGCAGTGCCGCGACGGTCGCTATGTGCTGGACGACGCCGAGGCCGGCCGGTTCCACGCCCTCACCTCGCCGGTCGCCCTGCCGTTCCAGCGCCAGCAGGTACCCGGCCGGCCTGCCGGGCGCGGGTACGGGCAGGACGTAGCCGCCGGGGACGGCCGGGGCCGGGTCGGCCGAGCCGGGCAGCAGTGCCGCGTACCGCGGAGCGGGTACGGGTACCCCGGGCAGCAGGGGGCTTCCGGCGGGCGTGCACAGGTAGAGGGAGTAGCCGGACAGCCGCTCCAGCCTGCGGAAGAGTTCCGCGGCGGTGAGGTCCTCGGCGGCGAGCCAGCGCAGGGCGCCGAAGACCTGAAGCTGGGTACCCCATTGCCGCCTGTGGCCGGCCTGCAGGGCGGCGGCCACCTCCTGGGCCACGGCGATGAAGGGCACCTGCAAGGGCAACTCCAGCACCGGCAGGGACCGTTCCTCCGCCGTGGACAGGAACTCCTGCCGCAGCGGAGGGACGTGCAGGTGCGCGGAGAGGGCGAGCGCGGAGACGCCGGCGTCGGCCAGCCGCTCGACATAGGCGCGCTGCCGGACGGCGGTCCGGGGGACCGCGATACCCGTCGTCATGATCAGCTCCGCGCCGAGGAGCCACGGGGAGGGGTCCTCCAGTTCGCTCACGTGCGCCCAGGACACAGGCCGGTCGAGCCCGTCCCCACCGGCCAGGACGCGGAGTTGGAGGCCGGGGGAGCGTACGAGGTCGTGGACCCGGAGGGCGCCTGTCGGTGCTGTCATCGCGCTCATGCTGCATCGTGGCGCCCCACAAAGGAAGGGGTCGCGTTTGAGCGATGCACAATTGCCGCCCAGCTCTCGGTGACCGCACACTCAGCCCTCTGGTTCGGGGTCGTGGTGCCCCCGAGTGAACGAGAACGGAGGGCCCATGGCGGTCCGGACTGACCAGCGCTCAAATGCCCGGCACAGCGGCGCGGATGTCATCGAAAGCCTCTCCATCCAGCACGTCCCCCTCGCCGAGCGGCACGGCAAGCTCTGGAAACAGGGCCCCTTCTGGTTCCAGGGGAATTTCCAGCCCTTCACCCTGTCGCTCGGATTCATCGGCCCCGGACTCGGCCTGTCCCTCGGATGGACGGTGCTCGCCAGTGCGCTCGGGCTGGCGGTGGGAACCTTCTTCATGGCGTTCCACGCCAGTCAGGGCCCGCAGCTGGGGCTCCCGCAGATGATCCAGTCCCGGGGCCAGTTCGGCTACCGGGGGGTGATCGTGCCCCTGGCGGCGACGCTCTTCACCTTCGTCGGCTTCAACGTCGTCGACACGATCATCATCGGCAACGGTCTGAACGCGGTGTTCGGCTGGGACGTGACCACCCTCGGGATCGGCATCACCGTGGCCGCCGTAATTCTGGCCGTGTACGGACACGACTGGCTCCACCGGGCGTTCCAGGTGCTCTTCTGGTGCTCGGCCCCGTGCTGGCTGGTGCTGTCGATCGGCATCCTCAGCGGCCGCGTGACAGGGCCCGCCGACGCCGCCCCGGTCGCCGGCGGCTTCACGCTGGTCGCCTTCATGGTGCAGTTCACCGCCGCCGCCGGATACAACATCTCGTACGCCCCGTACGTCTCCGACTACTCGCGCTATCTGCCGCGCGACACCCCGACGTCCCGCATCGTCGCCTCCGTCTTCGGCGGCGCCGCGGGTTCGCCGATGTGGCTCATCCCCATCGGCGCCTGGATGGCAGCCACCCTCGGTGTGAGCGACCCGCTGGCCGGCACGCGCGACGCCGGGGACCAGGTGGTGGGCGGCCTGGGCGCCGTCCTGACCGTGCTGTCGGTGCTCGCCCTGGTGGCCACCATGGGGCTCAACGCCTACAGCGGCATGCTCACGGTCCTCACCGGGATCGACTCGGTCCGGCGGCTGCGCCCCGGCCGGCGGGCCAGGGTGCTGACGATCAGCGGCCTCGCCGTCGTCTGGTGCGCCGTCGGCCTCGGCGTCTCCGCCGACTTCTCCACCGCTCTGGGCAACGCCCTGCTGCTCATGCTGTACCTGCTGGTCCCGTGGACCGCGGTGAACCTGGTCGACTACTTCTTCGTCCGGCGCGGCCAGTACGCGATCACCCACCTCTTCCGGCCCGACGGCATCTACGGCAGCTGGGCGTGGCGCGGCCTGCTGGCCTACGGCGCGGGTCTGCTCCTGATGGTGCCGTTCATGGTGGTGGGCCCCTTCACCGGGCCCGTCGCGGAGGCGCTCGGCGGGGTCGACGTGGCGTTCGTGGTCGGGCTCGCCGTCTCAGGGGTCCTGTACTACGCCCTGACCCGCGGGATGGACCTGTCGGCGGAGGAACCCGCGGTGGCCGCCAGCGACCGCGAACTCAGCGGGCCGCAACCGGCATCCGCCTCTGCCGTGCCGGTCCCGGCGCAGGCCGCCGGCGGGGCAGCCGGCGAGCCGACGGCGCCCGGCGGCCGGACCGCTTCTGCGGACGGGCTCCCGGCCATGGACGGCCTCCCGGCGGGGGACCGATGAGCGCCGGCGCCGAAGCCGAGGTGCGGGCCGCCGCCGCCGACCTGGTGGCCGCCTTCGCCGCCCACGACACGGGCCGCTACTTCGCGGCCTTCGCCGAGGACGCCACTTTCCTCTTCCCCACGCAGTCCGGCCTCCTCGCCACCCGAGCCGCGTACGAGTCCGCGTGGCGTGCCTGGGAGCTGGACGGGTTCCGCGTGCTGGGTTGCCGTACCGACGACACCGCTGTACGCGTCGTCGCCGACGGCCTGGCGGTGCTGACCCACCGGGTGCACACCCGCCTCGCCGCGAAGGCCGGCGCCCGCGGAGAGGAAGTGCGGGAACGGGAGACCGTCGTCTTCCGGAGGTCCCCGGACGGGCGCTGGCTCGTCGTCCACGAACACCTCTCGCCCGAGCCGTGACACCGGCTCCCCGACTCGGGCGAGGGCACTGCATCATCCACCAGAGGAAGGACATGTCATGAGACGCACAGCACGGAGCGGACGCACGGCCCGCACCTGGATCGCCGCGATGGTGGTGGCGCTCGGCGCGCTGCTGGCCACGGGCACCGGCCCAGCCGCGGCCACCGACAGCCCGACGGACCTTCTGCCCGCCCTCGAACCGCTCCAGCGGGAACTCGCGGACAACGACCTGGTCCGCGAGCCCACCACCGGTATCACCTGGCTCCGCTTCACCGGCGCACCCGCGAACCTCGGCACCGGCGCCCTGCACGTCACCGGTCGGCGCACCAGGGAGGCGGCGGCTGCAGCCACTCCCGGAAACAACGTCATGCCTGCGTACCAGCGGATCACCCGCTCCGACGGCACCTCCTACGAGGTGTCCGTCGGGCAGATGACGTACCACGACGAGCACAAGCACTTCCACATGGAGGGCATCTCCCGCTACCGGCTCACCAACGCCGCCGGCCAGGTGGTGCGTGAGTCGCCGAAGGTGGCGTTCTGCCTGGTCGACCTGGAGATCGCGGACTCCACGCTCCCCGGCACCCCGGTCAATCCCGTCTACAGCTCCTGTTCGCACAACGCCAACGCGACGACCCTGACGATGGGCGTCTCCGTCGGCTGGGCGGACGTCTACGCCAAGGACCTTGCCGGACAGTCCTTCGACGTCAGCGCGCTGATGAACCTCCCGCCGCAGCAGTACACGCTGGAGATGACGACGAACCCGCTCGGCGTCCTGCGGGAGTCCAACCAAACCGCCCCGAAGACGACATCCGTGAACGTCACGATCGGCCAGGGGGTACCGGTGGGCGTGGGCGGCCCGCGCCCCGGCGCCTGACCGGAGCTCCATCCGGCATGCAGCGGCCGACCGTCCCTACGCGAAGCAGCCTTCCGCGTGGGGACGGTCGTCCCGGTGTCTGCGCAGGTCAGAGCCTCGTCGGCCGGGCCGCGGGCAGCAATCCGGGGAAGCGGGCTCTCTTCGAGCGGCGCTGTCTTACCGCGCAGGGGAGTGCCGGGGCGCGCCGCGCCGCCGGCCTTCCTCAGAGGCCGGTGAGGAGTCGGCAGGCATGACGGCCTCCGGGGAGAGCTGCGCCCGTCACGTGGTCCAGCGCAGCACCGCGCCCAACCCGCCCGCCGGTCCGGGCATACCCGCGGGTACGACCAGGACCTCGCTGCCGGCCGCCGCCGCGGACCGCAGCAGGGCGTCGTCCGCACGCGCCCGTACGGGCTTGGCGATTCCCATCGCCTGCGCCTGGCCGCGCTGCACCGCGACCTCGTCCACGCCGGGACCGACCCACACCTCGCGTGCCGCGTCGGAGCCGTCGGGACTGAGCAGCAGCGTGGCCACCTGGTGGGTGCGTACGGCGTCCACGACGGCCGGTATACCCTCGGCCGCCTCACCCGGTCCGGTGTCCACGGTGGATTCGCGGTGCTCGCCGGGCCGGCCCCGGCCGATGCGGAAGCGCTCCAGGGCGCCCTCGAGCCGCTCGTGGGCGAACCTCTCGCGCGCCTGCGCTATCTCGCGGTCGAGGGCGTTCTTCGAGGCGCCGGGCGACCTGCCGCCGCTGTCGACTTCGATGGTCATCGCCTGCATGTGCTCGGGCAGCCGGTTGCGGACGGCCCGGCGCTCGCGGGGATCGCCGGCCAGCACCACCAGCTCGGCGCCGCTTTCGGTCCACTGCCGGGCCAGTTCCGCCGCGATGATGTCGGCCGTCTCGTTCCAGGCGTTCTCGACCTTGTTCCGGTAGTGCCACTCGTACCGGTCCGCCGGCATGCTGCGGTGCCCGCGGCCTTGCCCTTCCTTGCCCTGGGCATGGCCCACGGCCTCCCGGCCGTGGGCGTCGCGCAGCTCCAGATCGGCGCCCGTGCGGTCGATGTACCCCACCAGGCAACTCGGCTCGTCGCCCCGCAGGCCGGCCAGTGGTGCGATGTGCGGCAGTGCGGACCAGGTCGCCTCGGTGGCGACCGGGATGTTCCCGAGCGGGATGTCGAGTACGACCTCGGCGCCCGCGGCGAACAGTGCGCGGCCGGGAGGCGCCCCGCTGACCGGCTCCCCGGCGAGCCGGTTCACCACGGCCCGGACGGTGTAGGCGTCGGCGCCCGCGTCGATCAACTGGGACGCGACCGCGCGCTCGCGGAGTGCTTGTATCCGCTGCGCGTCCTCGGTCGCGCGGGTGGTCTCGATGTACACCGAGGCCCAGGGCCCTTGCCGGGTGAAGAGCGGTTTGAGAAAGCCGAGTTCCATGATGTTCCCCAGGGGGTTCAGGAAGGCTTGACGGGGGGCGGCGACAGCAGCGCACAACGCCACACTCCCCTTCCAGGGTGCCCTGCCCACCGGGTGCGTGCCCGCCGACCGGCCCGCCGTCAAACCGCCGCCTGCCCGCCGGCCACCGGTACGCAGCTGCCACCAGCCGCGCCGGCACCTCGGGCAGCGCCGGCACCTCGGGCAGCTCCGGCACCTCCGGTACCTCTGGCAGCTGCGGAAACGACGCGCAGGCGACTGACCGCGTCGTACGAGGCCCTGCCCGGCGCGCCCTCCCGTGCGGTTTGGCTGCCGTCGGCTCCCCCGGAGAGGGTCAGGCCCCGCCGTGGTTCTCGGGCATCGCGTCACTGCACACGATGGTGATCCGCAGGTTCGCCGGTCGGGCGCCGTGCCGTCCGTCCCTCCCCCGGGTCTGGCCCTTTCGGACTGCGATGACCCAGCCGGTGGCGTTCTCGTTGGGCCGGCTCTCCAGCAGATCGGCCGGAGACTCGCTGAGCTCCCTGCCGGGGTCGGCCGTGATGGTGAAGCCGCCGCTGTAGACGCTCTGCATGGGCGGGCACCGCACGAGGTGCGGGCTGCCGTCGGCTCCCCCCGGGATGAGGGGACCGACCACCGTCTGGGGCGGCTGGTGCGCCGCCACGCCCGCCGCCGCCTCCGCTCCCGGGGAGCCGAACAGGATCACGGTGGCCGAGGCCAGGGCCGCCACCAGAGTGGTTCGGGTTCGTCCGGCCATGTCGGTACTCCTTCATGTTGGTGGTGCGGGGTGCTTGGGCCGCCCGGCCGCGGACCGGTTCGCGGACCGTCAGGCGCTCGGGGGACGGGCGTCATTTGATCACCGCCGTCTCAGGTATTCGTATCCGACACGCAGAGTGACGGCGTTTCGCGATGACTCTGGCATGTGCGCCTGAAATCGTTACTCTCCGTCAAGCCAGTCATGTCGTGCGGTGGTCTCCCGTTGGGCGATTCGCACGCAGCTCCTGAGGAGTTCGATGTCGCGCAGATTCAAGTGGACGCTGGCCGTGGCGTCCGCGGCCGTCGTGCTGTCGGCCACCGGCACGCTGTCCGGAGCCGCGCCTTCCGCCGCGCAGGGCGGCGCCGGCCCCGGGGCTCTGCGGATCACGCAGGCTCAGGTGAGGGCGGAGCTCCGCCCCGGCGAGGTCGCCGCCTTCGGCGAGGCCGCGGCCGAGGCGAGGGCGCGGGACCGGATCGGGCTGCGCATGGTCGACCGGGACTATCCGCAGACCACCCGCACTTTGCGGTTCAACGCGCTGACCGACAGTCAGAAGAGGATCAACGCGCAGTACAGCCCGGACAAGTACGGCAGGTTCACCGACTACTTCCCCACCCCGGAGTTCGGCGACCACGTCGCCCTGCTGCCCACCGGAAAGGTGCTGGCCTTCTCCTTCGAGGCGGTCGAGGACAATCCGCAGCACGAGACCGCCCCCACCGACGTCATCGGCAGGGAGAACGCCGGCCGGGCGTACGTGTGGGACCCCGCCAAGGGAACCGGCCGGGACGCCTTCAAGGCCGTGCCGCCCCCGGTGGTCGACATGCCCGACGGCACGAACGAGCCGCGGCCCGCTCCCTTCTTCTGCGCCGGCCACTCCTACCTGCCCAACGGCATGGTCGGTGTGTTCGGCGGCAACCTCGGGGGGAACGGCGGATCCGGAGCCAAGCTCGCCCTCGTCTTCGATCCGTGGACCGAAACGTGGCACCAGCAGCAGGACATGGCGGTCGGCCGCTGGTACCCGACCGTGGTCACCGGGGCCGACGGCCGCCAGGTGATCATGTCCGGGCAGTCGGAGATCGGCTGGGGCACCCCCTCACCGGTGATCGAGCGCTTCCCGGCGAACAAGGGCGACGTCTCGTACGACCCGGGCAACGCCCCCGAGAACAAGGCGCTGGAGAAGTGGGAGGCGGATGCCCCGTACCGGATGGACTTCCCGCACCTGTTCTCCCTGAACGACGGGAAGATCTACGGCTTCGGCCGCGACGCCGACCAGCAGTTCGTCTTCGATCCCGAGAACAAGACCCGCGAGCAGCTGCCCGACCGCCCGGACGGCGGCCTGCGCAACTACGGCTCCGCGGTCGCCCTCCCCAACGGCCCCGACGGCCCCGACTCCGTCCTCGTACTCGGCGGCAACCGCAACGACAAGCGCACCTACCGCTTCCACGACGGCCGGTGGACCGAGGACACCCCGCGCGTCATCGGCCGCACCCAGGACGACACGCTGATCCTGCCCGACGGCAAGCTGGTGACGATCAACGGCGCCTACGACATCCGGGACTACGGCAACGGCCCCTACAACCCCAACGCCGATCCGAAGTTCCGACCGATCGAGCTGCGCGACGAGAAGGGCACGTGGGCAACGGGACCTGTGCAGCGACTGCCCCGGGGTTACCACTCCAACGCCGTCATCCTGCCCGACGGCCGCATCATGATCACCGGTGACGAGCTCCAGCAGATCGCGAACAACCCGGACATCAAGTCCGGCATGAACGGCACCATCGAGATCTACGAGCCCGCCTACCTGCACCAGGGCGAGCGTCCCGTCCTGAGTGACGCACCCGAAGGCGTCCAGCACTACAACTCCAACCTGCGGGTCAGCACCAGTACGCCGGGCCGGGTCAGCCGCGCCGTCCTGGTCGCGCCCATCACCTCCACGCACGCCGTCGACACCAGCCAGCGGCATCTGGAGCTGCCGATCACCAGCCGCGCCGGCAACAAGCTGGTGCTGAAGACCCCCCAGTCGGCCGAGGACGCCCCGCCCGGCTTCTACATGCTGTTCCTGCTCGACGCCAAGGGCGTGCCCAGCGTGGCCAAGTGGGTGCAGCTCGCGCCCGGCGCCTGATCCCTGCCTTCCGTCCGGGCGGCGCACCGCCCAGGTGGCCGCCCGGCGGACCCCGCTCCACCCGCTCCACCCGCTCCCCCCGCTCTACCAGAGCCCCCGTCCCCAGGGAGACTCCATGGCCGCGGCCGTACCACTGCCCTTGCGTGAGAGCACCGAGATCCAGGGCGAGATCCTCGCCGGGTTCAAGAAGGACCACGTCACCTTGCTGTTCCTCCAGTTCGGTGACGCCGCGGCCGCCCGCGGCTGGCTGGGGGAGACCACCCCGCAGCTCGCCACGACGCAGCAGGCCGGCCGGGCGTAGCGGGGAGGCTGCGGGGCGGGGCGGACGACGCGGCGCGTAACGCGGCTCCTGGTCCGTGGGCCCAGCCCCTGAGCCCGCACGTCACGTCCTGACCGGACACGCTCCGTAACCGCTCGCCTGCGCAGCCTGGCGGGCGCCCCGTCGCCGGTTCGGGGGGACGATGGGACGGTGAGTACGTCCGATGCGTTCCGAGTAGAGCTCGGCGGAGCAGGTGCGGGTCCGGCGGCCCCCGGCGGGCTGCTGGATGTGCTGAGCCTGGCTGCGGTGGTGCTGGACGACGGCGGGCGGATCGTGTTCTGGAGCCCGCAGGCCGAGGAACTGTTCGGTTACTCCGCCGACGAGGCGCTGGGGCGGTTCGCGGGCCGGCTGCTGGTCGACGAGCAGCACCTGGATCTCGTGATCGAGCTGTTCGCCCGGGTGATGGAGAGCGGGCGGAGCTGGGCGGGCGGCTTTCCGGTCAAGCACAAGGACGGCAGCACGCGGCTGGTGGAGTTCCGCAACATGCGTCTGCAGGACGACCGGGGAGACCTCTACGCGCTGGGGATCGCCACCGACCAGGTGACGCTGCGGCGCGTGGAGCGGGACCTGGCGCTGTCCTTGCGGCTGATCTCCCAGTCACCGATCGGTCTGGGCGTCATGGACACCGAGCTGCGGTTCGTGCTGGTCAATCCGGCGCTGGAAGGGATGCGCGGCCGCCCCGCCCAGGACCGTGCCGGGTTCATCGCGGGGCAGCCGCCGCCGTTCCTGAGGGGGGATTCCATCGAGTCGGCGATGCGCGAGGTCCTGGCCACGGGTGTCCCGCAGCTGAACCGCTTCACGGTCGGGCACCTCCCGGAGGAGCCTGGCCAGGAGCGCGCCTGGTCGGTTTCGTTCTACCGGCTGGAGGACCCTGCCGGGCGGGTGCTGGGCCTGGCCACCTCGGTGGTGGACGTCACCGAGCAGCACCGGGCGGCCACCGACGCCGCCCGGGCACGGCGCCGCCTGGCCCTGGTCGCCGACGCCTCGGTGCGGATCGGCACCACCCTCGACCTGGAGCAGACAGCCCGGGAGCTGGCCGAGGTGTGCGTGCCCGAGGTGGCCGACCTGGCCACGGTGGATGTCCTCGACAGCGTCCTCCAGGGCCTGCGCGCCCCCGGGGTGCCGACCGGTCCCGCACGCTTCAAAGCGCTGGCGGTGGTCGCCGCGTACCCGACCGAGGCCACGCAGGCCCCCGACCCCCTCGGCGCCCTCGTCCAGTACGGCACCGACCGTCTGGTCACCCAGTGCGTGAACACCGCCAGTCCCGTCCTGCGGGCGAAGGTGACCGATCAGGATCTGCCGCGCATCGCCCGGGACGAGGACGCGGCCGCGCTCCTTGCCGCGGCCGGAGTCCACTCCTACCTCGCGGTGCCGCTGATCGCCCGCGGCGAGGTGATCGGTGTGGTGGGCCTGATGCGCGCCGGCAATCCGGCTTCGTTCGACGACGACGACGTCACCCTGGCCGGCGAGCTCGCCGGCCGCGCGGCCGTCTGCATCGACAACGCCCGCTGGTACCAGAGCCAGCGCCACGCGGCCCTCACCCTCCAGCGCAACCTGTTGCCGAACCGGCCCGCGAAGCGGCCCGGCCTGGGCATCGCCCACCGCTATGAGCCCGCCGGCGCCACCAGCGAGATCGGCGGCGACTGGTTCGACGTCATCCCTCTCCCCGGTGACAAGACCGCCCTGATCATCGGCGACGTCATGGGCAGCGGCATCGAAGCCGCCGCCACCATGGGGCAGCTGCGCACCGCCACCCGCACCCTGGCCCAGCTCGATCTCGAGCCGGCCCAGGTGCTGTGCTACCTCGACCAGGCGACCGCAGGCATGGACCACACCTTCACCACGTGCGTCTACGCGGTCTACGATCCCCACGACCAGCAGTGCCGCATCTCCATGGCCGGACACATGCCCCCCGTCCTCATGCGCCCGGGCCGGCCTCCGGAACTGCTCGACCTGCCCACCGGCGCCCCACTCGGAGTGGGCGGCGTCCCCTTCCACACCACCCGCCTCGACCTGAGCCCCGCTGACCAGCTCGTCCTGTACACCGACGGCCTGGTGGAGACCCGGGGCCAGTCCCTCGACGACCGTTTCGAGGTCCTCCTGTCCCTGCTCTCCGGCCCGCACCGCGACCTGGAGGACACCTGCGACCTCCTGCTGCGCGAGCTGCGCCGCCCCGAAGACCACGACGACGTCGCCCTGCTCATCGCCCGGTTGGAAGCCGAGCCGCCGACCGCTCCGGTGGACAGGATGGGGACCACCCGGTAGCCGTGGGGTTGAGTGCGTCGGCCTTCTCGAAGCGTGAGTCCTGCAACACTTGGGGAAAGCTGACCGGACATGCGAATGGCTGGAATCTGCGGAGACCGCCCTTGACCTGCAAAGAGCAGGCAGGGAGCAGACCAGATCGGGAGTTGCTCCGTGTTTCGAATCATGTTCAAGTCCTACAGCTGACTCCCGGGCGTTTCCGCAGGTGGCGCCCCAGGCTCTAGAGGCTATGGCTCGTTGCCTCGTGCCCGAGCAGCGCAGTGGGTCGCGGGAGTAGCGCGCAAGCCCGGACGGGCGGGGGCGCGCCTGGCCAGGATCGCCTCCGGTACTCAGCCCGAGACGGCCTCGGCCCAGCCGCGGTTGACGGTCCCTCTCGCCTTCTCCGTCTGCGCCTTCGTCGGAAACGTCGGCGTGCCCTCGACCGTCGGCAGTTTCTCCGCGGCGGCCTTATCGAGGGTGCCGTCCTTCTCCATGGCGTCCATGAGGACGGGGCGTGCATAGGCGCCGAGCCGGATGTTCTGGCCTTCCGGGCTGAAGACGTACTCCTGCCACAGACGTGCCGCTGCGGGGTGCGGGGCGTCTTTGTTCACCCCGCCCGCGTAGTACTCGGCGAAGCTGCCGTCGAAGGGGATGGCGGTCCGCCAGTCGATGTCCGCGCCCTTCTCGCGGAATTGGTCGGCGTATCCGAGGTTGAGGAAGTCCCAGTCGATGCTGATCGGGGTCTGGCCCTTCGCGATCGTGTCCGGTGAGGATCCGACCGGGATGAAGTTGCCGTTCTTGCTGAGCTCGGCGAAGAAGTCGATACCGGGCTGGATGTCGTCGAAGGAGCCCCCGTTCGCCAGGGCCGCCGCATACACGCCGGCGAAGGCGGAGCCGGACTTGGTGGGATCGCCGTTGAGCGCGACCTGGCCCTTGTACTCGGGCTTGCGCAGATCGGCGAAGGTCGAGGGGCAGGTCTTCACGCGCTTGGCGTCACAGCCGATCGAGATGTAGCCGCCGTAGTTGTTGTACCAGCGGGCGTGCGGGTCCTTCTGTTCCTCGGGGATCTGGTCGAACGCGGCGACCTCGTACCGAGCGAGCAGACCCTGCCGGCCCGCGGCCTGCGCGAACGAACCCCCCACGTCGATCACGTCGGGGGCGCGGCCTTCGCCCCTGTGCTCCTTCACGGCGTTGATCTCGTCCTGGCTGGTACCTTCCGGGTTCTCCCTCGTGACCTTGATCCCGTACTTCTTCTCGAAGCCGTCGGTCAGTGCGCCGTAATTGGCCCAGTCGCGCGGGAGCGCGATCGTGTTGAGCGAGCCCTCCTTCTTTGCCGCTGCGGTCAGTGCTGCCATGCCGCCGGCGTCCGCGGCCGAGGTGGCCACCGCGGGCGCCCTGGGCGCGGCGACGGGCTTGTCTCCGCAGGCGCCGAGGGGCGCCGCCGCGAGGGCCAGGAAGGCGGCGACGAAGGCTGTCCGGAGACGGGATGCGGGCACAAAGGCTCCATAACGGGCGGTCGCGTACCGATCGAGGCCAGCGTACGTTCGGCGGCCCCGCCGGCGCAGTCCCGGACGGGGGTGTCCGCCGTCTTCCCTGCGGCTGCCGTACCGGCGCGTTCTCAGAACCCCTCGTCGTCCCATCCGGCCAGGAGCGCCTCCCCGAGATCCATCGCGGCCGGTGCGGCCCCGTCGTGGAGCGCCTGCTCGCTCCAGATGATCTTGCCGCGGGCTGTGTAGCGGGTGCCCCAGCGCTCGGCGAACTGCGCGACGAGGAACAGGCCGCGGCCGCCCTCGTCGGTGTCCGCGGCCCGGCGCAGGTGCGGCGAGGTGCTGGACCCGTCGGAGACCTCGCAGACCAGGCAGCGGTCGTACAGCAGCCTCACCCGGATGGGCTCGGAGCCGTAGCGGATGGCGTTGGTCATCAGCTCGCTGAGGATGAGTTCCGTGGTGAACGCGATGTCCTCGAGGCCCCAGTCTGCCAGTCGGCGGGCGCAGGCGTTGCGCACCGGGGACACCGCCGCGGGGTCGGGGGACACGTCCCACTCGGCGATCCGCGCCGGGTCCAGCAGGCGGGTGCGGGCCACCAGCAGCGCGACATCGTCGCTGGGCCTGGTGGGCAGCATCGCGTCGATCACCGCGGTGCAGGTTTCCTCCGGGGTGCGGGCGGGCCCGGACAGGGCGGCGCGCAGCGCTGCCAGGCCGGCGTCCGGATCGCGGTCGCGGCTCTCGATCAGCCCGTCGGTGAAGAGTGCCAGCCGGGAGCCCTCGGGCAGGGTGAGCATCGTGGTCTCCATGGGCATACCCGCGCCCAGGCCCAGCGGCGGGGAGACCGGCACCTCGGGGAAGGACACGGTTCCGTCGGGGCCGACCAGAGCGGGGCCCGGATGCCCGGCGGCGGCGGCGGTCACCCGCCCCGAGACGGGATCGTAGATGGCGCACAGGCAGGTGGCTCCGGTGATCCCCTGCCACTCCTGCTCGTCGGTGTCGATGTGGGCGACCAGCTCGTCCAGGTGGCTCAGGAGTTCGTCCGGGGGCAGGTCGAGGGTGGAGAAGTTGTACACGGCGGTGCGCAGGCGGCCCATGGTGGCGGCGGCGTGGACACCGTGGCCGACGACGTCGCCGACCACCAGGGCCACCCGGGTGCCGGGCAACGGGATGACGTCGAACCAGTCACCGCCCACCCCGGCCTGGGCGGCCAGATAGCGGTGCGCGACCTCGACGGCGGACTGCTCCGGTACGCCCCGGGGCAGCAGGCTGCGCTGCAGGGTGACGGCCATGGTGTGCTCGCGGGTGTAGCGGCGGGCATTGTCGACGGACACGGCCGCCCGGGCGGTCAGCTCCTCGGCGAAGGACACGTCCTCGTCGTCGAACGGCGGGGAGTCCTGCCCCCGCCAGTAGCCGGCCATCCCCAGCACCACGCCCCGGGCCCGCAGGGGCACGACGATCAGGGAGTGGATGCCGCGGTCCAGGATCTGCAGGGCGTTGGCCTGGTGCTGGGCCCGCCAGCGGTGGGTGGCGCGCAGGTCGGCCTCCAGGACCGCGCGGCCGCCGGCCAGCCCGGCGGCCATGGGACCGGTGGGAGCGAACCGGATCAGCTCGCCCACGGGGGAGAGCGGGTGGTCGCCCTCAAGGCCGACGACGGCGGTGCGGCGCATCTCGGCGCTCGCTTCGGGCGGCTCCTCGCCGCGCAGCACCGGGTCCAGCAGGTCGACCGTGACCACGTCGGCGAACCGCGGGACCGCCACCTCAGCCAGTTCCTCCGCGGTGCGCTCCACGTTCAGGGTCGTTCCGACCTGCACCCCCGCGTCGTAGAGCAATTTCAGCCGCTCTCGGGCCACCTCGGCCCTGCCGGAGAGCGCCCGCAGCTCGGTGGTGTCCCGCAGGGTGACGACGGTCCCGGCCTGACCGAAGGGGGCGGTGGGCCGGATGTTCACCGCCAGCAGCCGATCGGCTGCCATGTGCAGCTCGTCGGTCGCGGAACGGCCCGATGCGATGGGATCGGCGATCCCCTCCTCCAGACCCAGGTCCGTGACGGAGAGCCCTTCTGCGTCCACCGGGAGATCCAGCAGCCGCCGCGCCTCGTCATTGGCCAGCAGCAGCCGTCCGCCGCCGCCGACGATCAGTACGCCCTCTCGCACCGCGTGCAGCACCGCGTCGTGGTGCTCGTACATCCTCGTCATCTCGGCTGGTCCCAGGCCGTGGGTTTGGCGCAGCAGCCGACGGCTCACCAGAGCCGTCCCGCCCGCGGACAGGGCGAGCACCGCGGCTGCGCTGCCGAGGACGACCGGCAGCTGCCGGTTCACCATGTTCTGGACGTTCTGGACTGTGACCGGGGAGGAGACGATGGCGATGACGCGGCCGTCGGAGTCCTTGACGGGGACCACCGAGACCACGGACTGCCCCAGGGACCCTTCGAATGTCTCGGTGAAGGACTTGCCGGCCGCCGCCTTGGAGAAGGGGCCGACGACGTGCTTCCCGATCTGCCGCGGGTCGCTGTGGGTGAGGGTGACCCCGTCGAGTGTGTACACGTTGATGCCGTCGACCCCGGCGATCTTCCGGGCCGCCTGGGCGCTCGGCTGTAGCACCGCGCTCGGATGGGGGCTGCGCAGGGCGGCGACGATTCCCGGAGACTCCGCGAACGTTCCGGCGGCGGCGAGCGTACGGTCCCGGGCGTCCAGCATGGCGTCGCTCCGGGCCTGCACCACGAGCGCCACCACCGCGGCGGCGACGAGAAGCACCACGACGGCCAGCTGCAGGAGGAACACCTCGCCGGCCACGCTGCGCACGCTCAGCAGGGAGGACAGACGCTGCGGCCGCGGCGCCCTTCCCTTGAGGGGCTGGGCGTGCTCCTGATGCTCCTGGTGGTGTCCTGAGCAGGGACGCCGAGGGGGAGCGGAAGAGCTCGTGGTCGAGCCGAGCAGCCAACGCCGGACATGTCCAAGGAGGTCGCTCATACTCCATTTTCTAACGTCTATAAGTCGTCGGCAGCGTGGAGCGACGGTCGCCGAGCAGTAGCGATCCGGGCGCCCCTCCGCAGAGCGAGGGGGTGCTGGCGCGTGGCGGCGCGGGCGGGATCAGGGCCGCCGCCACGCCGATGTGGGATCCCACGCCCACAGGCCGTGCAAGAAGTCATGCTGGTTTAACTTCCTCGCCCTGTTCCTGGTCCTCGTCGACCGGCGCTAAGACGAGGGGCACGGGTCGACCGGCGGCCCGGCCCGGGGTCCGCGATAGGCCCCGTGGTCACGCGCCGGCCATCGCGCGCCTACCGTCGGCTGGTGCCCGGTCCGAGGGCGCTCGGGCCGGCAGGGTCATGCCCATGGCCCTGGAGATCGCGGCCCTGCTGAAGCAGTACGGAATCGAGGCGCCGCCGCCCACCACGCCGTACGAGACGCCTTGAGGCGCGGTTCCCCGCCCGGATCATGTCGCTTGTCGACGTGATCGCCCAGTCCGCCGCTTCATGGGCCCGGCCTTCTCCGTGTCCTTCGTACTGCCGCTGCTCGTCGGCGTCACGACCGCCACCGGCAAGGGAGCAGGAGGCGCCGCACCGCTCGCCGTCTTCCTCATCCACGTGATCGTCCACGTCGGTGACGACAACAGCGGCGCAGGCGCGCAGTACGCCCCGAAACACGGAAACGACCGTCGGATACTCCGGCCGTTCAGAGTCCGTGCCGGTCGAGCATCGCCATCAGCTTCCGCTTGCGTTTCTGGTCAGCGCGCAGGTTGGCCATGTGCGGACAGCCCCAGGGGAAGCCGGAACGGTGTGGGCCACCCCGGCCGAACAAGGTCAGGCGGTCAGCCCGCCTGCCGCAAGTCGATCACTCATGTCGCTCACCAACCCCTTGCTCGAACTGTCAGTTGCGGTGAGCAGCTCTTCGAAGGCACGGAGACGACGGAACGTCTCCGCATACGCCATCTGCTGCTCAAGGGGCAGCTGCAGCACCTGCAGACGCCGGATGTCGACCCTCGACGAACTGGAGGCGTGGGTGCCTGCCTGGCGCCCGTTGGCCGGCGCGCGCAGACAGCCGGCGAGGAAGTGGGCTTCCAGCTTCTCCGCATCCACCCGCAGGATGTAGAGCTGAGGGCCCAGGGCCATCGGCGATCCTTCGTGGACCCACGCCTTGAAGGCTCGAGCCACTCCGGCGATCACGACGTCGCCCTCCTCGGCGATGGCTGGGGCCGAGCCGGTGGGGACCACCCCGCTGGGACTGCCGTCGTGCAGGAGGTCGGCGATGGTGAGGAGCGGAACGCAGGCTCCGCGAGCCGGTGCGACCGAATCCGGCGGCTGCTGGCCGGCGCGCAGTGTCAGTGCCCCTGCTTTGGCGAGGTCCCCCACCGTCGTCGTGGTCTGGGGAGTACCGGCCTCGAAGCCGAGTGCGGACAGATGCCGCGCATGATCGGCCAGATCGGTCAGCAACGACCCGAACTCGTCCCACTTGTCGGCGAGTTCCTTGCGGGACGGTTCGGCCGTCGCCGCGGTGTAGCGCCCCGGAGTGACGTCCACCTCGTCGTCGAGAAGGTCGAGCAGGGGCACGTGGACGGCGCCCTGCGGCGGCTCCTGGCCCGCCTGGTCGAGGGTCGCCATCGAGGTGAGTACGAACGAACCGAGGCTGTCCCAGTCGGGGCTGGGCTCGCGCGTTCCCGACCTCGCGAAACGTGTGGCGTCCACCAGGAGGGCGTCCTGGCTCGGGGGAGCGGCCGCAGGGTCGTCCGACGCCGCGCGGAGGATCCACAACTGGAGTGACACGCTGTGCGGTTGGGCGCTGCCAGGGGGCAGGGAAACGACCGCTCGGAGCGCTCCGGTGCGCAGCAGTGAGCCGCGGATACGGCGGCCCGCCTTGCGTGACGCGACGGCCGGCGGAAGGACGACCACGGCGGCCCCGCCCGGCTTGAGGTGGGAGAGCAGGTGCTGCACCCAGGCCAGTTCGGGCTCGGTGCGAGGTGGCAGGCCGTGCGTCCAGCGCTGGTCGGTGGCGAGCTCCTCGTAGCCCCAGTCGCGTTCGTTGAAGGGGGGGTTGCACAGTGCGACGTCGGCTTTCGCTTCGGCGAACGGGTCGTCTCGCAGTGTGTCGGCGGTGGCGATCCGCGTCCGGATGTCGCGGTCCTCCGTGAGGAACTCGAGTCGGCCGGCCGTCAACGCGGCCTGCGCCGGGT
The DNA here is from genome assembly GCF_018614075.1 of Streptomyces sp. ISL-94. Taxonomy (GTDB): domain Bacteria; phylum Actinomycetota; class Actinomycetes; order Streptomycetales; family Streptomycetaceae; genus Streptomyces. The sequence continues at coordinate 133,451 of NZ_JAGGOZ010000013.1, read as the reverse complement.
CCCGTTCGCACGCGAGTATCTCCAGCCCAGGGCTGTCGTACTCTTGCACGGCCGCGGCGACCAGGTGCCCGGTACCGCACGCGGGATCGAGGAGGGTCAGTCCGCCCTGTGCCGGGCCGAGGCGGACGGCGAGGGCGATCCGGGCCATCAGCGCGGCGAGCTGCGGCGGCGTGGTACTGAGCTGTCGGACATGGGTTTCCAGCCAGCGTTGCAGCAGGAACTCGAAGGTCTCGCGCGGTCCCTCTTCCCGTCCTGCTTTCGCCGCTTGGGCCACCAGGTCACGGGCTTGCGCGGAGAGCTCGGGATGGGCGATCCGAGCCCTGGGGGAACGCATCCGGCGAGCCGCCTCGGCGATGGCCAGCCCCGACTCGTTCCGGCTGCCGAGTGCCTCGAAGCGCGGCCAGAGGAGTTCCCGGCCGCCGATGTCCCGGAGCTTGCCGTTGTCACGCAGCCACTGCTCGACCTCTGCCAGCGAGAACTGCGGACTGACGTCGGTGCCCCCGATCCGGGTGGGGAAGGAGTCGTGGCGGCGGCGCCAGTTGCTCACGGCGGCTCGCCCGACACCCGCGATCCGGGCGATCTCGGCCAGGCTGACCGGGACGGCGTCATGGGCACTCATGGTTCAGTCTCCGAGGTACTTGGCGGCTGGGCTGGTCGGCGTTCCCAGCGGCCGTTCATGCAGGAAAGGCTACTACCCTCATTGACTTTGTTCACAGCGTGTACGTTCCATCCTGTTGTGCAGGGAATGTGGAGGTCGGCACATGTGGAGTCTCACGCCGGGAATGGTGCTCAGTGACCGCTATCGGCTGGAGTCCGTGCTGGGCCGAGGAGTGATGGGGCAGGTGTGGCAGGGTCGCGACCTGCCTCTTGACCGGCCCGTCGCGGTGAAGACCGTCACCACGGAACTGCTGGCCGTGGCGAGCAGCCGTGACGCCGCCCTTACACGGTTCGGCAGGGAGACGCGGGCGGCCGCGCGCCTCGATCACACGAACGTCGCCACGGTCTTCGACGCGTCGATCACGGACGACATGTGCTGTCTGGTGATGGAACTGATCGACGGCACCACGCTCGAGTACCTCTTCGACCAGCAGGAGGACGGTCGGTTCGACGTCCCCTCTGCCGCCGCCGTCGCCGCTCAGCTGTGCGCCGGGCTGTCAGCGGTCCACGCGGCCGACCTCGTGCACCGTGACCTCAAGACGCAGAACGTCATGGTCCGCCGCGACGGCGTCGTGAAGATCCTCGACTTCGGCCTGGTCAAGTTGCTCAGCGACACCGACCCACAGCTGACGACGACCGGCGAGGGCGTCGGCAACCTCATCTGTGCCTCTCCTGAGCTGCTGGCCGGCCGGGACCGGCTCGACGGCCGCAGTGACCTGTACGCCGTGGGCTGCCTGCTGCACCACATGCTCACCGGAGAGACGCCCTTCCCCACGGATCAGCCGGCGCTCCTGGCCTCCCACCACCTGGCCTCGCGCCCACCCCTCGTCGCCGACGCGGGGGTGCGTGTGCCCGGCGATCTCCAGGACCTGATCACTGCCCTGCTGGCCAAGCGGCCGGACGACCGTCCCGCGTCGGCAGCCGAGGTCTACGCCGGCCTGGCGCCCCACCTGCCGGAGCCGGATCCCGGGCTGGCCGTCAGGCGGACTCCGCCCGAGGACCCGCGCCGTCCGTTCCTGGTCCCCCAGGGCCCGATGCCCCTGTGAACGACGGTGTCACCCCGGTCCGGGGAGGGCGCTCTGATCGTCGCAGCCCGCACTTCTCTGGTCACACGCGGCGCCGGAGTCTCATGACCGGTGACAGAATGGCCCGGTCGGCGGGGTGCCGTGAGGCTCCCGGCCGCGGGAGGCGGCGGGCGCGGCAGGCGCCGGAACTGGGGGCGGGGCGCGATGCGGCGGAGCCTTGGACGGTACGAGCTGACGCACGAGCTGGGCCGGGGCGGGATGGGCGTCGTCTGGGCGGCCCACGACCGCGACCATGACCGTGAGGTCGCCGTCAAGCTCCTCGCGACGCGCGGCCGCGGTGCCGAACTGAGCACGCTGGAGCGCCGGTTCCTGCGCGAGATCCGCCTGACCGGTCGCCTGCGGCACCCGGGCGTCCCCGCCGTCCACGACCACGGCAACCATGAGGGCGAGCTGTATCTGGTCATGGATCTCGTCCCGGGCCGGGCCTTGGACGCCGTCCTCAAGAACGACGGCCCCCTACGCGTCGAGCAGGCGGCGGACGTGGCCCGCCAGGTGTCCGAGGTGCTGTCCTACGCCCACGGTCAGGGGGTCGTGCATCGCGACCTGAAGCCGTCGAACCTGATGCTGACCCCCGACGGGGAGATCAAGGTCCTGGACTTCGGGGTCGCCGCGGCGCTGGAGCCCCAGCCGGGCGAGACCCGTTTCACCGCTGCCAACGCCACTCCCGGCACGGTCGTCTACATGGCGCCCGAACAGGCCGTCGGCCGAACCGTGCCCGCCGGCGACCTGTACTCGCTGGGGTGCGTCCTGTACGAACTGCTCACCGGCACGCCCCCCTTCACGGACGCCAGCCCGTTCATGCTGTACCACCGGCACGCCAACGACCCCGTCCCGCCGCTCGCCGATCGCCGTCCCGGCGTACCGGACGGCCTGCGGACGCTGGTCGAGCGGCTGCTGGAGAAGAAGCCCGAGGACCGGCCCGCCTCCGCCGAGGAGGTGGCCGCCCTGCTCGGGGCCTGGGCGCCCCGACCGGCTCCCGTCACCGGCACCGCGCCCGCTCACCCGCGGCTGGCCGAGCTGGCCGCCCTGCGCCGGGCGGGTCGTCCGGCCCGCGCTCTGGAGGAGTACCGCGCGCTGATGGCCGGCCCCGGCCTCGACCGCGCGGGCACGCTCGCCGCCCGGGTCGGAGCCGCCCTGTGCGCGGGGGCGCTCGGCCGCACCCGTGAGGCCCTGGGCGAGCTGAAGTCCGTCCTCGCCGAACAGCGCAGCCTGCTCGGGCCGGGCCACCCCGCCGTGCTGGACACCCGCTACGAGATCGCCGTCCTGCTGATCCGCACCGGAGAACGGCATGCCGCCGGGGAGCTGCTACGCCGCCTGGCCGAGGAGGAGGAGACGGTCCTGCCCGAGTCCGACGCCGGGCGCGGACGGAGCCGGAAGCTGCTGGAGCGGCTGCGCCGCATGGGCTGAGGAGCACCGGTGATCCCAAGCGCCGAGGCGATGCTTTGTAAGCTGTGTTCACAGGAAGTGGCTCGTGCTAATCTGCCGTCACGTCGGTCCGGAGGGGAGACAGGACACGGGACACTGTCTACGGACGACGGCAGGTGAACACCGAGGGGAACAGCGCCCATGACGCCAGCAGCTCAGCGCGAGACCGAGCGGACGGGGGCGCAGCCGCTCCCCCAAGAAGGGAATCTGGTCGAGGTACGCGGCCAGTCCTGGGTGGTCGCCCGCGTCGAGCCGTCCCGGTCCGGTGACGGCGATGCCGGCGCCGAGGAGCGCAGGGCCGCGACCCTCCTCCACCTCCAGTCCGTCGCCGACGGCCGCTTCGGCGACACCCTCTCCGTCATCTGGGAGGTCGAACCCGGCCGCCGCGTCCTGCCCGCCGGTTCCCTGCCGGACGCCTCCACCGGCGCCTACGACTCCCCGAACCGCCTCGCCGCGTTCCTCGACGCCGTCCGCTGGTCCGCCGTCGCCTCCGCCGACGCCAGGACCCTCCAGGCCCCGTTCCGCTCCGGCGTCGCCGTCGAGCCGTACCAGCTGGAGCCGGTCTCCCGGGCGGTCGGCGCGCCCCGCGTCAACCTCCTCCTCGCCGACGACGTCGGCCTCGGCAAGACCATCGAGGCCGGCCTCGTCGTGCAGGAACTGATGCTGCGCGGCCGGGCCCGCCGCACCATGGTCGTCTGCCCGGCCGGCCTCACCCTCAAGTGGCGCGACGAGATGGCCGAGAAGTTCGGCCTGGAGTTCACCATCGTCGACTCCGAGCACTGCGCCCGCCTGCGCCGCACCCACGGCACCGCCGCCAACCCCTTCCGTGTCCACCCGCTGACCATCGTCTCCCTGCCCTGGCTGCGCGGCCACAAGGCCCAGCGCCTCCTCGACGAGGTCATCGGCGCCCCCGAGGAGAGCCCCGACGGTGAGCACAAGCGCTTCTTCGACCTGCTCGTCCTCGACGAGGCGCACCACGTCGCACCCGCCGCGCCCAAGCAGGTGTACGCGGTGGACTCCCAGCAGACCAAGCTGATCCGGCGCCTCGTCCCGCACTTCGAGCACCGTCTCTTCCTCTCCGCCACCCCGCACAACGGCTACCCCGAGTCGTACACGGCGCTCCTCGAACTCATCGACGACCAGCGCTTCGCACGCGGCGTGGACCCGGACAAGGAAGCGCTCAAGGACACCGTCGTACGACGCCTGAAGTCGACGGTCACCAACGCCGACGGCACGCCCCGCTTCCGCGCCCGCACGACCCTCGAACTCTCCGTCGACTACACCCCGCAGGAACGGGCGATCCACCAACTGCTTGGTTCCTTCGCCGAGTTGCGGCGCAAGAAGCTGACTCCGAACGCCCGGGGCGGCCGCCGCGCCGCCGACCTGGTCACCCTCCTGTTGAAGAAGCGGCTGTTCTCCTCGCCGGCGGCCTTCCTCCACACCGTCCAGGTCTACCTCTCCCACCTGGAGGACACAGGCCCCGCGCGCGGCCGCACAGCCGCAGCCGAAGTCCCCGAGTGGCTGGAGGAGTTCGCCGACCTCGTCGCCGATCTCGACGACACGGGTCTGGTCGACGCCGAGGACGACGCCCTGACCCGCTCCACCTCGCTCACCCCGGCCGAGGACGGCCAGGAACTGGACCTGCTCCAGGAAATGGAGCGCTGGGCCCTCACCCACGAGGCCGCGCCCGACTCCAAGGCGGACGCGCTCATCCGCGAACTCAAGGCGATCTGCCGGACGTCCGACGGCAAGCACTGGACGAACGAACGGGTCGTCGTCTTCACCGAGTACCGCGACACCCAGAAGTGGCTCCATGACCTCCTCCAGCAGGAGCAACTCACCGACGGGGGCCGCGTCGAGCGGCTGCACGGTGGCCTGCCGACCGATGAGCGTGAGCGCATCCGCCTCGGCTTCCAGGCCGACCCGTCCCGCGCGGAGGGCAAGGTCCGCATCCTGCTGGCCACCGACGCCGCCGGCGAGGGCATCGACCTCCAGAACCACTGCCACCGCCTGATCAACTACGACATCCCCTTCAACCCCAACAAGCTCGAACAGCGCATCGGCCGCATCGACCGCTGGGGCCAGAAGCACGACCCGGAGATCACCCACTTCATCGGCTCCGGCTGGCAGCAGGCGCAGGCCGGCTCGTACGAGGCCGACCTGGAATTCCTCTCCCGGGTGGCCAAGAAGGTCGCGCGCATGGAGCACGACCTCGGCTCCGTCAACGCCGTCCTCGCCGACGCCGTACAGCGCCGGATGACCGGCGACACCGCACCGGTCGACATCGAGAACGCCAAGCCCAAGCCGATCAAGGGCCGCCGCACGGGCGGCGAGGTCGCCCCCGAGCAGAACGTCACGGCGCAGACGAAGCGGCTCGCAGACCAGTACGACGAGACGGTCAGCGCGCTCGGCCTCACCCCGGGCAACGTCAAGCGTGTCGTGGACACCGCGCTGGCGCTGGACAACCAACCGCCCCTGCTGCCGTCCCCGCTGCGAGCGGAGGACTTCGAGCCGGGCGACCTCTTCGACGTACAGCCCCTGTCCGGCAGCTGGGAGCGGGCCACCCGCGGCCTCGCCCACAAGCTCCGCGAGGGCGAGCAGCGCCCGCTCACCTTCTCCCCGGCGGTGGCCGCCCAGGGCAGGGACGACGTGGTCCTCGCCCACCTCAAGCACCCGCTCGTGGCGCTCTCCACGCGGCTGCTGACCGCGGCCGTCTGGAACGCGGACTCGATCGGCCTGCACCGCGTCACCGCCGTCGTGTCCGACGATCCGGCCGTGACCACGACCCTCGTCTCCGCGTACGCGCGGTACGTCCTCGTCGGCGCCGACGGCACCCGCCTGCACGAGGAAGTGCTGTACGCGGGCGGCTGGTTCGGCGACACCGGCCGCTTCCGCCGCTGGGAGTCGGTGGGTGAGCAGGGCAGGGTCCTCTCCCAGGCCCTCACGGCGGGCATCGAGGCGGCCCCGCACCTGCGCAGGGAACTCACGGATGCCTGGTCGAAGCTCCGCGATCCTCTCTACCGGTCCCTGGAGGCCCGCGCCGGCGAACTCGGCCGCCAGCTGGAGAGCAGGCTCGCCGACCGCCGGGCGGAGGAGGAACGCCGTATCACCGCGACCCTCGACCGCTTCGAGGCCACCCTGCGCGCCAAGCTCAAGGAGGAGGGCGAGGGCGAGGGCGAACAGCTCGCGCTGCTGTCCACCCACGAGCTGACCGGCCACGAGCGCCGCCAGTTCGAGGACGACCGCCGCCGCTGGGACGACCGTTTGAAGGGTCTGCCCGCCGAACGCGAACGCGAACTCGCCGCCATCGCCGCCCGCTACCGCGAGCCCCGCTCCCACCTCTTCCCCGCCGCCGTCGTCTTCGTGATCCCCGCAAAGGAAGCCCGCCGATGAGCCCCCGCCGCCCCGTGAGCTCCGGAGTAGCCGCAGCCAAGGCACAGGCCGTAGACGGCCGCCGGCAGCACCAGGAGTGGCTCGACCTCACCGAGGTCTCCGGCCCCTTCCTGACCATGCCCGTCCTGCTGCGCGCCTGGCCCCAGCTGGACGCCCTGGAGAAGGACGAGCGCGCCCGCCTGCGCGCCCGCCACGCCGACTGGCAGACGGACACGACGGCGGGCCGCGACGAGTGGGTGGCCTACGTGCTCGGCCGCCTGCTGGGCTGGGACGACACGTTGGCGTTCCGCCAGGGCGACTCGGAGCACCACGGCCTCGACCGCCTCACCCTGCGCGTCGCGGAGCACAACACCGAGGTGCGCCCCGACTTCGCGCTGGTCGAACCGGGCACGGACCTCGCGGTCGAACCGGACGCGGAGTCGGCCGCCAAGCGGGTACGCCTGCTCGGCATGACGGTCCCGGCCGGAACGGCGCCCACGGCCCGCGTCGGCGGTGGCGGCGACTGGTCCGCGGCCCCCGCCGACCGCCTGGCCCGGCTCCTGCGCCACCACGGCGTACCGCTCGGCCTGGTCACCGACGGCCGCTGGTGGTGCCTGGTCTGGGCCCCGCTCGGCGGCGTCACGACCACGGCCGTCTTCGACTCCATCGGCTGGAACGAGCGGGCCGAGCGCAACGTCGTCCGCGCGTTCGTGTCCCTGCTGCGCCGCCGCCGCTTCTTCGAGTACGACGACGCCGAGACGCTGGTGGGCCTGCTGAAGGCGAGCCTCGCGGCGGGCGAGGACGTCACCGAGGCGCTGGGCGTCCAGGTCCGCCAGGCGGTCGAACTCCTCGTGGACGCCATAGGGCGCGCGGACGTCCGCGCGGTCGAGCACGGGGCGCCGGGCCTCCACGCGTCCGGGGTCGGCGCGGGCGAGGTCTACCGCGGCGCGGTGGCCGTCATGATGCGCATCGTCTTCCTGCTGTTCGCGGAGGAGCGGGGCCTGCTCCCGGCGGACAACGAGGTGTACGCCCGCTCCTACTCCGCCCGCTTCCTGCGCGACGAGCTGAAGGCGCGGGCGGACGAGGAGGGCGAGACGTCGCTGGAGCACACGACGTCCGCGTGGCACCGCCTGATCGCCCTCTTCCACGCCGTGCACGGGGGAGTGGACCACCCCGGCTCCGGCTTCCACCTGCCGGCGTACGACGGTTCGATCTTCGACCCGGACAAATACCCGTGGCTGGAGCGCACCACCCCGCTCCTCCCGATCGACGACCGCGCGGTGCTCCACATCCTCCAGGCCGTACAGGAAGTCCGCGTCGGAAAGGGCAAGGACCGGGAAGTCCGTACGCTCAGCTTCCGCGCGCTGCACGTCGAGCAGATCGGCTATGTGTACGAGGGCCTGCTGTCGTACGACGGGCGCAGGGCCACCGAGCACATGGTCGGGTTGATCGGCCCGGATGGTCTGGAACACGAGGTCACGCTGCGGGAGTTGGAGGCGCTGGCGGCGAAGGCCGGCGGTTCCGTGGGGACGCTCGCCAAGTCCGTCCACGAGAAGTGGAAGGACCCCAAGCCCCCGGCGACGGCGGGCCAGCTGGAGAAGAAGCTGGCGCCGCTCGGGGCGGAGGCGTCGGCGGAGGCCCGTCGCCGCCTGAACGCGGTGACGAAGGACCCGGCGCTCACGGAGCGGTTGCTCCCCTTCGTCGGCATCCTCCGGGACGACCTGCGGGGCCTGCCGACGGTCATCCCGAACGGCGCGCTGTACGTCACGGAGTCCTCCCTCCGCAAGAACACGGGCACGCACTACACGCCCCGCTTCCTCGCGGAGGAGGTCGTGCTGCACGCGCTGGAGCCGCTGGTGTACGAGCCGGGCCCGCTCCAGACGGCGGACACGGGGGAGTGGCGCCTGAAGTCGGCGGACCAGATCCTCGACCTCAAGGTCGCGGACATCGCGATGGGCTCGGCGGCGTTCCTGGTGGCGGCGTGCCGTTACCTGGCGGACCGGCTCATCGAGGCCAAGGAGAACGACGGCGACCTGAAGGCGATGGCGTACCGGGCCGGCCGCGCGGTGGACGCCGTGACGGCGGCGGACGCCGAACAGGACCCGGTGGTCGTGGAGGCGCGGCGCCAGATCATCGAGCACTGCCTGTACGGGGTCGACATCAACCCGATGGCGGTTGAAATGGCCAAGCTGTCGCTGTGGCTGGTGTCGATGGACCCAGGGCGACCGTTCACGTTCCTGGACGACCGGTTGGTGGCGGGCGACTCGCTGCTGGGCGTGCACACCATGGACCAGATCCAGTCGGTGCACATGAAGCCGGGGCAGCAGACCGACATCCTGGCTGAGCAAGCGCGGCAGATGGTGGACCAGCTGACGCAGGAGCGGTTGGCCATCACGGCCATCAAGGGGGTTGACCTGCCTGCGCTCCAGGAGAAGCGGGAGCGGCTGGAGGAGGTCAACCGGCATTCGCGGCGACTGCGGTTGGTGGGCGACCTCATTACGGGTGCGGCGCTGGCTACTTGCGCTTCGGGGCGGGTGCCTTGGTACGAGGAGGACGGCGGGGAGCGGGTCAGGGACCTGTTCCCTCGGGCTGCGTGGATCGTGCAGCGGATCATGGAGGACGGGGTCGAGGACGACTCCGAGGTGGTGCGGGCAGCTCGGGCTACGGCGGAGGAGTGGCTGGGGGCGGAGCTGCCGGAGGGGGCGTTGGAACGGCGGCCGGTGCATTGGCCGTTGGTGTTTCCGGAGGTGTTCACCCGACGGGGAGGCTTCGACGCCATTGTAGGGAATCCTCCCTTTCTTGGGGGCAGTAAAATCACAGGAGCGTTCGGGGACGCTTACCGCGAGTACTCGGTGGAGAATGTCGCGCGAGGTAGACGAGGAAATGCTGACCTCGTCGGGTACTTCTGTCTGAGGGTGCACGATCTGATGAACGCGGCGGGGCAAGGAGCCCTGATTGCCACGAATACCCTAGCTCAGGGAGACACCCGTGAAGTTGGCCTGGATCAGCTTATTTCGCGAGGTGTTCAGATTCGCAGAGCCATCAAGAGCCGTCCTTGGCCGTCGAGGTCGGCTGCGCTTGAGTACTGTGCAGTATGGTCCAGTTCGGTTACTCCGGGCCCTGATTCCCTCTCTGTGTTGGATGATCTTGCCATCCCGAACGGGATTTCGTCATCACTCAACGCAGACACGAGGATGAGCTCTTGGGGCGAACGTTTGAAGGGGAATGCGAACTTCTCTTTCAATGGCAGCAAAGCTGACAGTCTGGGGTTCACCCTGCCCGAGCAGGATGCGAGGGCATGGATTGCCGAGGATAAGTCGTACAATGACGTCCTTTTCCCATACTTGAATGGGCAAGATCTCAATCAGCGGACCATGAGGGATCCGGTGCGGTGGATCATCTTCTTCCGTGGCTGGGAGGAAAGCGTTGCGAAGAGGTATCCCAGGGCGTACGCGAAGGTTCTCCGTGAAGTCAGGCCTGAGCGGGAACTCAACAATCGTGCCGCACGGCGTGATCGCTGGTGGCAGTTCGCTGAGCGGGCACCAGGTATGTACAGCGCGATTGCGTCGTTGGAGCAGTGTCTAGTTGTTGCTCGAGTGAGCAAGGTGATCATGCCGATGCTTGTCGCAACAGGACAGGTGTTCAGTGAACAGCTGATCGTGTTCGCTTCCGACGATCTTGCTCTCCTGGCCTTTCTCTCCAGTGCGCCGCACTACTGGTGGTCAATTGATCGTGCCTCCACCATGAAGGGTGATCTGCGTTACACCTCGAGTGATGTCTTTGAGACCCTCGTTCGCCCTCGACTGCCGGAACATCTGTATCGCGTAGGTGCTCAACTGAACTCGCATCGCCGTGATTTGATGGCCGCTCGTAACCTGGGTCTTACCGACACCTACAAGCTGTTTCACAATCCCGAGTGTCAGGACGAGGAAATCGTCGAACTCCGCCGTATACACAAAGAGATCGACAAGGGTGCTGTTGAAGCGTATGGCTGGCACGACCTCCTGGATGAGTCCGGAGAGACGGTGCCGGTTGATCTTACTTATAAAACCTTCTCGCTTGACCACGGCTTTCACGAGACTGACCAGGGCGTCCGCTACACCGTTGGCCTACCCGCCCGGACCGAAATCATCGACCGCCTGCGCCAGCTGAACCACCAGGCATACGCCGACGAGGTTCATCTCGGCCTGCACAAGGGCGTGACGGAGAAGAAGGCGAGGGAGAAGCACCCTGACCTGCCCCCACCCTCACCCGAAGCCATCCGGAAGCGCAAGGAGCAGCTTGCCGCGCGAGGTGGGTCGGATTTCGGTGAGGGCGCTGAGGGCGCCCTGTTCTGAGCCGTCGGCATGACAACGGGCTCGCTCACGTCACCCCAGTGACGTGAGCGAGCCCGTTGTTCCGCTCAGAAGCTGTAGTCGGCCCTACCCCACCGCGAGTGCCACGAACGCCGCCCACTCGCCCCGGCCCACCCGCAGCACCGGCCCGTCACCCACGGCCTTCGAGTCACGTACGTACACAGCGTCCAGGCCGGCGGCCACCTCCACGCAGTCGCCGCCGTCCGATCCGCTGTAGCTGCTCTTGAACCAGTGCAGCCCGTACACGTGCTCGGCCATCTGCTCCACGCTCATGTTTCTCCCACCATCCGTTCGATGAGTCGCGCGGACTCCTCGACGTTCAAGGCCTGCGATCGCAGCTTGCCATATCGCATGGCGAAGGCACTGACCTCGGTGGGCTCTGAGACGACGCACCCCACGCCTTGGGACTCGAAGTAACCGAGGTGCTTGTGCTCGTGCGTCTCCGCCACTACGAACGGACCGTTCTTGCCTGGGTGGAAGCCCCGCTGGGCGGGCATGACCTGGACATCTACATTCCGCAACGCGCCCACCTCCAGCAGTCGTTGCCACTGTGCGCGCATCACCTCCGGGCTGCCCACCGGATCGCGCAACGCCTCCTCACTGATGACGAAGGACAACTCAGCGAGCGGCATCCGCGTGAGTAGTTTCTGCCGACTCAGCCGCGCCTCCGTGTGCTGGTCGATGATCTCCTCGCTGAGCGGAGGACAGTGCCCGGCGAAAACTGCCCGCGCATACTCCTCCGTCTGCAACAGCCCCGGCACCAGCAGCGGATCGTACGAGAACCGGCTCACCACCTCCGCCTCGATCAACGCGAAGTTACGGAAGAACCGAGGCAACTTCGCCCTATCCACCTCCTCCTGGAGCGCCTCCAGAACCCCGCCCGCCTCCAGCGCCTGCTCCGCCGCCGCCGTGAACGCGGCCTTCGCCGGCCGCCGCCCCTGCTCCACCGAGGCGACCTGCTCCAGCGAGTAGCCGATCGCATCCCCGAGCTGTTGCTGGTTCAACCCGGTCCGCTTCCGCAGGTACTGCAACAGCACCCCGTACGCCGACCAAACCCCCGGCACATCGGGCCCCTCGTCCTTGGTCTTCGCGCCCCGCCCCGTCCGCGTGTCCTTTACGTCCCGTACCGTCCTCACAGTCCCACGCCCTTCCCATCCCGCTCCGCGCCCCGCCCACGGCCGCGCTCGCCACCGGTTCATGTCCAACGCGACGCGCGGGAACCGGGACACGCGCCGGACCCGTACAACGCCCGTACAAGCCCCGTACAACCAAGCCCACCGCCGGCCACCCCCGCCGTACGACGAAGGGGACGTACGGCCGTCGTACCTGGTCAGCGGTGCAGGCACCCCGTCACGCTGACACCGTGACCGACCATCAGCTCACCGCCGCGGCGAAGCCGCCTCTCACGCCAGTCCGCCAACTGACCCTGCGCTTCAGCAGCACGAGGCGCGGTGCCCGCCTCGCCCGCCGGCTCGCCGTCCAGCCGTTCACCGAGTGGACGGGCCTCCCGTACGACTCCGACCCGGCCCGTGCCGTCGCCCTCGTCACCGCCGAACTGGCGTCGAACGCCATCCGCCACGGCCGCCTCCCCGGCCGGGACTTCCGGTTGACGCTGCTCCTCCTGCCCGACCGCTTCCGCGTCGAGGTGACGGACACGCGCCCCGAGCGCCTCCCACCACTCGTGATGACACCGCCCGGCGACGAGACCTCGGGCCGCGGACTGCTGCTCGTCCAGGCATACGCCGACCATTGCGGATACACGGTCCGCGACGCGTACACGAAGACCGTCTGGGCGGAGATCCTCACCCACGGACACGCCCCACCGAACACCGACCATCAGACGCACGGCACGTAACAGTCCAGCCTCCGGCCCACCTGCCTGGCAGAGCCTCCACGGCGGGGCTCGACGCCGTCGCCCGGGTCAGACCAGCCGCCTGCCCTGGGCGAACCACGCGGCCTCTATCTGGTCCGGCAGGACTCCCTCCCGTTGTGCGTGGTCATGGGCGAGAGCCAGGTAGCGGCTGTAGCGCGGCGTGGTCCAGCCTCCTCCGCGCCACTTCTCGCCGGAGTCGACTGCCCGCAGAGCCAGGGCGACGAAACGGTCCAGGATCAGCGGACGCCACGCCCCAGCACACTGCTCGTGCCCGGCGAAGTACAGCACCTTGGTGAAGAACGCCGGGCCCAGGAACCTGATCCGGTGGTCGTTGTTGAAGGCGTAGTACGCCGCGACGGCCCCCTCCTCCTGGAGGATGCCCAAGGCGGCTCCCAGGTGCGTATCGATGTCTCGGGGCGGGGACTCCGCGAAGACGCGTGCGCGCCGCGCGACCGACTGGGCTCTGGTCCCGGTGCCCCAGACGAGGGCTGCGGTCAGAAGGTGGCGTCGGCCTTCGGCGGTGTCCGAGCGCCGGGCGATGCCGAAGACCGTGCTGCGGTCGACCCTGGTCCGGCCGGCCACCGTTGGGCAGTCGTCGAGTTCCGCGGGCCACCAGTCCGGGCCGGGCAGGCAGGGCAGCCAACGCGCCCGGTCGAACGGGATCTTCTGGCTGAGCACCTCGTCGCGGCCGGGGACCGCAGTGCCGTCCGGCATGATGGCCACCTCGGTCGCGCTCATGGTCTGAGTGTCGCGTATCGCATCATCAACACCTCGATATCGGGACGGTGTCGCACACGACGCGGGCCATACTGGGAGCATGCTCGCTTCCAGCGGTCAGCTCTCGCCGCTCCAACAACACCTGTTGCAGGAACTGGATCTGTGTGACCTCCCGGCTCCCGAAAGGGAACCGGAGTCCTATCTGGCCCGCGACCTCGACACGGACGAGATCCGGGACGCCTTGCCGACCCTGGTGTGGGCCGGACTGGTGGAGCGGCGGGGTGGCGACCTGGGCAGCCTCGCGCTCACCCCGCTCGGAGCGGCGGCCCTGCGCGCGGCGGAGTGCGACGAGCTGACGGCTCGCCTGAGCGCGGTGGCATCCTTCGCCGACACCGTGTCCACGGGCGCGGCGCCCCGCCCCGCCGGGCTCGCCCTGAGACGACTCGCGGAGGGGACATGGAACTTGGAGCAGGCGAAGTCCTACGTCCGCACCGGTGAGACGGGCGCCGACCGCTCATGACTCGTCCGCCCGGCCGAAGTCAAGGACGACGCGGCGACGGGCGCGAGTCGCCCCGGGCTGCGGCGGGAGCACGCCCGCCGATGTGAGGTCGGTGACGGTGATGACCGGCGAACCCACGATCTTCGTGGTGAGCGCCTGCTGCGCGGGTGCGAGGTCGACCAGCCGCCGCAGGACGGACAGCAGGTCGATCAGTTCCCCGGTCCACTCGCTCGGCCAGGACGTGATGTGGATGTCGTCGAGCGGGCTGGTCTTCCGGCTGGTGGGGGAGGCTTTGCGGTAACCGAACCACTTCTTGACGACGTTCATCCCGCCGACTTCGTAGTTCCAGACCTCGGGCGGGACACCCGTGAAGGTGCCCGGCCCCACGCGCAGGGTGCCGGTCTCCGTGTCGTAGCCGAGGGCGTCGGGCACGGTGGTGCCGATCCCCGTCTCGTACCGCACCTGCCGCGGGTCTCCCGCCGGGAAGGCGACGCTCTCCTGGCCCGGCTCCTGCCCGGCTGGAGGGGTGCTGACGTCGCCGTATGTCGCCGCCCACAGGAACTCGCGGCCGACGCGGACCGCTTCGCTCCACAGCACCGGGTCTCGGGTGAGGGGTAACCGGACACCTGGGGTGAGCAGTTCCTCGGCGAAATGCTCCGTGAAGGCGCTGTGCCCGGCGACGGCCACGGCGTAGGCGGCGAGGTCGTGCACGGTCACCTCGTCCGCGCCGAGGGCACCGGCCAGGTACCGGAGCAGTCCGGTAGGCACATTGGCACCGCCGTCGGGATGGAGGACGGGGTGCACCCTTCCGCCTCGGCCGTTGAAGTGGTGGGTGTCCGGTAACAGCGCGGTTGCCATCAGCGCGGGACCGCTGTGTATCTCATGGCTGCTCTGTTGATTGAGGAATACCTGCCCCGGCTGTAACGACTCCCACAGTTCCGTCCGAGGCCGGTCGATGACTCGGTTGTCCGCGATGAGCCACTGGCGGTCGAAACTCCGTAGTCCGATCCGTAAGAGCCGTGGGCTGGTCTGAAGCTCATCGAACATGCGCCGGTCGGGATGCGTAAACCCTGACAGGCTTGCCGGCCGCGAATCGAGACTGCGGCTATCAGTCTCCTTGAACAGGAGGGCCTTGGCCTCCGGGTCCGTCTCACCGCTGAGACGAGCCCATCGACGTTCAAGAACCGCCGTTGAAGGAGAGGTCACCCAGGACCTGTTAGACGTGATGCCAAGGCTTGCCCACGGAAACACCTCGTCCAGCGCCGGATAGTCGTCCCACCCGGACAAGGTGGCCGGAGTGAACGGCCGCACCCCTCGCGCATGCGCGTCCCGCCAGCCCCCGTCGTCCAGACTCACCTCCCGGAGCTGGGTGAACTTCTCCGGCCGCTTGCCCTGCAGGGCCCGGTAGTGGATGCGCGCGGGACGGTCGGAGTCGTGATCGGAGCGCCGTACGAACACGCAGATCGACAACGGCTGGGCGACATGGGGGAACACGCGGGTGGCCACGTCCGATCGCTGCCCCTCCGGCGACAGGTTGATGACCCACCCCTCGTCGCACGTCCTGCGCAGATAGTCGCGCATGCCCCGCCCGGCGGGACCGGTGGCGAACGCCGACGGGGTGATGAAGCAGACGACGCCGTGCCGGTCGTCCGCATGGGCGTCGAAGACCTTCCAGGTGGCCCAGCGCCAGAAGTAGACGTACAGGTTCTTCAGTGCGTGCTCGTAGCGGCCGTTGCCCGGATACCGGAAGTCGTCCAGGGGAGGACGGCCCTGACCTTTCACCCGTTTCTCGATCCACCCGCCGCGGTTCTCCGCCTTGTCGTCGTACGGCGGATTGGAGATGACCACGGTGACGGGGACGTTGGCCTTGACGTGGTTGGCGCGAGCGCGTGACACGGAGAGGGCGGCGTACGTAGAGGCGAGTTGCTCCTCTTGGACGTAGGGGTCGTCGAGCGTGTCCGTGACGTGGAGGTTGAGTCCGCCCGGCGGGAGTGGGGCGCCGTGCTTCTTGAGCAGGTCGGCGGCCCGGAGTTCGGCGACGGCGAACGGGCCCATCTGGAGCTCGAAGCCGTACAGTCGCTGAGCCAGCCGGCCGATCGCGTCGGGTGCCATGGCCTCGCCGTGCCGCTCGGCAGCCTGTCGCGCCACCCGCTCGATGACGGTGTGCAGGTAGGTGCCGGTTCCCATCGCGGGGTCGACGATGTACACGCTCTCGTCGCCGTAGCCGCGCGTCTTGCCGAGGCGGGTGCGCAGTACCTCTTCGGCGATCCGCACCATCTCCTCGACGACCTGGTGCGGGGTGTAGTACGAGCCGCTGCGCTGGCGGAGGTTGTCATCATAGGCGGAGAGGAACGACTCGTAGAGGTGGAGGTAGGCGTCCCGGTTGCCCTGCCGGATGGTCTCCCAGTCGACGGCCGCGACGGTACGGGCGAGGAGGTTCAAGGTCACTTCGAACCGCTCGTTGACATTGTCGGTGAGCAGCTGAAGGGCTTTGCCCATCAGGGCGTGGCCCGCATTGAGGCGGCGGCCGATCTCGTGGAAGCTCGTGTCGGTTACCGGGATGTGCTCGGTGCGGGCGAGAAGCAGCGCGAAGGTGACCGTCTGGGCATAGCCGTCGGCGAAGGTCGCGTCGTCCGCGGTGGGGAAGAGCAGCCGGCGCCAGTCGCTTCTGAGGCCGGTGAAAGGACGGTCGGCGGCGGCGTCGGCCGCGTTCAGCCCGGCTTCGGCCCGTAGCTGTTCCCGTACGGCCTCGCGCAGCAGGCGGCACAGCGGAGCGATGTGCTGGACGAGTACCGAAACGCGTCGGATCTCCGGCGGTTCCCAGCAAAGCACGGCCTGTGCCAATGCGTCGAAGGCGGCGAGGTCGCAGGGGTTCAGTTTCTCCCCGGCACTCTTCAAGCTGCCCGACAGCACGACCTCCGCACCGACCGGCGCGCCGTATTGGAACACACGCCAGTGGGTCCCGTTGGTGTAGAGCAGGTTGGGGAGGTCGCGCAGGCGTTCCCACTGCCTCTTGTCGTGACCGGTGAAGGAGTCGGGGTCGATGCTCTTTCCGGGCCGCTTCACCTCGATGTAGCCGGTCACGTCCTTGTTGACGCGCACGGCGTAGTCGGGTCGTACCCCCAGGTGCGGGATGCGGGTCTCCGGGTACCAGCCGATGTCGGGGCGGGCATGGTGCGCGGCGATCGTGCGGAACAGCTGCTCCAGAGGGCTGCGGATGGCTGCCTCGCGGTCACCGGGGCCCGACAGGTTCCGTTTGCATTCGGCGCCGAAGACGGAAACGGCCTCCTGGAGCCACTGAAGACGTGCGTCAGCCATGGATCGTCCCCCCATCCCTCCGGCCCCGGACGAGATACGGGACCAGCCCCTCCTGCGAAGTATGGGACAGCTACATCCCAAATGGGCAGGGGCGTGCAGGAGTTCAGACGAGGTGCGGTGCGCCCCACAGCACAGTCGAACGGAGTTGGTTGCCCCGGAAGGAGCCGAGAACACTCACATCTTGTGAGCTCCGCGCACAAGGAAGGCGCTGGTGGTTGTTGACGTCGAGGGGGCTCGCTCAGGTGCGCGGCCTGGTGGAGGGCCTCGCCCTGCCTTCGACTGGGTGCCTCCTTCGCGGCTCACGCTCAGCGCATGCGATCAGCGCCAGGAAGTCGTCGGCATGACCTGGTCATTGTTCCAGCCGGACCGGCATCAGGAGCGAGAAGGCGCCCTCGTCGTCGGGCCGGCGGATCGCGAGCGGCGCCGTGGGCGCGCCCAGTTCCAGGAGCAACTCGTCCCGGGCTCCGGCCGCGAGCGCGTGCAGCAGGAACGCGCGGTTGACGGCCACGTTGTTCTGGTCGTCGTCCCCGTCGTCACACACGATCACGGACCCGTTCTCCGCCACCCGGAGCACACTGAGGTCGTGAGGCTCACCGTCCTGCTCACGCGTCTCGCCCGTGCGGACCGGGCCGGTCTCCAAGGCCCGGCGGAAGGCCGCCGTATCGACGTGGGCCCGGCGACCGGCCGGGAGGTGGACGAGGCGACGGTAGTCGGGGAACTCGTGGCCGAGGCTCTGGCCGGATGTCTGCCGGTCGCCGGTCTTCAGGGTGACACGGTCACCCTCCACCGGCGAGGAGGGCGGGCTCCTCGCCGGTCAGCAGCGCCCGCATCGCGTCGGCGAGCGGAAGCGGCACGACGACCTGCGTCCGGGGCCCGCCGTGCCCGGTGGTGCGTACTCGCGCGACAGCCATCCGGTAGCGGTCGGTGGCCACGAGGTGGAGTTCCTTTCCCTCGACGTCGAACAGGATCCCGCCGAGCATCGGCAACTCCGCGTCGGTACCGGCGGCGAAGCGCACCGCGTCCAGCGCGGCGGCCAACTCCGGCGCGAGGACGGACAACCGGGCGATGGCGGTGGCGGTGTGGAGCGAGGTCATGGGGTCTGTCTCCCTGCGGTCGAGTAGCGTTCGGAGCGTGGAGAACTCGCTGCGGGCATCGGACAGCCCCAGCTCGAGACGGCGCAGGTGCGCTTGAAGGAGACCGCGCACCAGGTCCGTGTCCGCGCCGGCCCAGCCGGCCAGCGCGAGCCGGATGTCGGCCAGGGGCATGCCCGCCCGACGCAGCCGGGCCAGCAACCGGGCCTCCTCCAGCTGCTCGGGCTCGTACCAGCGGTAGCCGCTGACCGGGTCCACCCAGGCGGGGACCAGCACACCGGCCCGGTCGTAGAACCGCAGCGCACTCACGCTCAGTCCGCCGTCCCGGGCCATCTCCCCGATGCTGCGCATCTCGTTCTCCACACCCGGAACCCTGAGCCCTCGACAAGGTCGAGGGTCAACCCCGGCCACTCGGATTCGTCCCATGGCCGCCCATTTTCTACCGGCCCGAGAGGAAAGTAAGGGCACGGCGGTCCCTCCGCGCAGGATGCGGTGTCTCGCCGCCGGTGACCGCGCGGTCGGCTCTCTGAGAGGGTGCAGCCCCGTGACATTCGCGCATTCAGTCCCTCCGCGCCAGATCCAGCGCCGCCACCCCCACGAACCAGTCCAGCACTTCGCAGATCTCGTCACCGTGCTCCGCGAAGACCCTGACCGGGAAGGACGGGCGCAGCTCCAGCTTCGCCTCGGGCAGGTCGATGCCGTCGATCTTGTTCAGGCGGTTCAGGAGCCCCCGGCGCTGCTCCGTGTCGTCGAACGGGCTGCGGGTCTTCAGGTACTGGAAGACCACCTCGACCGTTCCGCTGACGGGGTAGATCCCGACCGGCCACATCAGGTGCGGCCGACGGCTGGTCCCGAGGTCCAGCATCGGGAAGCAGCTCGTCTCCTCGTGCCGGCCGTAGGTCACGTGGCCGCCCTGGCGGCGCCAGAAGTCGAGGATTGCCATGACTCCGGCGTACGCGTCGGGCCAGCTCTCCCGCAACTGCGCGCGGAACCGCTCGGCCGCCTCCGTGTCCTCCCCCTCCGGGAGTGGGTCCTGCGCTACGGGCTGCGCCACGTCCCTGCCCAGCAGGGTGGCCAGCTCGGCGGCGGACAGACGCTGGGAAGGGTGGGCCCGCCCCAGGGAGTCGAAGCGCACTCCCTCGCTCGCCAGCAGCTCCTGCGGCGGCGGCCGGTCACTGCCGTCCGCCCAGCGGAACGACGGGGAGATCCTGCCCTCCACGGTGAGCACCCGGTAGGCGCCGATCACGCTCGTATTGGCGCCCAGGTAGGCCCCGACGGGCACCGGGTGGCTGCCGATCAGCTCCGCGACATCGCCGTACGTCGTCCAGGTGCCGCTCGGCATCGCCACCAGGGCGGCCCGCAGCTCGATCCAGCCCGGCGATTCCTCACCGCTCGGCTTGACTCCGCCGATCGGACCGGGCCACAGTTCCACGGCGCGGTCGGCCAGACGGTCGGCACGTTCCAGGATCTGCGCCTTGCCCCAGCGCTGAGCCGAGGCGATCTCGAGGTTCATGCGCAGGGCACTGGAGTCGAGGATCTGCTGCTTTCGCTCGAAGGGGTGATTGGAAAGCTTAGAGTTGTCACCGGTCAGCGTCAGGTTGCCGAGCGTATGCACCAGCAGGTCGTGCAGCTCCTGCGGAGTTTGATTCGGCTCCGTCTCCTCTGCGAGCAGGTCGAACCACGCGGGAGCGGGGCGTTGCGGCAGGACGTGCTCCACACTGAGGGATGCCTTGACGAAGTCCACGGGCTCGGAGGCGCGGTAGCTCTCCTCCAGGCGGCGCAGGATGAAGCTGCGCTGTAGAGGGCGCCCGGACCAGTAGAACGGTTTGGCGCGGACCGCCTCGCGCAGTTCCTCGTCGCTCGGCCAACGCCGCCGCCGGCCGGACAGGAACCGCCGCACCGCCTCGGCGGCCGGCCGGTCGGTCTCGAGCTCCTTCGGCGCTTCCATGAAGATTCGGTTGAGGCCGCTCGTCGGCGTCTGACAGATCAGGCGTCGCACCAGATAGGACTCGACGTAGCCCAGCGCCTGCGCCGCGTCGTCGGGCGTCGTCCCGCCGACCGCGAGGAGATCCAGCAGGTGCAGCGCGAGAGGGTAGTGCGTCTGGCCGCCCCAGGAGGCCAGACGTTCCAGGACCGCCCGAAGGGCGGGGGACCGCTCACGCGCAGGGTCGGTGATCCGCAGGAATCGCTCGGCCCGCTCGGCAAGTTGCTCGATGTCGCGCTGCAGGGCGTCCTCGTCGCCGGCCAGCGGCTGGAGCCGCTTCTGCTGCTCGCGGTAGATCTCACTCTGCTTGGTCTTGTAGTGGCCGCGTACCACCAGATCGAGCCAGACCAGGAGGTCGAGGTTCTTCGGGCCGAGGCTCTGCTGCATGGGCAGCCACAGTTCCTGGTAGATCCGCTCGCCCCGCTTGGGCAGCAGCATGAACACGTAGTTGCGCAGCAGGTCGCTCTGACTGAGCCCGACACCCGTGTTGTTGATCGACTCGAAGATCCGGTACACGTTGTCGCCCGGCTCCGCGGTGATCTCCACGATGGAGAGCAGGTCCTTGAGTACGGTCTCGACCGTGGCGGTCCAGTGGTCGTCGCCCGCCTCGTGGCCCTGGGTGAGCGCACCGCGGAAGAACCGGTAGGCAGCCCCGATGTTGTCGCCCCCGCCGGCGTCCGCCCGGGACTGGACACAGGCGGTGTACGCGTCCCGGTCCGCCTGCGTGGGCAGCAACCGATAGTGGTCCGCGCCCTCGTGGAACTCGTTGACCAGTATCTGGCGGTGCACCCGGTCCACCCCGCGGGCGTCACCCGTCTCCTTCAGGTGGTCGCGCAGCGCGGTGAAGGCCAGCATCAGCGTGGTCAACCGCTGTTGTCCGTCCACCACCAGCCACCTCTGCACCCCGCCCGCCTGGATCTGACCGGGTGCGAGAACCACGGAGCCGAGAAAGTGCGGCGTGGCCGGCTCGCCGGCCAGGTGCTGGTCGACGAGTTCCCCGATGTCCTCCCACAGCCGCTGAAGCTGCTCCCTGCCCCAGCTGTACGTGCGCTGGTAAAGCGGCACCTGGAACTGCTTGTCCCCTTGGACGAGCTTCAGGAAGGTGATCTCCTGGGCGCGCATGCGCCTCCTTTCCCCATGACACTCCTGACGGGTGCCCAGGCCAAGCCCCGTTCCGTCCGACACCGTTCGGGCCAGGGGCAGTTGTCCGCTGAATCTATGCCTTTTCAGGCGCCGCCGTTCGCCGATGTCAGGGACGAACGGCTGGAGATGCGCGGCATCGTCTCGTCGGGGGAGCGGCGCAGCAGCTCGATGGTGCGGCCCTCGACCCAGGCGTGAGTTCGTTCATCGCGGCGCGCTGGGAGTCGTCCTGAGCCATCCATCCGAAAACCGACGTTACGGAGTCGAATCCCCCGAGCCAGGACCGAAGGGCACCTCGTCCCCACGATCATCGCTGTCCCAGCTCGACGGGGGCTCTCCGAAGATGGTACGTGCGGACTTGATCGTCAGTCGCCCGAAGACATGGTTGCCGCCGGCGCCGAGCGCGGCACCGATGCCAAGCGGCACCTGTTTGCTCAGCACCAGGACCCCTTGCTTGGTCCCATATTTGGTAATGAACCGCGGGCCCAGAACGCTGTTGGCCCGGTTGATCGCGCTCATTGGGATCGCACCGACGATGCGCCGTGCCCAATAAGGGCCGGTGCGCCCGACGACTTTGTCCAGAGCCTTCACCGCTCCGTCGCCGAGGAGGACGGTCAGGACCAGGAGCCTACGTCGCTCGATGTCCTCGGGATGCATGCCATGAACCTCGGCCAGCGACAGCGTGTAGAGCACTGACGCTTCGGTGAAGAGCATGACATCAGCCAGAGCCGTCGGGATCCCGGCACCGGGCACGATCCCTGCCGCGCCGGATGCTCCTCCGGATGCGGTGACGCTGGCAAGGTAGTAACGATCCAGCCGACGGATCAGCTCCTGTGGAGTGTCGTTGGGGTGGACTCGCCGCAGGCGCTCGACATTCTTCCTCGCCAGCGGCTGCTGGGCGCCCAACGCCTTGTCGAGACCCTGCTGGACCAGGCTCTTGGCGTCATCGGCCTTGCTCATTGGGGTTGTGGTCCTCTCGGATTGCGAGCGCCTCCAGGGCGTCGCCATACGGCCAAGTCTGAAGCCACTCTGCCGCCAACTGGGGGGATGTGTCGATTACTTGCGTGTGCACGGCACTACTGCCCCTCTCTGGCAAGTGTCGAGGGACAGCCTGCCGTGCTTTGTGAACTGAGTCAACGTCGATACGGGGGGCGGGTGTCAGGCTCGAAGGTGTCGATGGGGTCGGCCGACGCCGTCGGTGATCACTCGCCGGCGGCGGTTCGTGCGGGACGTCGGAACGGTGGAATTGTGGTCGGGGTCTGCTGATACGCTCGCGATGTGTGCTCAGTTCACACCGAGTCCATGCGCCGGTGGGGGCGTCTTGTGATCGGGCTCGTGGTGGTCGGGGCGGGATGACCGGACGGGCCACCGGATGGCCCTCAGGAGCAGTGGTGGGGTGGGCGTGTGAGTCAGGATGAGCGCGGGCTGAGTGACGGTCTGCGGCCGGTCGGTTCCGTCTACCAGTTTGACGACGGCCTGTATGTGCGGGTGGACGACGTCGTGCCATACGCACTGGCGGACGCCGAGGACAGTCACGGGTACCGGCAGGGTGACGACCTGGTGCGGTGCACCCTGTCCGTGAGCAACGGCACCGGGCAGCCGCTCGACCTCGATGGCATCACCCTGCTGGTGCGGGGAGGGCCGTACGGCAAGACGGGCCGTCAGGTGCAGGACTACCGCAGTGACGTGCTCGACCACGAGCTTGAGGGCACGCTGCGTACGGGGCGCAGGGTCTCCGCCACGTGGGCCTACAGCATTCCGGCCGGCACCGCCGGTGACCTGGACATCGAGGTCCGCTTCCCGGGGCGCGACCGGAGGAGCGTCACGTTCAGCACAGCGTCGGCCGCCGCTACGGTGGTCGGCGAGCGCCCCGTACCGATGGCCTACGACCAGTCCGTACTGTTCGGTGAGCGGCAGCAGTCGTTGTTCGCGGAGCCGGACGACGCCCCGGAGCCCGTGAACAGGGCCGGGCAGGCGGCCTCGGCCGCCGCAGGAAAGCAGCGAGCGACCGCACCGGCCGCGCTCGACGTCGTCCCGGCGCAGTCGACCGGCCCCGGACGGCACAGCGCCCGATCAGTGGTCCCGGAGGTCTCCGCCGACGATCTGGACGCCGCTCGCGTCCGTCAGATCTTCCGGTTCCTCGCCGAGGCCGAGGAGTCGAAGACGCGCCCCGTGCGCACGCTCGACGGGGCGGCCGGCGCCGTGTGGTTCGACGAGTTGCCGGACGACGACGGCGTCGAGGTGATGATCGACGGCGCTCTCGCCGGAGACGACCCGGCCTGGCTGACCGTCGCCCGCCCCGAACGCGAGGACGCGCCACACCCCAAGGCTCTGCTCGCGCCCTGGGTGGACGAGACCCGGATCCGTGACTTCAAGGAGCCTCGCGCCCCGCACCTGCGCCGGCGTATCGAACCCGAGTTCCCCGACTGGTCCCGGGGCATCCCGCTCGACAAGACCTACCACGAGCTGGACGAACACCCCCAGCGGGAGAAGATCGAGAAGCTGTACGCCGCCTGGGAACAGGAATGGCTCGCCTGGGCGGAACGGCGCCGCGCGATCGACCCCCTGGTCAGGCTGTACGACCGGCTGCACAAGATGCACGAGGACGCCGCGGGCCTCGGTGAGGCGTACGAACTCGTGCTCGGGCTGGGCCGGCTCACCTGGCAGACGACCACCGGACAGCGGGTGGAACGGCACCTCATCACCCACCGTGCCACCATCCGGCTCGACCCCTCCACCGGCACGCTCACCGCCGCCCCCGACCCCACCGGCGCGGGCCTGGAACTCGAAGAAGGCATGCTCGAAGGGGCCCAGCACGTGCCGGGCGCCGTGCGCGAGACGATCGTCGAGGTGCTGGAAGGCGCCTTGGACGTGACCGACCCCGAACACCTCGACGCCGTACACACCGCCCTGCGCAGCTGGGTCAACGCCGCACACAGCGCCGGAAGTTACGCGCCGACCGTCGAGCGCGCCAAGCCGCGCAGCCTCGACATCCCGCAGGTGGGACTCACCCCGGCACTCGTCCTGCGCGAGCGCAGCCGCCGCTCCACCATGGACGCTCTCAAGGCCATCGCCCGGCAGATCGACGCGGGCACGCCGCCCACCGCACTGCTCGGCTACATCGCGGGCCGGGACGGCGCGCTGACCGCGGCGGACCTCGCGGCGGTGGAGGACGACGGAACGCCGCAGGGCGGCGACGAGATGTACTTCGCACTGCCTGCCAACGAGGAGCAGCGCACGATCGCCGAACGCCTGCGCGCCAACCGGCTCGTCGTCGTCCAGGGGCCGCCCGGCACCGGCAAGACGCACACCATCGCCAACCTGGTCACCGACCTGCTCGCGCAGGGCAAGCGGGTCCTCATCACCAGCCACACCCCGCGCGCCCTGCGCGTGCTGCGGGACAAGCTGCCGGAGTCCGTCCGTGACCTGTGCGTGAGCCGCACCGAGGACGGCGCGGCCGCCCAGCGGGAGCTGGAGGCGTCCGTGCAGCGGATCCTCGGCGAGTACGCCGGCTATGACGCGAAGGCATCCAGCAAGGGGATCCGGACACTCCAATCGCGCCTCGCCCAGGCCCGTGCCGCCCAGCAGGCCATGCTGCGCGACCTCGCCGTACTGCGCGAACAGGAGACCCACCGCTTCGAGGCGGAGATCGGCGACTACACCGGCAGCCTGCAGGAGATCGCCGGACGCCTCACCGCGGAGGCGGAACGGTACGACTGGCTGGGCCCGGTCACGCAGGAACAGCCCGCCCTGAGCGCCGACGACGCCCTGCGGCTGCTGCACACCACCCGTGCGTACACCCCGCACCACCAGGCCCTCGCGGCCGAGGTGCCCGGCCCCTCCGAACTGCCGGGCCCCGGCGACTTCGAGGAGGCTGTGCGCATCGTACGGTCGGCCGAGGAAGCACACACGGCCGCGCGCCAGGACCCGCTGTGCGCGGAGTACGACACGGCCGTGAGGGGTCTCGGCGAGGGGGAACAGCAGCGGCTGTCCTCGGCGCTCGACGTCTTTTCCACCACCCGCGCCCGCGCCGCGGCTCTCGCCGCCGCTGCCGGTGACTGGGCCGCGACGCTCCTGAGGCAGGTGACGGAGGGGCAGGACTGGCAGGCACGCAGCCGGCGGGCCGCCGTCACCGAAACCCTGGCGGCCGTCGACAACTCGCTCGCCACCCTGGGCACGGCCATGGTCAGCGGCCTGGAGCAGTACGACCCGGCCACGGCACTCGCCCAGGTCACCGCATTGCACGACGGCCTCGGTCAGGGACAGAAGCTGCGCGGACCCCTCGGTATGCGTTCCAGGCTGGCGAAGGCGGCCGGCGCGTTCGTAGAGACCGTGCGGGTCGACGGCCGGGCGCCGGAGGACGTGCCGACCTCGGCCGTCGTCCTCGCCCGCGTCCAGCTGGAACTGCGCCTGGCCCAGGTGGAGTCCGAGTGGGGCACGCCCGTCGCCGCCTGGCTGGGACACGGACCGCGCCTCGCGCGGCTGCGACAGGACGCGGAGGTGCTGGACGCACTGCTCGCCGTCGCCGCCGCCCGCACCGACGTCCTGGCCGCCGCGGCCACCTCCCCGGCCCTCGCGGTCGTCACCTGGCACGACCCGTCCGTCGAGAACGCCGTACGCACCCTGCTGCGCGCGTCGACCACTCTGCGCGCGGCCGAACAGTCGCGCAAGGTCATCGCGGACACCGAGGAACTGCTGCGGGCCTGGGGCGACCGGCCCGATGTGTCGCCCGCCGTGGTGCGCGCACTCGGCACCGTCCGCGACCGTGACCCCGACGGCTACCGCACGTTCAGCGACGAGATGGCCGAGGTGCGCGAGGCCGCCCGGCTGCGGGCCGAGCAGGACGTGGCCCTCGCCCGTGTCCGCGAGGCGTTCCCGGCCCTGGCCGAGCGGATCACCGCCACACACGAGGACAGCGCCTGGGACGCCCGACTGCCCTCGCTCGCCGAGGCCTGGGCCTGGTCCGCGTGGCGCGACCGCATGGAGCGGCTGACCGACCCCGAAGCCGAGCGAACCCTGCGCCGACGGCTGACGGAGGCCGACGACGAGGCCCGCATCATGCTCGCGCGGCTCGCCGCCGCCCGCGCCTGGCACCGCTGCCTCGGCCTGCTCACCGGTGACCAGTCCCGGGCACTCAGCGCCTACCAGCAGGCCGCACGGCGCATCAAGGGCAAGTACCAGCACCGCTACCGGCGCGACGCGCAGGCCGCCCTGCGCAAGGCGCAGACGGCGGTGCCTGCCTGGATCATGCCCCTGCACCAGGTCGCCGAGACCGTACCCATGGACCGGCCGGGTCTGTTCGACGTCGTCATCGTCGACGAGGCCAGCCAGTCCGGCCTGGAGGCCATGCTGCTGAGCTGGCTCGCCGACCGGATGGTCGTCGTCGGCGACAGCAAGCAGGTCAGTCCGTCCAACGTAGGCCTCAAGCAGGACGAGTACTTCCACCTCAGGGATCGTCTGCTCACCGCGCTGGAGCCGGACGTCCGCAGCCTGTTCGGCCCCGAGTCCAGCTTCTTCGACCTCACGGAAGCGCTCTCGGCGGGCCGCGGCACACTCATGCTCAAGGAGCACTTCCGGTGCATGCCGGAGATCATCTCCTTCTCCAATGACCTCTGCTACAACCGTGATCTACTGCCGCTGCGCCAGTACGGCGCCGACCGGCTGCCCCCGGTCCGCACGGTGTACGTCGAGACCGGCGAAGCCATCGGCGTCAACACCCGGCTGACCAACGTCGCCGAGGCCGAGGCCCTCGTCGACGCGATCGTGCGCTGCTGTGCCGACCCCGCTTACGACGGGAAGACCATGGGCGTCATCAGCCTGCGCGCCAGCAAGGGACACCTGACGGTGCTGGAGAACCTGCTTGCCGAGCGCCTCGACTACGAGCAGCGCGAGGAGCGGCGCATCCGGGTCGGTGACGCCGAGGACTTCCAGGGCGACGAGCGGCACATCATGTTCATCTCCTTCGTCAACTCGGCGACCACGGCCGCCGGAGCGGTCCCGGGCGGCTTCAACGGCAAGACCTACGAGCAGCGCATCAACGTGGCGGCCTCGCGTGCCCAGGACCAGGTGTGGGTGTTCCACAGCGCGAGGGCCGAACAGTTCCACGAGAACGACCTGCGCCGGGGTTGGCTCGATCACCTCTCCCGTCCCGGGGAGGAGGACGTCGTCGCGGTCGAGGGCGAGGTTCTGTCCGATGTCCGGCACGAAGCGTTCGACAGCCTGTTCCAGCAGAAGGTGTACCTGGAACTGACGGCACGGGGCCACCGGGTCCGTCCGGGATACAAGGTGGGCCGCCACACGATCGACCTGGTGGTGGAAGGCGGGACGCGCCGGCTGGCGGTCGCCTGCGACGGCGACGCGTTCGCCGAGGGGGAGGACGCCTCCACCGCGGCCGCCAGACAGCGCGACCTGGAACGCGTCGACTGGACGTTCGTCCGGATCAGGGGCAGTCGCTTCCACCTCGACCGCGAGCAGGCGCTGGCCCCGCTGTGGGCCGAGCTGGAACGGCTGGGCATCGAACCGGCCGGGCGGGATCCGGAAGGCTCCGGTGCCGCCGATGACGCCGGGCCCAGCGGGGTGGAACCGACGGCTGGGGCGGCGACCGGCGGTGAGGCAGCCGCCGGCAGCGGCGCGGCGACCGGCGGTGACGCGGCCGTGGCGGAGCACGCGGCCGAGGCCGGTCGCGTCACCGGCGTGGGTCACGTGCCCGGTGACGGCGTGCCGTTCGAGCCGCGGGGCGGATCGAGCCAGGAGGCGGGGAACGGGGACACGGCGCGAGCGCAAGCGCCGACCGGAACGGCAGCCCCCCTCGGAGCGGTGCCCGCACCCAGGGCCACGGACCCGCGCGAGCCCCTTCGTGGTCAGGCCCGACGGGCGACGCCCGCTCCGACGCGGCCACGTGCCTTGACCGCCGACAACGGGGCCGTACCCGCACGGACGGCTGGGGAGACGGTGTCCGGGGCGGCCCCTGCCGTACGGCAGGCGGACTCGGCCCGGTCGGCGGGGCACGTCGTACCGTCCGCGGGCTCGGCGATGGCCGCCCCGACCGCGCCGAGCCTTGCGCCGGTTCGGGAGATCCCCGCCCCGGCCTTCCAGCGGCTGGTGCGCGAGGTGCAGCAGTTGCAGGCGGCGGTCGAGGGTTCCCCCGAGACCCCCGAAGGAGCGGACGCGGCCCAGCTGGTCTTCCTCAGGAAGACCCAGGCCGAGCAGCGCGACCGGCGCACCAGGCGCCTCGCCTTCCTGCGGACCTTCCTCGACGCCGTCGGCGTCGGACGGGAAGGGGCTGTCCCCGACGTCGTGATCCCGGGCGCGCTGCTCCGGCTGGAGTTCGACGGCCAGGTGGACGAGGACACCCTGTACACGATCGCCGAACTGCCCACCGAGGAGGCGGACATCGTCTCTCCGTCCTCGCCGCTCGGCCACGCGCTGACCTGGCAGCCGACAGGACGCGAGATCTCGTACGACGCGGCCCAGGGCAAGACCCGCACGGTCGTCGTGCGCGAGATCCGCGTCTGATCGCGGTGACGGCACTGTGAGAAGACGGCCCTGTCCCGCGGACCCACCTTTCGGTCCGCGGGACAGGGCCCGGTGCGGCTCAGCCGGCGACGGGGTCCAGTATGCGGCTCCGCTCACCGTTCCAGGAGATCGCCAGCGCGTCGCGTGCCCGCGTACAGGCCACGAACAGCAGACAGTGCTCGGCCAGAAGATCCGAACGGTGCTGCACGGCGTCCTCGTCGGCCGGCGTCACCTGCGGAGCGAACGGCAGCACGCCGGATGTCACGCCGACGACGGCCACGCAGCGGAACTCCAGCCCCTTCATGGCGTGCATCGTCGCCACGCGCACACCCGGCACCGTCGGCCCCGGGTCGTCCTTGACCGCGACGGCGGGGACGCCCTCACGGCGCAGGCGGGCGATGACCGCGTCGACCAGGGTGTTGAACCGGGCGCACACCGCCACTTCGGACGGCTTCACCCCGTCCTGGTCGACCCACGTGCGGATCTGGTCCACCAGCGCGCGCAGTTCGTCGTCCTGGTTGCCATGACCGCGAGCCACGGGAACGCGGCCGTGCAGCTCGGAGCGGTAGCCCCGCAGCGAGTCCTGGCCGCCGTCGTCCTCGTCGTCCTCTCCGAGTCGGCCGACCGGCTGACCGTCCAGGAGGGACGTGGACCACCTCAAGATCTCCTCCGTGCTGCGGTAGTTGAGGCGCAGTCGGGACGTCCGTCCGCGCACGTTGACTCCCAGGGACCGCAGCGAGACCCGGGAGTCGTAGATGCGCTGATGGGGATCACCGACGAGGAACAGGTCGTCGGCCTGCTCGGCCACGCAGGCCCGCAGCACCCGCCACTGGGCCGGGTGCAGGTCCTGGGCCTCGTCCACCACGACGTGGCGGTAGCGCGGCCCCCGTTCGGCCAGAATCCGGGCGGCCTGGTCGCACACCATGGTGTACGTCGCGGAGTCGCGCGAGGCCAGATCCCCCGTGAACCGTTCCATGACCCGCCACAGCCGGGCCCGTTGCACTCGCCCCACCTGTGTGCCGCGTCCCCTGCGCACACATCTCAGGTACTCCTCAGGCGTCCGCAGCCCCTGAGCCAGGACGACGTTGCGGAACTCCTGGGACAGGAAGCGCTCCGACCAGGGCAGGTCCTCGCGCGCGGCGGCGCGGGTCCACGCGCTCTTCTCCGCTGCTGCCGACAGCGGTTTCGGCGAGCCGCCCCTGGCTTCCCGGATGACCCGGGCGGCCAGCGAGTCCACCGTCGTGACGTCGACGCGGTCGAGCAGATGCGCGTCGGCATCGCCGAGCAGGAGGGCCAGGCTGTCCCGCAGGGCGGCCGCCATGGCGTTGGTGAAGGTGGTGAGGAGGATCCGGTCGCCCTCGCGTCCGGTGCGCAGCAGGTGCCGTACCCGGTGCAGGGCGACGACCGTCTTGCCGGTGCCAGGGCCGCCCGTCACCTGAGCCGGTCCGTTGAAGCCCGGGTGGTAGGCGTACCGGCGCTGGGCCGGATGCAGGAAGACGCGCCAGCGAACGAAGTCCTCGGTGAGGATCCGCTCCAGCTCACCGGGGCCGGTGACCTCCACGATGCCGTTGGGCGTGTTGAGGATCGCCTCGCCGAGCGTGACGGCCGGCCGGTCCTCCGCCGTGCGCACCGTCTGCCCGCGCGGGGCGATCAGTTGCTCCCAGACGTCCTCGGGCGAGCAGTCGGTCGCCAGGTACTCCAGTACCTCGTACTGGTCGGCCGGCATCATGGGAGGCGCCATGACCGCCAGGTCGTCTGCCGTGACGCACACGCGCGCCAGTCGCAGGACCTGCTCGTCGATGCCGAGGTCACGCAGCACGGTGTCGGAGTGGTGCGCGAAGAGCCGGGTCGGCGTCTCGACCGCCTTCGTCTCGAAGTAGGTCTCCATCTGTTCGAGTGCCTCGACATTGCGCACCTCCAAGCCTCCGGTGGCGCCGTTGACCGAATAGGCACGCCTGCAGGCCCAGTTGATCGCCTCGTCGTGCGGTGCCACTCTGAGCAGGGTGAACAGCTCGCTGCCGTCGTCCGGGGCGAGGAGGACCCCCCGGTAGAACCGGGTGACCCGGATCGTGCGGATCCGCGGGTCGCGCGCCCCCTCGAGCTTCTCCAGATGCATTCCCTTGCTGGCATGAAGCTGAGGCACGGTCAGGCTTCGGAACATCTGGATCGTGCCGTTGACTTCCTTCTGGACAGGTCTCTGCAGGGAGATCAGATCCGCGACGAAGTCGTCGGAGAGGGCGAGGCGGGGCATAGGAGTCCTCGGGTCGCGGGCGGGCGGCAGGCGGGCACCAGCCTAGAGACCGACAGGATGTCGAGCGACGGACCCCCCGTATTCGTTGTGTGAACTGAGTCAACGGGTCTATATTTCTCGTGCTGCCACACCACCGGTGCACGTCCCTGCTCCAACGGCCCTGTCCGAAAGGACCCATCGCATGCCGGCCCAGCCTGCCCAGGCCGCTGTTCCGCATCCGCTCGACGAAGTTCCCCAGACGTTCCGTGCCGGGGACTCCTACGCGGTGCGCGACGCACTCGTGCACTACATCCGCCGGGACCTGTTGGGGCCCTGGGACGGTGAGACGGAAACGCTGCCGAGCGCCTCCTCCGGCCCCCGTGACCGGTACCTGGTCGGCATGCTCGGTCCGCGCCCGCAGGCCGTCACTGCCGACCGGATCGCCCGCGCGGCCGCCCAGGCCGCGGAAGGGGAGTCGGGTGACGAGCAGGAAGGTGACGACAGCGGTCTGCAGGACCGGTTGAGTCCCCAGGCCGCCGGACACATCTGGGCATCGTCCATGGGACTGTCCTTCACCGCTCCGGCCTCCGTCGGCACGCTCAGTGCCACCGTCCGCTGGGGTCGCTACACCCAGTCGGACGAGGCCACCGAGCGGGGGACGACGCGCAGGGTCTGGTCACGTGAGCCGGTCGAGCGCCTGGTGGACATCGACGTGACCGACGGGGCCGATCGCACCGTTCAACTCGACGGCGACACCGTCGTCCTCGACGTGCAGGTACGCCGGCACAGCGGCCGCACGGGCGCCGAGGACCTGCGCATAGTCGAGCTGGCCCTGGTGAACCGGCAGCCGGACAGCGCGGACGCGCGTGACGCGCACTGGCTCTTCCAGACCGAGATCGACGTCACCGCCTTTCCCGACGACCAGGCAGCCGTCTTCCTGCCGGTCGACGACCCCCTCGACCCGGCGAGCCACGACCACGCGCCGGAGGACGCCGAGGAACGGCGGCTGCGCCTGCTCTACCGGGACAGCCTCAGCCACGCCAAGGGCCGCAACGTCGCCGTTCACGCGCACGTCCGTGACGGAGAGCGCAACGCACACCGCCTGACCACCGTCTGGCTTCCCGAGTACGACGTCCGGGCGACCACCGCGCCGACCCTCGAGGAGCAGGACCTCCTCAAGGGGCTGGAACTGGGCATGGACGAGCTGGCGGCACTCGCCGTGCCGGGCCGCCGAGCCGAACTCAGCGCCGCTCTTGCCCCGTTGGCCGACGGATACGGCACGTGGCTGGAGCAGCAGCGTCGCAGTGCCGCCTCGCTCCCCGAAGACCTCCGAGAAGCGGCCGAGACCGCGATCGAGCAGGCACTCGAGGTCTGCGACCGCATCACCCTCGGCATCGACCGGCTGGTGGCCGACGAGACGGCCCTGCTGGCCTTCCGGTTCGCCAACCGGGCCATGGCCCTGCAGCGCCGCAACACGGCCATCGCGGCCGTCCGCACCGGCTGCGAGAACGACTCCCGGTCCTACCGGGAGGCCTACGACGAGGTCCACGGCAAGGGCAAGGCGGCAGCCAGCTGGCGGCCCTTCCAGCTGGCCTTCGTCCTGCTGAACATCGACTCCCTCACCCAGCCCGGACACCCGCACCGCGGCACCGGCCGTGAAGCCCTCGTCGATCTGCTGTTCTTCCCGACCGGCGGCGGCAAGACCGAGGCGTATCTCGGACTCGCCGCCTACACCTTCGCACTGCGGCGCCTCCAGGGGACCATCGGCTCGGGAGCGGACGCCCGCAGCGGTGAGGCGGGCGTGGGCGTGCTCATGCGCTACACCCTGCGGCTGCTGACCGCCCAGCAGTTCCAGCGCGCCGCCGCCCTGGTGAGCGCCTGCGAAGTCCTGCGCCGCGAGGAGTTCGCGCGGGACCGGCGTTGGGGAACCACCCCGTTCCGGATCGGGCTCTGGGTGGGCACCTCCGTCTCACCGAACTGGTTCGACGAGGCCAAGGAGCAGATCGCCGAAGCCAAGGAGAACGCCAGCGACAAGCACGCGCGGGTCCTGCAGGTCCTCACCTGCCCCTGGTGCGGCAG
This sequence comes from Streptomyces sp. ISL-94, assembly GCF_018614075.1. Classification (GTDB taxonomy): domain Bacteria; phylum Actinomycetota; class Actinomycetes; order Streptomycetales; family Streptomycetaceae; genus Streptomyces. The sequence continues at coordinate 100,111 of NZ_JAGGOZ010000013.1, read as the reverse complement.
CGGGCTGACCGCCCGCGCGAACATGGAGTACGACGAAGGCCGCCGCAGAGTCCTGCTGTACTGCCCTCGCGGCGAGGGGGAGGACCGCTGCCCCTTCTCCCGACGTGAAGCGCTCGGCGAGGGCATCCCCGTGCTCACCGTCGACGAGGAGATCTACCGGCTGGCGCCCTCGCTGCTGATCGCCACGGTCGACAAGTTCGCCCAGCTCCCGTGGAACGGCTACTCCGGCCTGCTGTTCGGCAGGGTCACCGAGCTGTGTCCTCGCCACGGTTACCGCCACGACGACCTGGACGCCAAGACCGGCTGCGGTGGCCGCCACAACGCCAGGGGCGACCTGCCCGGCGTCACTGCCCAGCCCGTCACCCGCCTGCGGCCTCCGGACCTGATCATCCAGGACGAGCTGCACCTGATCTCCGGAGCCCTCGGCACCACCGTGGGTCTCTTCGAGGCAGCCGTCGATCAGTTGTGCACGTGGAGCTTCACCGACGTTCACGGAGAACGTCATGACGTCGGCCCGAAAATCGTCGCCTCCACCGCGACCACCAAGCGGGCCGCCGACCAGGTGCGCGGTGTCTTCGCCCGCAAGGTCGCCGTCTTCCCGCCCCAGGTGCTGGACGTCGGCGACACCTTCTTCTCCCGGCAGGTGGAGCTGAGCGGGGAGAACCCCGGCCGCCGCTACCTCGGCGTATGCGCGCACGGCACCCGTCTCAAGGCCGCCGAGATCCGCGTCGCGGAGATCCTGCTGCTCGCGGCGCAGCAGCTCTTCGACGAGTACGGCAGGCCGGCGGACCCGTACATGACCCTCGTCGGCTACTTCAACGCGACCCGTGAACTCGCCGGCATGCGGCGGTACATGGACGACGACATCACCACCCGCGTGCGGTCCAACGGCAGCCGCAAGGGCCAGGACACGCTGTCGGACCGCATCGTGAGCAGAGCCGGGATGCTCAGCATCCAGGAACTGACCTCCCGCATCTCCTCCTCGGACATCGGGGCGGCCCTGAAGCGGCTGGAGATCGAGTTCGACCCCGAGCGGGACACCTCGGTGCGCAGGCGGGCCTTCCTGCGCGAGTACGCCGCCGCCATGAAGGACAAGCGCGAACCCCGCGCGTCCATGACACCGACCGTGCGACAGGCCGTCGACGTCGTCCTCGCCACCTCCATGCTGCAGGTCGGTGTCGACGTCTCCCGCTTCGGCCTGATGCTCGTCGTGGGCCAGCCGAAGAACACCGCCGAGTACATCCAGGCGTCCTCGCGGGTCGGCCGTGACGCCGCCCGTCCGGGCCTGGTGGTGACCCTCTACAACTGGTCGCGCCCCCGCGACCTCGCCCACTACGAGGACTTCGAGCACTATCACGCGACGTTCTACCGCCGGGTGGAAGCACTGTCGGTGACCCCGTACACCCGCCGCGCGCTCGACCGCGGTGTCGCCGCCACCTATGTCGCCGCGCTGCGCCACGCGGCCTACGACTCCTCCCGCAACCTCGACGCCCACCACGTCGACCTCGACGGACCGCTCGCCCAAGACGTCGAACGCCGGCTCCTCGAACGGGCTGAACGGGTGGGAGGCGACCGGCCCCGCCAGTACCTGAGCGAACGACTGGACCGGCTCAAGGACGAATGGCGCCGCAAACGCGACGAGAGCAGTTCGGCCCTCGCCTACCGCAAGGAGAAGCACAAGACGACCGTCGTGAACGGCCTGCTGCGTCGGGCGGACGGCTCCCGGTGGACCGAACTGACCGTCGGCATGTCGATGCGCGAGACGGAGAACGAGATCAACCTGCTCCTCCCCGGCGGTGGCGCCTTCCTGGAAGAACCCTCGGGCGACGGTCCCGACTGGACGTTCGGCGCCCCCGGGACCGACTCCGACACCGACCCGGACACGGCGAGCACCGTGGACAGCGACGAGTACGGGCCCGTCACGGCCGGCACGGTCAGGAAGGCACAGCGATGAGCAGCCAGGGCAGCAACCGCAGGGTCGGCACCGTACGGCCCAGCCACCTCATGTTCACCGCCGGAGTCGGCGCCCTCGTAGACCTGCCCAACTTCTCGGTCCTGATCCGGGGAATCGACTCCTGGAGTCACTCCGGTGTCACCGACTACGACATCGACGAGCCCCGGCTGCGCGCCGCCGTCAACCGGTCGCTCCAGCGCTATGGACGCGGCCAGGTCGAGCAGTTGCGGGCCGCCCCCTGGCTGGAGGGCGCCGACGCGGACCCGAAGGGCTGGGCGGCACAGGGGGTCGGAGTGCCCGTCACGCCGTTCCCGCAGTGGCTGCGCTGCACCGCGTGCAATGTGCTGGCCGCGATCGACTCGGGCGAGTTCGCCTTCGTCAACGCCAACCCACGGACGCCGCACGAGGCGAAGTTCGTCCACGACTGCAAGCGGGGGAAGCCGCTCGCCGTGGCGGCCCGTTTCACCCTCGTGTGTACCGCCGGCCATCTCGACGAGTTCCCGTACACCCCGTATGTGCACCGTGGGCAGGCCTGCGGCAAGACACCGCGCCCGAAGCTGCGCATGAAGGACCACGGCGGAAACCAGGCCGCCAACGTCACCATCGAGTGCGTCGCCTGCGGCGTGAAGCGCAACATCCGGGAAGCCATGGGTGAACGAGGCCGGCGGAATCTGCCCCGGTGCCGTGGACGGCATCCGCACCTCGGCACCTACGAGACGAACGGCTGCGGCCGGGAGCCGGTCCTGATGGTGGCGGGCGCGTCCAACCAGTGGTTCCCGCTCACCCTCAGCGCCCTGGCACTGCCCAAGGCGCAGGGCGGAGACATCGGCAAGCTGCTGGACGACCACTGGCCCGACCTCGAACTGATCGAAGACCGGGGGCAGTTCGACTTCATGTCGCGCATGCCCAAGTTCACCTTCCTGAAGGAGTTCGACGCCGACGCGGTGGTCGCGGCGATCACGGCCCGCAAGCAGGGGGCCACCGGGTCTGCCCCCTCCGCCCCCGACGTCCAGGCCGACCTCTTCGGACCCGAATGGGACGCGCTCTCCGGTCCCGTTCCCACCCCCAGCGACGACTTCGCACTCCGGCAGATGCCCGTGCCGGCCCGTCTGAGCGAGTTCTTCGCCGATATCAGGCAGGTAGAGCGGCTGCGTGAGGCACGGGCGCTGATCGGGTTCACCCGACTCGACGCGCCCGACCCCGAATCACCGGAGATCGCCACGCGCGTCGAACTGTCCCGCGGGATCCGGAACTGGGTACCGGCGAGTGAGGTGCGCGGCGAGGGCGTCTTCCTGCGCGTGCGGGACGGTCTGATGGCCGAGTGGGTCGCTCGGATGGAGAAGTCGCCGCAGATGGAGGCGCACAGAAAGGCGTACGCACGGTTTCGTGCCAACCGGAAGTCAGACCGCAAGACCAGTGACTTCGACCCGTACTCCGGTTGGCCCGGAGCGCGGTACATCGCCCTGCACACCCTCTCCCACCTGCTGATCCGCACCATCGCCCTGGAGTGCGGCTACAACTCCGCCTCGCTCGCCGAACGGATCTACGCGGGCGACGAACACAATCCGAGGACCGGCATCCTCATCTACACCGCCGTCCCGGACTCCGAGGGCACCCTGGGCGGTCTGGTGTCCCTGGCCGAAGAGCGGGAGTTCGACCGGATCGTGCGCCGGGCCCTGACCGACGCCCGCCACTGCTCGGCCGACCCGCTCTGCGCCGAGCGCCTGCCACAGGACCCGGCTGACTTCCTCCACGGAGCCGCGTGCCATGTCTGCCTGTTCGTCTCGGAAACCACGTGCGAACGCGGCAACCGGTTCCTGGACCGCCGGTTCCTCGTCCCGCTGACCGGGGACCGGGACCCGGTGCTGACGCCGGTCGGTCTGCTGCCGTGAGCCGACCTGCGTTCGAGGGCGCTGCCGAGGCCGCCGTCGCGGCCCTCGGCCTCTCTCGCAGCAAGGACCTCGCCGGCCTGCTCGCCCAGGGACGCACCAGGGAACGGATACTGACCGAGCTGGCGACACCGGGAGTCAGCGTGGCTGTCGCGGCGCTCTACGACGCCATGGAGTCGGAGTCGGTGCCTGCCTCCGAGGCGGCTGCCTACGTGCGCGGCTATGTCGCTGCCTGGCGGCAGGCCCGGGACACAGTCCGGGTCCGCACCGTGTGGAGCGGTCCCTCGACACCGGGAGTGCCGGTCCGCGCCACCGCCCAAGTGCTGGTCGAGGTCATCAACGAGGCACAGCACGAACTGCTGGCGATGACGTACGCGGCTCGCCCGTATCCCGCCTTGACAAAGGCCCTGACAGAGGCTGCGGGCAGGGGCGTGCAGACGCACGTCGTGGTCGAAACCCTGGCCGGCGCAGGCGGCCTGCTCTCGGGGAGGGAACCAGCCGAAGCGTTCGCGTCCGTGCCCGGCCTGCGGATGTGGATCTGGGAACGGGGCCCGGCCGAAAAGGGCCGCTCACGTCAGCACGCCAAGCTGGCGGTCGCCGACCGTCGCACTCTTCTGCTCGGCAGCGCCAACCTGACCGAGTCCGCTGCTCGGCGCAACATCGAGGCGGGTGTGCTGGTGACCGGCGGTGAAGCACCGCGTCGCACGGCAGAGCACATCGTCGAACTGCAGCGCCTCGGCATACTCAAGCCTTTCCCACATCCGTACACCTAACGCCTGCAGATGGCCGCACCCATGGCCGATCCCGTACTTCAGCGCGCGCCGACGGGCACGGCAGCGCATATGGCCGTGCGGGCACCGCGGACTTGCGGAAGAAGGGGGACACCGTCACCACGACTGGCCTGAGACCTTCTGATCAGCGCCACCCGGTGGCGACCTGGTCAGCAACAGCCACCAGCGGCGGTTCCAGTACCGGGTGTGAGTACATCCCAAAGCAGCTGGAGGTGTTCTCCGCCCGGGGATTCCGAGCCGGGAGCCTCAATGACATTGCGGAGGAGGCCGGGCTTACGCGGGCCGGTCCGCTGCACCACTACCCGAACAAGCAGGTTGTCCTTCTGGCATTCCCGGAACAGCGGGACGCCGTCCTCGCACTCGGCGGTGGCGCGGGCGGCCGCCTTACGGATCATTGAGTGCCATGCCGCGCTCCCTTCCCCGGCGCCCGCGGGCACCGGGCCTTCCCTGTGGCGGCCCTGCCCGTACTCCGGAGTCGCCTCGGTGGCCTCCTCCGCCACCCGCGACATGCGTTTCCCGCACGCCCTTGTGGCCGCCGCGCTCTCCCGTGTCGGCGACCGGCTTCGTGTGGTCGCCCTACCGCTCGGCCGCGGCCCCTGCCCGTGACTCGCTCGCGGTCAGCGCACTGATGGCATGCGCCTACGTACCCTGGGTTCTTCCGGCCCGCAGATCGCAGTCCGCATTAACCTGATTATTCGTCATGAAAATCAGCAATGGGTCAGCGTGAGTCCTGTAACACCTGGAGACAGCTGACCGAACATGCGAATAGTTGTACGCTCCGGAGACCGCCCTTGACCTGGAAAAGCAGGCAGGGAGCAGACATTTCGGGAGCTTCTTCATGTTTCGTACCATGTTCAAGTCCAAGATCCACAGAGCGACCGTCACCCAGGCCGACCTGCACTACGTCGGGTCCGTGACCATCGACGCCGATCTGCTGGACGCCGCCGATCTGCTGCCCGGGGAGCTGGTCCACATCGTGGACATCACCAACGGGGCGCGGCTGGAGACCTACGTCATCGAGGGCGAGCGGGGGTCCGGCGTGATCGGGATCAACGGGGCCGCCGCGCACCTCGTGCACCCCGGAGACCTGGTCATCCTGATCAGCTACGCGCAGGTCGAGGACGCCGAGGCGCGGGCGCTGAAGCCCCGCGTCGTGCACGTCGACGCGGACAACCGGATCGTCGAGCTGGGCGCGGACCCCTCCGCCCCGGTGCCGGGTACGGATCAGGAGCGCAGCCCGCACGCCGTGGCTGTCTGAGGGGAGTCGGGGACCGTGGCGGTCGGGTTCGAGGACGAGCGCGGGGCCGGAAGGCTGCTGGCCGTCGAGGACGGGGCGGTGGTCGGGTTCATCGCGTACTTCGTGCTCGCCGCGGAGCCCCATGCCCTGGTGGCGGTGCACACCATCGTCGAGCCGGGCCACGAGGGGCGCGGTATCGCCGGGTCGCTGGTGAAGACCTTCCACGGGATCGCCGCCGACGAGGGCGTGCCCGTGGTGCCGCTCTGCCCGTATGCCGCGAGCTGGGCCGCCCATCACCCCGACCAGGCACCGGAGGCGCCGGCCGGGGTCGTGGCCGCGGCGAAGGCGCAGCTCGCCGGCGACTCGGACCTGTGGTGACCGCCCGCCCCGGCCCGGTCCTGCTGCACACCTCGCCCGCGCACGTTCCGGTCTTCGACGCCCTGCGGGACCGGAACCACCCCGGAGCCGTGCTGCGGCACCTGGTGGTTCCGGAGCTGCTGGCCCGGGCGCGCGTCGAAGGGCCGGGGGCGGTGGCTCCGGCCCTGCTGGAAGTGCTCGCCGAGGCCGTGTCCGGCGGGCAGGCGCCCGTGCTGGTCACCTGCTCGACGATCGGGGCGACCGCGGAGTCCCTGGCTCCGGAGCTCGGCGTCCCGGTGCTGCGCGTGGACCGGCCGATGGCGGCCGCCGCGGCGGCCACCGGCGCGCGGATCGCCGTACTGGCCACCGTCGAGTCGACGTTCGCCCCCACCTGCGAGCTGCTGGCCGAGGAAGCCGGTGAGCGGCCGGTGTCGATCCGCAGCCACTTGGTCGCCGGGGCCTGGGAGCGCTTCGAAGCGGGGGACATCGCCGGGAACCTCGCCCTGGTGGCCGCGGCCGCCGACGCCGTCCCCGAAGCGGACGCCGACGTCATCGTGCTGGCCCAGGCCTCCATGGCAGGCGCCGCGGATCTCGTCACGACCCGGATCCCGGTGCTGGCCAGTCCCGCCCTGGGCCTGGCCGCGGTCCTGCGGGCGGGGTCGGGAGACTCCTAAGGGCATTTCCGCCGCAATCGCGGGAAAATGGACTGCATGGTGCGAAAAGCCGAAGAGACACAGCCGCCGGTGCCTGAGCCCGAGCCGACCCCGGACCCCAGCCCCTTCCCGGGCCCCGGGCCGGTCCCGCGCCCCGTGCCGCCCGTGCCCGGCCCCGTCCCGGAGCCGGACCCGGTGCCGCCGCCGCCAGGGCCCGCGCCCATCCCGCAGCCCGGGCCCTGGAGCTGACCGGTTCCGAGCCGAGCGGCCTCAGTCCGTGCGGACCTCGGAGCGGTCGCCGCTCCAGAGGGTGTGGAACGAACCCTCGCGGTCGGTGCGCCGGTAGGTGTGCGCCCCGAAGAAGTCCCGCTGCCCCTGCGTGAGGGCCGCGGGCAGCCGCTCCGTGCGCAGGGCGTCGTAGTACGCCAGCGAGGCCGCGAAGGCCGGCACCGGGATGCCCTGGCGCACCGCCGCCACCAGGACCGACCGCCAGCCCTCCTGGGCGGCCCCGATCTCCTCCGCGAAGTGGGCGTCCGCCAGCAGGCTCGGCAGCCCGGGCTGCGCGTCGTAGGCGGCCCGGATCCGGTCCAGGAACGCGGCCCGGATGATGCAGCCGCCGCGCCACAGCGAGGCCACCGCGCCCAGGTCCACGCCCCAGCCGTACTCCTCGCTGCCGGCCCGGATCTGGTGGAAGCCCTGCGTGTACGAGACGATCTTCGAGGCGTACAGCGCCTGCTCCACCTGCGCGGCGAACGCGTCCGCCTCCTGTGGTGAGAGCGGCGCGGCCGCGGGGCCCGCGAGCCCGCGCGAGGCCGCCCGCAGGTCGCCGTGGCCCGACACCGCACGGGCGAAGACCGCCTCCGCGATGCCCGAGACCGGCACACCCAGGTCCAGGGCGATCTGCACGGTCCAGCGCCCGGTGCCCTTCTGCTCGGCGGCGTCGGTCACGATGTCGACGTACGGGCGCCCGGTCGCGGCGTCCGTGTGCGCGAGCACCTCCGCCGTGATCTCGATCAGGTACGAGTCCAGGCGGCCCCGGTTCCAGGCCCGGAACGTCTCCGCGATCTTCGCCGGGGAGTAGCCGGCGACCTCCCGCAGCAGGTGGTAGGCCTCGGCGATGAGCTGCATGTCGGCGTACTCGATGCCGTTGTGCACCATCTTCACGAAGTGCCCGGCGCCGTCGGGGCCCACGTGGGAGGTGCACGGGGTGCCGTCGGCGGCCTTCGCGGAGATCTTCTCCAGCAGCGGGCCGAGGGAGTCGTACGACTCCTTGGAGCCGCCGGGCATGATGCTGGGGCCGAGCAGCGCGCCCTCCTCGCCGCCCGAGATGCCCACGCCCACGAAGTGGATGCCCTGCGCGCGCAGTTCCCTCTCACGGCGCCGGGTGTCCTCGAAGTGGGCGTTGCCGCCGTCGATGATGACGTCGCCCTCTTCCAGCAGCGGGGCGAACTCTCGGATCACGGCGTCGGTCGGCTCCCCGGCCTTCACCATGATGATGAGGCGCCGGGGGCGCTCCAGCGCATCGACGAACTCCTTCGCGGACCCGGCCGCCACGAAAGAACCCTCGTGCCCGAAATCCGCCACGAGCGCCTCGGTCTTCGCGGCGGTGCGGTTGTGGACGGCCACGGTGAAACCGTTGCGGGCGAAGTTCCGGGCGAGGTTGCTGCCCATCACCGCGAGCCCGGTGACGCCGATCTGGGCTGTGCTGGTGCTCATGCGTGCGCTCCTGCGTGCTTCGGTGTGCGGGGAACACCGACGCTACATCGATCACCGGACCCGCCGACCTCCCCCTCGTCGAAAGAGCGTCAAATTCCGCCGGAGAACGGCCTGTTGCGCCCCTTGTCGTGTCCCGGTCGAGACGATTAGGTTGTGCGGTTCCTGATGTCTTCAATGGGGGCTCCCATGGGTGTACGGGGCCGGCACCGCCGGTATCAGCCGAGCAGCATCAACCGGGCCTCGCTCGCCGTCACCGCCGGCGGCGCCGGGATCGCGCTCCCCCTCCTGGGAGCCGGAACCGCCCACGCCGCGTCGGTGGACACCTGGAACAAGGTCGCCGCCTGCGAGTCGACGAACAACTGGCAGATCAACACCGGCAACGGCTACTACGGCGGGCTGCAGTTCAGCCAGAGCACCTGGCGGGCCTTCGGCGGCACCGCGTACGCGGCCCGTGCCGACCTGGCCACCAAGGACCAGCAGATCGCGGTCGCGGAGAAGGTCCTGAAGGGCCAGGGGCCGCAGGCCTGGCCGAACTGCGGCAAGCAGGCCGGACTCAGCCGCAGCGCACCGGCCCCCGCCGTCACACCCAAGGGCCAGGGCCAGGGCCAGGGCGCCAAGGCCCCGGCGCAGCAGACCAAGGCCGCCGCCACCGGGCAGCAGGGCGCCACGCCCCGCCCGACCGGGACGTCCGTGCTGCCGAACCCCTATGTGGTCGCGCCCGGCGACTCGCTCTCGGCGATCGCCACCGAGCAGCACGTCGAGGGCGGCTGGCAGGCGCTGTACGAGACCAACCGGGCCACCGTCGGCGGCAACCCGGACCTGATCTTCCCCGGGCAGCGGCTCACCCTGCGCATCACCGCCGCGCCGCCCGCGCAGAACCCCGAGAAGCCGCCGCGGACGGCGGAACCGGTGAAACCCGTGGAACCGGCGGCGCAGAAGCCCGTCGAGAAGCCCGTCGAGAAGCCCGCCGACAAGCCCGCGCCGAAACCGGCCGAGAAGCAGGCGGAGAAGCAGGCGGAGAAGCCCGCCGAGAAGCCGGCGGCGCCGTCCGCCTCAGCGAAGGAGCAGACCGCCGCGGGCGGGTTCTCCGCTCCCGTCGACGCCGCCCTCGGCACCGCCTACCGCGTCTCCGGTTCCTCTTGGTCCAGCGGCTACCACACGGGCGTCGACTTCCCGGCGGCCACCGGAACCTCCGTCCGGTCCGTCGGACCCGGCTCGGTCGTCTCCGCCGGCTGGGCCGGTGCGTACGGCTACCAGGTCGTCATCCGGCACACCGACGGCCGGTACTCGCAGTACGCCCACCTGTCCGCGCTCGCCGTCAAGGCCGGCCAGCAGGTCTCCGGCGGCCAGCGGATCGGCCGCTCCGGCTCGACCGGCAACACCACCGGCCCGCACCTGCACTTCGAGATCCGTACGGGACCCGGCTACGGCTCCGACATCGACCCGCTGAAGTACCTCCGCTCCCACGGCGTCGGCATCTGACCCCCGCGTGTGCGGCGGCACGGCCATGAGCAGGATCAGGCCGGCCGCCGCCAGCAGGGCGCTGGCCAGCGCCGCCACGGCGCCCGCCGCCCCGTACCGGAAGCCCTCGTCGAACAGCGTGATGCCGACCGTCGCCGCGACCACCGGGTTGACCACGGTCACCGTGGCCAGCGGCGCGGTCAGCCCCGCGCCCCGGTAGGCCGCCTGCGAGAGCAGCAGCCCGCCGGCCGCCAGCACCGCGATCGCCGCGAGGTCGGGCCCCAGGACCCCCGGCGCGCCAGGGGTGAAGGTCTCGGCCACCGACTTGGTGAACACCGAGGCCATGCCGAAGGCCGTACCGGCCGCGGCGGCCAGCAGCACGCTGCGCAGCACCGCCCGGTGCATCCGGTGCGCCGCCGCGAACAGCACCGCCACCCCGGCCCCGGTCGCCGTGAGCAGCAGGCTCCGCTCACCGCCCGCCAGGGCATGCGCCGCCCGCCCCTCCCCGCCCGTCAGCGCCAGCAGCCCGGCCAGACCCACCGTGGCCAGCACCGCCCCGCGCCAGGCCGCCGCGCCCGCCCGCCGGTGTACGAACACGGCCGCCATCGGCAGGGCGAAGACGATGGTGAGGGCGCCGAGCGGCTGGACCAGGCTGAGCGGCCCGTAGGCGAGGGCCAGTACGTGCAGCAGAGCGCCCAGGCCGTTCAGCCCGACCGCGATCCACCAGCCCCCGTGGCGCAGCGGAGCGTAGGGGCGGTCCGGCGTGGTCGCCGCGACCTGTTCCTGGACGATCGCGCCGCCCGCGTACGCCGCGGCGGACACGAGGCTGAGCAGGACCGACAGCGCCAGTGCACTCATAAGGTCCACAATGCGCGAGCGATCTACCCTATTCCTCCGTCCACAGGCGGTCACGGCTCATACTCCGGGCGTAGTACGGCAGTACAGGACCGGTCAGGTGCGCGCCGTGACCGGACGCTCTCGGGCTGTGAGGGGCGCGGCAGCGGTTTGGTTCCCGGCCCGTGGGATCCGTACAGTTTCCCTTTTGGGGACTTCCGCAGCAGGCGGATGCGGACGAGTGAGCAAGGAACGGCAGCGGCCATGACGGTGACCGAAGACAGCCAGGAATACGGGCACGCCCGCGGGCCGGGCATCGACCCCGAGCGGCTGGCCCTCTGCCTCAGCGTGCTCGACGAGCTGGACAAGCTCGACGTCGACCACCCTGACGCGGTCACCGTACGCCGTGCCACCGCCGGCCTCTACCGCACGGTCAAGCAGCGCCGCCGCCAGGAGCGCCGCGCGGCCAAGACCGCCAACGACAAGGCCGTCACCGAGGCCACCGCCACCGGCTCCGCCGAGCGCATCGACGACGAGACCCAGGGCAACGCCTTGACCGCCGCCACCAGGGGCCCGATCGCCGGGATACTCCAGCGCCCGCGGTCCTGCTACGTCTGCAAGACCCGCTACGTCGAGGTCGACGCGTTCTACCACCAGCTCTGCCAGGACTGCGCCGCCTTCAACCGTGCGCGCCGCGACGCCCGCACCGACCTGACCGGCCGCCGCGCCCTGCTCACGGGCGGCCGCGCCAAGATCGGCATGTACATCGCGCTGCGGCTGCTGCGCGACGGCGCGCACACCACCATCACCACCCGCTTCCCGAGCGACGCGATCCGCCGCTTCAAGGCCATGCCCGACAGCTCCGAGTGGCTGCACCGCCTGAAGATCGTCGGCATCGACCTGCGCGACCCGGCCCAGGTCGTCGCGCTCGCCGACTCGGTGGCCGCCGAGGGCCCGCTCGACATCCTGATCAACAACGCCGCCCAGACCGTGCGCCGCTCCCCGGGCGCCTACAGCGAGCTGGTCGCCGCCGAGAGCGCCCCGCTGCCGGCCGGCGAGCTGCCGTCCGCCGAGGTCATCGGCACCTTCGGCAGCGGCACCGTCGACCGCGTCGCCGCCCTGCCCACCGGCAAGGGCGAGAAGCTCAGCGCCCAGGACATCACGGAGCTGGCGCTCGTCTCCGGCTCCGCCTCCCTGGAGCGGATCGCGGCCGGCACCGCCATCGACGCCGGCGGCCTGGTCCCGGACCTGCACGACACCAACAGCTGGATCCAGACGGTGTCCGATGTGGACCCGATCGAGCTGCTCGAAGTGCAGCTGTGCAATTCCACCGCGCCGTTCATCCTGATCAGCAAGCTCCGCCCGGCGATGGCCGCGGCCGAGGCCGGCCGCAGGTACGTCGTCAACGTCTCCGCGATGGAGGGTGTCTTCAGCCGCGGCTACAAGGGCGCCGGCCACCCGCACACCAACATGGCCAAGGCCGCGCTGAACATGCTGACGCGCACCAGCGCCCAGGAGATGTTCCAGAAGGACCAGATCCTGATGACGGCCGTCGACACCGGCTGGATCACCGACGAGCGCCCGCACCCGGACAAGATCCGGCTGGCCGAGGAGGGCTTCCACGCCCCGCTCGACCTGGTCGACGGCGCGGCCCGCGTCTACGACCCGATCGTGCGCGGCGAGGCCGGCGAGGACCTGTTCGGCGTCTTCCTCAAGGACTACGCTCCCGCGAACTGGTAGGACGCAGGGCCCTCGGCGATCACCGGAGCCCCACGCAGTACCCCGGGCCCTACGAGGCCCCCGCGATCGACCCCCTCGGCGAACCGAGGGGGTCGTTCCCGTTCCGGCGCGGACGGCGCCGCGGCCCGCGCGTGCAGCCGTACCCGGCAGTGGGCGCGCCCCTCCACCGCATCACCCGGACGGAGCAGCTCGCCGAGATCCTGCACCAGAGCGGCGATGTGGAGCTCTTTGCCGAAGGGCCGAGAGCGCCGCAACAACGCCGCTGCCTGGAGTCCGCGGCCTCCGCGGCAGGTGCGGAGGAGATCGGTCAGCTCCGAGACGCTTGAGTTGTACGGCACTTCGGACCCCGGAATCCCGGACCTCGCCACCGCCGCTCCCTCCGTCGTCGCCGCGCGCATTCGGCGTCGAGCGGACCATGCTTGTCGCAGCCGCGGGCCGACGACTTCCTGAACTCGCGGCGAAAAGAAGAGGGCGACGCGGTTTTTGCCTTTCTATCGAGCGGAGGCCCGCTCATATGTGTACTGTGGGGCATCAGACGGCCCCATCCGGGCCTCGCTCCACCAAGGCGCCACCGCGTCCGGAAACCCTTTCATCCCTGCCCGGCGCGCGGTCCGCCTGCCGGGTTACGCGACACGAAGGAGTGCGCGGTGACTGAAATGACGCAGCCTGAACCGACGTTGCTGGAGCGACCGGGATCGCGGTCCAAACCGCGGACCGACGAGCTCGGCAGTCTCGAAGTCTGGGCCCGATCCGCCCCGATCCGGCTGGCCGGGTACGAGGACGACCTGGCGGAGCCCCACATCCTGCGCGGAATCGACTAGTCAGCAACAAGCGGTGCAAAGCGCCCCCTTCGTGCCGACCGCACAGGGGGCGCGGCGCTGTCCGGCGGCCCCGCTCCGCACGGCTCCCGCACGCGGGGCTCCCGCAGGCGGGGTTCCCGTAGCGAGTACGCCCTGAGCGTCATCGCTGTCGGCGATCAAGCCTTCCGGCGCCGCGTCCGCCCGGGCAGGCTCACCCTCATGAAACTGCTGATGCTGGGTGGGACCGAATTCGTGGGACGAGCGATCACCGAGGAGGCCCTCGACCGGGGCTGGGAGGTGACCGTCTTCCACCGCGGCCACCACGCGCCCCCGCCGGGCACCTCCGCCCTGCACGGGGACCGCACCGCCCCCGGGGGCCTGGACGCCCTCGCCGAGGGGGAGTGGGACCTCGTCGTCGACACCTGGGGCGGCGCCCCCACCGCCGTGCGTGACAGCGCCCGCCTGCTGGCCGGCCGGGCCGGGCGGTACGCGTACATCTCCAGCCGCTCCGTCTACGCCTACCCCGCCCCGGCCGGCCTCGACGAGGACGGCCCGCTGGTGGAGGGTTCGGCCGACGCGGAGTCCGTCGCCTACGCCGAGGACAAGCGGGGCGCCGAACTCGCCGCCCTCGACGCCTTCGGCGACCGCGCGCTGCTCGTGCGCGCCGGACTGATCCTCGGCCCGTACGAGAACGTCGGCCGGCTGCCCTGGTGGCTGAACCGCACCGCCCGGGGCGGCCCCGTCCTCGCCCCCGGGCCGCATGACCTCCCGATCCAGTACATCGACGTCCGCGACCTCGCGCGCTGGACCCTGGACGCCGCCCAGGCCGGGCACGCGGGCGCGTACAACCTGGTCTCCCCGCCCGGGCACGCCACGATGGGCAGCCTCCTCGACGCCTGCGCCGCGACCACAGGCGGCGGCGCCGAACTGCGCTGGACCGACCCGGCCCTGATCGAGGAGGCCGGCGTGCAGCCCTGGACCGAGCTCCCGGTCTGGATCCCGGCGGGCGAGGCGCACGACTACATGCACGGCGGCGACGTGTCCAAGGCTCTCGCCGCGGGTCTGAAGTGCCGCCCGGTCGAGGAGACCGTGGCCGACACCTGGGCCTGGCTCCGCTCGCTCGGCGGGGTGGCCCCGCAGCGCTCGGACCGCCCGGCCCCGGGCGTCGACCCGGAGCGGGAGGCCGCCCTACTCGGGCTCTGACCAGGCCGCCTCCGCGAGACGGGTCGGCGGGAGGTACTCGCCCACCAGCCTGCGGTGCCACCAGGCGCCCGTCTCGCGGAGCTCCCGCCAGGTGGTGAACCGGTAGCGGTACAGCCGGGCGCGGACGTAACGGGGCGGCGCGTCGGGGAAGGGATTGTGGCGGATCAGCCGCAGGGTGTCCCGGTCGCCCGCCAGCAGCCGCTCCACGAACGGGCCGAACCAGTCCCGGGCGTAGGCGGGGGAGAGCGCGGCGAACCACATCAGCCAGTCCAGCCGCAGATGGTACGGGGCGAACTGGCGCGGGATCCTGCGCAGTTCACCCGGCTTGCCCTTGAATCCGTACTCCCGCCAGTCGCCGTCCGCGTGCGGCAGCCGGTCGGCGGTCCCCTCCACCACCACCTCGTCGCGGATCCGGCCCACCGTGCCGAACGCTCCGTAGGTGTTCACCAGGTGGAGGGAGTCGAAGGAGCGGTTCATCACCTGGCGCCGCGAGATCATGTTCTGCACCGGATGCCGGCTCAGCACCAGCACCAGCACGGTCAGCGCGCAGACCAGGACGACGAACCACACCGGCGCCGGCCGCGAGGCGGCGGCCGGGGGAGCGCCCGCGAGGCCGGTGAAGTCCACCGCCGACAGGGCCACCGTGATCGTCACCCAGTTCAGCCAGGCGAAGTTCCCCGACAGCACCAGCCACAGCTGCGTCGCCACGATGATCCCCGCGGCGTACGAGGCCACCGGCTGGGGGGTGAACAGCAGGACGGGCACACCCAGTTGCGTCACGTGGTTGGCCGCGCACTCCACCCGGTGCAGCGGCTTCGGCAGGTGGTGGAAGAACCAGCTCAGCGGCCCCGGCATCGGCTGCGTCTCGTGGTGGTAGTCCAGGCAGGTCAGCCGGCGCCAGCAGGCGTCCCCGCGGATCTTGATCAGCCCGGCCCCGAACTCCACCCGGAAGAGCACCCAGCGCAGCAGCCAGAGCACCAGCACCGGCGGCCCGGCCCGTGCGTTGCCGAGGAAGACGGCCAGGAAGCCGACCTCCAGCAGCAGCGACTCCCAGCCGAAGGAGTACCAGGTCTGCCCCACGTTGACGATGGAGAGGTAGAGCAGCCACAGCACCGCCCACATGCCCATCGCCGCGCCGAGCGGCACCTCGTCCCCGGCCCCGGCGGCCAGCGCCGCGGCGAGGGCCGCGCCGGCCCAGGCGCACCCGGCGAAGAGGCCGTCGGAATAGCGCAGTTGGAACAGGCTCGGGGCGCGCCGGAACGGCACGTACCGCACGTAGCGCGGCACGGGCAGCATGCCCTTCGCCCCGATCAGGGCCCGGAACTGCAGGGCGGCCCCGAGGAAGGCGAAGAGGTAGACACCGGCGAGGGCCCGCTGGAAGACCAGTCGGCCGAGCCAGTACCCGGGCGCCGTGAACCAGTCCATCCCCTCCAGTATCGGACCGGTCAGGCCGCGGTGGCCAGCCGGCGCACGTGGCGGCCCAGCCGGCGCGCGTAGCCCAGCTGGAGAAAGGGGACCACCGGGCCCGCGAGCCGGGTGTACCAGCTCGCAGGGCGGCTGAAGGCGGTGACCGTGAACCACACCGTGCCGTCGGGGTCCAGGTCCACGATGAAGGACTCCTCCCCGGATTCGGGGTGGCCGGTCAGGGTGCCGTACGCGAACCCGATGCGGGTGGGCTCGTACGCCGTCCAGATCACCCGGCACGGAGCGGTGATCCGCAGCGGGCCGAAGCCGATCCCCACCTCGACGCGGTCGCCGGCGCGGACGGCCCCGGAATCGGCCCTGACGCGCATCCCCGAGGACCGGTGGGCGTGGAAGGTGGTCACCGCGACCCCGGCCGCCTCGAAGACCGCCCGGCCCTGGCCGATCCGGGCGCGGTGGCGCAGGTGGTGGTAGCCGGCGGGCAGCGGCTGCCGGGCCGTCGCGCCCTGGTCCGGGTAGCTGAGGGCGTCCCGGCCGGGGCTGATGAGGCGGGTCATGGCGTGATCTCCTGTCGGGCGGCGGTGGTGGTGTCGGCAGCGGTACGGGCAGCGGTGTCGGCGGTCGTGTCGGCGGTCAGCCGGAGCCAGGCCAGCACCGAGCACAGGGCGAATCCGAGGGCGTTGCCGAGGCCGTGGGTCGCGGCCATCCAGGTCAGGGTCGGGTGGACGATCCCGGTGGCCTCGCCGGCCGCCCACCACAGGGCGAGCAGCATCGTGGCCACCAGCACCGCCGCCGAGGTGGCGAGCAGCGCCCGCGTGGTGCGGTCGCGTCCGGCGGGCCGGATCTCGCGCCAGGTCGTCAGGGCCACCGCCCACATCCCGCCGGTCAGGACCACCGCGCCCACCAGCTCGGCCCAGTCGCCGACGAAGTAGCCGAGGAGTACGAGCAGGGTGCCCGAGGGGACGCTGTACGCGGCCCAGCGCGCTCCGGGTCCGGGCGCCGCGGCCCGGCACACCAGCCCGGCGACCAGGGCGGCGGTGAAACCGGCGAAGTGGAAGTGGGGCACGGTGAGCGCCAGGATGTCGAGGTCGAAGCCGAAGAGCCGGTACCCGGCGCGCTCGGCGACCAGGGCCGTCCCGGCGATCGACGGCGAGACCAGCGCGGTGGCGACCGCGATGGCGGCGGGGCCGGGCGGGCGGCCCCGCAGCAGTGCGGCCGGAGCCCGCGACGCCGCGAGGGCCAGGCAGGCCGCCGCGTAGAGTGCGGCGAGCGAGGTGGCGAGTGCGCCGCGCGGCAGCCACAGGCAGACCGCCCCGAGGGCGGCCGGCAGCGGCCAGAGGCGGGCGGCCCGGCGGAGTCCGGCGGGATCGATCAGGCGCAGGCCGGCCGGGACGACCCAGAGCATGCCCAGGGTGACGATCACGTTCACCAGTACTGTCACGGCGGACTCCCCTCCCGGTCGCGGCCGAACGCTTTGAACGCGTTCAACTCACGATCGCGACTCTAAGGCCTTCCTTGAACATGTTCAAGAACCCTTCCGGTTGCGGCATGCGCGCGGATGGGGCAGACAAGAGGGAGCAACCGGGGCGAAAAGGGAGATCCACGTGCACGGACCGACACCTCCGACACCTCGTCAGGCGCCGCGCCGTCACCTACCGGCCGGCGCCGCCCTCTTCACCGTCCTCGGGCTGTTCGCCGCGGCCTGCGGCGGTACCGAGGAGAACCGGGGCAGCGCCGGTGCGGAGAGCCAGGAGGTCTACCTCCAGCCCGTGGCCTCCGCCGGCCCCGCCCCCTTCACCGCCTCCTCGGCCACCGCCGAGTCCGCCCCCGTGCAGCCGCCGCTGCCCAACCCGACCGGCGACGGCATCCGTACCGTCAACGCGGCCACCCCCGGCCTCTACGGCGGCACCCAGCGGCTCGGGAGCTGCGACGTCGAACAGCAGCTCCGCTACCTCACGGCCGACGAAGCCAAGGCCCGCGCCTTCGCCGAGGCCTCCGACATCGAACAGGCGAAGATCCCCGAGTTCCTGCGCGGCCTGACGCCCGTGGTGCTGCGCGCCGACACCCGCGTCACCAACCACGGCTTCCGCGGCGGCGCGGCGGACGGCTTCCAGGCCGTCCTCCAGGCCGGAACCGCCGTCCTCGTCGACGAACACGGGATGCCCCGGGTCCGCTGCGCCTGCGGCAACCCGCTGCTCTCGCCGCGCGCGCCCAAGGGCTCCCCGGTGCAGAAGGGCGACCCGTGGAGCGGCTACCAGCCCAACCAGGTCGTCGTCATCGAACCCACCACCCAGGTGATCAACAACCTGCTGATCGTCAACATCGCCGACAACACCTGGATCGAGCGCAAGCGGGGCGACGACGGCGCCCAGGACCGGACCCCGCAGGTGCTGCCCCCGTACGACCCGGCCGACGGCATCCCGACCGGCCCCGCCACCCCGCCCGGTGCCACGCCCGGGGACCCGTGCCCGCCCCCCGACAGCAACAGCCTGGCCCGCACCGATCCGCCGGTGCCCGAGCCCTCGGGCACCGGCGCGGATGCCTTCCAGAGCGTCCCGGCCCCCGGGGCGACCGACTGCCCGCAGGGTGAGCAGCCCCCGCCGCCCCCGCCGGTTTCCCCCGGCACGCCGCAGAGCCCGGGCCTGCCCCCGAATCCGGCCACCCCGCCCCAGCAGCAGCCGCCGTCGTCCGACGTCCCCTCGGACCTCCAGTCCGACCTTCCCCCGGACATCCCTTCCGACCTGCCGGCGCCGTACCCGAGCGACCCCGGGATCCCCCTCGCGCCCGAGGACCCGTACGGCCCCTCCGACCCGAACGATCCCCAAAATCCGAATGACCCGAACAACTCGAACAACCCGAACAGCCCGACCGATCCCAACAGCCCGTACGCCGTCCCGGACCAGCTGACCGACCCTTCGGTGCCGGGCTACCCACTGGAGAGCGCCTGACCGGCCCGTGTGTCATGGTGGATCGGTGCCGACCGCCGTATCGCTGCCGGACGACTGGCCCGCGCACCCGGACCGGTCGCTCGCGCTGAACCGCATGGGCAGTTTCGACTGGGACCTGGTCACCGGTCTCATGCACATGGACGCGGCGGCCCTCGACGTCTTCGACACGACACCCGAGGCGTACGACGGGCGGCCGGAATCCCTCGCCCCGCGCGTCCCGCCCGCCGAGGCCACCCGGCTCGACGCCCTCGTCTCCAGCGCCCTCAAGAGCCGCGAGAACAGCTACGGCGCCTACTTCCGCATCCGCTGCCACGACGGACAGCTGCGCTGGACCCACACCCAGGGCCGCGTCATGCGCGGCCCGGACGGGCGCCCGTACCGGATCATCGGCATCGTCCGCGACGCGACGGAGGAGCTCAGCCACTCGGCGGAGCGCCTCGGCCTCGACGAGGAACGGCGCCGCCAGACCTCGGTGGTCGAGAGCACGACCGCGGCCCTCGCGCACGCGCGGACCGTGCAGGACGTCATCGACGCCCTCAGCGACGCCCACGGGCTGGAGCGCCTCGGTTCGATGGGCATGGTGATGGGCCTCGTGGAGGCCGGCCGGATCCACCTCGTCGCGGAGGGGCCGGTGGGCAGTTTCGTCCCCGGCACCCGCTACACCCGCGTCGACGAGCAGTACCCGATGAGCGAGGTCGTCCGCTCGCTCCAGCCGCGCTTCCTGGACTCGGCGCAGGAGTTCGCCCGGGGCTATCCCGGGCTCTGGTCGAAGATCTCCTCCATGCGGATCTCGGCGGCCGCCTACCTGCCGCTGATCGCCCAGGCCCGCCCCATCGGTGCGATCGGCCTGCTCTACCAGGACAAGGCCGGCTTCACCCAGGACGAGCGGAACCTGCTCGTCGCCCTCGGCAGCAGCATCGCGCAGAGCCTCCAGCGGGCCATGCTGCTGGAGCAGGAGCACGACCTGGCGGAGGGCCTCCAGCAGGCCATGCTGCCGCGGCGGATCCCGTCCGTGCCGGGCGCGGAGATCGCCGTGCGGTACCGCTCCGCCCGGATGGGCCAGGACATCGGCGGCGACTGGTACGACGTGATCCCACTGCCCGGGGGCACCTCCCGGACGGAGTCCGGGGGAAGCCGGGTCGGCGCGGTCATCGGCGACGTCCAAGGCCACGACACGCACGCGGCGGCGGTCATGGGCCAGCTGCGGATCGTGCTGCGCGCCTACGCCGCCGAGGGCCACTCGCCGGGCACCGTCATGGCCCGCGCCTCCGTCTTCCTGCACGAGCTGGACACCGACCGCTTCGCGACCTGCACGTACGTGGAGGCCGACCTGACGACGGGGGTGCTCCAGCTGGTCCGGGCCGGCCACATCGACCCCCTGCTGCGCACCCGGAACGGGGACTGCCGCAGGATCCCGGTGGCGGGCGGGATGCCGCTGGGCCTCTCCGCGGAGTTCGGCCGCCTCGAATACCCGGTCACCACGGTGGAGCTGGACCCGGGGGAAATGATCCTGCTGTGCACGGACGGCCTCGTCGAACAGCCGGGCGCCGACCTCGACGACGGGATCCGGCACCTGACCTCGCTGGTCCGCAGCGGACCCGCCGACCTCCAGCTCTTGGCGGACCGGCTCTGCGGGGTCGTCGACGAACGCGGCGGGGACGACGACATGGCGCTGCTCCTGCTGCGCCGCGAGGTGCAGGCCGCGCCCCAGGGCGGCAGCCGGCTCCAGCAGCACGTGGCGCCGGGCGACCCGGAGGCCCTGGTGGCGGCCCGCCACATGATCGGGGCGGCGGTGCGCGCCTGGGGCGCGCGGGAGCGGGCCGACGAGATCGAGCTGGTCGCCGACGAGCTGATCGTGAACGCCCTGATGCACACGGACGGCCCGGCGATCGTCACCCTGCGGATCCTGTCCGGCCCCGAGCGCCGCCTCCGCGTGGAGGTCGAGGACCGCTCCAGCGCGCTCCCGCGACGGCGCGAGGCAGGCGAGTCGGGGGTTTCGGGGCGCGGCCTGATGCTGGTGGAGCGGCTGGCGGACGTGTGGGGCGTGGAGTCGCGGGGCAGCGGCAAGTGCGTGTGGTGCGAGTTCGTGATGGCGTAGCGGCCGCTCCGCCTCACCCGTAGGGCGTCACGCACCGCCCGAAAGTCCGTTGCGGGCCGGTGCGCGGTCACCGAGGGTCGGGGGCGATGACCCCAGATGACGTCCGCCGGCTGCTGAAGATCGGGGAGCTGCCCGGAGCAGTACGGTCCCTGCGACCCCGTGCCGACACGGCGCCCGTCGCCGAACTCGCCACGGCGACCCGGGCCCTGGCCGACGCCGCCGGGTTCGAGGACCTGGCCGCCGCGGCCGAGGCTGCCGCCAAGAGGCGGGGCGACCCCCAGGCCCTCTACGACCTCGGCTACGCCTGCGTCGAGCACGGCGTCGCCTTCCTCGCCGTCGCACCGCTGCGCGCGACGCTCCGGCTGCTGCCCGACTCGCGGCCGCTGCTCGCCGAGCTGGCGGAGGACGAGCACCGGCACGCCGAGGCCGCCGCGGAGATCGCGGAGGCCGACCCCGCCGCGGACGAGGGCGACGGCGGGACGCCGGCCGACCCGGACGAGGCCTTCCGGGCGTTCGTCACGGGGGTCGGCACCGGCTGGCTCTCGGCGCCCCGCGACCGCGTCGCGTCCCCGGGACCGGTGCCCGGCTCGCGCTTCGCCTGAGACGGCGGCAGGCTGGAGCCATGCCGGAGCTGCCCGAGGTCGAGGCCCTGCGTGAGTACCTCGACGAACACCTCACCGGGCGGGTGGTCGAGCGCGTCCTCCCGCTCGCGGTGAGCGTGCTCAAGACGTACGACCCGCCGCTGACCGCCCTCGAAGGGCAGCCCGCCGGCGCCACCGCCCGGTACGGCAAGTTCCTGGCGGTGGCGGTCGGCGAGCTCCACCTCGTCACCCACCTGGCCCGGGCCGGCTGGCTGCGCTGGCAGGACACCCTGCCCACGCAGCCGCCGCGCCCCGGCAAGGGCCCGCTCGCCCTGCGCGTCGTACTCGAAGGCGGCGCCGGCTTCGACCTCACCGAGGCCGGGACCCAAAAGCGCCTCGCCGTCTACGTGGTCCACGACCCCCAGGAGGTCCCCGGCATCGCCCGCCTCGGCCCCGACCCGCTCGCCGAGGCCTTCGACCGGGACGCCTTCGCCGCCCTGCTCGCGGGGGAGCGGCGCCAGATCAAGGGCGTCCTGCGCGACCAGAGCGTCATCGCCGGGATCGGCAACGCGTACAGCGACGAGATCCTGCACCGGGCCAAGGTCTCGCCCTTCAAGCCGGCCGCCTCCTTCGACGAGGAGCAGATCACCCGGCTACACGCGGCCGTTCGGGACACCCTGGGCGAGGCGGTCGAGCGGGCGCACGGAGTGGCCGCGGGCCGGCTCAAGGCAGAGAAGAAGAGCGGCCTGCGGGTGCACGGCCGGACCGGGGAGCCGTGCCCCGTGTGCGGGGACACCGTCCGCTCGGTCTCCTTCGCCGACTCCTCCCTGGAGTACTGCCCCACCTGCCAGACCGGCGGCAAGCCGCTCGCCGACCGGCGGCTCTCGCGCCTCCTCAAATAGCCGGGCGCTGCGTAGACTCCCGCACCATGGCCGAGGAGCAGCAGCAGTCGCCGCCCCGGCGCGAGGTCGTCACCGGGGTGCCCCGCAGCGCCCGCCGCCGGCCGCCCGCGCACACCCCGGCGCACTCCGAGATCTCCGAACAGACCACCTTGGGCGCCACCTACGTACGGGCCCTCATGCGCAGCCAACTGCGCGCCGCGCTGGGGGCGCTGGCCGCCCTCGCGCTGCTGGTCGGGACGCTGCCGCTGGTGTTGGTGCTGCCGCGGACCGGGTCGGGGCCGCTGGTGTGGGTGGCGCTCGGCGTGCTGGTGTATCCGGTGATGTGGCTGATCGCCCGGTGGTACGTCGCCCGGGCCGAGCGCAACGAGGCCGATTTCACGGGCCTGGTGATGGACCCGGCCGAGGCGCCGGGCCCGAGTCCCCGCCGCCCCGCCTAAGCCGGTTCCTCCGAGGAGCGCCTCAGAAGAGGTGCATCGCCAAGTGGCCGAGCGGCAGGCCCAGTTGCCAGGCCGGGGTCCACACCCGGGCGTTCTCGTCCAGCCCCGGCGGGGTCTCGGCGTGGCCGTGCCGGCCCGGGTCGAGGTTGGTGGCGAACAGCTCGGTGCGGTCCAGCCAGCGCCACGCCGCCCGGGCCAGTTCCAGGTCCGGCTCCTCGGCGCGGCCGCGCTCGCGGGCCTCCTCGCCCAGCGCGAGGAAGCGGGTGTGCACCCAGTCGCGCCAGGGATGACCGTACGCCGTCAGCGAGAGCCACTCGTCGAGCTGGGACACCACCCGGATCCCGGAGAGTTCGCCGGCCGCGTCCGAGAGGTAGATGGTCAGCGCGAGCGTGTCGCGTCCGGCCCGGAACTCCAGGGTGCTGACCGGGATCAGCCGGCCCGTGCGCAGCAGTTCGTCTGCGATGTACTCGGCGTAGAGCCAAGCCATGGGCACCGCGAGCCCGCCGTCACTGGTGCCGTTCATACCCTCGGGCTGCACCGTTCCACCTTCTCCCGCGCGTCGAGCGTCCCGTCGTCAGCCCCGAGCCTTCACCGAGCGGCTCGCGGAGCGGGGGATGTTTACTCAACTTGAACGGTCTGATGCCTCATTTCATGCGCTTCATGTCCGGTCCGCATGCATTCGAGACGTTCTCAGATCCCTTCCCGTGGGCCGGGCTCAGGCGCCGAGGCCGTACCCGTACCCCTGGAGGCCCTTCCTCAGGGCCCGAAGGGCGTAGTAAGTACGGGATTTGACGGTTCCGGCCGGAATGCCGAGCTCGGCGGCGGCCTCGGCCACCGAGCGGTCCTGGAAGTAGACCTGCATCAGCACCTCGCGGTGCTCCGGCCCCAGGGAGCCCACGGCCCGCCGTACGTCGATCGCCGTGACGGAACCGGCCACCGCGTCCTCGGGCGCCGGCGCCTGCTCCAACCCCTCCGCGTCCACCTCCTGCGGCCGGGACAGGCGGGCCCGCCGCGCGTCGATCGCGAGGCGCCGGGCCACCGTGAACAGCCAGGGCCGCAGGGACTCGTGCCCGCTCGACAGGACCTCCGGGTGCTGCCAGACCCGTACGAGGGTCTCCTGTACGAGGTCCTCCGCGCGCTGGGCGTCCCCGGCGGTGAGCCCGACCAGGAAACCGAACAGCGCCCGCCCGTGGTCGCGCTGGAGTTCGGCCAGCGCCTCGGGATCGGTGCGCGTGAGGGTGGGGGAGAGCGGCACGAGGGGCTCCTTCCGGGGTGCGTGGGGTCCGTGGCCGAGGGCGACACATCAACCCTGACCTGCACGGAGCCGCCCGGGAACCGTCCGGTCCGGGCGGTGCGCCCAAGCACCCGGGTCATCCGGTGGGCGGCCGGGCCGGGCGGTGAACGGTCGAACGGCGCGGCGAACGGCAGCGGCCGCGGCGGTGGTTCCGGCAGCCCTCCCCCTGGCGCTCCCCATGGTGCCTTCGACAGCCGCCATCCGGGTGAGCCGGTGGCCCGCGACCGGATCTGTTCCTTGACTCGCGGCGTCTCTTTCTATGGATTGCAGGTAATCAGATAGTCCTACTAATGAGAGCCGGGGCAGATGACCAAGCGCACCCGACAGGCCGTCGCCGTCCTCTCGGCCCTCCTCCTGTCGGCCGCCGCCGGCTGCTCGGCCGCCGGGGGCCCGGGAGCGGGACCGGCACCGGCCCGCCTCGCCGAAGCCGGCAAGCCGACCCCCTCCACTGCCGCCGGATCCCCGGCCGCCGGGGGATTCACCCTGGTCGCGAGCGGCGACGTTCTTCCGCACACCTCGGTCATCCAGCGGGCGGCCGACGACGCGGACGGCGACGGATACGACTTCAGACCGATGTTCTCCGGCGTCAAACCCCTGGTCTCAGCGGCCGACCTGGCCCTCTGCCACATGGAGACCATCTACGGCGAGGAAGGCGGTCCCTTCTCCGGCTACCCCGCCTTCAAGTCCCCCCAAGAGGTGGCCGACGGGCTCAAGGACGCCGGGTACGACGGCTGCTCCACGGCCTCGAACCACACCCTCGACGACGGCGCCGACGGGCTGCGCCGCACGCTCGACCGCTTCGACAAGGTCGGCCTGAAGCATGCCGGTTCGGCCCGCACGGCGGCCGAGGCGGCCACGGTGACCACGTACACCGCGGGCTCCGCCAAGGTCGCGCACCTCGCGTACACCTACGACACCAACGGCTACCCGCTGCCCGAGGGGCAGCCGTGGGCGGTCAACCTGATGAAACAGGACAAGATCATCGCGGATGCGCGGGCCGCCCGGAAGGCGGGCGCGGACGTGGTCCTGGTCAGCGTCCACTGGGGCACGGAGTGGCAGACCGAGCCGGACGAGACGCAGCTGTCGCTGGGCAGGGCGCTGACCGCCTCGCAAACCGGCGGACGCCCCGACATCGACCTGATCCTGGGCACCCACGCGCACATCCCGCAGCCCTACGAGAAGGTCAACGGGACCTGGATCATCTACGGCATGGGCGACCAGGTGGCCGGCGAGATGTTCAATTACACGGGCGCGCGGGACATGCGCGGCAACTACGGCTCGATCGGCCGCTTCACCTTCGCCCCGCCGGCCGCGGCCGGCCAGCGCTGGCAGGTCACCAAGGCCGAGTTCGTCCCCCAGATGATGGACCTGTCCGCCGGCAAGGTCGTGAACCTCCCCGGCACCCTGGCGAAGAACCCCGACCGCGACGACTACGAGAGCGCCCAGGACACCATCAGCGAGGCCGTCCTCAGCCGCGGCGCCGCCAAGGACGGCCTCACCATGGCGAAGTAGGCCGACTGCAGAGCAACGCGCACCCGCCTACGGGACGGCCGTCACCGGCCGGCGGCCCGCCTTGACCAGGCGGATCGCCACCGAGCCCACGGTGCGGTGGCCGGCTTGTTCGGAGGCGCCGGCCACCACCGCGTCCGCCGTCAGCTCCTCCGCCGCGCTCACCAGGCCCGCTGGGGGGCACCTCCCAGCGGTAGCCGGGGGAGGGCCGCCGCGGAAGGTGTGGAACTGCCGGCGGACCTCGTAGATGCCCCTGAGGCGCTCCGCCGACTCGCGGATCTCCGCCACCAGGCCCTCCGCGATCTCGCCGGTGGTGTCGGCCACCGGGGCGCCCAGCGAGGCCCCGGCCGGCATCACCGGCTGGACGTACACCAGCGCCGGCAGCGCGTTCTGCCGCCGGGCCCGCCCCGCCGCGAGGCCGCGGCCCGGAGCGGGGACTCCGATCCGTCGACCCCGGCCAGGATCACCTCCGGGGCCGTCGGTACCGCGCTCGAATCCCGTGTTCACGTGCTCCGTCACCCTCCCGAGCGTCTCCGCCCCCGGCGCGCGGACGACGGCCGCCGTCCCTACAGTGCGAACCATGAGTGCCACCGTGGAGGAGAGACGCGGAACCCGGAACCGCTTCCTGAACCGGGTTCCCGACGGATTCGGCGCGTTCTTCGGAACGCTCGGCCTGCTGTGCGCTCTGCTGTCGCTCTCCCCGGCGCTGCGCAGGCTGCTGCGGCACGTGGTGCGCTTCCTGAACCTCATCGTCGTCCCGGTCAGCGCCAACCTCGCCTACGCGGTCTTCCTCTTCCTCCTCGCCGCCGCCCTCGGCACCCGCAAGAAGGTCGCCTGGTGGATCGTCGTCACCTATCTGGCCCTGCTGATCCTCGCCGACGTGCTGAGCATGGCCGAAGGCGACTACTGGATCGGCGTCCCCTCCATGGCCGTCGCCGTCGCCGCCCTGGCCCTGCTGATCGCCGCCCGCAGCGAGTTCTACGCCGCCTCCCGGCCCGGCGCCCTCTGGCGGGCCATGATCGTGCTCGGCACCGGCCTCCTCGCCGCCGTCCTCGTCGGCTGGGGGCTCGTCGCCCTCTTCCACGGCACCCTGCCCCGGGGGCAGTGGCTGGACTGGGCCGCCAAGCAGGTCTTCGGCGGCCTCTTCTCCGCCCGGGAGTTCGACGGCCGCCCGCCCCGCCCGCTGGACTTCCTGCTCGGCCTCTTCGGCGCCGTCGCCCTGCTGAACGCCGCCGCCACCCTCTTCCGCTCCCAGCGCCTGACCGCCGCCCTGCACGGCGACGAGGAGGCCCGCATCCGGGCCCTCCTCGGCGCCTACGGCCGCAGCGACTCCCTCGGCTACTTCGCCACCCGCCGCGACAAGGCCGTCGTCTTCGCCCCCAACGGCAAGGCCGCCGTCACCTACCGCGTCGAAGCCGGCGTCTGCCTCGCCAGCGGCGACCCGGTGGGAGACCCCGCCGCCTGGACCCCCGCCATCGACGCCTGGCTCGCCGTCGCCCGCCGCTACGGCTGGCAGCCCGCCGTCATGGGTGCCTCCGAGGACGGCGCCACCGCCTACGCCCGCTCCGGACTCGGCGCCCTACAGCTCGGCGACGAGGCGATCCTGCACGTGGCCCACTTCGACCTCGACGGCCGCGACATGCGCGTCACCCGGCAGGCCGTCAACCGGGTCAAGCGCACCGGCGCCACCACCGTCATCCGCCGCCACTCAGCCCTCTCCGAGGACGAGATGCAGATGATCGTGGACCGGGCCGACACCTGGCGCGACACCGAGACCGAGCGCGGCTTCTCCATGGCCCTGGACCGGCTCGGCGACCGGGCCGACGGGGACTGCCTGCTGGTGGAGGCCTTCGACGCCCAGGGCGAGCTGATCGCCCTGCTCTCCTTCGTCCCCTGGGGCAAGGACGGCATCTCCCTCGACCTGATGCGCCGCGACAGCACCGCCCCCAACGGGGTCATGGAGTTCATGGTCGCCCAGCTCTGCGCCGCCGCGCCGGCCCTGGGCGTACGCCGGATCTCCCTCAACTTCGCCGTCTTCCGCTCCGCCTTCGAGGAGGGCGGCCGGATCGGCGCCGGTCCCGTCCTCAAGCTGTGGCGCAAGCTGCTGCTGTTCTTCTCCCGCTGGTGGCAGCTGGAGGCGCTGTACCGCTCGAACGTCAAATACGGCCCCGAGTGGTACCCGCGGTTCCTCTGCTACCAGGACGCCGGCTCGCTCGCCCGGGTCAGCCTCGCCTCCGGCATCGCCGAGGGCTTCGTCTCCGTGCCCAGCCTGCGCACCCTGTGGGGCAACGGCCATCCCAAGGGCCTCACCGCCCCCGCCACCACCCAGGGGCTGCCCTCCATCGACTCCCTGAACCTGGACGCCGTAGGGGAGGAGGCCGAGGCGGCCTCCCGGGCCGAGCGGCTGCCCGAGCAGGTACGCGTCCGCCACGACAAGCTGGAGCGCATCCGGGCCGGCGGCACCGACCCGTACCCCGTCGGCATCCGGCAGCGCACCCACACCGTGGCCCAGCTGAAGGCCGCCCACCCCGCCCACCCGGCCGGCGCCCGCTCCGGCGAGGAAGCCACCCTCGCCGGGCGCGTCATGCTCGTACGCGATCTCGGCGGCGTCCTCTTCGCCGTCCTGCGCGACTGGTCCGGGGACATACAGCTGATGCTCACGCGCGACGAGACCGGCGCCGGCGCCCTGGACTCCTTCACCTCGCAGGTCGACTTCGGCGACCACGTCGTCGCGAGCGGCGAGGTCGGCGCCAGCAAGAGCGGCGAGCTGTCCCTGCTCGTGCGGTCCTGGCAGCTCACCGGCAAGTGCCTGCGTCCCCTGCCCGACAAGCGCAAGGGTCTCGCCGACCCCGAGGCCCGCGTCCGGCGCCGCTACCTCGACCTCGTCGCCAGTCCCGAGGCCCGGGACGTCGTACGGGCCCGCTCCAGCGCGGTGCAGGCCCTGCGCCAGGGGTTGCTCGACCGCGGGTACCTGGAGGTCGAGACTCCGATGCTGCAGCAGATCCACGGCGGCGCCAACGCCCGGCCGTTCCGCACCCACATCAACGCCTACGACCTCGACCTGTACCTGCGCATCGCACCCGAGCTGTACCTCAAGCGGCTGTGCGTCGGCGGCATGGAGAAGGTCTTCGAGATGGGCCGCACCTTCCGCAACGAGGGCGTCTCCTACAAGCACAACCCCGAATTCACGATGCTGGAGGCCTATCAGGCCTTCGCCGACTACGACGTGATGCTCGACCTCACCCGCGAGCTGATCCAGGGCGCGGCGAAGGCGGCCTTCGGCTCGCCCATCGCCCACAAGGCGGGAGCCGACGGGAAGCTCGTCGTCCACGACATCTCCGGACCGTGGCCGGTCAAGACGGTGTACGGGGCGATCAGCGAGGCCCTCGGCGAGGCGGTCGACGCGGACACCGAGGAGCACGTGCTGCGCGGGCTGTGCGACCGGGCGGCCGTCCCACACGCCGCCGAGGACACCCGCGGCGACGTGGTGCTGGAGATGTACGAGCGCCTGGTCGAGGAGCGGACCAAGCTGCCCACCTTCTACAAGGACTTCCCGACGGACGTCTCCCCGCTCACCCGGCAGCACCGCAAGGACCCGAGGCTCGCCGAGCGCTGGGACCTGGTCGCCTTCGGCACCGAACTGGGCACCGCCTACTCGGAGCTGACCGACCCGGTCGAGCAGCGGCGCCGGCTCACCGCGCAGTCCCTGCTCGCGGCGGGCGGCGACCCCGAGGCGATGGAGATCGACAACGACTTCCTGGACGCCCTGGAGTACGCGATGCCGCCCACCGGCGGCCTCGGCATCGGCGTGGACCGGCTCGTCATGTTCCTCACGGGCCTCACGATCCGCGAGACGCTCGCGTTCCCCCTGGTGCGACGCGGCTGAGCAGTCACGGGGGCGCTGGACCGAGCGGGTGAGGGGGAGGGGGTCCGTCCGCGCCTCTCGACATCTCCGGCGATGTCGTTGATACGTAGTAATAATGAAAAATGACGAGCCGACAGTAGGGCGACGCGTGCTCCTGCGTACCGCCGCCTTCCTCGGAGTCGCAGCCGCCGCCGGACTGATCAACGCGGGCGAAGAGGGCGGGGTGGCGGGCCGCCCCGGCGCGCCCGGTGCCCCCGCCGGCGCCCCCGGCCCGAACCCCGCGGCGGGACCGCCCGGCAGGATCCACGAATTGGCCGCCGAGAAGTCGTACCGGCTGCGGCCGATGACCGCCGAGGCCCCCGGCCGCCCGCGCGCCGCGACACCGGCCGTGCGCACCCGCCCCATCCTGGAACTCCCGGCCGACGCGACCGCGGCCGGCTCCATGGTCCTCACCTTCGACGACGGCCCCGACCCCCGCTACACCCCGGGGATCCTCGACACCCTCGCCCGGTACGGGGTCCGCGCCATGTTCTTCGTCTGCGGGGAGATGGCCACCGAGAACCGCGACCTGCTGCGCCGGATGGCCGCCGAGGGCCACGTCATCGGCAACCACACCTGGACCCATCCCCTCATCCCCACGCTCAGCCGGCCCGGCCTCGCCTCCGAGATCGGCCGCACGAGCGAGGTCGTCCAGCAGGTCGTGGGCGAGGCGCCGGTGTGGTTCCGGGCGCCGTACGGGGCCTGGAACCGGGCCGCCTTCGAGATCGGGGCGGAGCTGGGCATGGAGCCGCTCGCCTGGACCGTGGACACCCTGGACTGGAAGGAGCCGGGGACCACGACGATCGTCTCCCGGGTCCTGTCGGGCGCCGGGTCGGGCGTGATCGTACTGTCGCACGACGCGGGCGGAAACCGGTCGCAGAGCGTCCAGGCGATCTCCTCCTACCTGCCCCAACTGCTCGCGCGGGGCTACCGCATGACCCTCCCGGCGCTGCCGCCCCGCTGAGCGCGGCGGGCGCTGGGGCGGGGCGGGCACGCCGGGGGCGGGGCCGGGGCGGGGCCGGGGCGGGGCCGGGGGCCCCGGCTCAGCGGGCCTCCACCATCCGCGCGAAGACGACCACGTTGCCGTCGTAGCCCCGGCCCTTCGAGTAGCCGCCGCCGCACGTGATCACTCTGAGTTCCGGGTGCCCGGTGTCCCCGTACACCCGGGCTCCGGGGAAGGCGTCCTTGGAGAACACCTCCACCCCGTACACCTCGAACACCGCCGTGCGCCCGTCGTACCGCTCCACCTCGATGTGGTTGCCCGGCTTCACCGAGCCCAGGCCGTAGAAGACCGCCGGGCCCTGCGCGTTGTCCACGTGGCCCACGATCACCGCCGAGCCCCGCTGGCCCGGCGCGATGCCGTTGAGGTACCAGCCGGCCAGATTGCGGTCCTGCGGCGGCGGGGCGTCGATCCAGCCCTCCGCGTCCAGTCCGACCGTCATCACCGGAGCGTCCACGTTGATCGTGGGAATCCGGATGCGCTGCACCGACGAGTGCTCCAGCACCTCCATGTCCGCGGGCGGCGACGGAGGATTTGCCGGAAGCTGGTCGGCCGTGACCGCGACGGCCGAGGCCGCGGTGGGCTGGGGCGGCCCGTCGTCGATGTCCACACCGTTGCGCACCATCGCGAGGCCGGTGAGCATGACCAGGGCGATGACGCCCCACGGTGAGCGTTTGCGTGACTGCCCGGTCTCGTCCTCGCCCATCGTTCTCCCTTCCCGACGCGGGGGTCCCGACCCGCGTTCCTGTCCCACCCCTGTACGCCCTACTTCACGCACGCTAAGGCTGCATCGGCAGGACGGCGAGAGGGGAGCGGCGAACGGGTGGCGGGGCCCGGATGGGGCCGGAAGAGGTGCGCCCATCCAGGTAATCGTCACATAAACGCCTGACGGGTCGTGACCTGCGGATCCGTCAGCTGCGCCGCCCGCGCTTCGGCGTGTCGCTCAACCGGGCGGCCCAAAGGCGGAAATGCGGAGCTTGCGAGCCGCCCCGAGGGTTCGACGTGGGAGGCGTTCTCGTCGATCATCCGGGGCCGACGCTCCGGGGCGCTTTCCGCTGGAGGTTCCACCATGCGTGTTTTTCGCGCTCTCACCATGACGGCGGCAGCCTGCGCCGCGATCGGCCTCAGTGTCCCTTTCGCCTCCGCGAACACCCCGATGGGCGGTGGCGGCGGCCCCAGCAACATCTCGGTCAACCCGTACGCCGTGCACCAGGGTTCCACGATGCAGGTGAGCGCTTCGGGCTGCGTACACGGCGGTACCGTCACCTCGCCCGGCAACTTCCCGCCGGCCAACCTCTCCGCCGGGTCGATCGGCTTCGCGACCGTCCGGATCTTCAACCACGCCTCGCCCGGTCCCCACACGCTGTCGGTCAAGTGCAACGACAACAGCCTGGTCGCCACGCACCGCTTCACGATCCTCGCCGGCAACCCCTCACAGGGCGGCATCGGCGGCTCCTTCGGCCCGTCCACCGCCGAGACCGCCATCGGCGCGGGCCTCGTCGGCGCGGCCGCCCTCGGCGCGGGCGCCCACGTGGTGCGCCGCCGCCGCCGTCCGATCCGCGGCCGCGCCTGACCGGCCGACCTCCCCGGTCGGGCACGGAAAACCGCCGGTCGCCCTGAGTCCTGGCCAGGACTCAGGGCGACCGGCGGTTGGGAAGGCGAGGTGGTGGCCGGCGCGCTGGGCGGCCCGGTTCTGGGGGGAAGGGCGGCGGCTCAATGGCCGCGGCTGCTTCCGCGGCGTCGCAGCGTGTACACGGTGCCGGCCGCGGCGGCGAGGAAGAGGGCCGCGCCCGTGCCGAGTTCGACGGGGTTCATGCCCGCCACACTGCCGCCGAGGCCGCCGCGGACACCGAGGGTGGAGGCTGAGGTGGTGACGGCTCGCGGGGGTGTGATGGCCCCCTGCGTCGAGCTCGTGGTCGGCCGGGACGAGCCGCCGGCGATCGTCAGGTCGGCCGAGCCGGTCTCCCCGTTGCAGGTGAAGGACACGGAGTACACCGCTCCGATCCGGGCGTCCCGGTCCACCGTGACGCGTACGGTCCGGCCGCGGAAGATGCTCACGGTGTCGAAGACCCCGGAGGAGGCGGTGGCGTAGGCGGCGTTGCAGCCGCTGACGGACAGCAGCGTCTGGCCGCCTGGGGCGACCGTGGGCGGGGTGACGGCGAAGCCGAACGAGGTGACCTGCTTGGCCTCGGCCTCGGCCGCGGTCGCGGTGGTCGCGGCGGGCGTACCGAGGGTGCCGAGCGCGAAGACGGCGCCGGTGGCGACGCCGACGCTCAGCAGGGCTGTGGCGGAGGAACGTATCGCACCCATGGTTGGTTCTCCGGATCTCCGAGGAGCAGCCGCGGAACGGTTCCGCACGTGGGGGGTCGTGCGCCTCGATGTCCGCCACGCTAGGTGCGGGTGCGGCGACCCGCGATCAGGAACGGCCGAATGGGGCATGGCCGTAGGCCGAACCGGGGGCGGGAGGCCCGTCCCGGGTTTGGCCGGGCTGCCCGGTGCCGCCGGATCGCCGGGGTGCGCGGCTCCACGGCCCTGCCGGTCAGTCGTCCAGGCCCAGATGCGGGAACTGCGCGAAGAAGGGTTCGGCGGTGGCCGCGATACCGCGTCCGAAGGGCGCGTCGAAATCCCAGATGAGGAACAGCAGGAAGGCGATCAGCGCACTGAACAGCCCCGCCAGCAGCAACTCCCGGAACGACCGCCGGATCTGGAGGGTGAAGATCAGGCCCACCGTCACCAGGGCGCCGACGATCAGCCCGAACCACACGACTCCGGGCATGGTGGCCCCGGCGCTCTGGCCGCGCGCACTGCGGGCGTCGTCCACCACCGCGACCTGGTCGACCAGCGGCTGGTAGGCCTGCCCTTCGTGGTCGGTGTGCGGCTCGTAGTCGGTGACGTCGCGGCGGATACGTTCCAGCAGCTCCCCGCCGCGGTCCGTGAGACTGCCGCGGTCCGCCATCACCTTCCACTCCGTGTCCACCACGTACGTCACGTACGCGTCGACGTCGGCCCGGATCTTCCGGCGCACCTCGGCCGGGTAGACCTCGGAGCGGGTGCTGATCTCGTGCAGGGCCTGCGCCTCCTGGCGTACGTACTCCTGGGCGGCGCCGCGGCCCTCCCAGACGCCGGCGATCGCGAGGCCCAGCACGATCGCGTAGATCACGCCGATCATCATCGTCATGTACTCGATGACGTCCGGGGTTTCGTTCGGATCGTCGTCCTCGCCGATCCTGCGGTGGTTGAAGAAGGCGGTGGACAGCACCACGGCGCAGGCCGCGGCCATCGCGAGGGACAGGACGAGCCATTCCGACAAGATGACTCCCAATCGGTCACAGGTGGGGCGGACGTGCTAGCGGGGGCGCAGCGCGACGATCGCGAGCACCGCCGGAGCCGCGGTGAGCAGGGTGAAGGTCACCGGTGAGACGTGGTGCTCGACCGGCTTGCGGGTCGGGGCGTGGTACGCGGGACGGGCCACCGGTTTCGGCGGCGCCACCACGGGGGTGGGCGCGGGTGCCTGGACCACCGGGGGAGGCGTGGGCGCCGGCTTCGGCGGGGCCGGAGCGGGCGGGACCGGCTTCGGTACGGGTTTCGGTACGGGTTCGGGTACAGGTTTCGGCGCCGGCTTGGGTGGCGGTGGCGGTGGCGGGGTGGGCTTGGGCGGCGGGGTGGGTTTCGGCGGCGGGGGTGGCGTCGGCTTGGGCGGTGGCGTCGGCGTCGGCTTCGGTGGACACGGCGGGGGAGGCGGGGGCGGGCAGTGGTGCCCGCCGTGATGGCCGCCCCCGGGCCCTCCTCCGTGGCTGCCACCGGGGCCGCCACCGTGGTGGCCGCCGTGATGTCCGCCACCCGGACCGCCTCCGCGGCCCCCGCTGCCGGCCACCGCGACCGCTGCGGCGGCGGCCGCGCCGTCGCCGGAGCCGGTCGTGGCGTAGGCGCAGCTATCAGCCACGGCCGGGGTGGCGGACAGCGCCGCCCACAGCAGGACCGGGACCACCAGCAGGCGCCTGGCACAGGCTTTGTTCACCCGGGGATCATGGGCCCGGGTGCCCCCGGGCACGCTGGGGG
Organism: Streptomyces sp. ISL-94; assembly: GCF_018614075.1. Classification (GTDB taxonomy): domain Bacteria; phylum Actinomycetota; class Actinomycetes; order Streptomycetales; family Streptomycetaceae; genus Streptomyces. The sequence goes on along the minus strand of NZ_JAGGOZ010000013.1, from coordinate 65,322 downwards.
TCGGCTCCGGTTCGCCTGAACGGATGGAGTGCCGACCATAGAGGTTTGAGCCAGTCGTGAGTCGATCGCCCGGCGGCTCCGATCACTCACCGGTCAATTCCCAAAAGGGATTTGTCGGTAACGATCAATCCCCCCGCCGGGCGGGGCTCACGCCTTTGGTGTGTGACGAAGAACGGATCGGCAATTTCCGCTTTTGCTCGCCCCGTTGGGCAATGATCAGTACATTCGGCTCGGACAGGAGTCCGACTCCGCACGGACCACCGTAGGAACAAGGCTTGGAGACCTCGATGGAGCGCCCCGCCTGGGCCCCGCCAGGCATCGACATATCGGTGCCGAGCGTGTCCCGCATCTACGATTACTACCTGGGCGGCTCCCACAATTTCGAGGTCGACCGCCAGACGGCCCGCCGCGCCATGGAATTCATGCCGGGCCTGCCCAAGATCATGCAGGCCAACCGGGCATTCATGCGCCGCGCCGTCCGGCACGCCGTCGCCGAGGGCATCACGCAGTTCCTCGACATCGGCTCCGGCATCCCCACCTTCGGCAATGTCCACGAGATCGCCCAGGCCGCAAGCCCCGAGGCACGCGTGGTCTACGTGGACCACGACCCGGTGGCCGTCGCGCACAGCCAGGCAGTCCTGGAGGGCAACGAGCGCACCGGCGTCGTCGCCGCCGACCTGCGCAAGCCGCAGGACATCCTGTCCGCCCCCGAGGTCGCCCGGCTGCTCGACCTCGACCGCCCGGTCGCCCTGCTGCTCGTCGCCGTCCTGCACTTCCTGGAGGACACGGACGAGCCGTACGCCGCCGTGGCCCAGCTGCGCGACGCGCTGGCCCCCGGAAGCCTGCTGATCCTCACGCACGCCTCCTTCGAGGGGGTCCCGCTCTCCGAGGAGGTCGCGGGCGGTGCCGTCGGCGTCTACCGGGACATCCGCAGCCCCCTCGTCATGCGCACCGGAGTGCAGGTCCGCGGCTTCTTCGACGGGTTCGAGATGCTGGAGCCCGGGCTCGTGTCCATGCCCAAGTGGCGCCCGGACAGCGCCGACGGCGCGGAGGACGGCGAGGCGCAGGAGGACCCGTACGCCTTCTCGGGCTTCGGCGGCGTGGGACGCAAGGCGTGAGACTCCCGGCACAGACGGCGGGCGCCCCGGACACCGCCCCGGCTTCCTGCGCCACGCCCGACCCGGAACCGGTGGCGGCCCCGGGCGCGCCATCGGCCCCCGATACGGTGGCGGCCCCACAGGGCGGGCTGGAGGACCGGATCGCCCGCTTCGCGACCATCTGGGGGCGGGCAATCTTCCCCGTCACGGCCACCTCGCTGACGCGGACCGAGTTCGAGCGGCACCTGGTGCCGCTCACCCGGACCCTCGTCGAGGCCCTGCACGCGCGGCCCTTCGACGCCGTCGCCGGCCAGCGGGTCGGCGCCGAGCTCGTCGCCGTGCACTGCACCGACCCCGAGGCCCTGGCCGGCACCCTCGGCGTGGTCGAGTCGTACCTGGTGCTCTACTGCGGTTCCGGCGCGCAGGGCACCGAGGAGTACCGGGCCCGCTGCGCCCGGCTCCAGCACGGGATCGCCGCGGGGTTCGCCCGCGCCCTGCGCGAGCGCACCCTCAAGGAGCAGGAGGCCATCGCCCGCTCCGCCCTCACCGCCCGCAGCAATGCCCAGCAGGCCCTGCACGCGAGCGAGGAGCGCTTTCGGGCGGTCTTCGAGGGGGCGGCCATCGGGATCGGCATCGCCGACCTCGAAGGCAACATCCTGGAGGTCAACGACGCGCTGCTGCAGATGTTCGGCGGCCTGGAGGGACACGTCCGGAGCCGCAAGGTCAGCGAGTGGGGACACCCCGACGACACCCCGCACGTCTGGCGGATGTACGGCGAACTCGTGCGCGGCGAGCGGGAGAGCTACCGCGTGGAGAAGCCGTACTACCGCCACGACGGGACCGTGCTGTGGACCAACCTGACGGTGTCGCTGCTCCGTGACGCCGAGGGCGTGCCGCAGTACCAGCTGGCCCTGATGGAGGACACCACCGAACGCCGGCTGCTGAACCTGCGCCTGCGCTACGAGGCCACCCATGACGCCCTGACCGGCCTGCCCAACCGGACGCTCTTCTTCGAACGGCTGGAGAAGGCCCTGAGCGGGGCGGGAGGCAGCCGCTTCGGCCTGTGCTACCTGGATCTCGACGGGTTCAAGACGGTCAACGACAGCCTCGGCCACTCGGCGGGGGACCGACTCCTGGTGGAGGTCGCCGACCGGCTGCAAAGCTGCGCGACCGGCCCCGGCGAGGTGGTCGCCCGGCTCGGCGGCGACGAGTTCGTCGCCCTGACCACCGGCTCCGACACCGAGCAGAAGGCGGCCGATCTCGCGGTCCGCATCCTGTCCGCCCTGTCCACGCCGATCCGGCTGGAGGGACGTGAGCTGACGGTGCGGGGCAGCATCGGCATCGTGGAGGGTCCGGCCCGCGAACGCACCCCGGCCGAGGTGCTGCGCAGCGCCGACATCACGATGTACCGGGCCAAGGCGGCCGGCGGCAACCGCTTCGAATTCGCCGACGCCGAGGCCGACGCTCGGGCCATCACCCGGCACGGGCTGACCAACGCCCTGCCGGCGGCACTGGAGCGCGGCGAGTTCTTCATCGAGTACCAGCCGCTGGTCCACATGCACGACGGCAGCGTGCACGGCGCCGAGGCGCTGGTGCGCTGGTCGCACCCGCAGTACGGGGTCCTCGGACCGGACCGCTTTATTCCGCTCGCGGAACGCACCGGGCTGATCGTGCCGCTCGGCCGCTGGGTCCTGGAGGAGGCCGTCCGCCAGGCCCGCAATTGGCAGCGCCAGCACGGTGGTTCCTCCCTGCGGATCAACGTCAACCTCTCGCCGACCCAGCTGCACCACCCCGGCCTGGTCGCCGACACGGTCGCCGTGCTGGAGAAGTCGGGCCTCGCCCCGGGCGCGCTGTGCCTGGAGGTCACCGAATCGGCGTTGATAGGCGCCGACGACGAACTCCTCGAACCGCTGCGCCGCCTCGCCGCCCTGGGTGTGGACATCGCGCTCGACGACTTCGGCACCGGCTACTCGAACCTCGCCAACCTGCGCCGCCTCCCCGTCAGCGTCCTGAAGCTGGACCGCTCCTTCACCCAGGGGATGCAGCAGAGCCCGGCCAACCCGGTCGACGTCAAGATCGTGGAGGGGATCGTCGCCCTGGCCCACAGCCTCGAACTCGCCGTCACCGTCGAGGGCGTGGAGACCGGCGCCCAGGCCGCCCAGCTGCGCGACCTCGGCTGCGACACCGCCCAGGGCTGGTACTACGCCCGCCCCGGCGCCCCTGACCGCATCCACACCCTCTCCCTCTCGGACGCGGTTCCCACCGCCTCCTGACGGGGAAGCCCGGCGCAGGCCGCTCGCCGCCGGCACGGCGGGCGGCCCGCCGCTCGGTCCGGGGACCGCCTCCGTCAAGGCCCGCCGCTCACTCCAGGCCCGCCTCCGTCCCGGTACCCGGCTCACGGACCGCTGCCAGAACCCGCTCCATCCGCCGGGAGGTGTCGGCCAGCAGCTCGGCGGCCACTGGCAGGCGCTCCGCCTCGTAACCGTCGAGTACGTCCTCCCCCGCGGACCCGGAGAGGGCGGCAGCCAGGGTCCGGCCGAGGGCTGCCGCGTCCCGGATTCCGGTGTTCATGCCCAGCCCGCCTGCGATGGGGTGGACGTGCGCCGCGTCCCCGGCGAGGAAGGCCCGGCCCTCGTGTATCCGGGCGGCCATACGGACGTTGAGCCGCCAGGCCGACAGCCACGTCGGCTCCGCCAGCCGGATCCCCGGCATCCGGGCGTGCCGGTCGAAGAGCCGCTGGAAGCCCTCCAGGGAGGGCGGCAGCGGCTCTCCCCGCTCGTCCAGTTCCCGCGAGGCCTGGAGCTGGAAGATCTCGGTTCCCGGTATCGGGCAGAGCAGGATCCCGCCGCCGTCCGAGGTGAACCACTGGTGCCAGTAGCCACGGCCCAGTCCGGGCGCCTTCACGTCCCCGAGGGTCATCACCTCCGTCTCCGCCGTGTGTCCTTCGAAGGGGATTCCGAGGACCTTGCGGACGGTGCTGTGGCCGCCGTCGCATCCGGCGGCGTAACGGGCGCGGACGGAACGGCCGTCCGCCAGCCGCGCGGTGACCCCGGTCTCGTCCTGGTCGATCCCGACGACCTGGAGCCCGTACTCGACGGCGACCCCGAGGCCGGCAAGCCGCTCGCGGAGGACCTCCTCGACCTGCCACTGGCCGATGACGAGGCCGTCGCCGGCGGGCGTGTCCTTGACGGGTGCGCCGTCGAAGTACTTGCGCAGCACCAGTCCCCGGGTGCCGGTGGCGGAGATCCGCTCGGCGGTGCCGAGCCGGGCGAAGACCTCCAAGCTGCCCCGGTCGAGTCCTTTGCCCCGGGACTCGCGGTGCGGGCCCGAGCGCCGCTCGAGGATCCGCACGGCGACGCCGCGCAGGGCGAGGTCGCAGGCCAGGGTCAGGCCCGTGGGGCCGGAGCCCACGATCAGTACGTCGGTCATCGGAAGTCCTCTCGTCGCGTTGTGACTCAAGGAAAGCGGCTCCGCCGAGAAAAAGCAACCCGGTTAAAAAAATAACTCGGTCACAAAATTGTGGTAGGGTGTGAGGCATGGACAACACGACGGGTCTGCGCGAGAACAAGAAGCTCCGTACGCGTCGCCTGCTGGCGGCCACGGCGCTGGAACTCTTCCTGGAGCGGGGCTTCGATGCCGTATCGGTGGCGGATGTCGCCGCCGCGGCCGAAGTCTCCAAACCCACCCTGTTCCGGTACTTCCCCAGCAAGGAGGATCTGGTGCTGGACCGCTTCGCCGACCATCAGGACGAAGCGGCGCGGATCGTGCGCGACCGGCCCGAGGGCCAGGGCCCCGTCGGTGCCCTGCACGCGCACTTCGTGGAGGCCCTCGGCCGGCGGGACCCGATCACCGGGCTCTGCAGCCACCCCGAGGTCCTCGCTTTCCAGCGGCTGCTCTACTCCACCGCGAGCCTGGAGTCCCGTATCGCCCTCTACAGCGCCCGCGAGGTCGAACTCCTCGCCGCGGCCCTCGAGTCGGAGTCCGCGCCGCCGCTCACCGCCCGGCTCGCGGCGCTGCACCTGGTGGCCGTGCGGCACGAGCTGGGCCGGGTGAACTGGCGCCGGCTCGAGGCCGGCCAGAGCGCCGACGAGGCCCACCCGGCGGCCGTCGCCGACGCCGACACGGCGTTCGGGATGCTCGCCGACGGGCTCGACCGGGTCCTGCCCATACGCACGGCCTGACCGCCGGGCGGGTCAGCCCACCAGCATCCGCTTCAGCTCGCGCGCCGCACGTGGGGGAGCGACGTCCGTACGGTGGGCCAGGGCGATCGTGCGGCGCAGCGGGGAGCCGGAGAGGCGGGTCGCCCGCAGCCCGGGGCCGGCCCGGTCCACCACCATCGCCGGGACCACCGCGACGCCCAGCCCCGCCCGTACGAAACCGAGGACGGCGTCCATCTCGCCGCCCTCCACCGTGAACACCGGCTCGAAGCCCTCCGCGCGGCAGGCCGCCACGGTCAGCTCCCGCAGGTCGTATCCGTGCCGGAACATCACCATCGGCTCGTCGCGCAGCCCGGAGATGGTCAGCTCCCCGCCCCCGCCCGGCGCCGGCCGCTCCGCCGAGGAGACCACCACGAGGTCCTCCGTCAGCAGCTCCACCGTGGTCAGCGCCGGAGCCGAGGGCGGCAGCGGCAGCGCGATCAGCGCCAGGTCCAGCGCCCCGCGCGCCAGCTCCCGCACGAGGTCGAGCGAGCCGCTCTCCTCGATCAGCAGCTCGATGCCCGGATGCGCGGCGTGGAAGGCGCGCAGCACGTCCGGCAGCAGGCCCGTGCAGACGCTCGGCGTGGCACCCAGCCGGACCCGCCCGCGGCGCAATTGCGCCAGCTCCTGCACCTCCAGTCGCGCCGTGTCCGCGTCCGCCAGGATCCGGCGGGCCAGCGGAAGCAGCGCCTCACCCGCGTCGGTCAGCGCGATGTTGCCCCGCGCCCGGCTGAAGAGCTCGGCCCCCAGTTCCCGCTCGAGCGCCTTGATCTGCTGGGAGAGCGAGGGCTGTGCCACATGGACCCGCTCCGCGGCCCGGGTGAAGTGCCGGGTCTCGGCGACGGCCACGAAGTACAGAAGCTGCTGGAACTGCATCCCCCCAGGATACGGCCTGATAGGCATCCCCTATCGAGATCAGCTCCATCATGTCTTGGACCTGTCGGGACTTTGGTCCTTACGGTCAATGGCATGGCTTTGGCAACGCGGACGGGTCGACGGCCGTCCACCACGCGCACGATCTGGGACTCCTCCCTCGGCAAGAAGACCGTGATGGCCGTCTCCGGCCTGATCATGCTCGGCTACCTGGTCGTGCACATGCTCGGCAACCTCAAGATCTTCTTCGGGGCGGACGAGTTCAACGGCTACGCCCACTGGCTGCGCACCCTCGGCTCGCCCTTCCTCCACCACGAGTGGGCCCTGTGGATCGTCCGCGTGGTGCTCCTCGCCGCGGTCGTCGCACACGCCGTGTCCGCGTACCAGCTCAGCCGCCGCGGCCGGCTCGCCCGCCCGGTGAAGTACGCCCACAAGCGCCGCCGCGCGAGCTACGCCACCCGCACCATGCGCTGGGGCGGCATCATCCTCGCCCTCTTCATCGTCTGGCACCTGCTGGACCTCACCACGCTCACCGTGAACGAGCGCGCCTGGGCGGGCCACCCGTACGAGAACGTCCTCGCCACCTTCTCCACCTGGTACGGGAACACCGTCTACATCGTGGCGATGGCCGCCCTCGGCCTGCACGTACGGCACGGCTTCTGGAGCGCGGCCCAGACCCTCGGCGCGGGCAACGCCCGGCGCGAGCGGACGCTGAAGTTCCTGGCCAACGCCCTGGCCCTCGTCCTCTTCGCGGGCTTCGTCTCCGTCCCCGTGGCCGTCATGACCGGAGTGGTGAACTGACCATGAACGACACCCTCGTGAACGACTGCACCCGCTACACCACCGGCGAGCCCATCGCCGACACCAAGGCCCCCGAAGGCCCGATCGCGGACCGCTGGGACCGCCGCCGCTTCGAGGCCAAGCTCGTCAACCCGGCCAACCGCCGCAAGCACACCATCATCGTCGTCGGCACCGGCCTGGCGGGCGGTGCCGCCGGCGCGACCCTCGCCGAGCAGGGCTACCACGTCGTCCAGTTCTGCTTCTCCGACTCGCCGCGCCGCGCCCACTCCATCGCCGCCCAGGGCGGCATCAACGCCGCCAAGAACTACCGCAACGACGGTGACTCCGTGCACCGCCTCTTCTACGACACCGTCAAGGGCGGCGACTTCCGCGCCCGCGAGTCCAACGTCCACCGCCTCGCCCAGATCTCCGTCGAGATCATCGACCAGTGCGTGGCCCAGGGCGTCCCCTTCGCCCGCGAGTACGGCGGCCTCCTCGACACCCGCTCCTTCGGCGGAGTCCAGGTCTCCCGCACCTTCTACGCCCGCGGCCAGACGGGCCAGCAGCTGCTCCTCGGCGCTTACCAGGCCCTGTCCCGGCAGATCGCCGCCGGCAACGTCGAGATGCACGCCCGCACCGAGATGCTCGACCTGATCGTCGTCGACGGAGTGGCCCGCGGCATCGTGGCCCGCGACCTGGTCAGCGGCCAGATCTCCTCCTACTACGCGGACGCGGTGGTGCTGGCGAGCGGCGGCTACGGCAACGTCTTCTACCTCTCCACCAACGCCATGAACTCCAACGCGACCGCCGTCTGGCGGGCGCACCGGCGCGGCGCGTACTTCGCCAATCCCTGCTTCACCCAGATCCACCCCACCTGCATCCCGCGCACCGGCGACCACCAGTCCAAGCTCACCCTGATGAGCGAGTCCCTGCGCAACGACGGCCGCATCTGGGTCCCCAAGGCCAAGGGCGACCACCGCCCCGCGGCCGAGATCCCCGAAGCGGAGCGCGACTACTACCTGGAGCGGATCTACCCCTCCTTCGGCAACCTCGTCCCTCGCGACATCGCCTCCCGCGCCGCCAAGAACGTCTGCGACGAGGGCCGCGGCGTCGGCCCCGGCGGCCAGGGCGTCTACCTCGACTTCGCCGACGCCATCCGCCGCATGGGCCGGGACAAGGTCGCCGAGAAGTACGGCAACCTCTTCGAGATGTACGAGCGGATCACCGCGGAGAACCCGTACGAGGTACCCATGCGCATCTACCCCGCCGTGCACTACACGATGGGCGGCCTCTGGGTCGACTACGACCTCCAGACCACCGTGCCCGGACTCTTCGCCATCGGCGAGGCCAACTTCTCCGACCACGGGGCCAACCGCCTCGGCGCCTCCGCCCTGATGCAGGGCCTCGCCGACGGGTACTTCGTGCTGCCGTCCACGATCAACGACTACCTGGCCCGCCATCCGCACCGGGAGAGCGTGGACGACAGCCACCCCGAGGCGCTGGCCACCGTACGCGAAACCCGCGAGCGGCTCGCGAAGCTGCTCGCCGTCGACGGCGACCGCACCCCCGACTCCTTCCACCGCGAGATCGGTGAACTGATGTGGGAGTACTGCGGGATGGCCCGCACCGAGGAGGGCCTGCGCAAGGCCCTCGACCGGATCCCCGAAATCCGCGGCGAGTTCTGGCGGCGGATCAAGGTCCCGGGCACGGGGGAGGAGTTCAACCAGTCGCTGGAGAAGGCCAACCGCATCGTCGACTACCTGGAACTCGCCGAGCTGATGTGCCTCGACGCGCTCGCCCGCGCCGAATCCTGCGGCGGCCACTTCCGCGAGGAGTCCCAGACACCGGACGGCGAGGCCGAGCGGCGCGACGAGGAGTTCTCGTACGCCGCCGCCTGGGAGTTCGCCGGTACCGGCGCCGCACCCGTCCTGCACAAGGAAGACCTCGTCTTCGAGTACGTCCACCCCACCCAGCGGAGCTACGCATGAAGCTCACCCTGCGCGTCTGGCGCCAGCACAACCCCGACGCCCCCGGCGCCATGGCCACCTACGAGGTCGACGGAATCTCGAAGGACATGTCCTTCCTGGAGATGCTCGACACCCTCAACGAGGACCTCATCGTCCGCGGCGAGGACCCGGTCGCCTTCGACCACGACTGCCGCGAGGGCATCTGCGGCGCGTGCAGCCTCGTCATCAACGGCGACGCCCACGGACCGGAGCGCACCACCACCTGCCAGCTCCACATGCGGTCCTTCGCCGACGGCGACACCATCGACGTCGAGCCGTGGCGCGCCTCGGCCTTCCCGGTGGTCAAGGACCTCGTGGTCGACCGCGGCGCCTTCGACCGCATCATCCAGGCAGGCGGCTACATCACCGCGCCGACCGGGGCCGCGCCCGAGGCGCACGCCACCGCCGTGCCCAAGGCCGACGCCGACCACGCCTTCGAGCACGCCGAGTGCATCGGCTGCGGTGCGTGCGTGGCGGCCTGCCCGAACGGCTCGGCGATGCTCTTCACCTCCGCCAAGGTCAACCACCTGGGCGTCCTCCCGCAGGGCTCGCCCGAGCGCGAGAGCCGCGTGCTGGACATGGTGGCCAGGATGGACGAGGAGGGCTTCGGCGGCTGCACCCTGACCGGCGAATGCGCAACGGCCTGCCCGAAGGGCATCCCGCTGCCGTCGATCGCCGCCATGAACAAGGAGTGGCTGAGGGCGGTCCGCAAGGGCTGACCGCGGCGGGCCCCGGCGGTCCCTGCGGGCCCCGGCGGTCCCGGCAGTCCCCGGCCCGGGCCGCCCGTACGAGCGCCCGGCCGCCGGACCCCGGCGCGGGCGCCCCGGCCGCCCGAGCCCGGTCTGGCCAACCGAGCCCGGCCCGGCCAACCGAGCCCGAACCGGGCCGCCCGACCCGGCGGACCCGGCCGGGCGTACTCCCCACCCCGAATTCCCGTACGGGCGTCCCGGCCCCAGGCCCGCCGCCTGGGCCGATCGGCTGACCCGATCCGCCGACCGGGCGCTCGTACGGGCCGTACGCCGCGCCGCGCCCCGGCGCTCTGCGGCGCGTGCGGAACAGTGGCCGCATGCCACATGCCTCCGCAGGGTCCGGACCGCGCCGCCGCAGCGTGCTGGCGGCAGCCCTCGCCCCCCTCGCGGCGGCCGGCTGCTCGGCGCAGGAGAATCCCCGCCCCGCGGCCCGTGGCCCGCAGAACGGCCCCGCGGACGCGCTGGTCATGGTGATCCGGCACGCGGAGAAGCCGTACGCCGGTGACACCGGCTGGGACGAGGAGGGCGAGGACGACCCCGGCTCGCTCGCCGGGCGCGGCTGGCGCCGGGCCGAAGAGCTGCCGCGGATCTTTCCGCCCGCCCGCGGCTCCTCGCTGCCCCGCCCCGCCGCAGTCTTCGCGGCCGGCGGCAAGGGCGGCGCAGCCCCCGCGCGGTGCAAGCAGACCGTGGCGGCGCTGGCCGCCGCCCTGCACACCCCCGTCCGCACCGAGTTCGGCCTCGGCGCCGAACCGGCCCTCGCCCACGCCGTGCTGGCCGCGCCCATGCCCGTACTCGTCTGCTGGGAGCACACCGGCATCCCCCGCCTGGTCGGCGCCCTCGGAGTCCACCACGTCCTCGGCGTCCCCGCGGCCTGGCCCGACCGCTACGACCTCGTCTGGCAGTTCACCCGCCGCCAGGGGCAGTGGAGCTTCCGCGAACTGCCGCAGCACCTTCTGCCGGGTGACGCCTGAGCCTCAGGGCCAGCGGATCAGTTCGTTCCCGGACGCGTCCTCGATGATCGTCAGATCGCCGTTCGCCCAGACCACCAGCGTGTCCGGGTGGTGGTCCAGCTGAAAGGGCTCGTTGGGCACGGTGGTGCCCGACCAGGGCCGGTCGCTGCCGGGGGTGCCGACGGTCACGACCGTCACCGTTTCGCCCGGCTCCACACATTCGTCCCAGGCCCACGGTTCGAGAATGAGCGTCAACCGCTCCTGCCCGCTGTTCGTCACGGGGAGGCGCGCGACCGGCGCCGCCGGATCGATCGGCTCCGGTGCGGCTTCCTCCACGGGAAGCGCGGCGCTCTCCCCCTGAGCGGCGGCGGTCTCGCCCGCCGCCGGGGCCGGGTCCCCCAGGCGTCTCCAGAACATCCGGGCAGCCTATCCGTCCTCCTCCCGGCCGGCTTCGACGGCCCGCGCGAGATACCCCGCCGTACGGCTGCCCTCGGCGTGCGCCACCTCCTCCGGGGTACCCGCCGCGACGATCCGGCCGCCCTCCGCGCCCCCGCCCGGCCCCAGGTCCAGGACCCAGTCCGCGCCCGCCACCACCTCCATGTCGTGCTCCACGACCACCACCGAGTGCCCGGCGTCCACCAGCCCGTGCAACTGCCGCAGCAGCACCCGCACATCGGCCGGATGCAGCCCGGCCGTCGGCTCGTCCAGCAGGTACAGCGTGTGGTCCCGGCGCAGCCTCTGGAGCTCCGCGGCCAGCTTGATCCGCTGAGCCTCGCCGCCCGACAGCTCGGTCGCCGGCTGCCCCAGCCGCAGATATCCCAGCCCGATCTCCTCCAGCGCCCGCAGGCTGCGCGCCGCCGCCGGGACCTCCGCGAAGAAGCCGGCCGCCGACTCCACCGTCAGGCCCAGCACCTCCGCGATGTTCAGCCCGGCGTACCGGACCTCCAGGGTCTCGGCGTTGTAGCGGGCACCTCCGCACTCCGGGCACGGGGCGTAGGTACGGGGCAGGAACAGCAGCTCCACCGAGACGAAACCCTCGCCCTGGCAGGTCTCGCACCGGCCGCCCGCCACGTTGAAGGAGAACCGGCCCGCCTTCCAGCCGCGCGCCCGCGCCTCCGGCGCCGCCGTGAACAGCCGCCGCACCACGTCGAACAGACCCGTGTACGTGGCCAGGTTGGAGCGCGGCGTCCGGCCGATCGGCTTCTGGTCCACCTCCACCAGCCGCCGTACCGGAAAGTCGGGCTCCGTGAGCCGCTCGCCCACCTCCCGCGCCAGTACCTGGCCCACCAGCGTGGACTTCCCCGACCCGGACACCCCGGTCACCGCCGTGAACACCCCGAGCGGGAACTCGGCGTCCACATCCCGCAGGTTGTGCCGGTCGACGCCGCTGAGCCGCACCGCCCCCGTCGCCTTCCGTACCGGCCTCGTCCGCGCAGGCACCTCGCCCCCCGTGAAGAGGTGCCGCGCTGTCGCCGACTCCGCTACGCCGGCCAGCCCTTGCGGCGGACCGCTGTACAGCACCCGCCCGCCGTGCTCCCCGGCCAGCGGCCCCACGTCCACCAGCCAGTCCGCATGCCGCACCACGTCCAGGTGGTGCTCCACGACGAAGACCGTGTTCCCCGCCTCCTTCAGCCGGTCCAGTACGCCGAGCAGCGCCTCGGTGTCCGCCGGGTGCAGCCCCGCCGACGGCTCGTCCAGGACGTACACCACCCCGAACAGCCCCGACCGCAGCTGGGTGGCCAGCCGCAGCCGCTGGAGCTCGCCCGCGGACAGGGTGGGCGCGGTGCGGTCCAGGCTCAGGTAGCCGAGCCCGAGCTCTACGACGGGCCCGATACGGGAGCGCAGGTCCTCGGCGAGCACCCGCGCCGCCTCCCCGTCCGGACGCGCTGCGGCGAGTACGCCGTCCAGGCCGGTCAGCGGCAGTGCCGCCAGCTCGGCGATGCCGCGGCCCGCGAAGGTCACGGCCAGCGCCTCAGGCCGCAGCCGCCGCCCCTCGCACGCCGGGCACGGCGCATCGGCGAGGAACCTCTCGGCGCGGGCCCGCAGGGTGGCGCTCTTGCTGTCCGCGAAGGTCCGCATCACGTAGCGGTGGGCGCTCATGTAGGTGCCCTGGTAGGGCCGTTGGATCCGCTCTGCCTCCCGCACCGGGTGCACGGTGACCACCGGCTGCTCCTCGGTGAACAGGATCCACTCGCGGTCCTTCGCCGGCAGCTCCCGCCACGGCCGGTCCACGTCATGGCCCAGCGCCTCCAGGATGTCCCGCAGGTTCTTGCCCTGCCAGGCGCCCGGCCACGCGGCGATGGCCCCCTGACGGATCGACAGCCCGGCGTCCGGTACGAGGAGTTCCTCGCTGGTGCGGTGGATCCGGCCCAGTCCGTGGCACGAAGGGCAAGCCCCCGCCGTGGTGTTGGGGGAGAAGGCGTCGGAGTCGAGCCGCTGCGCTCCCGGGGGATGGGTGCCGGCCCGGGAGTACAGCATCCGCAGGGAGTTGGACAGCAGGGTCACCGTGCCGACGGAGGAGCGCGAGCCGGGGGAGGAGCGGCGCTGCTCCAGGGAGACGGCGGGCGGCAGCCCGGTCACGGAGTCCACCTTCGGCGCGCCGATCTGGTGGATGAGGCGGCGGGCGTACGGGGCCACGGACTCGAAGTACCGGCGCTGGGCCTCGGCGTAGAGCGTGCCGAAGGCGAGCGAGCTCTTCCCGGAGCCGGAGACGCCGGTGAACACGGTCAGCGCGTCGCGCGGGATGTCCACGTCCACGCCGCGCAGGTTGTGCTCCCGGGCGCCCCGGACCCGTACGAAGAGGTCGTGGGCTGGGGAGGGCTCGGCGGCGCGGCGATCCGGGGAGTGGTGCATTCGCCCCAGTTTAGAGGCCCGTGATCCGCGCCAGCCTGCGGTAGGAGTCGAGCAGCGCCGTCCGGTCGTAGGTGGAGGTGGTGACCAGCAGCTCGTCCGCCCCGGTGAGCCCGGCCACCTCGGCCAGTTCGGCCGCGACCTGCTCCCCGGTGCCGTGGATGTGCCCGGCCAGCGCGCCCTCGTACAGCTCCCGCTCCTTGGGGGTCATGGTCAGGGCCTCGATTTCCTCGGCCGGGCGGAGCGGCGGGAAGCTGCCGCGGGTGCGCGAATAGGCGAGGGACCACGCCTCCGGGACCAGGATGCGCCGGGCCTCCTCCGGCGTGCCGGCCACCGCCACCGTCCCGGAGACCACGACGTACGGCTCCGCGCCCCACGCCGAAGGCCGGAACTCCTCGCGGTACGTCCCCACCACCTCGATGACCCTGCCGCGGGCCCGCAGGTCCCCCACCACCAGCGGCAGCCCGGCCCGGGCGGCGATCCCGGCCCCCTCGCCGGTGGCCAGTACGTAGGCCGGTATCCGCAGCCCCTCGGCGGGTCGGGCGTGCACCTCCGGATGGGCCTGCTGGCTTCCGTCGAGCCAGCCCAGCAGCTCGTCCAGCTGCTCCTCGAACCGGTCGGCGTCGCCGGTGTCACGGCCCAGGGCCCGCCGGATCCCGTTGGTGAAGCCGACCGAACGGCCGAGCCCCATGTCGATCCGCCCGGGGAACAGCGCCTCCAGGACCCCGAACTGCTCCGCGACCACCAGCGGCTGGTGGTTGGGCAGCATGACCCCGCCCGTGCCGACCCGGATCCGCCGGGTCGCCCCGGCCACGGCGGCGGCCAGCACGGTGGGTGCGGAGCCGGCGACCCCGGGCACGCTGTGGTGCTCCGACACCCAGAACCGGTGGTAGCCGAGCTCCTCGGCCACGCGGGCCAGCTCCACGGTGTCGCGCAGGGCCTGCGGGGCCCCGTACCCCTCGCGGGTGCGGGACCGGTCGAGTATCGAGAGTGTTCGGATCACACACGTCTCAACGTCCGGGGGCCGTCAGGATTCCCGGCCCGTGCCCCTGTGCCCAGGCCGTCTAGGGTTGCCGGATGAGCGAGAACACGCGCCGGCCGCTGGCACTCTTCGACATCGACAACACCCTCGCGGACACCGGTCACCGCCAGCACTTCCTGGAGCGCCGCCCGCGCGACTGGGCCGGCTTCTTCGGTGCGGCCCCCGCCGATCCGCCGCTCGGGCGCGGGGTGGCGCTGGCGGTGGCGGTGGAGAGCGCGGCCGACTGCGAGGTGGTCTACCTGACCGGCCGCCCGGAGCGGTGCCGCGCGGACACGGTGGACTGGCTCGCCCGGCACGGTCTGCCCGAGGGCCGGGTGTGGATGCGCGGGAACCAGGACCGGCGGCCGGCCCGGACGACCAAGCTGGAGGTGCTCCAGCGGATCGCCCGGGGCCGGGAGGTGCGCATGTTCGTGGACGACGACGAGCTGGTCGTCCAGGCGGCGCGCGCGGCGGGCTTCCGGGTGGTCCTCGCGGACTGGGCGGCGGAGGCACCCGAGCTCAAGGACGCCCAGGAGAATGAAGGCCGGACCTGAGCGCGGCGCCGGGGGACGGGCGACCCCGGATGGGAGCGGCGGGGACCGGCTCAGTCCTCGCCGTCGAGGCGGAAGCCGACCTTGAGCCCCACCTGGTAGTGGGCGATCTCGCCGTTCTCGATGTGCCCGCGCACCTGGACGACCTCGAACCAGTCCAGGTTCCGCACGGTCTGCCCTGCCCGGGCGATCCCGTTGCGGATGGCCTGATCGATGCCCTCGTGGGAGGTGCCGACGATCTCGGTCACCCGGTACGTGTGATTGGACATGGGGGTCTCCCGACAGTGGGTGGCTAGGGCCAGGTTCTACGGTGCCCCAGTAAGTCCGGCTCCGCGAGCTTTGCGTGAACAATCCGGAGCGAAAGTCCCTTGACCGGCCCATTGGTCTATGCCAATTTCAAGCCATCTGACATCGACCCACCAGAAGGTGACCTTCGTGAAGATGCGCTTCCTCGCCGTGTGCACCGCACTCGCGGCCGCGACCACCCTGACGGGATGCAGCCAGTTGGCCGGCCAGGGCGGAGGTACGCAGAAGGTGACGCTCTGGCTGATGAAGGGCAGCGCCTCGGAGGACTTCACCGACAAGTTCACCGACACCTTCGAGAAGGAGCACCCCGGCGTCGACCTGGAGGTCAGGATCCAGGAATGGACGGGCATCGGCGAGAAGGTCAACGCCGTGCTGAAGGGCACCGGCAAGGAGGGCGCGGACGTCATCGAGGTCGGCAACACCCAGGTGGCCCAGTACATCGAGACCGGCGGCCTCTCCGAACTGACCCTCGAAGGCCTGCGCCAGTGGGGCAACAAGGACTGGCTCAGGGGCCTTTCCGACCCGGGAAGCGTCAACGGCGCCCAGTACGGCGTGCCGTGGTACGCCGCGAACCGGGTCGTGATCTACAACAAGGACCTCTTCGCGAGCGCCGGGATCAAGTCGGTGCCCAAGAGCCGCGCCGAGTGGATCCAGACCACCCAGAAGCTCGACAAGGGCGACCAGCAGGGCATCTACCTCGCCGGTCAGAACTGGTACGTCCTCGCCGGCTTCATCTGGGACGAGGGCGGCGAACTCGCCGTCGAGACCGGCGGCCGTTGGACCGGCACCCTGGACGACGAGAAGGCCCTGGCCGGCATGGACTTCTACAAACAGCTCCAGGGCCTCGGCGACGGCCCCAAGGACGCCGACGAGGAGACGCCGCCGCAGTCCGAGGTCTTCGCCCGCGGCCGGGTCGCCCAGATCATCGCCCCGCCCGGGCAGGCCGCCGCGATCGAGGAGGCCAACCCCACCCTCAAGGGCAAGCTGGGCTTCTTCCCGATCCCCGGCAAGACCTCCGACAAGGTCGGCTCCGTGCTGACCGGCGGCTCCGACCTGATCATCCCGGAGCGCACGAAGCAGCGCAAGCACGCGGTCGACGTGATCACCGCACTGGTCAGCGAGAAGTGGCAGACCGAACTCGCCCGCACGATGAGCTACGTACCGAACAAGACCAGCCTCGCCCACGTCGTCGAAGGCAACGAGGGCGCCACCAGCATGGTCCCCGGAGCCGCCCAGGGCCGGGCCACCCCGAACTCCGCGCGCTGGGCCGAGATCGAGGCCAAGAACCCGATCAAGCCCTTCATGACGGCCGTCCTCACCGGCCAGGACCCCAAGCAGGCGGCAGGCACAGCCTCCGAGACGATCAGCAAGGTGCTCAGCTCCGACCGCTGAGCCGGGCCGGCCCGCGCCGGACCCGGGGGGCGGCGTCTTGTTCAGCGTCCGCACATCCGAGGGCCGCTGAGCGGTCATGTCGAATCCAGCCGGTCACGGAAGAAGTAAGGGAGCCAGGCCACACACCTGCCGGCCTGGCCCACCGTGCCCGGTTCAGGAGCCGCCATGACCATCGCACCCCTGTCCCTGTCCCCGTCCCCGTCCCCCGTTCTCCCCACCGCCCCGGTCGCCACCCCCGCGGTCCCGGTCCAGGTCCCGGTCCAGGCCCCCGCTGCCGCCCCCGCCCCGGGCCCCCGCTACGCCGTCCGCCTCGCCCGCGACGAGGCCGAGGTGCGCGCCGCCCAGCGCCTGCGCCACCAGGTCTTCGCCGGTGAGCTGGGCGCCCGCCTGGACGGGCCCGAGCCCGGCCTCGACTCGGACGCCTTCGACGCGTACTGCGACCACCTCCTCGTCGTCGAGGAGGAGACCGAGCAGGTCGTCGGCACCTACCGGCTGCTGCCCCCCGAGCGCGCCGCCGTCGCCGGACGCCTCTACGCCGAGGGCGAGTTCGACCTCTCGGCCCTCGCCCCCATCCGCCCCGGACTCGTCGAGGCCGGCCGCTCCTGCGTCCACCCCGACCACCGCAACGGCGCCGTCATCGCCCTCGTCTGGGCCGGCCTCGCCCGCTACATGGACCGCTCCGGGCACAACTGGCTCTCCGGCTGCTGCTCGATACCGCTCGCCGACGGCGGGCTGCTGGCCGCCGCCACCCGCGAGGCCGCCCTGGCCCGCGCCCTCGCCCCCAAGGAGTACCGGGTCACCCCGCACCTGCTCTGGAACCCCGCGGGCATCGCCTTCCCCGCCCGCATGGAGCTGCCCCCGCTGCTGCGCGGCTACCTGCGCCTCGGCGCATGGGTCTGCGGAGAGCCCGCCCTCGACGCGGGGTTCGGCTGCGCGGACCTGTACGTGCTGCTCTCCCTGCGCCGCACGAACCCGCGCTACCTCAAGCACTTCCTCTCGCTCGCCCCGGGCGCATGAGCGTATGGCTGCCCACCTCGCCCTGCACCCCCGAGGCCTGCGCCGGCCACGAGGGGGGCACCGCGAGCATCCCGCGCGCGGTGCTCCGGCTCGCCGCCGCCGTCTCCCTGCTCCTCGCCGGGATCCTGGGCGCCCCGCCGGTCCGGCTGCTGCCGGCCCGCCCCCGCCACGCGGTGGTGCGGGCCTGGTCGGCGGCGCTGGTTCGGGCCTTCGGGATACGGATCACCGTGCACGGGGGCCCCGGCCCCGACGGCGGCCGCCTCGTCGTCGCCAACCACATCTCCTGGCTGGACATCCCGCTCGTCGCCGCCGTCCTGCCCTGCCGGATGCTGGCCAAGAGCGACATCCGGGCCTGGCCGGTCCTCGGCCGGCTCGCCGGGCGGGCCGGGACCCTGTTCATCGAACGCGACCGGCTCCGCGCCCTGCCCGACACCGTCGCGGCCGTCACCCGCGTGCTGCTGGCCGGCGACCGGGTCACCGTCTTCCCCGAGGGCTCCACCTGGTGCGGGCGCGCCCGGGGCACCTTCCGCCGGGCCGCCTTCCAGTCGGCTCTGGACGCGCGGGTCCCCGTACAGCCCGTGTGCCTCGCCTACCTGCGGGACGAGGGGGACACGGCCGGGGAGCCGGCCTTCGTCGGGGACGACCCGCTGACCGCCTCGCTCTGGCGGATCGCCCGGGCCCGCGGGGTGCGGGCCGAGGTCAGACTGCTGCCGCGGATCCCGCCGGGCCGGTACGCGGACCGGCGGGACCTCGCGGCCGCGGCTCAGGAGGCCGTCGCCACGGCCGTCACCTCACCACCGCTGCCCGGCATCCCCGCTCAGGCCGCCGGGTCGGCGTCGTCATCGTCGCCCACGCCCACGCCGACGCCCCCGCCCACGCCCCCGCCGCCGTCGCCGTCGCCGTCGGCGACCGAGAGCGACAGCGCGAAGCGGCCCGCGGCATCCGTCCACCATTGGGTCAACTCCAGCCCGGCGGCAGCCAGTTCCTTGCGCAAGCCCTCCTGACGGAACTTCGCGGAGATCTCCGTCAGGATCTCCTCGCCCGCCTCGAACGGCACCACCAGATCCAGCGCCCGGATCTTCACCAGCACCTCCGACCGGGCCCGCAGCCGCATCTCGATCCACTCCTGCTCCCGGTTCCACACCGCCGCGTGCGCGAAGTCGGCGGTGTGGAAGTCCGCGCCCAGCTCCCGGTCGATGACGGCCAGCACGTTCTTGTTGAACTCGGCCGTCACGCCCTGCGCGTCGTCGTACGCCGCCACCAGCACGGCCTCGTCCTTGACCAGGTCCGTGCCGATCAGCAGCGCGTCCCCGGGCGACAGCATCGCCCGTACGGACGCCAGGAAGACCGCCCGCTCCGGCGGCAGCAGATTCCCGATCGTGCCGCCAAGGAACACCACCAGCCGGGGCCCGGGGGACTCCGGCAGGCGCAGGGCGCCGGTGAAGTCGGCCAGCAGCGCGTGCACCCGCAGCCCGGGATGCGCCGCCAGCAGGGTCTGCGCCGCGCCGCGCAGGGCGCTCTCGCTCACGTCCACCGGGATGTAGGTGTCCAGCGCGGGCAGCGCCTCGATCAGGTGCCGGGTCTTCTCCGAGGAACCGGACCCCAGCTCCACCAGCGTCCGCGCCCCGCTCACCGAGGCGATCTCCTGCGCCCGCTCCAGCAGGATCTCCCGCTCCGCGCGCGTGGGGTAGTACTCGGGCAACCGGGTGATCTGCTCGAAGAGTTCACTGCCCCGCGCGTCGTAGAACCACTTGGGGGGCAGCACCTTGGGGGTGTGCGTCATCCCGTGCAGTACGTCCGCGCGCAGCGCGGTCTCGGCGGCGTGCTCGTCGAGGGTCCGGGTCAACTGGAAGTCACTCACTGGCGCTCCTTCTCCCTCAGCGGGGTCTCCTTGAGCGGGGTCAGGTCGACCCGGGTACGGGTGGCGGTCAGCAGGGTCAGGTCGGGAACTTCACACCAGCGGGCATCGTCGTCGTAGGGCTCGGACGCCACCACCACGCGGTGCGCCTCCGCGTCGGCCAGGTACCAGAGCGAATCGCCCCAGGCCGTAGCGGCGATCGTGACGCCGTCCGTCAGCAGCAGGTTCAGCCGGGAGCCGGGGGCCGCCTCGGCCAGTTCCCTGACCGTCTCGGCCAGCGCCGTGCCGGGAGCGTCCCCCGAGCGCAGCCGGTGCAGGACCAGCGCCCAGACCAGCGCCGAATCCGTGCGCGCGGCCAGCTGGAGCAGTTCCTCGGGCGGCAGGCCGAGCGCGAGCGGAGCCGCCGAGTCCGGCCAGTCCCGCACCGAGCCGTTGTGGCTGAACAGCCACGGCCCGTCCGCGAACGGCGCCGCCGCGGCCTCCCCGTCGGCGCCCGGCCGCGTGCCATCGCGTACGGCGGCCAGCGCGGCGCCGCTGCGGACCACACGGGCGAGATCGGTGAAGGCCAGGTCCGCCCAGATGGGCCCGGACCGGCGGTAGCGCGCGGGAACGGGATCGCCCTCCGCGTACCAGCCGACCCCGAAGCCGTCGGCGTTGACGGTGCCGCTGCGCTGGCGGCGGGGCTCCCAGGCCTGGCGCACCAGCGAGTGCTTGGGCTCGCTCAGCAGCCTTCCCAGGGGTATCTCCGCTCCCAGGTAAGCGAGATGACGGCACATCAGACGTCCCTCGCGGTGCGGAAGCCGGAGAAGATCTGCCGCCGGACGGGCAGGTCCCAGTTGCGGAAGGTGCCCCGGCAGGCCACCGGGTCCACCGCGAAGGAACCGCCGCGCAGGACCTTGTGCTCCGGACCGAAGAACACCTCCGAGTACTCGCGGTACGGGAAGGCCCGGAATCCCGGATACGGCAGGAAATCGGAGGCCGTCCACTCCCACACGTCGCCGATGAGCTGGCGCACCCCCAGCGGGGAGGCGCCGGCCGGATAGCTGCCCGCGCGGGCCGGGCGCAGGTGGCGCTGGCCCAGATTGGCGTGCGCCGGGGTCGGGTCGGCGTCGCCCCACGGGTAGCGGGTCGAGCGGCCGCTCGCCGGATCGTGCCGGGCGGCCTTCTCCCACTCCGCCTCCGTGGGCAGCCGGCGTCCCGCCCAGCGGGCGTAGGCGTCGGCCTCGTACCAGCTGACGTGCACCACCGGCTCCGTGTCGGGCACCGGCTCGGTCACCCCGAAGCGGCGGCGCAGCCACTGGCCGGCCTCCCGGTGCCAGAACAGGGGTGCCCCGATGCCGTGTTGGCGGATCTGCTCCCAGCCCGCCGCCGCCCACCAGCGCTCGTCCTGGTAGCCGCCGTCGGCGATGAAGGCCAGGTACGCGCCGTTCGTCACCGGCGCCGCGTCGATCCAGAACGGCGCCGTCTCCCGGGTGTGGGCCGGCCGCTCATTGTCCAGCGACCACGGCTCGGTGGAGGTGCCCATGGTGAACGGGCCGCCGGGGACGAGGGCTTCGGCTGCGGGTGGCGGGTCGTACGGCGCGTCCGGGTCCGGGGCGGTCAGCACGGCTGGGCCCCGTCGGAGCTGATGGGTGATCAACATGGTCTCGTCGTGCTGCTGTTCGTGCTGGGCGATCAGGCCGAAGGCGAAGCCGTCGTCGAGGAGCGCACTGCCCTCCAGCGGCGTGTGCTCCAGCAGGTCGAAGACCCGGCCGCGCACTTCGGCCGCGTACCGGCGGGCCTCGGCGGGCCCGAGCAGGGGGAGGTTCGGCCGCTCGGAGCGGGAGTGCTGGAAGGCGTCGTAGAGGGAGTTGATCTCGGGGCGCATGAAGTCGCGCCCGGCGACGCGGCGCAGCAGCCAGAGCTCCTCCTGGTTCCCGATGTGCGCCAAGTCCCAGACCAGCGGGGACATGAGGGGGGAGTGCTGCGCGGTGAGGTCCTCATCGGTCACGGTGTCGGTGAGCACGGCGGTACGGGCGCGCGCGGCGGTCAGGGCGGCGGCCGCCCGTTCCCGCAGGCCGGGCTGGGATCCGGTGGTCACGGGCGGGCCTCCTTCCCGGTGGCCGGGCGGTGGGATGGGGAGTGGCGGCGGGCGTGGTGGTCGGGCAGCTGGTCAGGGCGCCGCTCGGGTCGCCGGTCGGGCCGCTGGTCGGGCCGCTGGACGGGCGGGTCGTCGGCCGGGCAGCGGCCGCGCAGGACGTACCGCTCGGTGAAGGCGCCGACCGTGTCCCGGACGTGGGCGCTCGCGCCGAGGCGCGGCAGCGCCTCGCCGGCGGCCAGGAAGCAGGCCTTGGCGGCCGCCCGGAGCTCTGGATCGGCCGGCCCGTGCCGGGCCGCCGACCGCCAGAGCGGATTGCGGGGCGCGGGCCGGGTCCCGTACGTGTCGGCCAGCGCCTTGGCCACGCGGTACGCGGTCTCGGCGGCCTCCGGATCGTCGAACAGCGCGTGCACGACGGCGACCGGGACCAGCCAGCCGTCGTCGCCGGGCTGTGCGTCGATCATCCGCAGCTCCAGGTGGCCGCGCGGCCGGACCGGCGGGAACAGCGTGGTCAGGTGGTAGTCCAGGTCCTCCGCGGTGGGGGGCCGCAGCCCGCCCCCGGCGGCCGGGCCGCTCCCGCGCAGCCAGTCGCGGAAGGTCATCCCCCGGGGGCCCGCCCACGTCCCGCCGTCGTACGACCGTACGCACATCACCTCGGTGTCCAGCGCCTGCCGGGTCCAGCCGCCGCGCGGCGCGGCGTCCAGCGGCGGGGCGAGGGCGCGGCGGCTGTCGATGTCCGCCCAGTTACCCTGGCGGGCACTGCGCCAACCGGCGTACGGGCCCTCGTCGGCGGGGGAGTTGGCGAAGGCGGCCACCAGGACCGCGCCCAGCAGGTGGGCCAGCCGCCAGCGCCGGCCGTGGCCGAGCGCGCCGGGCTCCTCGTGCCCGGCGTCCACGCAGACCTGCACGGAGGCAGAGCCGCGCATCATGGAGCGCCCGGCCGGGCCGGTGCGGTCGAAGTAGGCCTCCATCGCGTCGTAGCGCGGGCTGGCCAGCAGCCGGCGGTACGGGCGGCGCCGATCCTGGCCCTCGCCGCGCAGGACCATGCCCTGGGCGGCGAGGGCGGCCCGTACGGCGGTGAGATCGGCCTGCAGCCCGTCCACGCAGCGGGTGAGGGAGCCGGCGGGGGCCGAGCTGAGTTCCAGCTGGCCGCCGGGCTCCACGGTCACCCGGGAGTGCAGGGGCAGGGCCCGGGCGGCGGCGTGCGCGGCGCGCAGCCGCTCGGACGAGAGGGGCTCCTCGGGTCGTTCGGCGTCCACGACCAGCCATTCGAGCTCCGCTCCGAGGAGGCGGGGCGGGCCGGTCTTGAAGCAGATGCCGTGGATCAGATCCTCGGCCTGGGTCTCGGTGATGGATGGTTCGGGTGGGTCCTGTGCCTGTGACATGAGCGGGTCCTCGTCTCCCGTCGTCGGCCGTGACGTCACCCGTGCTTACCCGTCTCCCGGTCAACAATGCCTTTGCCGCCGGAGATCCGAGTACGGAGGAGGGCGGTGTGAGCAGTAGATTGCGTGAGATCGCGCGGGAGAACTCGGACATCCTGGCGGCTGGTGGCTACCGGACGCGGTCGGGACGGCAGGTCTCCCTGGCCGCCGCCCTGGCGGAGGCCAAGGCGGGAACCAGGATATATGGACCAAACCAGGTCATTCCAGACGAAGGGCTCATCGGTGGGGCCGCCCGGACGGCCTTCGAGGTGACGGGCGAGAGCAGCACGGTCGCGGTGCGCAGGCTGGCGGTCGAGGGCTTGGACCAGCCCGCGGGGACGGCCCGGGTGGCCGTGCTGAACTTCGCATCGGCCCGGAATCCGGGGGGCGGCTACGTCCGCGGGGCCAAGGCCCAGGAGGAGGCCCTGTGCCGCGCCTCGGCGCTGTACGAGACGCTGCTGGAGGCTCCGGAGTACGACGAGGTCCACCGCGCGGAGCGCAGCACCTTCTACACCGACCGGGTGATTCACTCGCCCGGGGTGCCCGTTTTCCGGGATGACCGGGGCGCGCTGCTGGAGACGCCCTTCCGGGCCGGTTTCCTCACCTCCCCGGCGCCGAACGCGGGCACGATCCGGCGGCAGGAGCCGCAGCGGGCGTCCGGGATACCGGGGGCGCTGCTGCGGCGCGGGGAACGCGTCCTGGAGGTGGCGGCGCTGGCCGGGTACCAGCGGCTGGTGCTGGGGGCCTGGGGCTGCGGGGTGTTCCAGAACGACCCGGCGGACGTGGCGGAGGCCTTCCGGGCGCTCCTGTCGGGCCGCTTCGCGGACGTCTTCGAGCGGGTCGTGTTCGGCATCCTGGACCGCGACCCGCGCACCCGCGAGCCCTTCGACCGCGCCTTCCCGGCCTGAGCGCCCGCCCGAGCCGGGCCTTCCGAACCCGGTCCTCCCGAATCCGCCCGGGCCGCGCCCCCTCCCGGGCCGCAGCCGGGCCCGCTCGAGCCCCGCACGGGGGGCCGCCGCCGGGGAGCTACGGCGTCCCCGCGTGCGCGAGCGGCGGCGCCGGGCGGTGCGGACGGGTCAGTGCCAGCCGTAGCGGAGCCGGAGCCGGTCGGTCACCAGGCGGAAGCGGGCGCGGTCCAGTGCGCACGCCTCGCGGCGCATGCCCGACTCGTGCACGCGCAGCACCCGGTCCAGATTCACCCAGGACTCCCGTCCCGCCGCGTCCCAGGGGCCGGAGCCGATCGGCACCCACTCCCGGTCGGTGTCGTGGCGCTTGCTCGACAGCTGGACGGCGAGCAGCGTGCTCCCGCCCGCCTCCCGCGCCACCACCAGTACGGGGCGATCCTTGCCGCGGCCGTCGTTCTCCTCGTACGGGACCCAGGTCCAGACGATTTCCCCGGGGTCGGGATCCCCGTCGTGGTCGGGTGCGTACTCGGTCCGCACCGGGCCGATGGCGTGCGGATCGGCCTCGGTGGTTGCGGTGGCCCCGTCGCGGCCGGGCTGGTCGAGGGGGTGGTTGCCGTGGTGGGAAAGTGCCGTCATCCGGGTGAGGTTACTGGCTCCGGGCCCCGGCAGGCGGAATCCGGCCCTGGACCCGGGGCGGTCTGTCGGGGGTGTGGTTCGAGCGCTCCAGCGAGCGGTGTGTGATGACCAACGAGGCTCAGCCCGGCCTGCCGCACTCTCCGCTGATCCTGCGCGCCCTCGCGCGGGCGCACGACACCCGGCTGGACGCCCTGGCCGCGGTCGCCCGCCCGGGACGGGTCCGGCTCGGGGACCCGGTGCACCTGATCAGCAGCTGACGGCCGCGTCCGCGGAGCAACACCTGGCCTCCTCCCGGAACTTCACCCCCAGGCCTCGGTACGGGACCTCAGCCCGGCCGCTTCGTCGCCCAGCCCTCCGCTGCCTCCACCTGTGCGGCCAGGGCCAGCAGCGTCGGCTCCGCCTCGCCAGGACCCAACAGCTGGGCGCCCAGCGGGAGTCCGGATGCCGTGAATCCCGCCGGAATGTTCACCCCGGGCCAGCCCAGGACGTTCCACATCCAGGCGTACGGGCAGGCGGTGATCATCGCCCGGTCCGTGGCCATCGCCCCCAGGCCGGTCAGCGCGCCGATCCGCAGCGGGGGAGTGGCCGTCGTCGGGGTCAGGACCACGTCGAAGCGGCCGAAGATCTCGCCGACCCGCCGCCGCAGCACCGACTCCGCCCGGCGGGAGATCCGCAGCGGCAGGCCGCCCAGGATCCGGCCCGTCCGTACGGCCTCGTGCGTGCGCGGGTCCAGCAGCGCCCGGTCCGGCACCCGGGACGCCCAGTCCCGTACGCCCGTGGTCGCGCGGGGGACGAAGGTCAGGCCGATCGGGCCGTAGCGGGGGTCCTCCGGGACCACCTCGTGGCCCAGCGACTCCAGCCGCCCGGCCAGCCGCTCCACCGCCGAACGGACCTCCGGATCCAGGGACTTGGGTGTCGCCGTGAAGGGCATCGCGAAGGAGAGGGCGATCCGCAGCCTGCGCGGGGCGCGTCCGGCCGCCTCGACGGCCGAGATGCGGGCCGGCCGGTGCAGATCCTCGGGATGCGGGCCGCTCGCGGCGTCCAGCAGGAGCGCAGCGTCGGCGACCGTGCGGGCCAGTACGCCGTTGACCGTGAGCCCGTGGAACGACTCCGGCTCCGGCCAGGTGGAGATCCGCCCGCGCTGCGGCTTCACGCCTACCAGGTGGGTCCAGGCCGCGGGGATCCGTACCGAGCCCGCTCCGTCCGACCCGAGCGCCGCCGGGACCAGCCCCGCAGCCACCGCGGCCGCGGAGCCGCCCGAGGAACCGCCGGGCGTGTAGGCGGGGTTCCATGGATTGCGGGTCTCGCCGAAGGCGTCGCCCTCGGTGAAGGGCCACTGCCCCAGCTCCGGGGTCTGGGTCTTGCCGACGATCACGGCGCCGGCCGCGCGCAGCCTGCGTACCGCCTCACTGTCGGCGGTCTTCGCGGCGAAGTCACCCGCGCAGCCGAAGGCGGTCGGCTCGCCGGTCACGTCCATGTCGTCCTTGACGGCGAGCGGAACGCCCAGCAGCGGCCGCCGCTCCCCGGCGGCCAGCCGCCGGTCCGCCGCGTCCGCCTCCGCCAGAGCGGCCTCGGCCCGTACGGTACGGAAGGCGTTGAGCTCCGGCTGCGCGGCCGCGATCCGGCGCAGGGACCGTTGCGTCAACTGCCGTGACGATACGAGGCCTTCGGCGAGCGCGGCCGCCATCTCGACCAGGCCGGAGGGGTCGTCGGTACCGGCCACGGCCGCCGGTGCTGTTGCCTGCACTGAAGAATCCGACACCGCGACCACTCCCCCATGACCGGTTACCGCTCAGTAGGGAGACCGTAGTGGGGAGTGGCCGCGCGTGACTAGATCCAGCCCTCCAGAGAGGACATGAACCCGTCGAAGTCGTCGCGGTGGATGGTGTGTCCGGCCCCGGCGACCGAACGCACCTCGAAACCGCGGCCCTTGAGGATCTCCGCCCGCTCCCGCGTGATCAGGTGGCTCGGATCGGCGAGCTGCACCAGCGAGGGGACCGCCGGCGCGGCCGGCATCAGATCCGATCCCATCAGCGGGGCGAGGCCCAGTGCCGTCGCCTCGTCCCACACCGCCAGAGTCTCCAGCTCGATGTCGACGTCCGCCTCCTCCCAGCGCGGGTTCATCGCCTGGATCTGCTCCTTGGGCGCCGTCTTGAACTGCGCGAACAGCTCCGGCCCGAAGCCCTCGGCGGGAGCGGCGAGGTACCAGGCCGGGTCGGAGAACACCGCCCGCTTCGGCTTCAGCCGGTCCACCGCGAGCGACAGGGTCAGACCGCCCAGGGAGTGGCCGATGGCGAGCTCGGCACCGGCGGGCAGCGTGTCGGCCACGTCGTCGGCGTACAGCTGCGGGCCGTACTCACCGCGGCCGCTGGCCCCGTGGCCCCGCAGGTCCACGGCGATGACGCGGTAGCCGCGGTCGGCGAGGGCGGGACCGACCCGGCGCCAGGTCCGGTGGTCCGCCATGATGCCGTGGATCAGCAGGGCGATGCGGTCGCCCTCGCCCCAGGTGTGGGTGTGCAGCTGCACGGTGGTGCCCTTCTCTGTGCTGTCTGTGCCGTCTGAGTCGTCGGTGGGACTGTTCGGCGGGGAGGGATCGAAGGCGGCGTCGCGCGTCAGCGCACGCTGCGGATCGGCATCACGGCCAGGGCGCCCGCCACCGCCAGTACGGCCGCGACGACGAACAGGGCGGTGTATCCGCCGCTGAGCGAGACGATGACCGAGGCGATGAACGGCGCGATGATCTGCGGCCCGGCGTTGGCGATGTTGAGCACGCCCATGTCCCGGGCCGCGTCCTCGGCCTTGGGGAGCACCATCGTCACGAGCGCCGTGTCCACGGCCATGTAGCAGCCGAACGCGAGCCCGTTGACGGCCGAGAAGGCCAGCATCGCGGTCCAGCCGGTCGACACGGCCGGGATCACCAGCGCCACCGCGGACAGCAGGGCGGACGCGCCGACGAAGAGCTTGCGGCGGTCGAATCGGTCGGAGAGATAGCCGCCCAGGACCGTGGAGACGACCATCGCCACGCTGGTCAGAGGCATCATCACCGCGACCGCGGCCTCCGGCTCCATGCCGTCGGGCAGCACGGTGTGGTCCTGAAGGATGTACAGCTGGTACCCGCTCACGGCGAAGTAGCCGAGGATCAGGAGCGCCCGCCCGATGAAGGCCCAGCGGAAGTCGTGGTCGCGCAGCGCGCTCGCGAAGGCGGCGAGCTGGGCCTTGACGGGCAGGGGCGCGCGGGCCGGGAGTCGCTGTTCGCGGGTGCAGGCGGTGAAGAGGACCGCGGCCCCCGCGACGAGCGCGCCGAAGACGAGGTAGCCGGTGCGGTAGTCCTCGGAGAAGGCCGCACCGATCAGCGCGCCCAGCGTGGAGCCGAACGGCAGGCCCAGGCCGACCGCGGCCGAGGCCTTGCCGCGGGCGCTCATCGGCACCCGGTCGGGCACGACGGAGGTGATGGCGGCCTGGTAGATGTTCATGACGGCCTGGCCGAGGCACCAGGCGATCGTGATCAGCAGGATCGTGTCGGCGAAGCCGAGCAGGAACATCGCCGGTACGGCGGCGAGGCCGCCGCCGAGGATCCAGGGGTTGCGCCGTCCGCTGCGGTCGGACAGCGCGCCTGCGACGGGGTTGAAGACCGTCGCGAAGATCGCCGAGACCCCTGCGATCAGGCCGAAGTTCGACACCTTGTTCGCGGGGTCGATGTCTTCCACCTGGAGCGCGAGCAGGACGCCGGCGACGCCCACGTAGAGCGCGTACATCGCGGAATTTCCGACCAGCAGCAGCGGGAGCAGCCCGCGTCCGGGGCCGGACGGCGCGGATGCGTCGGTGGTGGCGGCGGTGGCGTTGCCGGTGCCGGGGGAGGAAAGGGCCACGGTGCCCTCCTGGGCGGGTGCGTGCGGATGAGGGGTACCTGCGGGGACGTACGGGAGGTGGGTGACTGATGCGAGGGGTGCGCGCCGCCCCGTCGCGACGGCGGGGGTGCGACGGAGCGCGACAGGGCGGCGGCACGGCGGGACACGTGGGGTGACACACCCGATGTGGGGACGTGACACCCTGGTTACACGTGTCAATGAATCGTGTAACCACTGTGTAGCACTCGTTTCACGCCATCCGCTAGCCCCCGGGCGCAACCGGTCTGGAAAGATGCCACGGCAATGTCTCAGTCATCGAAAACACCGAAGCCGCCGACACGGGCCTCCGGGACCGCCGCGCCGCCGCCCCCGGTGCCCACCAGCGCCGACGTGGCCCGTCTCGCGGGCGTTTCGCGCGCCACGGTCTCGTACGTGCTGAACAACGCGAAAGCCGTCCGCATCAGCGAGCCGACCCGCCGCAAGGTCCGCGAGGCCGCCGAGGAGCTCGGGTACGTCCCGCACGCGGCCGCCCGCAGCCTGCGCGCCGGGCACACCCGTATCGTGCTGCTGCCCACCTCCCACGTGCCGATCGGGCCGCTGTACAGCGGCTTCCTCAACGAACTCGAACGGGCCCTGCGCCGCCTCGACTACACGGTGGTCCAGTACGGGAGCCTCGGGCTCACCGGCGACGAGGCCGCCCGCGCCTGGGCGGAGCTGCGTCCGGTGGCGGTGATCTCCCTCGGCGAGATCACGCTCTCCGCGCGCAACGTCGCCACACTCAAGCGGGCCGGGGCCCGCGCAGTGATCACCATGGGCCCGGTCGGCGTGCCGGGGGCACACGCGCTGGTCATGAACCAGGAGGAGGTCGGCGCACGGGCCGCCGCCCACCTGGTCGAGCGCGGCCGGCGGCGGATCGGCGTGGTCGTGCCCGAGGAGGAGGGGCTGGAGCTGTTCTCCGCGCCCCGGCTGGCGGGTGCCCGCTCGGTGGCCGGCGCCGAGGTGGAGGCCCTCCCCATGGCCTACTCCGAGGACTCGGCCGCGGCGCTCGCGGCCCGCTGGCGCGGGCTCGGGCTGGACGCGGTCTTCGCGTACAACGACGAGTACGCGATGCTGCTGATGCGGGCCTTGCAGGACGAGGGGCTGCGCGTCCCCGAGGACGTCGCCGTCATCGGCGCCGACGACCTGCTCCTCGGACGGCTGCTGCGGCCGCGGCTGAGCACGGTGCAGATCGAGCTGCCGACCGGCGACCACTTGGCGTCGCTGGTGGACCACGCGGTGCGCGAGCCCTCGGAGGCCACGGAGCGGTACGACCTGATGGCGGCCGCGGCCATCGGGCGCGAGTCGACCTGACGACGGCGGGGCGGCCGCGCCGCGACTCGGCCGGGCCGCGACTCGGCCGGCCCCGGCTCGCCAACCCGCGGCCGGCCCGGCCGGGCCCTGAGCGCCGCGACCCGGGTCGCCGCCGCCAGGGGGCCGTTGACAGGCGGTGACGTGCGGACGGAGACTGCGGGCGCGCCCCACCAGGCGCGCCCGGCGGCGTCTCCCGGTG
The DNA here is from genome assembly GCF_018614075.1 of Streptomyces sp. ISL-94. Lineage (GTDB taxonomy): Bacteria > Actinomycetota > Actinomycetes > Streptomycetales > Streptomycetaceae > Streptomyces. The sequence goes on along the minus strand of NZ_JAGGOZ010000013.1, from coordinate 35,240 downwards.
CACACACCGGCACCGATGCGCCACCGCCCGTACGGATCCGCCCAGGAGAGACCCATGAGCATCCGCACCGTCCGCGACGTCTACGTCGTCGACGCCGTCCGCACCCCGATCGGCAAGTTCGGCGGTGCCTTCGCCGGGGTCCGGCCGGACGACCTCGCCGCGCACGTGGTGCGCGCGCTGGTGGACCGTACGCCGGACCTCGATCCCGCGCGCATCGACGACGTGGTCTTCGGCGACGCCAACGGCGCGGGCGAGGACAACCGCGACGTGGCCCGCATGGCCGTGCTGCTGGCCGGACTGCCGGTGAGCGTCCCCGGGGCCACCGTCAACCGGCTCTGCGGCTCCGGCCTGGAAGCCGTGATCCAGGCGGCCCGCGCCATCGCCCTCGGCGACGCCTCCGTCGCCATCGCGGGCGGCGTCGAGTCGATGAGCCGCGCCCCCTGGGTGGTGCAGAAGCCCGAACGGGCCTTCCCCGCGGGCCACCAGCAGATGTGGTCCACCACCCTCGGCTGGCGGATGACCAACCCGCGCATGCCCGCGGAGTGGACCGGCTCGCTCGGCGAGGGCGCCGAACTCGTCGCCGACAAGCACGGGATCACGCGCGAGGCGCAGGACGCCTTCGCCCTGGAGAGCCACCGGAAGGCGGCGGCCGCCTGGGCGGCGGGGCTGTACGACGACGAGGTCGTGCCGTACGCCGGGGTGGACCTGGTGCGCGACGAGTGCATCCGCGAGGGATCCACCCCCGAGGCGCTGGCCCGCCTCAAGCCCGCCTTCCGGACGGACGGCAGCGGCACGGTGACGGCCGGCAACGCCTCCCCGCTCAACGACGGCGCCGCCGCCCTGCTGCTCACCGACGAGGCGGGGCTGGCGGCCACCGGCCGGGAGCCTCTCGCCCGGATCAGCGCCTCGGCCGTCACCGGCATCGAGCCGCAGCTGTTCGGCCTGGGCCCGGTGGACGCCGTCGAGCGGGCGCTGGCCAAGGCCGGGCGCTCGCTCGGCGACCTGGCCGCCTTCGAGCTCAACGAGGCTTTTGCCGCACAGGCGTTGGGCTGCCTGGCCGCATGGCCGGAGCTCGACCCGGCCGTGGTCAACCCGCGCGGCGGCGCCATCGCGATCGGCCACCCGCTCGGTGCCTCCGGGGCCCGGCTGGCCGGGGCGGTCGCGCACCAGCTGGCCGCGGCGGGTTCCGGGACCGGCATGGCGGCGCTGTGCATCGGCGTCGGGCAGGGCATCGCGCTCGTCCTGGAGCGCTGAGCCCGCCTCCTCGGCGGGTTGGGTGCGAGCGGCAGCGAACGGGGAGGCGTCGATCGTTTCCGGTCACTGTCGCTTGTCAACTGCCCTATAACTGAACAGAAGTGGAGCCTTCGGTCTGGCACGATGGCGCATGCTGCCGCCCCCCGCCACGCCCATCCCCACCCGGAGGCCCCGCGCCATGCCGCTCCTCGACCCGACGCTCTGGCAGGACGGACCCACCCTCACCGGCGGCGCCGCCCCGGTCGTCGAACCCGCCACCGGCCGTACCCTCGCCACCATCGACCTGGCCGCGCCCGCCGACGTCACGGAGGCCGCCGTACGGGCCGAGGCCGCCCAGCGCGACTGGGCGCGTGCCACCCACATCGAGCGGGCGGCCGTGCTGCGCCGCGCCGGGGACCTGTTCGCGGCGCACGCCGACGAGCTGGGCGAGTGGCTGGTGCGGGAGTCCGGCTCGATACCCGGCAAGGCCGCCTTCGAGCTGCACGTCGCCGCGCAGGAGTGCTACGAGGCCGCAGCGCTGGCCTCGCGCCCGACCGGGCAGGTGCTGCCCAGCGAGGCGCCCCGGCTGTCCTTCACCCGCCGGGTGCCGGCCGGGGTGGTCGGAGTCGTGGCCCCGTTCAACGCCCCGCTGATCCTGTCGATCCGCTCGGTCGCGCCGGCCCTGGCGCTCGGCAACGCGGTGCTGCTCAAGCCGGACCGCCGGACCGCCGTCAGCGGCGGGCTAGCCCTCGCCGCGGTCTTCGCCGCCGCCGGGCTGCCGGGCGGGCTGCTGCACGTCCTGCCCGGGGGCGCCGGGACCGGGGCCGCGGTGGTCGCCGACCCGCGCGTCCGGGTGGTGTCCTTCACCGGTTCCACCGCCACCGGGCGTATGGTCGGCGAGCTGGCGGGCCGTCACCTCACGCGTGCACACCTGGAATTGGGCGGCAACTCCGCGCTCGTCGTGCTCCGCGACGCCGATGTCGAGGCCGCCGTCGCCCAGGCCTCCTGGGGCTCCTTCTTCCACCAGGGCCAGATCTGCATGACCGCCGGACGCCACCTCGTGCACGCCTCGCTGTACGACGAGTACGTGGAACGGCTCGCCGCGCGGGCCGAGGAGCTGGCGGTGGGGGACCCGTACCGCGAGCAGGTCCACCTGGGCCCGCTGATCGACCGCGACCAGCTGGAGCGCGTACACGCCCTGGTGCAGGCGAGCACCGGGCAGGGCGCCAAACTCGTCGCGGGCGGCACCCACCGGGACCTCTTCTACCGCCCGACCGTGCTGGCGGAAGTCGCCGACGACACCCCCGCCTATGCGGAGGAGGTCTTCGGCCCGGTCGCGCCCGTACGGTCCTTCGCGACGGAGGAGGAGGCGGTCGAGCTCGCCTCGGCGGGCCCGTACGGGCTCTCCCTCGGGATCGTGACGCGTGACGCGGGGCGCGGGCTGGACCTGGCCGAGCGGATCCCGACCGGGATCGCGCACATCAACGACCAGACCGTCAACGACGAGGCGGTGGCCCCCTTCGGCGGGGTCGGCGCCTCCGGCACGGGCGCCCGCTTCGGCGGCGAGGCGAACCTGGACGCCTTCACGGAACTGCGCTGGACCACGGCCCGCACCACTCCCGCCGGCCACCCGTTCCAGGCCGTCCGGCCCGCCTCGGAATGATGGGGCCAGGCCGATCGTTCAAGGAGCAGACGGCTCTATCAGGAGGTCTGGACACCGTGGCTACAGTCGAGCTCACCAAGGAAAACTTCGACCAGACGGTCAGCGAGAACCCGTTCGTGCTGATCGACTTCTGGGCGGGCTGGTGCCGGCCGTGCCTGCAGTTCGCGCCCGTCTTCGAAAGGGCGTCGCAGGCCCATCCCGACCTGGTCTTCGCGAAGGTCGACACCGAGGCGCAGCAGGAGCTGGCCGGGGCCTTCCAGATCACCTCGATCCCGACCCTGATGATCGTCCGGGACCAGGTGGCCATCTTCGCCCAGCCCGGCGCGCTGCCGGAGGCGGCGCTGACCGACCTGATCGGGCAGGCCCGGGCGCTCGACATGGACGAGGTGCGCGCGAAGATCGCCGCCGGACAGCAGGCCGCGGGGGAGTCGGGCTCGGAGCCCGGCACGCCGGAGGCCTGAGTGCGTGACGCGGGCGCGGCCGGGCGGTGACACTGGCCCGTATGACCGAAGCCGTGGAGTACGACGTCGTGGTGCTCGGTGGGGGGCCGGCCGGCGAGAACATCGCCGACCGGACCCGCGCCGCCGGGCTGAGCACGGCCCTGGTGGAGAGCGAGCTCGTGGGCGGCGAGTGCTCCTACTGGGCCTGCGTCCCGAGCAAGGCCCTGCTGCGCCCCGTGCTGGCCCGGGCCGATGCCCGCCGGGTGCCGGGACTGGCGGCCGCCGCCCGGGGTCCGCTGGACCCGGCGGCGGTGTTCGCGCACCGCGACTACTGGACCGGCAGCTGGAAGGACGACGGCCAGGCCGACTGGCTCGACTCGATCGGCGCCCACCTGTACCGCGGCCACGGCCGGCTCTACGGGATCCGCAAGGTCTCCGTGACCAGCCCCGAGGGCGAGCACCACGTGCTGTCCGCCCGGCACGCGGTGGTGGTCGCCACCGGCTCGCGGGCCGTGATCCCCGCACTGCCCGGCATCACCGGGGCCCGCCCGTGGACCAGCCGGGAGGCGACCTCCGCCCAGGAGGTCCCCGGCAGACTGCTGATCGTGGGCGGCTCGGTGGTGGCCGCCGAGATGGCGACCGCTTGGCAGGGCCTCGGATCTCAGGTCACCGTACTCGTCCGCGGCTCCCGGCTGCTGCCGCGCATGGAGCCCTTCGCGGGCGAGCTGGTCGCCGACGCGCTGCGCGAGGCCGGCGCGGTGGTGCGTACGGGAGCGGCGGTCGAGGCGGTCGTACGGGACGGCTCGACCGGGCCCGTCACCGTGGTGCTGGAGGGCGGCGAGACCCTGGTCGGCGACGAGCTGCTGATGGCGACGGGCCGGGCGCCGCGGACCGAGGACATCGGGCTGGACACGCTGGGGCTCGCCCCGGGCGAGTGGATCGGGGTCGACGAGAGCTGCCGGGTGCCGGGGCACGACTGGCTGTACGCCGTCGGGGACGTCAACCACCGCGCGCTCCTCACTCACCAGGGCAAGTACCAGGCCCGGATCGCGGGCGCCGCCATCGCCGCCCGCGCGGCCGCCCGCGCGGCCGGCGGCGCCTCGTCGGGGGCCGAAGCCGACAGCGGCCGCTGGGGCGCGCACGCGGCGACCGCCGACACCCTGGCCCTCCCGCAGGTGGTCTTCACCGACCCGGAGGCGGCCGCCGTCGGCCTCGGCCTGGCCGAGGCGGAACGGGCCGGCCACCGGGTGCGCGCCGTCGACTACGACCTGTCCAAGGTCTCGGGCGCCGGGCTGTACGCCGACGGCTACCGCGGCCGGGCCCGGATGGTCGTCGACCTGGACCGCGAGGTCCTCCTCGGCGCCACCTTCGTGGGCCCGGGCGCCGCCGAACTGCTCCACTCGGCCACCGTCGCCGTCGCGGCGGAGGTCCCGATCGCGCGGCTGTGGCACGCGGTTCCCGCCTTCCCCACGATCAGCGAGATCTGGCTGCGCCTGCTGGAGGAGTACCGGGGGTAGGCCGACGGCCGCCGTGTGGCCGTCAGGCTGCGGCGAGGAGGGCCGGCAGCTCGCGCATGTCGCGGAACACGACGGTGCCGGCGCCTTCGAGCCGCTCGGCCGGGGTCAGCCCGCCGGCGTAGCCGAAGGCCCGCATGCCGGCGGCGCGGGCGGCCTGGACACCGGGCAGGCTGTCCTCGACCACCGCACACGCCGCCGGGTCGACGCCCATCTGCCGTGCGGCGTGCAGGAACAGGTCCGGGGCGGGCTTGCCGCGGCGGACCTCGGCGGCACTGTGGATGCGGCCCGCGAAGCGTGCGTAGAGGCCGGTGTGGCCCAGGGTGTGGCGCATCTTCTCGTGGGAGCCGCTGGAGGCCACGCAGGTCGGCAGGGTGATCGCGTCGAGTGCCTCGGGCAGCCCCTCGACGGGGGCCAGGCCGGCATCGACGGCCTCGCGGTGCAGCTGCTCGAACCGCTCCCACCAGAGGGCGGCGGTCACGTCGCCGAGCCGGGCGCCCACCTGCTCGCGGATGGAGGTGCCCGACCGCCCGATGAACCGGTCGATGATCTCCTGCTCGGTGAGCGGCCACCCCAACTCCGCTCCCAGGGCGACTTGGACGCGTACCGCGATGCGTTCGCTGTCGACCAGCACACCGTCGCAGTCGAATATCACGAGTTCAATCGGCTTGATCATCCCCGCAGCATAGGGGTGCGTCCTTTGGGCCGGATCCGCCGGGAGAGCGCGCACGGGGCTCTTTCACCGGGCCTCCCTCACCGCGCGAGCACCCTGTTGAATGAGGTGATCACCTCTCTGGACCAGAGACGAAGGAGTACACCGCTCGTGATCGTGATCGCCCACCTCAGCGATGTCCATCTCGACGGCGGCGCGCGGGCCGCCGACCGCACCCGCGCCGTCATGGAGTACCTCGACAGCCTTCCGTACGACCTGGACGCCGTTCTGGTGAGCGGGGACATAGCCGACCGCGGCGCCCCCGCCGAGTACGAGGAAGCCGTCAAACTGCTGCGCTCGCGGCACCCGTTGGTCGTCAGCCCCGGCAACCACGACGAGCGGATCGCCTTCCGGCAGGGGATGCGGGGGGAGGGCGCCGCGGCGTCCGCGCAGCCGGTCGACCAAGTGCTGCGCGGGGACGGCTTCGTCCTCGCGGTGTGCGACTCGTCCGTACCCGGCGAGGACCACGGCCTGCTGGAGGAGTCCACGCTCGGCTGGCTGGACGGCGTACTGGCCGACACGCCCCGGGAGACCCCGGTGCTGGTCGCCTTCCACCACCCGCCGGTCCCGCTGCACACCCCGTACGTCGACGACATCCGGCAGTTCGGCGAGGAGCGGCTGGCGGCGCTGGCCGAACGCCACCCCCACCTCACGGCCTTCCTGTGCGGGCACGCCCACACCGCGGCAGCGACCACCTTCGCGGGGCGGCCGCTGCTGGTGGCGCCGGGCGTGGTCTCCACCCTGCGGCTCCCGTGGGAGACCCAGACGGGGCCCGACCACCACGTCCACCTCGACGAGCCGCCCGCCGTCGCCTTCCATGTCCTGGGCGGGGACGGGCGTCTGACGACCCATTACCGGGTGGTCGTCGCCCGCCGGTAGCTGCTGCGGTCCGGGTCGGGCCAGACGGTGTCTGGCGCAGCCGAGCGGCCCGCCGCCCCGGACGCGCTCCGGGGGGCGGGCCGCACGCGTGGGGGTTCAGGGCCCTACGGTGATCTGCTGGGCCGGGTCGGTCGAGTCGGCGACGAGGTAGACCGCGTTGAAGGTGGACGAGGTCGCGCTCGTCGGGCAGCCGAACCCGCCGGTGACCTTGACCGGCACGGACGCGTTGGCGAAGGTCAGGCTCGACGGCGCGCCGTTGGTCCAGCTGCCGGCGACGTTCGCCGCGGCCGTGGGCGCCGCGGTGACGGTGCAGGTGGCGAGCCCGGTCGTCTTGAGCACCAGCCCGCCGAGCGGCACGGTCATGGTCGCGGTGATCGGGGAGCCGTCCTGCATCGACACCGACCAGGCGCCGCTGGTCGTGACCGTGGGGGTCACGCCCGGCAGGCTGGAGGTGCAGGAGCTGTACGCAGGCGGCGAGATCGGCGAGGAGACCGGCCCGGCGGCGTTGTGGTTGCCGGGGGCGCCCGGGACCGTACCGGTGGAGACGGAGACCGAACAGGTCACCGTCACCGAACCGGCCTTGAGGGTGGCCTTCCCGCTGAGGGTGGCCTGGAAGGAGTGCCCGGCCGGGGTGACGGTGCTCGACCCGGCCAGCGGCAACGGCGCTGCGGAGGCGGTGGCCGAGGCCACCGACAGGGCTCCGGCGGCGGCCATCCCGAGTGCGAGTGCGGTGCGCGTACGGCTCATGGCTGTGCTCCTTGGGGATCCTGGTGCAGGGTGGGGGAGGCGGAGCTGGGGGAAGGGCTGGGGGAGGAGCTGGGGAGCGGGGCGGCGTCCGGCTGCCAGGCGAACATCAGGCCGCCGCCGAGAATCCCGAGCAGGGTGCCGATCAGGAACCCGCCCAGGTTCGACAGGACCAGGGCGGCGGTGGCGATCAGCGTGGTGAGGACACCGGCCAGGTTCCGCTGCGGGGGCGAGAACCAGGCGGTGAGGCCGAGCACGATCATGACGAGGCCCATCAGCACGGAGGGGATGCCCGCCACCCCCTGCTGGAGCATGACCTTCAGCGGTGCGAGGGGCAGGAGGCAGATCTCGGTTCCGGCGAGGACGGCGAGGAGCCCGCCCCAGAACGGCCTGCTGCGCCGCCACCGCCGCCAGCGGATCAGAAGCATTCCTTCTTGCCCTTGCTGATGTTCATGCTGAGCCCGGAGAGCTTGAAGGTGCCGGCGTTCGTCGCCCACGCCGTCTGCTGGAGGTTGGTGATACTGACCGTGTCCGCCTGCTGGGCGAAGAGGTCCTGCATCCCCTGCGCGTCGGCCGGCCCCTTGTCGAGGGTGGAGGCGTCGCGCCCGATCTCGATGTTGCGGAAGACGGCGTCGCCGGAGAGCTGCGTCGCGTCGACGAACAGGTTGCTCGCCTCGACCGGGGTCTTCTGGCCCGCGGTGAGGTTGAGAGAGATCTCCCCGATCACCGGGAGGGAGGTGACCACGGACTGGCACAGGCTGTTGAGCTTCGCCTCCCTGATGGCGGTGACCGCCACCGGGATGAGCTCCTCTCGGGCGTTGACGTCGACGCTGCCGTACTGGGCGAAGCCCTGGCCCTCCAGGCTCTTCGCCGACACCTTGAACTGCTGCCCCGACACGGCGAAGGAGGCGGCGAGCGCGCCCTGCGCGAGGGCGATGCCGAGGCCGGCGGTGACGGCTACGGCGGGGACGGTCAAGACCGCGAACCGGCGCCAGCGGACGCGGCCACCGCCTGAGGGAGGTGTGGGAAGTACGGGGGACTCGGGTAACTCGGGGGAATCTGCCATGAGATCGTCCCTTATTTCGGCTGTGCACCGTTGTTACCGACGAGTTGAATGTAAGAGTGCCAATGGTGGTTGGCAAGGTTGTGCGAGCGCACCTTTTCGGCCGACTCCTACTGCTCCGTACGCAGCAGTTCGGCGACCTCCACGTCCACCCGGCGCGCCATCGCCCGCGCGAACTCCGTGGCCACCACCTCACCGGCCACCGGCCTCAGCGCCGCCACCGCCGCCGTGATGTGCTGGAGCTGTGCGGCCGAAAGTCGCTCCAGCCCTTGCGTACCGATCACATGGCGCCGGAACAGCCCGACGAACCGGTCCGCGAGCGCGGCCGCCTGCACCTGTACGAAGTCCCCCGCATCCAGGATCTCGGCCAGCGGCACCCCCTGCCGCACCAGCGTCAGCGTCGCCTCCAGCAGCCTGCGGCTCGGATGCGTGACCAGGTCCCCGTCGACCGTCACGTACCCGAGCTCCGCCGCGCGCCGGGTGTCCTCGGCCGTGGCCGTCGGCCCGAACAGCTCCCGCAGCTCGGCCCGGGTCATCGTGACCGGCTCCTCCTGCACCCAGTCCCGGGTCATCTCCCGTTCCAGGCCCAGCAGTTGTGACAGGCCGCCGCCGTCCTCCCACGCGTGCAGCAGCTCGGCGATGCCGTTGACCGTGTAGCCGCGCCCCAGCAGGTCGCTGATCAGGCGCAGCCGGGTCAGGTGGTCGTCGGAGTACCAGGCGATCCGGCCCTCCCGGCGCGGCGGCGGCAGCAGCCCGCGTTCCTGGTAGTAGCGCAGGTTGCGCACCTTCACGCCGGCCGCCCGCGCCACGTCCTCGCGGCGGTAGCGCCCGCCACCGATCCCGTCCTCCACCTGGCTGCTCACGCGGCCGAGTGTAGGACGTACCGGCAGGTCACATAGGGTTTGGAGAAGGCGGGGTCACATCGGCCGCGGCCGGTCCTGCTTGACCGCCCGCAGGACCACGAACTTGGGCTCGCTCGCGACGACTTCGCTGTTGCCGAACAGCCGGCGCAGATGCGTGTGGTAGCCCATGTGCCGGTTGGCGACGATCCACAACTCACCGCCGGGCCGCAGCACCTTGCGCGACTGCGCGAACATCCGCAGCGCCGTCGCGTCCGTCGTGGCCTGGTGGGAGTGGAACGGCGGATTGCACAGCACCAGGTCGACGGAGCCGGGATCCAGCATCGCCACCCCGTCGCCCACGAAGAACTCGGCGGTCCGCCGGCCCTCGCGGACGTTCGCCCGGTACGTCGCGCGCGCCGAGGCGACCGCCTGGTAGGACTCGTCCGTGAAGACGACCTCGGCGTCCGGATCGTGCACCTGGACCGCCGTGCCCACGACACCGTTGCCGCAGCCCAGGTCCACGACCCGGGCGCCGTCTGTGTTGGTCGGCAGGTTCTGCAGGAAGAAGCGGGTGCCGACGTCGAGCCGGTCGGCGCAGAAGATCCCGGCGTGGTTGACGACGGTCAGCCCGGAGGCCGAGCCGGCGTCCTCGTCCACTGTGTACGTCAGCGGCCACGGCCCGGGGGTGGTGGGGCGGGTGGCCCCGGGAGTGCCCGGCGTGCAGAAGATCAGCCGGGCCTTCTTCTCCGCGAGCGAGGTCTTCGTCGGGCCGAGGATCTTCTCGAAGAGCCGCAGCGTGGAGGTGTGGATCTCCTTGACCATGCCGGCGCCGACGACCACGGTGCCCGCGTGCACGTGCGGGGCCAGCCGGTACAGCTGGTCCTCCAGCAGCGCCAGGCTCTTGGGGACGCGCACCAGCAGGACGTCGATCCGCTCGGGCGGCGGGTCCTGCGTGGTCAGCAGCGTCACCGTCGCCTTGGACGTCCCGATGCCGGCCCGGTCCAGATTGGCCGCGGTGGCGGAGCGGGAGAGGGCGGAGTCGGTGATCTGCGTCGGGTGGTACGCGGCGAGCGCCGTCGTCAGCGTCCCCCAGCGGTCCCCGAGCACGGCGATCCGGCCGGAGGCGGCGGCCAGGTCCACCGGACCGCGCTCCCCGGTACCGGAGTCGAGGTGGCGCAGCAGGTACTCGTCGGCGGCGTCCCAGGCGCGGAGCCGGTCGCGCGGATCCTCGGGGAAGCGGGTGAGCTCGTAGGAGCCGAAAGGCGTGGTCAGACGGTTCATATGCGACCCAGGCTAACCGAGCCGGAGCCCCGCCCCCGCACGGACGGGCCCGCGTTCCTGCGCGCGGGGGCCGATCGGCCCTGCTCCGCGGCCCTACTCGGCGAAATCCCCGGCCATGGCGGCGGCCGTGCGCAGGTACGGACGGGCCTCGCCGGGCCTGCCGAGCCGCTCCAGACTGCGACCGGGCATCAGCTGCGCGTAGTCCTCCACCGGCCGGCGCTCCAGGATCGCGCGCAGCTCCCGCTCGGCACGGGAGAGCTGGGCCGAGTGGCAGTAGGCGCGGGCCGGCAGCAGCCGGGGTGCCGGCTGCTCGGGCACCTCGCCTGCCAGGGGCTCCAGGATGCGGGCGGCCGTCGCGTACTCCTTCGCGTCGAAGAAGAGCCGGGCCCGCGCCCAGCGCTCGGCTGCCGTCCCGTGCTCGAAGTACGTCGTCGGCCTGTTCAGGGCGTCCCTTCCGTGGTGAAGTCCCCCGCTCGAACACCCGCACACCGGGGAACACTCCACCCGACGCGCCCACCCCACTCAGGACTAGGTTGTCCGTATGAGCAATCTCGATCGCCAGCCCGCCCTCTCCGCATGCGGCGGCCGCGGCTTCGTCGTGGCCGAACCGGTACGCGAGCTCCTCAGCCCGCGCACGGTCCAGCTCGGGGAGTCCACCGAGGTACGCCGACTCCTGCCGAACCTGGGCCGCCGCATGGTGGGCGCCTGGTGCTTCGTGGACCACTACGGCCCGGACGACATCGCCGCCGAGCCGGGCATGCAGGTCCCTCCCCACCCCCACACCGGGCTGCAGACGGTGAGCTGGCTCCACGAGGGCGAGGTGCTGCACCGCGACAGCGAGGGCAGCCTCGCCACGATCCGGCCGCGCGAGCTGGGCCTGATGACCTCCGGCCGCGGCATCAGCCATTCCGAGGAGAGCCCGCGCCCGCACGCCCGCTTCCTGCACGGCGCCCAGCTGTGGGTGGCCCTCCCGGACGCCCACCGGGACGTGCATCCGCACTTCCAACACCACGCGGAGCTCCCGCAGGTGACGGCCCCGGGCCTGACGGCGACGGTCATCCTGGGCACCCTGGACACCGCCACCTCGCCCGGCACGGCGTACACCCCGATCGTCGGCGCCGACCTGGCCCTGGCGGCGGGCACCGAGGCCCGTCTCCCGCTCGACCCGGACTTCGAGTACGCGGTCCTGTCGATGTCGGGCGAAGCCCACGTCGACGGCGTCCCCGTCCTCCCGGGTTCGATGCTCTACTTGGGCTGCGGCCGCACCGAACTCCCCTTGCGCGCAGCCTCCGACGCGGGCCTGATGCTCCTGGGCGGCGAGCCGTTCGAGGAGGAGATCGTCATGTTCTGGAACTGGATCGGACGGTCCCACGAGGAGATCGCCCAGACCCGCGAGGATTGGATGTCCGGCACCCGGTTCGGTGAGGTCAAGGGCTACGACGGCCCGCCGATCCCTGCCCCGGCGCTCCCGCCAGTGGCCCTGAAACCCCGCGGTCGGGTTCGCTGACCCGCAGTTTTCCTCAAGGAACACCTCGGCCTCGATGTCATTCCGGGGCCTGTCCCACCGAAGCGCCGGCCGCGCTGACGGTCGGGGCGTTCGGCAATGAGTGGGTCTGCGTCAGGAACCCATGAGCCGTCTCGCCACCGGATTCGGCGGCGAGACGGCGTGCGCAGTCGAGTATGAGGGGCTCGGTTTCCTCCGGGGTCAGTCGCCGCACGGAACCGGCTCCCAGGCCTGGAACAGCTCGGTCACACGCGGGGCGTGGAACTCGGAAAAGTGGATCACCACCCCAACGGCGCGTGCGTGGCAGCCCGGGTTCCCGATGCTTCCGGGCGTCCATGCGCATGGGGGCGGTGCCCACCGTCAGACCAGGACGTTTTTGTAGAAGAGGTTGGAGCGCCGGTCGCCGGCCGCGCCCGAGGCGAAGCCGAGGAAGAGGCGGGACTCACCGTCCGCCGTCTGATAGACCGCCAGCCCCTCCGGCTCCCGGAAGGTGAGGGTGGAGCCGGCGTTGGTCAGCACGGGGCCCTGGCTGATGGCGCCGGTGTTCAGATTGACGCTCGTGATCTCGGAGTCGACCACGTTGCCGTTCGCTTCGTACGAGGTTCCGGTCAGGAGGTACAGGTAACTGCCGTAGGCCGTGTAGCCCTGGAACGTGGACGAGCGTGAGCCGAGCGTCGGCTGCGCGAAGTCGGCGAGCGGGCTGCTGAAATCGCCGTTCGCGGCGGCCGTGAGGCCGTAGAGGGCGATGTGCTTGGCTCCGTTCAGGTGGTAACGGACCACGAGGCGGTTGTGGACGGGATCGATGGCACAGGTGTGCTCGGTGGCGGCCGCGACCGGCTTGAACTTGGTGAGCGCAGACGAGGTGTTCGTCAGTGTCACGCCGTTGGTGAACCGGAAGCGCGCGAGGCGGCCGCCGTAGCCGTTGCCGTTGGCGTCGACTTCCGTCCACAGATATGTGGACGTACCGACCCCCTGGGCGCCGAAGGCGACGCCGTGGCCGAAGCCGGTCAGGTACATGTAGCCGAGCTGGTTGCCGGCGAAGTCGAGCTGCGTGATGCACAGGTCTCCGGCCGTCTCGGCCGTGCCGTTGCGGCGCTGGGCGAGGAAGAGCCGCCGGTTGACGTTGTCGAAGGCGAAACTCTGCTGCACGGTGTCATCGCGCAGGGTCTTGCCGCGGAACAGGTCGTACGACGGCTGGGTCAGGTCGAAGCGCTTCGACACCGGAACCGCGGCCGACGCGGGTGCGGCTCCGAGTCCCAGGCCGAGCGCGGCAAGACCCATTCCGCTCCCCGCGCGAAGCAGTCCTCGGCGACTCAACGATCCGTGGGGCATGGGCGTCCTCCGATAAATGGGTGCTGCGTGGCGTGGTCGGATCAGGATCAGGAGCCCGAGGGGGCAGGCCGCCGCACCAGCGGCCGGCCTGCCCCGTCAAGCACTCCAGGATGGAACTCAGGCGACGCCGTGGTACACCGTGAAGGGCTCCTCGACGGTGTCGCCCTTGCGGCGCAGGACGTACACGTCGACCGCTGTGCCTTCGGCGATGTTGCCGCTCGCCCAAGGCGAGCAGTACGGGGAGTCATGGCCGCGGGTGCTGGCGATGCGGTCGATGGTGCCGTTCCGGTTGATGTCCAGCCAGACTTCGATGCCCCAGCCGTCGGCAGCGTTGTCGCAGGCCCTGATCGCGTCACCGGGTATGGAACCGGCGGGGTCCGGGTTCCACTGACCATAGCCACCCGGATGAGAGATGGTGACGGTCGATGCCGCCATGGCCTGCCCCTGCATGCCCATCACAAGGGTGATGCCGCCCAGCGCGACCGCTGCCGCTCGGACGCCTGTAGACCTGAACTTCATTTGTTGCCTCCTGTGTGAGAGGGGCCTGGCCATCCGCCCCTGGCTTGGTGCGCCGTGAACTTATCCAGACGACCGCCTCGTCCGCACCCCTGACTTCGCATAGAGCAATGCAAATCAGACAGGGGAGGGCCCGGTGGGCACCGTGCCTCCCAGGCATATGAAGTGGGCGGAGGTGGCACAACCCACCGTGTCGAACCAGCGCCTTGTTGGCCGGAAATAATCGGAAAGCCTGCTGTTTTCCACCGGAGGCGTCCACCATCCGGACGTCCGGCACCGACGGCGGGCCGACGGGGCGCACGGCGCGAGTACAGCTCGGAGGGGATGTCGACGCGACCGGCCGGTCAGCACACCAACCCCCTTCCCGGCCAGCCGGAAACGGCGGGGACCCGCACCGAAATCGGATAGCGCGGTCATCGAGACCCGAGGAGTCTGGAGAGGCGCATCCCTGCGGGGAAGTCGGGGAAGTCCCGGGAGGTGCTGCGGCCGACATGAGAGGTATGCGATTGCAAAGCATGTGCAGGATCGCCTGGATCGGTGGAATGTACGAGACCCAGGGCTACCTGGCTCCCTTGCCGCTGCCCCTGCCGCACCGTATGCCGTATGCCGCAGGGCGCCTGGACGACGCCGGCAAGGTGCGCGGTGACCTCGCTGGGTCTGCTGCTGACGCCACGACGGCGGCCGCCACACCCGCCGTCAAGGAGACGGTCCTGAAACCTCGCCCGCCGGCACTGGCGGGTGAAGCGGTTCATCGGCGTCGGCCAATGTCCGGACCTGTGACAGGCACCGCGACCGCAGCCGCACTGCTGCGTTGGGAGGACGATGACCTGGTGTTATAGCGTGCTCACGTCAATAGAACGTACAACCGCCCGGGAGAGCTACCCATATGACCCAGACGCCGCAGTACGGCTCCAATCCCTACGGCCAGCCTGACCCGCACGCACAGCAGCAGCCGTATCCGGCCCAGCAGCAGTGGTCAGCCCAGCCGACGCAGCCCGCCCGCAATGGGGGCATCGGCTTCAAGAAGATCCTGAAGGGCATCGTTGTCGTAGTCGCTCTCATCATGTGCGGTGTGGGCTACGTAGCGAGCCGTGACGATGCCGACAAGGCGGAGGCGGGCGACTGCCTCAAGAACAACGGGTCGATGGCGGCTCCTGACCTGCAGGTCGTGAAGTGCGGGGCCGCCGAGGCCACGTACACCGTCGTCGAGGTCATCCCCGACACGCTCGACACCGCCAAGTGCGAGGGCAAGTCGGACATCGGTTACCAGGAACGGACCAGCGGACGGCGCAGCTCGGGCAAGCAGTTCGTCCTCTGCATCAACGAGATCAAGAAGTAGGCAAGGTCCGAAGGCGAGCGGCAGCGTCATCCCGCATCTGGAGCAGAGCACAGATTGCCCGATGAACTGCCGACTCGGACAGGCGTCACTCGTCGTTGCGGCGCTCCTCCCCGGATGGCCGCGAGTGAGGCACCATGTGCCTGGTCGGTTCCCCGGAACGGCGGCCTATCCGGGGCAGTTGGTGTTGCGCAGGGTCTGCGCGGGCGTCTCCCCGTAAGTGGCGCGGTAGTAACCGGTGAACCTCCCCAGGTGGGTGAAGCCCCACCGGAGCGCCACATCGGTGACGTTGCCCGCTGCCCGGCCCTCGGCGACGGCCAGCAGGTCGCGGCGCACCAGGTTCAACCGGACACTGCGCAGATACGCCAGAGGGGTGGTGGCCAGATGCCTTTGGAAGCCCTCGCGCAGGCTCCGAACGCTGACGCCGGCAGCCCGTGCCATATCGGCTGCGGATATTGGTTCGCGAGCGTGATCGGCACAAAAGTCCTTGGCGCGTATGGTGCGGGGCAAGACGGCGGACCCACGGCCGGCCACCTTCTCGCTCAGCGCATGGGGCTGCACGTCCAGCAGCCCGTTCACCAGCAGCTGCTCGAAGTGGCCCAGGACCAGGGGTGAACGTGCCGCCAGTCCGGAGTCAGCGAACTCGGCGAACTGTCTCACCAACCCCAACCACGCCTGCACCGGAGCCCCCCGGTCGTCGATGACGGGATCGAAGGCCAGCGAGCTGGGTGGCAGTTCACCCAGCCGGATGGCGAGAGCCTCGTCGACCGTCTGGCGCCGGATGATAAGGATGCGGTTCACGCTGTCTCGATTCCAGCGCATCGACACCTCGTGCCCCGGCCCCACAATGCTGAGAGGGGAGGAAAGTTCCTTCCTGTTCACGGTGAGGGTGCCGTCACCGGCGAGCGGGATGTGAACGTTGTAGAAGTCCAAAGGCGCATGGGGCATGACATCGACCTCTGCACCGTACCCGAGTTCGTACAGCGCAACGGGCCCCTCATGCACGCACCGGAAACGGCCGTCGAGCGGCTGATCGTCCAGGACCGACATCCGATTCGGCGAGAACTGAGTGCTGATCAGCTCATGCAACTCCTCGACATCGCTTCCCCGAAAGAGAACGCGCCGGCCTTCCCGTCCACTCCTCGGACTGGGCGTACTCATGCTGGACACGGACCTCACCGTCAGACGTTTGCGAGCTCCTGAAATGTACGACAGCTGCTGACTTCACTGACGAGTGGGGAGAAGTCTGGAGGGAAGCCAGGGTGCGCCTCCGGCAGAGGAACGTCATGCCGGGGAGCCCGGTCCGGGTTCTTTCGCCTGCGGCGGGCGCCTCCAAGGGGTCTGCACGGTCGCCTCCCGCGGCGCCGATCGGCGCCTCTCCTTCTGCCGTGGAGGCCCTGCCCTCTGGCGGTGGCCGGGGCGTGCGCGGGGGGCGCGGGTGCCGCGGAATGCACCTTGCGCGCCCTGTACGACCTGGTGCGCCTCCGGGGTCCTGCGTAGGGTTGGCCCGGCCGGAAGGGGGCGGTCCGGCGTAAGCCGTGCAACCCGGGGGTGGGTCGTGAGCCGATCGCAGACGGAGCAGCACGTGGTTGAGGAAGACCTCGTCAGGCAGATCGCCCGCGAGGTGGTGGAGCATGTGGCTCCACACGAGTTGGTCCTCTTCCACGCCGAGAGCTCGGCCTACTTCCGGGATCCCTGCAAGGCGTTGAAGGCGGCGCGCAAGCGGGCGGCCGCGACACCGAAGGACGAGCGGTTCGGCTTCGGGGGCGGTGAGCTGATCGCCATAGCGACTCCGATCGTGCTGGCGATGGTCGAAACCGCGCTGGTCACCGTGTGCGCACACCTGGCGCTGACGGCGACGGAGCGGGGTGCGGGCTCGGTACGCGCCCTGGTCCGACGCATGCTGCGGCGCCGGGACCCGGCGGAGGGGGAGCCGGCCGACGCGGTGGGGGCCGTTGCCCTGGCCGTACGCCGCCGTGTCCGGTCGGAGTCCCCGCCGCGGCCCGTGGCCGAGGCGGCGTCCGAGGGCAGGCTCACCGCACGCCGGGTCGGCCTGACGGCGCTGCTCCTCGCCGGAAGCGTGACGGTGTTCGCGTGCACCACGGACAAGACCGACCGGACCTTCGGGTCGCCGGCGGGCGGGCTCGAAGAGGTCCGCTCCGCCTGCCGGCAGTACGACGAGCTGCTGGGCTCGCTGGATGCGCTCACGTCCGCCGAGGTGCACACCCGGTTGGACGGGGCCAGTCAGCTGGCCGTCCAGGGCGGGGAACCAGCTCTCGCGCTTGCCTTCATGGAGCACTTCAAAGCAGCTCTGGAAGGCGATTCAGCAGCGTTCGAAACACACGGAGAGCGAATCAACCAGGCCTGTGGCACTGCCGGGGTCGTTCTGGTGAACCTTCCCTGAACCGGCGAAATCGGCACAGAGAAACCACCCCCGCTCGGCTCAACCGCCGCCGGTCTGCCGTACGTAACTCACTCCGTCGAGCACGAGATTCTCGAACGTATAACCGTAACCGCCGTCAAATTCGCTTACCGACCACTGCGAGTACGTGATGGGGCCGCCCGGCACATAAAAAATCATGGACGAATTCCCGACGACTGCGGGTCCGGTCAGGACCCGGCGGTTGTTGTAGCGGAGCACGACGTTTCCGTCGGCCGTGAAGACGATCCGGTCGAGCTGCGCGGAGCCCTTGGCATCTCCGTCCCACTCGCCGACCAGCACGGGAGGGACGTAGCCCTGCGGGAGAACCGGCGTGGAGGGAACGGGCGGTGGGGCAGGCGGACGTACGCCGGGAGGTGTCGGGGAATCCTGGTCCGGCCCGGGTTGGGGGCCGGTATCGTCTAGGTCGTCCGTCGACGTGGACGACCCGGATTCAACGCGCTGATTCGGTTCTCCGCACCCGCCGGCAAGCGCAGCCACGCAGATCGCCGCGAGAGTAGTCCGCTTGAACAGCAACCCCATGGACATCATTTCCCCCGGTTTTCTGTGCGATGCGATGCCGCAGTGCACGGAAGGCGAATCCCTGAGAGCGTACTCCCGCCGGTATTCCTTCGGAATACCTTTCTCGCGATAAGCCCCGGGCCGTGTTGACGACCCTCGTCCGCGCCTGATCCAAGAGAAAGGGGCCAGGGAACGCCGTCGGCGACCTCGCCCCCGCACTGGCCGCCGAGGGCCAGGAGGAGATGGTCTTCGGTCGCCGGCCCGCATCCCCGGGCAGCGGCGGGGCCGACAGCGGGTGAGGAGCGTCACCGCGGGTGAGGCCACTGCCGGCCGCCTCCGTTGCTGCATTGTCCGGCGGCCGGATCCAAGGCCCCGGACGAGATGCGCCGTACCCGGCTGCACGACGCCGCGTGAGGTACTGCACGAGCAGCGCCGTCCGCTGTCCGCACCCGGACAGCGTCCTCGTCGAGCAAGATGGGCCGAACGCCATGACCGTGCCACTCACCCGCAGCCTGTACGGACGACCGCACATGCCGCCGGGGGCCGTACCGGATCCGTCCGCACGGACGACGGACGTCTGGACGTCCGCCTCGCCCCGCCGCGCAAGAAGGTGCCCGGCACCACCAACCCCGAGCAGCTGTTCGCGGCAGGTTTCGCCGCCTGCTTCACCTCGGCGCTCGCGGAGGTGGCCGCCGAGTTCGGGGCGGATGCCTCCGCCGCCCGCGTGGCCTGCGAAGTGCAGCTCGGCACCGGGGAACCTGGCCGTGGACGGCTCCGCCGACGATGACCGGGCCTGAACTCCGGCCGACGGGCCGCTGCCCGGGCGGCCCCGGCATCCCGGTGCCCGAGCACGGGCGGCCCACGAGCCGGCCGGGGGCGCCCCGGGCCCGGGCAAGCGGAACGATCCGGAGGGGCACGCCCCGCGTCAGGGCACGGCCGCGGGGTGCGGGCACCCCGGCAGCGTCGGCCGTCCCTTGGTGCGTACGGCGGGGAGCCACGCCGCAGGGGGCGCAGAGCCGGGCGGGAGACGGACGCGGAACCAGCGGGTGGACCGCAGGTCCGCCTCGTCGATGATGGGCTGCCCGTCGGCCACCTGGCAGTCGGCGGCGAGGACGTCGCCGTGCCACACCCGCGTCGGTACGACGTTGTCCGCGGCGTACGGCTTCAGGGGATCGATTGCCAGGCCCAGACTGCACTGCGGGTCCCGGTCGATCCGCTCCTGGCAGCCCCGCTCCGCGTTGAACACCCGGATCGTGCCCGCCGTCTCGCCCGCAACGCCGGGGGGTGCGGACGAGTTCACGCGTACCGCGTCCGAGCCCAGGGCCGCCCCGGCGATCCCGCAGAGCGCGGTGACCAGGACGGCGGCGCGGGCCCGGCCCCGCAGCCTTCCCGTCCGCGTCCCGGGCGTCCGCTGCTGGGCGGAGATGCGGGCGAGCAGGCTATCGGCGGTGTGCGGGGCGCGCGCCGCGTGCGTCGGGGCGAGGCAGTCGGCGGCCAGCGCGCGCCAGAACGGTGGCAGGGCGTGGTCCATGCGCAGCGGGGCACGCCCCGCGCCGTACTCCTGGACCGCGGCGCCCCGCGCCACAGGTGTGGCGCCGGAGAACGGTGAGCCACCGGACGCGAACACCTCGTGGATGACGATGCCCAGGGCCCAGATGTCGGCACTCGGCCGGACCTGCACGCCGAGTTCCCCGAGGGGCGCCCTCCAGCGCTCGGGCGGGAGGTAGTCCAGGGTGCCCATGGGCGGCACATACCCGTGCGTCCCCGTCAGCTCGGTGGCGAGGCCGAAGTCCGAGAGCTTCACGGAGCGGTCCGTGCCCAGGAGGACGTTCTCCGGCTTGAGATCGGCGTGGACCCAGCCCGACCGGTGGAGATGGGCGAGTCCCTCGCAGATTCCTGCGATCAGCCGGCTGCGATCGGCCACGGGCACTCCCGCGTCGACAAGCTCCCGCAGACTGCCGGCGGCCCGTTCCATGACCAGCACGATGGCGCCGTCCAGGGAGGGCCGGTCCGGCGCGGCGAGAACGAAGGTCTCCAGAAAACCGATCAGCCGCGGATGCCCCAGCCTGCGTCCGAGTTCGACCTCGCGGCGGGCGGATTCCACGATTCTGCGCGCTTGGCGCGGCGCGAGCCCGGCAGTCGGCATGATCTTGAGCGCGACGTCGGAGGGGCCCGAAGGCCGGCCCGCGGGGGCCCCGCCGGTCCGCTCCGGGTTCCTGTCGGCCGGCCACGCCCCGTAGACCGTGGACCAGCCTCCGGACCCGATCAGCTCGGTGACCACCCAGTCTCCCACCTGGTAGCCGGGCGGCAGCAGGTCCGTGCGGTCGCACTCCGCCGCGCGGCCCAGGCCGAGCTGCGCTGTCATCGCTCGGCCTGCCGCTCCCGCCGGCCGGCCCCCGTCAGAGGCGGCAGCAGCGCGAGGTGCTCTTCCCGTACGAGCCCGAACCGCAGTGCGAGCCCGACGATCTCCTCCCGCTTGCCGTTGCGGCGGTCGCCCTTGCCGCGTTCGTTGGTGTCCAGGACGCCGATGCGCAGCTTCTCCTCGGCGAGGTAGTCGATGTGCGAGCTGATCGCCCGCGCGGTCAGCGTGCCGCAGGTGACGTGCCGCCTGAGCCGCTCGACGATCTGGGGAGTGGTGGGGACCGCCACGCGGGACTGGTCGCGCAGGCGCGGTTCGCAGAGCGCGACGAGGACGAGGAAGTATGTGGCCGTCTCGTCCAGGGAGTACGCGGTGACCGTGCGGTTTCCCCAGGGGACGCCCATGGCTTCGGGATCCAGATAGACGTGGTCGGGTGCGAACACCTGGAAGGAGACGGCGATGTCACTGCGGGTGGGCAGTACCACGCGAGAGAACTCGAACGGGATGGGCGCCCCGACCCGTCGCGGCGACACCCTCAGGTATTCCCCTGCTCCCTCCGGATTCTCCACGAGATAACTGTGGGTGGTGCTGTGGTTCGTCAGCTGCCAGTGGTCGTCGGTCACGCGGATCTCCCCGGCGAGCCGGGAGATCGCCGCGTCGGCGAGGCGCAGCTCGACGGGGATCGCCGTGGAGCCCCGTCCGAAGCGGGCCACCTCGCCGGGGCCGAGCCGTAACGTGACCGCGTCACCGCCCGGTTCGCCGCCGTCGGAGCCACCGCTTCCCTGCGGCAGATGGACGACTACGCCGCTCACCGCTCCCCCCGTTCCACGCGTCGCATTGGTCGGACGAGCGGAACGATACTCATCTCTCAGGGGAGTTCACCGGCGTACTTCGGCCACTTCGGCCGGGACCGCCGACGGGGCGGGCTGCCGGCGCCGGCGGCGCGAGGAGGCTTCCTGGAGCCGTCCTCCGCGGGGCGCTCGGCGACGCGCCCCCGCAAGGGCGCCCCTTGCCGTGCCCAGGTCACGACGACTCTGCGGCAGGAGTGGCGATTCGGGGTCTTCTCCGGGCCCCTGCCGGGCGGTTCGGCCGAAGATCTCACGCCGGGGTGTGGGGAGACGGCCTGCCGATGCCGAAGGCCAAGGTGCGGAACCTGCCCTCCTGCGCGGGGCGCGGATGCCTCGTCCCGCGCCCGCCAAGGTGGGGAAAGTCACCGTGTACCGAGGGGCGGATCGGCGGTTCGGGAGGTTCGCGGCGCGATCGAACCACCGTTTTCCCTGTTCACTTGGCGAGATCCGGACTCCGCGCGCTCAGAGAGCGGGACTCCCCGACACCAGGGGCGCGACCGCGCGATCGCCGAAAGCCGTCCACGGCCGCCATCCGCCATTCGGCTGGGCCTGGACGCGGGTCCGTATCCGGCCCTCGGCGGTGACGGCGAAGACGTGCGTCCGCCCGGTGGAGTCGAGCGCGGCCGTGGGCGTGGCGGCGAGCCTGATGCCGGGCTCGCCGAACTCCCCGCCGGGATCCGAGCTCCCGCCCGGAGTGACCTGCCAGCGGTGGCTGAGCCGGGCGCCGCCGGGCGTCAGGGAGAACGCCTCCAGCCGGCCGTCGGCGTTGGCGGCGAACGCCGGGGCGGCGGCGCTCCAGCCGAACATCGGCAGCCACTCGTCCCAGCCGCCGCTGGGCACGGCCTGCCGCCGGTAGAAGGTTCCCACGCCCGACGGCCCGATCGCGGCGACGGTGAGGCGGCCGCTGCCGTCCCTGGCCACCCGCGGCGCGGCGCCTGCCGCGGTGCCGAACCGGTGCCATGCAGCGGTCCAGGGGCCGCCGGGGACCTCCTGCCACCGGTGGTGGATCCCGGAGCCGCCGGGCGAGAGGGCGAACACCTCCAGCCGGCCGTCGGCGTTGGCCGCGACCACCGGTGGCGCGCCCGCGGCCCCACCGAAGCCGGGCTCCCACGGGTCCCAGGTCAGCGAGCCGGGTGACCGCTGCCGTCGCCGCGCGACGGAGGCGCCGCCGGGGCTCAGGGCGAAGACCTCCAGCCGGCCGTCGGCGTTGCGGGCGACGGCCGGGGCGGCGCCGGCCGGGCCGCCGAATTCCGCCCAGTCCTGCCAGCCGCTGTCCGGCCGCTGCACCCGGTGGTGCAGGTTCACGCCGCCCGGGGCGAGCGAGAACACCTCCAGCCTGCCCTCGGTGGTGCGGCCGAGCGTGGGAACCGCACCGGCCGGCCCTCCGAAGGGCTCCCACTCCGACCAGGTGTCGGTGTACGGGTCGAGCTGCACGCGCCGCAGCATCGAGCGGTCAGAGGCGTCGAGCGCGAACACGGTGAGGCGGCCGTCGACGTCGAGCCCGGCCACCGGATTGTCCGGGCTCTGCCACGGCGGTGGCGTGTCCCGCCAGTACAGGGGCGCCACATACAGCCCGTGCCGGAACCAGCCCGCGGCGCAGGCGTGCCACGTCTCCCCGTCGGCGACCACCTCGACGGCGTGCCCGGGCACATGCCCCGCGTATCCGGCGAGGCCGAACTGGAACGGGTTCCGGGACGCCAGTACGTCGGTGCCCTCGTAGCCGCCCCGCGGTCCGATGAACAGGTAGTACCAGCCGTCCCGTTCGACGACGTACGGCGACTCGGTGACCGATACGGTCGCGTCCGTACTCGCGTCGGTGAACGCGACGCCCGGATCGCTCCAGTGCAAGAGGTCGGCGGAACGCCGGCAGGCCACGACATGGTGGCCGCCCGCGCCCGAGAGTTCGGTGTAGTACATGACCCACTCGCCGCCGACCCGCAGCACCATCGGGTCACGGGCCGCGAGCCCCCGGAACAGCGGGCCGGACGGCTCGCGGGTCCAGGTGAACAGGTCGGTCGACGTGGCGAGGTTGATCGCGGCACCGCTCTCGCCGCCCGCGGCGTAGAACATCCAGAACCTGCCGCCCGCCTCGACGACGTGGGGCGCCCACAGGTGTTCCTCGCCGAAATAGGACGGGTCGACGGTGAGCGCGTCGGAGTGGGTGGTCCACGGCCCGTGCGGGCTCGGCGCGGAGGCGTGGGCGAAGGAGATCTCCGCCGTGCTGTCCGGGGCTTCGCCGCGCGGCGCGCTGTCCCCGACGATGCCGAACATGTGCCAGCGGCCCTGGGCCTTGATCAGGGTGTGGTCGTTGAGATAGCGAGGGCCGGCGGCGGTGGACGGGTCGTAGACGTACGCCAGGGGTCCCGCGCCGACCCACTGAGGGGGCGGGGCGTCCTCCAAGGTCGCGGCCGCGGCCCGGCCGGCGCCCAGGAACGGGAGCGCGCCCGCCCCGGCGGCACCCCGCAACAGGTTCCGCCTGCTGATCGGAAGCACGGGTCTCTCCAGTCTCTCCAGACAGACCGTACGGTCGGCCGTGCCGTACGGGCACGGCCGACCACGGCTCGGGTGTGCGGGGCGGTCGGGGACGGGTCAGTTGAGGGCGGGGCCGGCGGTGTTGTTGACCCAGGTCCAGTCTGACCAGGTCGTGAAGCCGGTCTGCCATGTGTGGTAGGTGCCGGCCTGGCTGGTGCCGAAGATCTCGATGCGGCCGTCGGCGTTGGTGGTCGCGGTGACTTC
Organism: Streptomyces sp. ISL-94; assembly: GCF_018614075.1. GTDB lineage: Bacteria > Actinomycetota > Actinomycetes > Streptomycetales > Streptomycetaceae > Streptomyces. The sequence goes on along the minus strand of NZ_JAGGOZ010000013.1, from coordinate 11,297 downwards.
GGTGCCGCCGGTGCCGAAGGCGGCCCAGTCGCTGTAGGGGGCGTTGGCGGCGGTTTGCCAGGTGTGCATGGCGGTGTTGCCGTTCATGGCGAAGACCTCGACGCGGCCGTCGGCGGTGCGTTCGCTGGTGAGCTGCGAGTCGGCGGGGCCGCCGGCCGGTTCCCACTGCGACCAACTGGTGGGACCGGTCTGGTATTTGTGGAACACACCCACCGGGCCGGAGGCGAAGACCTCCAGGCGGCCGTCGGCGTTGTGGTCGGCGGTCAGGTCATGGCCGCCACCACCGAAGGTGTCCCACGGGGACCACCCGCCGTTGGGAGCCGTCTGGTATTGGTGTTGGAAGGTGCTGCCGCCCAGGGCGAACACCTCCAGGCGTCCGTCGGGTGACTTCTCCATCTCGACACGGCTGTCGGCGGGGCCGCCGCCGGTGGGCTCCCACTCGGACCAGCCGCCGTTCGGGGCCACTTGATACCTGTGCATGAGCCCGACCGGTCCGGAGGCGTAGACCTCGATGCGGCCGTCGGCATTCACGCCGGCCGCGGTGTCCTTGCCGCCGCCGCCGAAGGTCTCCCAGTTCGACCAGCCACCCGAGGGCGACAGTTGCCAGCGGTGCTGGAAGGTGCTCCCGTTGAGGGCGAACATCTCCAGGCGGCCGTCCGCGTTCGGTGCGATGGCCAGCTCGGCGCTGCCCGGTCCGCCGAGCGGCTCCCAGGCCGACCAGCTGCCGTTCGCTTCCTGCTGCCAGGCGTGGTGCACGCCGTCGGCACCGGCGGCGAACACCTCAAGGCGACCGTCCGCCGACCGTGCCGACACCACCCGGCCCGACTCCGCCGGATACACCAGCTGCTTGGGCCGTGGACCGCTGCCCGGGGTGCAGGGCAGCACCACGCCGCGCTCCGCGAGGTAGGCCTCGGGGTCGATGCCGTAGGAGGTGGACTGGTCTCCCCAGATCCGCAGATGCAGGTGGGGGCCGGTGGAGTTGCCCTCGGCACCCATCAGTGCGATCTGCTGGCCGGCTACGACACGGTCGCCGACGGAGACGTCCCGCCGGGACATGTGCCCGTACTCGGAGATCCTCCCGTCGGGGTGCAGGATGCGGATCCACTGGCCGTAGTCGCCGGTGTACCCGGAGATGGTCACCTCACCGTCGCCCACGGCGTAGATCGGCGTCCCGACGTCGTTGGCGATGTCGACGCCGTTGTGGCCGCTGTGGAAGTGCTGGGACACGAAACCGCCGGCCGGGCACGCCGCGGCGAAATCGGCGGTCCGGGCCGCAGCCGGAGTCGTGGCCGCCAGCGCCGGCAGTAGGGCGGCTGCCGCCGCGAGAACACAGTTCAGTGCGGTTCGCAATGGTCCGGGAAGCACGTGGCGCTCCTCCCCTTGGCGGTCTCGGGGTGAGTGGGATGGACGTGGGGTGCGAGGGGCGGCGGCGGTCACGCCTTGCGCAGCCGGTCGATGATGCCGTCGATGTCGCGCTGCAGCATGTCGTGGCGGATGAAGTGCCCGCCGGGCAGCTCGTACCACTCGTGCGGGATCCCCGCGTTGCCGAGGAGGGAGCGGAACTCCCGCTGTCCCGCGAGCACCTGGGTCTCGTTGGCCGTGTCGAACCAGTTGATCGGATCGGGGCTGGTGCCGGCGACCAGGAAGACCCGCTTGTTGCGGTAGCTCTCGATCCGCTGCACCGGGTTGTCCGCGTTCACCCGGGCCTCGTCCCAGAGCGGCGCCCCGTAGACCGTGCCGCCGTTCAGGTCCAGGGCAGCGGAGGAAACGTTGGCCCAGTGGACCACGAGGCCGTTGTCCCGGCGCAGGCTGGCCGGTCCGGAGTGAGCGCTCACCGAGGCGAAGTGGCCGTAGTACTTGGCGGCGTACTTCAGCGCGCCGAAGCCGCCCATCGAAAAACCGGACACGGCACGGCCTTCGTACTCCGCGTACGTGCGGAAGTTCGCATCGATCCACGGGATCAGCTGTGCGATGTGGAACTGTTCCCAGTTCCGCGGGCCGGCGTTGGAGCTTACGGGGTTGGAGTACCAGCCCGCGTGGCCGCCGTCGGGCATCACGACGATGATCGGCTTGCCCGCGGTCCAGTCCCGGATGCGCTCGCGGTCGAACGTGATGAAGTCCTGGTCCGTGCCTCCTCCGTGGAGGAGGTAGACCACGGGGTACGTGCGTCCGCTCCAGTGGTAGTCGTCGGGGAGGAGCACGTTGACGGCCGGATTCCAGCCGATTGCGCTGGTCTGGAACCGGTAGTACCACATGCGGGCGTCCGCCTCGCCGCGCTCCACGATGCGCAGGCCGAAGCCGTCACCGACGGCGGAGGCGGTGGACGCGGCGGCGAGGACGCCTGCGCCGCCCAGGGCCACCGCGGCCGAGAGGCCTCCTGCGGTCTTGAGAATGCTCCTGCGGGTGGGGTGCTGCGCGCTCAACGTGTCCTCCTGAACGGGAGTAAGAAGATGTGTCTCGACGCAGCGGAAGGCCGTCGCGCCGCTTCGGACCGCGCCGGCCCGTCGGCTCGGGCCGTGCGAACGGGCGGTCTGGAAGGTAGCAGCGGCGTGGGGGCCGGGGGACCCCGGAAGATTGCGGACTGACAGGCGGGAGCGCATCGGCTAGGGGGGCTTGCCGATCAGTCCGGGTCAGGAGCGGCGGGCCTGGTCACCGGGCGGCGATGGCGCGCGAGGGTGCCGCGGCGTCATCGAGATTTCACCGGTCCTCCTTAGCGTTGCCGCGTTCACACGACGGCCTGTGCCACAGGGGAAGGACGGCTCGATGGCGTGGAGGAGATTCACAGCGAGGCTGCCCATGGCGGTCACGGCCGCGGTGGCGGTGATGAGCACGATGGCGGCCACCGGGTCAGCGGCCACGCGGTCGGCTGCCGCCGAACCGGGGCCGGACAAGCCGACGATCCGTTACACCGAGTACGGAATCCCGCACATCATCGCCTCGAACTGGGAGGGGCTGGGAACGGGCTACGGATACGCGGCGGCCAAGGACAACGTCTGCACCTTGGCCGACACCTATCTGATGGTCAATGCCCAGAGGTCCCGTTATCTGGGGCCCGATGGCAGGGCGAGCCCCGGCCAGAACCAGAACGGCACCACCAATCTCAACAGCGACCTGTACTTCCAGCGGATCAAGGACAACCGGGTGGTGGAACGGCTGCTCGGCCAGCCCGCCCCGAACGGGCCGGAGCCGGAGGTCAAAGAGGCCATTCGCGGCTACGTCCAGGGATACAACAGGTACCTGGCCGAGACGGGCGTGAACAACATCTCCGACCCGGCCTGCCGCGGTGCGGCCTGGGTGCGGCCGATCACTGAGCTGGACGTGTACCGGCACGCACACGCCGAGATCATCATGGGCAGCGCCGATGCGCTGCTGGACGGTCAGGTGAACGCCGCACCCCCGGGGGCGTCGGCCGCCGCGCAGCCGGCGTCCTCACCGGCGAAGACCGCGACGGAGATCCGCGATGCGATGGCGGTGAGCCGTCAGCAGAGCATGGGCAGCAACGCGTTGGCGGTCGGTTCACAGGGCGTGTCCGGCGGCACCGGCATGTTGCTGGCCAACCCGCACTTCCCGTGGCAGGGAAAGAACCGGATGTGGCAGAGCCAGCTGACGATCCCGGGAGAGGTCAATGTCTCCGGGGCCGGCCTGCTCGGACTGCCCGCGGTGAACATCGGGTACAACAACGACGTCGCCTGGAGCCACACGGTCGCCACGGTCGCTCCGTTCGGGCTGTTCGACGTACAGGTGGATCCCTTCAACCCCACCAGCTATCTGGTGGACGGCACCTGGGAGAAGATGACCTCGCAGCAGGTCGGTGTAGACGTGCTGAACGCGGACGGCTCCCTCGGCAAGGTCACCAGGACGTTGTGGTCCACCCGTTACGGCCCGATCACCACATCGATCCAGGGCATTTCGTTGCCCTGGGCGGTCAGCGCGCACGCGGTACGCGACGTGAACATGGACAACCTGCGGGCGTTGAACACCTGGTTCCGCCTCGACAAGGCACATGACGTCAACGACGTGGTGAACACTCTGGAGACCACGCAGGGCGTCCCCTTCTTCAACACCGTCGCCTCCGACCGCAACGGCAACGCGCTGTACGCGGACATTCAGGCCACCCCGAACATCACCGACGAGCACGCGCAGTCATGCCTCACCGAGACGGGCAAACTGCTGTTCAACCAGTCGCTACGGCTGCCCAACGTGCCGCCGATCTCCATCTTCGACGGCAAGCGCAGCGCGTGCGACTGGCCCGATGACCCGAACGCGGTCGCGCCGGGGCTGCTGGACCCGCACAAGCAGCCACGCCTGATCCGGTCCGACTTCGTGGGCAACGCCAACGACAGCGCCTGGCTGGCCAACCCCGAGCAGCCGCTGTCCTTCCCCCGGGTGATGGGCGACATGTCGGCGCCTCGGTCGCTGCGGACCCAGGAGTTGATCCTGACCGCGCAGAACCGGATCAACGGCACCGACGGCCTGCCGGGGAAGGGCTTCACACCGCAGACCATGGGGCAGTTGCTGTTCGCCGACAACAGCAGGGCGGCCGACCTGGGCCTCAACGCCACGGTGACGATGTGCCAGAGCGTCCCCTTCGGCCTCATCCTGGTCCTGCACGGCTCGCCCGACGACCCGGTCCAGCAGACCTATCCGGCGCTGAGCATGTCGGACGAGATGATCACCGTCATCCCGGACGGCGGCGCTCGGAGCTGGTACGCCAACTGGCTCAACCAGAAGACGGTGCTCGGTGCCCAGAACTGGGAGAACTTCCACCTCAAGCAGGTGATTCCGTTCATCGACGCGAACCTGCGGACCATCGCCACCAAGAAGTCCAGGGCTGTCGCCGGTGTCTCCATGGGCGGGTTCGGGGCCTTCCGCTACGCGCAGGTCCGTCCCGACCTGTTCAGCCAGACCGCGTCCCTGTCGGGAGACATCGATCTGTCGGCCGATTCCATGGACCTGCGGATGGCCGTCGTCGCCTCCGTCATTGATGCGGCGGGCGCGATCTGCGGCTCGGCATCCGGAGCCTGCGATCCCAACGACTCCCCCTACAAGCCCGGTGTGGACAGCGATGCCCTGTTCGGCTCGCCCTACCCGGTGTTCAACGCCGACTGGCGGTGGAACGAGGTCGACCCGTCCCAGCACATGGACCGACTCGCCGGAATCGGGGTCTCCCTCTACGTGGGCGACGGAGGCGGCTCGCCTCTCGACATGGAGTTCTGGCTCGCCGGCGCGGCCAAGAACGTCAAGGCCCGTATGGACGTCCTGGGCATGCCCTACTACTACGTCAACTACGGTGACGGATCCGGCTGGGGCACCCAGTGCAACGGCGGCCACAACGCCGGCTGCTGGGAAGAGGATCTCCGGGACCTGATTCCCAGGCTGGAAAGGGCCTTCGCCTCCTGACTTCCCCAGGGCCGCGCCGCATCACACCCTTGTTCAGCAGGCGCGCCCCGTACCCGACGTCAAGCGCCCGACGTCAAGCGCCCGCCGTCGTCCCGCCTGCCGCTGGTGCGGTCTGCGGGACGGCGGCGGGCGCCCTCCGGAGCTCTCATTCCCGGATCGGATCCAGATCGAAGCGGCTAGTTGATCGCGGGCCCGGAATCGTTCAGCCAGCCCCATTCCGACCATGTGGTGAACCCGGTCTGCCACCTGTGATAGATGCCGGCGTGGCTGGTACCGAAGATTTCGATGCGACCGTCAGCGTTGTTGCCCGCCCCGATCCCGGTGCCACCGCCACCGAAGGTCTCCCACTGCGAGTACGACGCGTTCGGGCCGGTCTGCCAGGCGTGGCTCGCGGTGCCGGCATTGATCGCGAACACCTCGACCCGGCCGTCGACCGACCGCGAGGTGGCCAGCTCGGCGTTGGAGATCCCGCCGGTGCCCGCCCACTCCGACCACGAGGCCGGGCTGGTCTGCCAGCGGTGGAACACACCTTGGGCGTTGGAGGCGAACACCTCGAGCCTGCCGTCCTGGTTGTAGCCGGCGGCGACGGCGTGTCCGCCGCCGCCGAAGTTCTCCCAGGCGGACCAGCCGCCGTTGACGCCGGTCTGATACAGGTGCTCGAACGTCGAGTCCGACAGCGCGAACACTTCGAGTCGCCCGTCGGGGGTGTTCTCGACGGCAAGTCGTGCATTGGCCGGGCCGCCGCCGGCACCTTCCCAGTGGGCCCAACCGCCGCTGGGCGCGGTCTGCCAGCGGTGGAACACACCATTGGCATTGGATGCGAACACCTCGATACGGCCGTCGGCATTGCTGCCCGCCGCCAGTCGGTACCCTCCGGTGCCGAAGTTCTCCCAGGCGGACCAGCCCGCACTGGGCCCGGTCTGCCACATGTGATCGAACGTGCTGTCCGACAGCGCGAACAACTCCAGCCGGCCGTCCGCATTGGACGCTACCGCCAGTTGCGCATTGCGCGGACCGCCCTCGAACCGCCATGGCGACCAACTGCCGTTCACTGCGGTCTGCCACGCGTGGTACACGCCATCGGCACCAGCTGCAAAGGCCTCCAGCCGCCCGTCCGCGGACCGCCCGGACACCACCCGGCCCGAGGCGTACGGGTGCTTGGGGCCGCCGCCCATACCGGACCACAGCGCGTTGGCGATGAGCGCCGCGTCGTCCGCCTCGATCGCGTACAGGCCGCGCAGGTCCTCTCTCGGTCGCTGGACGTGCCAGCACACCTCGCCGATCGCCTCGTTGTTCCACGAGCCGCCCGGGTACTGCTGCTCCATCGCATCGAGGAAGGCGTTGGTGGCGTGCGCCGGGTTCAGACGCTCTTCCCGGGTACCCCACCAGTCCTGCTGCTGGAACAGGCCCAGGCTGGTGTAGTCGACGGCCTGGGAGTAGTTGTTCATGCTGCTCTCCACGATGATCGTGGCGATGGCGATCGTCGCGGCTCTGGGGTTGAGCCCCCGGTCCTTCACCGCCTGCGTGACCATCCGCGCGCAGGACACCTTGTAGGCGTTCAGGTAGCCGGCCATCTTCGCGCGCAGCTGTGGGTTGAGCTGGTCGGCCATGATGCCGTCGGTCGCCGTCGGGCCGGCCGGATCACACGGCTCGGTCGCAATGGCCAACCCCTGGGGGCCACTGAAATAGCGGGAGACGCCGAACCGGTCATCGCCCGGGCTCGGAACAGGCCCGGGTTGGGCGATGGCAACCGAGGTGGTCATCCCGATGGCCAACGCCCATATACCGGCGACAACGGCCAGTCTGGTGTACACCCGGTATAAGCCATGTCTTGCCATGGTGTGCCTTTCCGTCGTGAAGTGAAGTGTGCGGAGCGCCATGTGCGGAGGATGCCGGCGCTGCCACGGGGTGGGAGGGGCTTGTGGGTTTTCAGGGGGGACAAGGGTCCCCGGCGCAAGCAGCGGCTCGGTGCGAGGGCACCTACACGATCGTTGTCGGTGGCACGGGCAGCTCACGTGTCCGCGGCCACCCGGCCAAGGGGGTGAGGCCGAGGCCGGCTTCGTCGCCGCGCAGAATCATCTGGTGCGTGCGCCGCAACATCCGGCTCGGAGAAACCCCCAACTCGTCGGCCAGACGGCGGCGGGCGCGATCGAACACGGTCAATGCGTCGGCCTGTCGGCCGTTCCGGTACAGCGCCCGCATCAGCATCGCGGCCAACGGCTCGTTCACGGGGTGCGCCGCGGACAGAGCGACCAGCTCGGCGATTGCTTCCGATTCCTGGCCCAGCCGCAGCTGCCACTCCAACTTCCGCTGCATGAGGGCGACCCTGCGCTCAGTGAGCCGCATCCGCTCCAGTTCGGCGAGCGGCCCGGGCAAACCGGCCAGGAGCTCCCCGCGAAACAGCTCCAGCGCCTGGGCACACAGGCGGACCGCCTCGGTCGGGTCGCCCGCTCGATCGGCCGTCCCGATGTCGGTGACCAGTTCCTCCATGCGTGCCACGTCCACGTCGACTGCGCCGGAGACCAGCCGGTATCCACACCGGGCGTGCTCAATGACCGAGTCCGGACTGTCCCCGATGCGCAGGGCCTTGCGCAATCGGTAGATGTATACCGGCACCACGTTCGCGACCGGCGGCTCCATCCCCCATACGTCGTCGAGCAGTTCCTGCCGGCTGAGGGTCCGCCCCGCGCACAGCGCCAGCGCCGCCAGTACGGCTTGCCGGCGCAGATGCCCGAGGTTCAGGGGCCGCCCGCCCTGCCATGCCTGCAGGGGTCCGAGCACGGAGATCTGTACCTTCGGCCCGGCCGCTCGGTCGGCGGCGGTCCGCAGCACCGGGCTCACCGACCGCGTGCGGGGGCCCCGTCCGGGGACGACCAGGCCGCAGTCGAAGGCGTGGACGATGGCGGCGGCCCGGTCGCGCAGACCGAGCTTCGCGAGGATCCGCGCGAGGTGTTCGGCCACCGCGTCCTCGGGGATGGCGAGGGCGGCGGCGATCTCGTCGTCGCGCAGGCCGCAGCCGACCGCGGAGAGCACCTTGCGCTCCTGATGCCCGAGCGCGGCGGCAGTTGGGCGGTCGGTGGTGGCGGTCGTCGGCATCGCTGCTCCCCGGGCTCCGGACGGGTCGGTCTGACGGGCGCCGTCGACAAGGTAGTGGGGGAGCGTCGCGCAAGGCATCCGGAACGATCCGGAGTGACATTGCGTGAGATGTGGTCTGTTATCTCGCGTTACGTTCTGGAACTGGAGCGGGTTCGGCGAAGTGAAGGGCGAAGGCTCCGGTGACTCGCTCCTCCCGTGCACGTCCCTGGCGCAGCAGGGTGCGGTGGTGCGAAGGGCTGGGCGGCCCGGCCGGGAAGCCGGAGGACGGGACCGGGCCACGTCGACAGCGGTTCACCGGCACCGCGGACAGGTTCACCCGCCCACTCAGCCGCCGATGAGGGCGTCCACAACCGCTTTGGCAACGCGCCCGGCCCGCTCCGCGGTCCAGTAGGTCGGCTCCTCCATGGTGGAAACGTAGTAGCCGCGGGTCAGCAGTGAGAGGACGTCGGCGGCGAGGTCGGCGTCCGGCACTCCTGCGGCGGTGGACAGGTCGAGGAACTCCTGGCGTGATGCGCGCGGCTCCCGACGGTCGACCCCGTTGGGGTCGGTGTGCGCCGACGAGAGCATCTCGACCCAGAGCGCACGGAGCAGCAGGTCCTCGGGTTCCGTGCTGAGGTGCCATTCCACCGTGGCCCGCAACAAGTCCGCCCCGGTCAGGTCGCCCACGCGGGCTTCCAGGTCGTCCCGCCACCGGGACTCCGCCGCGCGGACGGCGTTGGTGATCAGATCCGTCCGGGTGGGCACGTAGTTGGTGACCATCGCCGTGGATCCGCCGAGTTCCTTGGCTACGGCGCGGATGGTGATGGCGTGCGTGCCGTCCCGGGCGGCGACCGCGAGGGTCGCTTGGGCGATTGCCTTGCGGCGCTGGACTTCGTCGACGTCGATCGGCATGGAAGCAAACCTAGCTCAGTGGGGGTTGACGCTGAATGCACTTGAATGCAACGGTGTTATATCACGTTGTTTTCTAAAGGTTTGCTCCCCTGGAGGGCCTTCATGAGCCTTGCCGTCCTGCACGTCGGCCCGCAGCCGGTTCCTCCCCACGCGCAGCAGCACATGGTGCGCATGCGAGACGGAGTCCTGCTGGCCACCGATGTCTACGGCGCCGATCCGAACAGTCCGGCGCCGGTGGTGCTGGCGCGACTGCCCTATGACAAGAACAGCCGATATGTGTTCTTCGACAAGATCGCGCAGCGCTTCACCGCGCACGGCTACGCCGTGGTGGTCCAGGACGTCCGCGGCAAGTTCCGCTCACAGGGCCGGACGCTGGGCTGGACCGGAGAGGTCGACGACGGCTACGACACCATCGAGTGGATCGCCCGCCAGCCCTGGTCCGACGGGATCGTGGGCATGTTCGGCGACTCGTACTACGGCTTCACCCAGTGGTCGGCGGTCACCAGCCAACACCCCGCGCTCCGCGCCATCGTGCCCCGGGTGACCTGCACCACGAATGCCCCGGGCATCGCCACCTACGACTCCGGTTCCGGGCGGCAGCCCCTGTGGCTGGAGGGGGCCACCTACCAGGCGCAGGTGTGGACGGACAACGACATCTACGAGTTCGACCTCGATCTCACAAGGCGGCCCATCGTCGCCGCCTACGAGGAGGCGTTCGAAGCGATCGGGAAGCGCTCGGCCGGCTTCGACCTCATCGTCGGCGGCATCCCCCTCGCGCCGTACAACGGCCCGCACCCCTACGACGCTCGTCCCGTACCCGTGCTGCACTGCGTGGGCTGGTTCGACAACCTCGGCATCGCCCATATGCGCGACTACACGGAGCTGGCCAAGTGCCCCGGTTGGGCCGCCGTACAGTACCTGATCGCCGACACGACCGACCACGAGAACTACTTCCTGGAGCACGCCCCGGTGTCCACCGAGGCCGACCATCTGGCCGACGAGGGCGCCCTCGAACGCATGCTGGACGCCTACACCGGTCCCGCGATCGAGTTCTTCGACGTCTTCCTCAAGGGGACTGCCCAGCCCGAGTCACTGCCCCGGGTGTGCTGGAAGCTCGGCCACGTGGGCTGGCGCACCGCGCACACGTGGCCGCTGCCGCAGGCCACCGAGACCGAGCTGTACCTCGGCGACCCGGCGGCCGCCGCCGGGACGGTCCCGGGTGGAAAGCTCGCCCCTCACCCGGCCGCCGGAACGGAGTTCGCGCAGTGGCGGTACGACCCCGACGATCTCGTACCGTCGGCCGCGGCTGACACCTTCATGCAGCTGCGCGACCACGTGGACGAGCGCCGCACACTCGACCGGGACGACGTGCTGGTCTTCACCAGCGCCGCCTCGGACACCCCGCTCGACCTGGCCGGACCGGTCCACGCGGTGCTCCACGTGGAGAGCACGGCACCCACGTTCGACGTGTTCGTCCGCCTCCTCGACCTGTCGCCGGACGGCACGGCGCGCCTGATCGTGCGCGGCTGCCTCCAGGCCGACAGGCCCGGTGAGGTGGAGATCGCCCTGAGCCACACCGGCTACCGGGTACGCCCGGGCCACCGCCTCGCGCTGATGATCGCCGGCAGTGACTTCCCGAACCATCTGCCCAACTCCGGCTCGACGGAGAGCCCGTGGCTGACGACGGCTCCCCGGCCCAGCCTGCAGATCCTCCGCACCGGTTCCGCCCACCCCTCCCGCCTGCGCTTCACCGTCCTGCCCGAAAGCGGCGAACAGCCCCTGCTCCATTGAGGGCCCATGCCCCCTCTGCGCCCTGACCCCCGCACGCCGGCCCCTGCCGCGGTCGTGCACCCCCACCCGGCGGAGGCGCCGTGCGGCGAAGGAGGCGGCCCTAGGTCCTGTCTGGAGAT
>NZ_JAGGOZ010000138.1 GCF_018614075.1 Streptomyces sp. ISL-94 | reverse complement strand
CTTGGCGAACCACTCCCGCTTGCCGCGGTATCCGCCAGGGGCACGCTTGCTGCCCTTCTCCCCGACGGGCAGCGACAGCCGGTGTGTGATCGTCTTGACGCCTGCTTCGAGGTTCTGGACGTGCGCTGCCTGGCCGCGCCGGGCGAGTGCCCACTGGTCGTGGGTGGCCTTGGTGATCGCCCCGGCCCACCGCGACGACGAGAGCGCCGTCAGCTCCCGCTTCCGGACCGCCCACGTGTCGCCGGAGTGTTCCAGCCCGTCAGCACACCGCGTCCTGAGGTCCTTCGAGGCGAGCGAGCCCAGGTGCGCGCCGACCAGGGCCAGCACCTCCTCGTCCCCAGCCGTCAGGCTCTTCAGCCGGGTCCGTACCGCGACACCCGTGGGCCCGAGCGCGACGAACGGCGCCGACAACTCCCGCAACCCACCCACCACCCTGCACCCAGCACCCAGCACCCACCCCGGTACCGAAAGAACCCATCCCCCACCCAACGACCACCCCCAACAAAGGTCACCCATTCGATGCAAGAACCTCCGTTCCCGCCCGGCATCGACCCACCACCACGGACGAGGCACTCACTCATACACGCCAGAACACACTCAAACCCAGTCACCAGACAGCAGTTCCAACCCCTCCAGGGCCGTCAGACAGGCGTGGTCGAGATGCGGCGATGGTCCCGGCCCCGAGCGCCACCGCGGCCCAGTCGGCCTGCGCTCCGAGCTCGTGTACCGAGCCCAGCTTCGCCAAGGTCTGCCCGCGAGCCTCCACGCCGCCCAGGGCGTACAACTGCCCGGAGATCAGGACCATCCCGATCCCGGCCAGCATCCCGTGCACCGCGGCGACGGAGATCGCCCGGAACCACAGCCCGAGCCGCAGCACCCCCATGCCCGGCTGCACCACCCCGGCGGCCGGCACCAGCTCCCCGAGCGCGGGCAGACCATAGGACTGCACCGCCTCCCACACCAGCACGGTGAGCCCGGCCGCGGGTCCGCTCACCTGGAGCGAGCTCCCCGCGAACGCCGCGGCCCGGCGGTCGGTGAAGACCGCCGGGCCGGCGTGCGGGCAGGTCGCCGACCTGCGTCAGCGGTAGTTCACGTACTGGATCGCGAAGTCCAGGTCCTTGCCCTTGAGCAGCGCCTGGACCTCCTGGAGGTCGTCACGGCTCTTGGAGCTGACGCGCAGCTCCTCGCCTTGGACCTGGGCCTTGACGCCCTTGGGGCCCTCGTCCCGGATGATCTTCGCGACCTTCTTGGCGTTCTCCTGGGAGATGCCTTCCTCGATCGTGGCGAAGATCTTGTACTCCTTGCCGGACAGCTGCGGCTCGCCGGCGTCCAGGGCCTTCAGCGAGATCCCGCGCTTGACCAGCTTGGTCTCGAAGACGTCGAGGACGGCCTTGACGCGCTCCTCGGAGTTCGCCTCCATCAGGATCTTGTCGCCGGACCAGGCGATCGTGGCGCCGGTGCCCTTGAAGTCGTAGCGCTGCGAGAGCTCCTTGGCGGCCTGGTTGAGGGCGTTGTCGACCTCCTGCCGCTCGACCTTCGAGACGATGTCGAAACTGGAGTCGGCCATGTGCTGTGGCTCCTTGAAGTCGGTTGTGATCACCCCGGAGGGCGCGGCCGGACATCCCCGGCCCGCTCCGCAAAGCCTAGCCACCGCACCCGGTCGAAGCGCTGATCAATCCGGTGGCGAAGCACCCCCGGACATCAGGTATCGTTTACGTCGTTGCCACGGAGCGCCGCCGCAAGGCGGAAAAACGGCAACAACTCTTGGCGGTGTGCCCGAGTGGCCAAAGGGAGCAGACTGTAAATCTGCCGGCTCAGCCTACCCAGGTTCGAACCCTGGCGCCGCCACGCGATGTGAGACCCCCGTTACTTGTAACGGGGGTCTTCTCGCATGCCTCGCGTGCCGGGCCGGAAATTCGTTGGGCGCGGAAGAGGCGTGCGGGCATGCTGGGGGGCATGATCAGCATCCGAAAGGGCCGTGCCGCGTAAGCCCCCCGCGCAGGTCCGGGCGGACCTGCCCCGAGAGCCCCGCTCCTGGGAGAGCCGCGCCGTCATACCGGGCCTCTCCGGCAAGACCCTCGCGGGGATCGCCCGTCTCGAGCGGCGCAGCCGCGGGCTCTGGCCCGGGGCGACCCACCGGGCCTTCACCCACTGGCACTGGACGGTCCACCGGCGCGGGCCCCGGGTGATCTACCCGGTCGACGACCAGTGCTGCGACCTGTGGACGGGCTGCCGGGGCACCCTGGAACGGGTCCGGCTCACCCTCCCGAGGGCCGCCGGACGGGAGCTGCTGGCCGTACTCGCCCCGCTCGACGAGAAGTTCCTCGCGCGCACCCTCAACGATCCGTACGCCCCGCCGGGCGATCCATGGTGGCGCCGGCGGCTGGACACTCCATGAGCGTCGCCCGCCAGGACCACGAGAGCAGAGCCTCCGTGGGCGGGCCCTGCGGGCGTGGGGACGGGGCTCGGGAGGCCACCTGGGTGGCGTACGCCGTGAGGTCGTGAGCGATGTGGGCCGCCGCCCGTTCGACGTCCGGGCCCGTCATCGACCGCATCGTCCGGGTCTCCTGTTCGTTCTCCGGGGGTGAAATGGACATATGACACGCGGGGGAAAGTAGGCGGTGGGGTGCTCCTCGCCCTGCTCGGCGCCGGGATTCCGGCTCTGGTGGGAGCCGCGCTGCACCCGACCGTAGGGGAGCCGTACCAGGAGACCCGGCTCTATTTCGGCACCGAACGCACCGACGGCCGGGGCCCGGTCGCGCAGCAGGAGTTCATGCGGTTCCTGGACCGCGAGATCACCCCGGCCTTCCCCGAGGGGCTGACGCTGCACGACGGCTACGGCCAATGGCGGGGCCACGACGGCAGGGTCGTCCACGAGACCTCGTACGAGGTGGTGTTGCTGTACCCCGAGAAGGAGGCAGACGAGCGCAACACGCGCATCGAGCGGATCCGGCAGGCCTACGAGGACCAGTACCGGCAGGATTCGGTCGGACGGTCCGACGACAAGGTGAGCGCCGGGTTCTGAGCCCGCCGCCGACGGGGCCGACGCCCCGTCAGTTGCCCGCCACGGCCTTGACGGCCACCGTGACCGGCGTCGAACCGGAGATCAGCTCCAGCGTCAGGCCCGCCGTCGCCGGGGTCTCGACCAGTTCGGCCAGCACCGCCGCCACTTCGTCGCGCGGGACGGAGCCGGGGCCCGTCTGCGCCTCCAGGCGGACCAGCCCCGTACTCGCGTCGTCGATCAGCGAGCCGGGGCGCAGGACCGTCCACTCCAGGCCCAGACGGGTGCGGACGTGGTCGTCGGCCTCGCCCTTGGCCCGCAGATAGGCGTCGAAGACCTCGTCGCCCTCGTGGTGTGCGTCCGCGCCCATCGAAGAGACCATCAGGAAGCGCCGTACACGCGCCCGTTCGGCCGCGTCGGAGAACAGCACCGCCGCGCCCCGGTCCACGGTGTCCTTGCGCCCGATGCCGCTGCCGGGACCCGCGCCGGCCGCGAACACCGCCACGTCCGCGCCCTGCAGGATCCCCGCCACATGCTCCACCGAGGCCGACTCCAGATCGCAGAGGACCGGCTCGGCGCCCGCCCCCCTGAGGTCGTCGCCCTGTGCCGGGTCGCGGATGATCCCCGCGACCTCGTACCCGCGCGCGGAGAGCAGGCGCTCCAGCCGCAGCGCGATCTGACCGTGTCCACCAGCGATGACGATGCGCATGATCCGACCGTACGACGAGCCGGGCGCCCCCGCCTGCGAACGCACGGCGAACCGTCAGGGCCCGGGCTCCGTGCGGCCCTGCCGGGGCAGGTCCAGGGCCACCGCCACGGCGGAGTCGCAGTACTCCCGTACCGCACTCGTACGGGCTACCACCCGCCCGCGGTGGATCACGATGCGGCTGTACGCGAGGGACAGCACGCCCGCGAGCCGGTCCCCCCGCACGGCGAGCAGTTCCGCGGGGAAACCGGCCTCCACCCGGACCTCCGGCAGGCCCATGGCCTCGCGGGCGGCGCTGCTGATCGACTCGTACGCCTCGCCCGCCCGGAGCCCGCCCTGGGAGGCCAGCAGGTACGCGGCTTCCAGCGGGTCCCCGCGGCCGACCGGATTCCCGGCGTCGCGCAGCGCCCCGCTGCCCGCCGACACCCGGACTCCGGCGGCGCGCAGCAGCCGTACGGGCGCGGTGCGCAGGCCGCGGCGTTCCAGGGCCGCGCAGTCGCCCTGGGGCAGGCAGGTCACCCGTACGCCGGCCGCGGCCAGCTGGTCGGCGGCGCGGGTCGCCGCGTCCAGCGGGAGCCGGGACAGCCCGCCGCAGGGACCGATGGTCACGCCCGGGCGGAGCCCGCCGGCCATCGCCGCGAGCCGGGCCAGGCGGGCCGGATCGTCACCGTCCGTGTGCAGGTCCACGGGGCAGCCGTGCTCGTCGGCGAGTTCCAGGACGGCTTCGAGGAAGCCCGTCGGGTCGGGGTCGAGGTCGGGGCAGCCGCCGATCACGGAGGCGCCCATCTTGACCGCGTCACGCAGCATCACGAGCCCGTCGGCGCCGGCCGCCCCCGTCAGCAGCCTGGGTACGGCCACGGTGGTCAGGTCGGTGAGCCCGCGCAGGGAGCGGCGGGCCTGGAGGACGGCCTCCATGGGGCCGAGGCCGTGCACGTCGCCGATGCGGACGTGCGAGCGCAGGGCGGTGGCGCCGTGGCCGAGCTGCAGCAGGGCCGCCTCGGTGGCCCGGCGCTGGACCTCGTCGGGCGTGTACGAGACGGGCCCCTCGCCGTCGGCGGTCAGGGCGGTGTCCCCGTGGGCGTGCGGCTCGGCGGGGGCGGGCAGCAGCAGGTAGCCGCCGAGGTCCACCCGGGACAGGGCGGGGGCCGGGAGGCTGCCGGCGGTGCCGACGGCCTGGATCCGGCCGCCGCTGAGGCGGACGTCGACCGTACGGCCGTCGGTGAGGCGGGCCCCGGCGAGCAGCAGGGTCGTGGCCTCGGCGGCGGCCGCGTTGCCGACGCTGTGGGAGGGGTGTGCGGGTGCGTGCCCGCCGCCCTCGCCGCGACCGCCGCGCGGGAAGTGGAACGGCTGCTGCGGCTGGCTGTCGGACATCGCGCTCCTGCGGTGGCTCGGGCGGTTCCTGGGCCGTGGCCGCAGCCCGCGGCCCAAGATCACGCAGCGTGCTCAGAGCCTAGGGCGCGGGGGAGCCCGCTTCACGGAAGAGCGCAATAGTCGTACCGGTGTGGTGCCCGCCCGCCCCGGCGCCCCCGCGTGCGCCGCACGCCCCCCGGGCAGCCCCGCCGGGTGTGAGCCCGCACACATTCCGCCCCCGAAGCGGGGGTGTGGCCCTTGTCGCGCTGATCAAGAAAGGCTTCCGAACCCCCTCGGAGCCCTGTCCCCGCAAAGGATTTGGGCGATCGGCGGGCAACCGTGTAATGTCTTCATCGCTCGCCCCAATAGCTCAGTCGGTAGAGCGTCTCCATGGTAAGGAGAAGGTCTGCGGTTCGATTCCGCATTGGGGCTCTGGTGAGAGAGGTTCCCCACCCTCGGGTGGGGAGTCGATCACATCAAAGCGGCGTAGCTCAGTCGGTAGAGCAAGCGGCTCATAATCGCTGTGTCACCGGTTCAAGTCCGGTCGCCGCTACACACAGTAGCCGATTGCGGGGTCGGTCTCCCGATCGGCTACTCTTTTATGCGTTCATCCGTCCTATAGTCCGTCAAGGAGCACTCACGTGGCTGCCACCGACGTCCGCCCGAAGATCACGCTGGCCTGCGTGGAGTGCAAGGAGCGGAACTACATCACCAAGAAGAACCGGCGTAACGACCCGGACCGTCTTGAGATGAAGAAGCACTGCCCGCGTTGCAACTCGCACACCGCGCACCGCGAGACCCGCTGAACCCAGCGAAGTCTCGAATAACAGGCACCGTCATGAGGTCGTCCCCTTCATTGGGGGGCGGCCTTGTGTCGTTTCCGCGCTCTTTCATTCATGTTCTTTCAGCAGGAGGTAGTGAGTCATGGCTCTCGACCAGTCCTTCGTGGGGCGGAGCTACCCGCCCACCGATCCGTACGAGGTCGGCCGGGAGAAGATCCGCGAATTCGCGGTAGCGGTGGGTGACGCCAATCCCGTCTACACCGACCCCGAAGCCGCCAAGTCGTTCGGCCACCCCGATGTGATCGCTCCGCCGACTTTTGTGTTTGCGATCACTTTCGCCGCGGCCGGGCAGGTCGTCCAGGACCCGCAGCTGGGCCTTGACTACAGCCGCGTCGTGCACGGCGACCAGAAGTTCGCCTACTCCCGCCCGGTCCGCGCGGGTGACCGGCTCTCGGTGACCTCCACCATCGAGGCCGTGAAGTCGCTCGCCGGCAACGACATCATCGACATCCGCGGCGAGGTCCACGACGAGACCGGCGAGCACGTGGTGACGGCGTGGACGAAGCTCGTCTCCCGCGCCCCCGAGGAGGCCTGACATGACAGCGCAGATCAAGTACGCCGACGTCGAGGTCGGCACGGAGCTGCCGGCGGCGTCCTTCCCCGTGACGCGCGCCACGCTCGTCCGCTACGCCGGTGCCTCGGGCGACTTCAACCCGATCCACTGGAACGAGAAGTTCGCCAAGGAGGTCGGACTGCCGGACGTGATCGCGCACGGCATGTTCACCATGGCCGAGGCCATCCGCGTGGTCACCGACTGGGCCGGCGACCCGGGCGCGGTGGTCGAGTACGGCGTGCGCTTCACCAGGCCGGTCGTAGTCCCGAACGACGACCAGGGCGGCCTGATCGAGGTCACCGCCAAGGTCGCCGCCAAACTGGACGACCACCGAGTCCGCGTCGACCTGACGGCCATGAGCGCCGGCCAAAAGGTCCTGGGCATGTCCCGCGCAGTGGTCCAGCTGGCCTGAGCGGCAGGGGGGCCCACAGAACCGGGCCCCCGCCCCCGCAGAACCAAGCCCCGCCCGCCAGGTAGGCCGGACCCAAGGCGCGCACGCGCCGGGCCTGGGGGCGCCTGCGCGCCGCATGTGTCATGGAAAAGCGCTTAGCCGGAGCCCGAGGCCGGATTTTTCAACCTCCCACTCCGCCAAGACGCCTCACGACCCCCAATCCATCGCCCAATGGGGACGAACCGCCTACTGTCGCCGTCTCGGGGACGCTTGTAGCAATCTTGGGCGGCTTATGTCCGACCCCAGACGGGCGGCGGACGCCGAGACGAGAGAAGCGCGTAGCGAGCTGACACGCCTGCCCGCCGTCTGGTGACGCTTCGCCTCCCTGGCCCGGAACATGCCTGATCGGGGGCCGGGCGGAGGCCTGCCCGGCGCCCGCTCCCCCATCGCCGACCAGCTCGGGCGGTGGGCCTTGGCCGGCCTAGGGAGCGGGCAGTCGGCTCCCTGGCGGGCCTGTGTACCCCAAACCATCCCTGCTCCCGCCCCACTCGGGTCCCGAACGCGACCCCCGACCCCTGAGCTCACCCCCCGAACCCCCCTTGCCAAGTTAGTGATTGAGCACTAACTTAAGGCCCATGGCCAGGATGAGTGCAGAAGAGCGGCGCGAGAGCGTCATTCGTGCGGCGATGCATGAGTTTGCCCGTGGCGGTTACTACGGGACCTCCACCGAGGCGATCGCGCGGCGGGTGGGGGTTTCGCAGCCGTACCTCTTCCGGCTCTTTCCGAACAAGCAGGCGATGTTCCTCGCCGCCGCCGAGCGGTGTCTGCAGGAGACCCGGGAGGTCTTCGCCGAGGCCGCCGAAGGGCTGTACGGCGAGGAGGCCACGCGTTCAATGGCGAACGCCTACACCCGGCTCATCGCAGAGGATCCGGACAAGCTCCAGATGCAGCTCCAGATGTACGTCACCGTCGCTGCCGCCGAAGCGGCCGGGGACCGCGAGCTGGGCGAACTCGTCCGGAAGGGCTGGATGCAGCTTTGGGACACGGTCCATGTGCCGTTCGGCGGCGACGTGAAGGAGACCACGACCTTCATGGCGTACGGGATGCTGATCAACACCCTCGCCGCCATGGGCTTCCCGCCCGAGCACCGGGTCTGGGAGGGGTTGTACCCCGAGGCTCACAGCAAGGGCCGTCTGGAGAAGTGAGAGCGCCCCGCACGCACGGCGGGGGCCACTCCTCATAGGTGCATTGGGCGCAATCGGGCGCAAAAGGTAGTGGTAGTCAGCATGGTCATGGGCACAAAAGTTAGTCAGCAATAACTAACAAGCGAAGCGACCGACCCGATCGACCGATCGACCGACCGACCGACCTCAGGGGGAATCGTGAACACGCAAAACCCGGACACCGACACCAGCACCAAACTCCGCGGGCCCTCCGTCTGGGCCCTCATCCTCACCGGCGTCGCCAGCTTCATGGCCGCCCTGGACAACCTCGTCGTCACCACCGCCCTGCCTGCCATCCGTACCGATCTCGGCGGCAAGCTCGAGGATCTGGAGTGGACGGTGAACGCCTACACGCTCACCTTCGCCGTCCTCCTCATGTTCGGTGCCGCCCTCGGGGACCGGTTCGGGCGCCGGCGGCTGTTCATCGCCGGGCTCGCCGTCTTCACCGGCGCCTCCGCCGCGGCAGCCCTCTCGCCCGGGATCGACGCGCTCATCGCCGCCCGCGCCGTCCAAGGCGTCGGCGCCGCGATCATGATGCCGCTCACCCTGACCCTCCTGACTGCCGCCGTCCCGGCCGCCCGCCGCGGCATGGCCCTCGGCATCTACGGAGCCGTTACCGGCCTCGCCGTCGCCAGCGGCCCACTCATCGGCGGCAGCCTCACCGAGCACATCTCCTGGCAGTGGATCTTCTGGCTGAACGTTCCGATCGGTCTGGCGCTGATACCGCTCGCCCGCCTGCGGCTCGCCGAGTCCACCGCCCCCGCCGCCCGCCTCGACATCCCGGGCACCCTCCTCATCAGCGGCGGCCTCTTCGGCATCGTCTACGCCCTCGTCAACGCCAACTCCGAGGGCTGGACCAGCGCCCCGGTCCTGACGGGCCTGATCGCCGGGGCCGCGCTCGTCGGCGGCTTCGTCCACCACGGCTTCCGCAACGCCAACCCGATGCTCCCCATGCGGCTCTTCCGCGACCGCGGCTTCCTCGGGATCAACCTCGCCAGCCTGCTGATGTTCCTCGGCATGTTCGGCTCGATCTTCCTGCTCAGCCAGTTCCTCCAGGGCGTGGCCGGCTACTCGCCGACCGAGGCCGGCCTGCGGATGCTTCCCTGGACCGGCATGCCGATGATCGTCGCCCCGATCGCCGGGATCCTCTCCGACCGCATCGGCGGCCGCCCCGTCGTCGCCGCCGGGCTCGCGCTCCAGGCCCTCGGCCTCGGCTGGTTCGCCGCGATCCTGAGCACGGACGTCTCGTACGCCGCCCAGCTGCCGCCGCTGATCCTCAGCGGGATCGGCATGGCGCTCTACTTCGCCCCCGCCGCCAACGTCCTGATGTCCACCGTGGCCCCCGCCGACCAGGGCAAGGCCTCCGGCGCCAACAACGCCCTGCGCGAGGTCGGCGGAGCCCTCGGTGTCGCCGTCCTGGCCTCGGTCTTCTCCGCCCAGGGCGGCTACGAATCCCCGCAGGCCTTCACCGACGGCACCGTCCCTGCCCTGTGGATCGGCGCCGCCGCGGTAGCCCTGGCCGCCGCCTTCGCGCTGCTCCTCCCGCGCAAGCCCAAGGCCTCGCCCGTCCCGAACCCCGGCCCCACCCCGGCCTGGGACAAGATCCCCGCCGCCGGCTGACCCCCCTAAAGGTTCACGAAGGAGCGCCCGTCATGCCCGACATCCCGTGGTCCACCCCCACCCAGGCCGCCCCCGACGCCGAGGTCTACGTCATGGCCTCCCGCTTCGAGACCGCCACCCTCGCCGGCGCCGTCAAGTTCTTCCTCAAGGCACCGGGCATCATCGGCCAGATACGCAAGGCCCCCGGCGCTCACGGCGTCGCCCTCAGGGCACGCGTCTTCAGCCGGACCTTCCTGACGCTCTCCGCCTGGGAGGACCGCGACGCGCTCTACCGGTTCGCCCGCAGCGAGCCCCACCGCTCCAGCTCGCGCGCCGCCGGCGCGTACATGAAGGAGTCGGGCTTCACCTTCTGGACCGTACGGGCCTGCGAGCTGCCCCTCACCTGGGCCGAGGCCGAGCGCCGGCTCGCCGAGCAGAAGTCGAACCACTGAGCCACGGTCCGTGGCCCCGCCGGGATGCGAGGGGCACGGACCGTACTCTTGTCCACGTGCAGGAACTCCACGACGCCCCCCTCGCCCCGCTGACCACCTTCCGCCTCGGTGGGCCCGCCGCCCGCCTGGTCACCGCGACCACCGACGCCGAGGTGGTCGCCGCCGTCCGTGCCGCGGACGAGAGCGGCACTCCGCTCCTGGTCATCGGCGGCGGCAGCAACCTGGTCATCGGCGACCAGGGCTTCGACGGCACCGCCCTGCGCATCGCGACCACCGGCTTCATCCTCGACGGCACCACCCTGGAGCTCGCCGCCGGCGAGAACTGGAGCGACGCCGTCGCCCGCACCGTAGAAGCCGGCCTCGCCGGGATCGAATGCCTCGCCGGAATCCCCGGATCCGCCGGTGCCACCCCGATCCAGAACGTCGGTGCGTACGGCCAGGAGGTCTGCGACACCATCACCGAGGTCGTCGCCTACGACCGCACCACCGGCGAGACGGTCACCCTCACCGCCGCCGAGTGCGCCTTCCGGTACCGCAACAGCGCCTTCAAGGACCAGCCCGAGCGCTACGTCGTCCTGCGCGTCCGCTTCGCCCTGGAGGACGCCGGCGGGATGTCGGCGCCGATCAAGTACCCCGAGACCGCCCGCGCCCTCGGCGTGGAGGCCGGCGACCGGGTCCCGGCCGCCACTGCCCGCGAGACCGTACTGCGGCTGCGCGCCGGCAAGGGAATGGTCCTCGACCCCGCCGACCACGACACCTGGTCCGCCGGCTCCTTCTTCCACAACCCGATCCTGACCGACGAGGCCTACGCCGCCTTCCTCGCCCGCGTCCAGGACCGCCTCGGCCCCCACACGGCCCCGCCCGCGTACCCCGCCGGCGACGGACGTACGAAGACCAGTGCCGCCTGGCTGATCGACAAGGCCGGCTTCACCAAGGGCTACGGCACCGGCCCCGCGCGCATCTCCACCAAGCACACCCTCGCCCTGACCAACCGCGGCGAGGCCACCACCGAGGATCTCCTCGCCCTGGCCCGCGAGGTCGTCGCGGGCGTCCACGCGGCCTTCGGCGTCACCCTGGTCAACGAACCGGTGACGGTCGGCGTCAGCATCTGAGGAGCCGCGGCCGCCCATGCTCTGTCCCCTGCACGGGGCCGGTACGGACCCGACCCGCCTCGTGGGGCGCACGCTCAGCCGAGTCGTCGCGTCCTGGCACATCAGCGACGGCGAGCGCTCCGAGGCTCCGCTCGACGTCTGGCTGATCGACAGCGTCGGCGACTCCATCCGCATCACCACCGGGTCCGACCAGTGCCTCATCGTCGAGTCCGCCGCGCCGCACGAGCCGTACGACATGGGGGAGTGGGGCCGCATCGAGGTCGGTGAGGACCTCGGCGACCACCCCTTCCTGCGGCACCTCGGCGAGACCATCGCCTCGGTCGCCGAGTTCGCGCTGCCCGAGCAGGGCCGCACACACCTGGAGATCGGCTTCCCCGACGGGGGCCGGGTGCGCGCCGACTGCTACGAGGGGGACCTGCGGCTCACCCGCTGAGCCAGTGGTCGATCCCGGCCAGCAGCTTGGCCTGTACGTCGGCGGGTGCGGCCGAACCGCGCACCGACTGGCGGGCCAGCTCGGCGAGCTCCGCGTCCGTGAAGGCGTGGTGGCGGCGGGCGATCTCGTACTGCGCCGCCAGCCGGGAGCCGAAGAGCAGCGGGTCGTCCGCGCCCAGCGCCATGGGCACCCCGGCCTCGAAGAGGGTGCGGAGCGGGACGTCCTCGGGGCGCTCGTAGACCCCGAGGGCGACATTGGAGGCCGGGCAGACCTCACAGGTGATCTGCCGGTCCGCAAGGCGCTTGAGGAGGCGCGGGTCCTCGGCGGCCCGTACGCCGTGTCCGATGCGGGAGGCGTGCAGATCGTCGAGGCAGTCGCGGACGGAGGACGGCCCGGTGAGCTCGCCGCCGTGCGGGGCGGCGATGAGGCCGCCCTCGCGGGCGATGGCGAAGGCCCGGTCGAAGTCGCGGGCCATGCCGCGGCGCTCGTCGTTGGAGAGCCCGAAGCCGACGATGCCGCGGTCGGCGTAGCGGACGGCGAGGCGGGCGAGGGTGCGGGCGTCGAGGGGGTGCTTCATGCGGTTCGCGGCGATGAGGACCCGCATCCCGAGGCCGGTCTCGCGGGAGGCGGAGTCGACGGCGTCGAGGATGATCTCGACGGCCGGGATCATCCCGCCGAGCAGGGGGGCGTAGGAGGTGGGATCCACCTGGATCTCCAGCCAGCCGCTGCCGTCCCGTACGTCCTCCTCCGCGGCCTCGCGCACGAGGCGGCGGATGTCGTCGGGCTCGCGGAGGCAGGAGCGGGCGGCGTCGTAGAGCCGTTGGAAGCGGAACCAGCCGCGCTCGTCGGTGGCGCGGAGCTTTGGGGGCTCGCCGGCGGTGAGGGCGTCCGGGAGGCGGACGCCGTACTTGTCGGCCAGCTCCAGGAGGGTCGATGGGCGCATCGAGCCGGTGAAGTGCAGGTGGAGGTGGGCTTTCGGCAGAAGCGTGAGGTCGCGGGCTTGCTCCATTGGCTGATCCTGCCGTACGCACGCGCTGAGCGGGAGGGCGTTTTATCGATCGGGGGCTTGCTCGAACGCGGGAGCGGCTCCCGGGGCTCGGCCCCGGACCCCGTGCCTCAAACGCCGGCGGGGCTGAAATGTCGGGGCTCGGCCCCGGGCCCTGTGCCTCAAACGCCGGCGGGGCTGAAATGTCGGGGCTCGGCCCCGGGCGCCGCGCCTCAAACGCCGGCGAGGCTGGAAATGCGCCGGCGGGGCTGGATGCCGGAGATGCCTGAGCGGCACCTCCCCGTGGGGGAAGGCGCCGCTCAGGATGGGGTTGTCGGCCGGGTCAGGCCTTGGCCTCGGCCAGGAGCTTCTGGATGCGGGACACGCCCTCGACCAGGTCTTCGTCGCCCAGGGCGTACGAGAGGCGGAGGTAGCCCGGGGTGCCGAAGGCCTCGCCCGGGACGACCGCGACCTCGACCTCGTCGAGGATCAGGGCCGCGAGCTCGACCGAGGTCTGCGGGCGCTTGCCGCGGATCTCCTTGCCGAGGAGGGCCTTGACCGACGGGTACACGTAGAACGCGCCCTCGGGGGTCGGGCAGACGACGCCGTCGATCTCGTTCAGCATCCGCACGATCGTCTGGCGGCGGCGGTCGAAGGCGGTGCGCATCTCGTGGACGGCGTCCAGGTTGCCGGAGACGGCGGCGAGCGCCGCGACCTGGGCCACGTTGGAGACGTTGGAGGTGGCGTGCGACTGCAGGTTGGTCGCGGCCTTCACGACGTCGCGGGGGCCGATGATCCAGCCGACGCGCCAGCCGGTCATCGCGTACGTCTTGGCGACGCCGTTGACCACGATGCACTTGTCGGCCAGCTCGGGGACGATCGCCGGGAGGGAGACGAACTTCGCGTCGCCGTAGACGAGGTGCTCGTAGATCTCGTCGGTGAGGACCCACAGGCCCTTCTCCGCCGCCCAGCGGCCGATCGCCTCGGCGTCGGCCTCGGAGTAGACGGCGCCGGTCGGGTTCGACGGGGAGACGAAGAGGACGACCTTCGTGCGCGCGGTGCGGGCCGCTTCGAGCTGCTCGACGGAGACGCGGTAGCCGGTGGTCTCGTCGGCGACGACCTCGACCGGGACACCGCCGGCGAGGCGGATCGACTCCGGGTAGGTGGTCCAGTACGGAGCCGGGACGATGACCTCGTCGCCCGGGTCCAGGATGGCCGCGAAGGCCTCGTAGATCGCCTGCTTGCCACCGTTGGTGACCAGGACCTGCGACGCGTCGACCTCGTAGCCGGAGTCGCGCAGGGTCTTCGCGGCGATCGCGGCCTTGAGCTCGGGCAGGCCGCCGGCCGGCGTGTAGCGGTGGTACTTCGGGTTGCGGCAGGCCTCGATCGCGGCCTCGACGATGTAGTCCGGGGTCGGGAAGTCGGGCTCGCCGGCACCGAAGCCGATCACCGGGCGCCCGGCGGCCTTGAGGGCCTTGGCCTTGGCGTCGACGGCGAGGGTGGCGGACTCGGAAATGGCGCCGATACGGGCGGACACCCGGCGCTCGGAGGAAGGCGTTGCAGAGGTCATGCGTGCAATCGTCCCAGACGGCCCAGAAGCGCCGCACACCGTTTCAGTTACCGGACTGGGGGATACCGCCTTGGGTTCTGTTCGACGTCAGGGTCCGGTTCACGTACACTCACCTGTCGTTGGACCTCGCCAGCCACTCCAGAGCGTGAGCACTCCGTGCACCCGCTCGGATGCGGTAGGTTGGGGGACGCAAAGGGTCGTAGCTCAATTGGTAGAGCACTGGTCTCCAAAACCAGCGGTTGGGGGTTCGAGTCCCTCCGGCCCTGCTCCACACTCCTTCTCGGATGTGTGTGCGCAGGTACGTACTTCGATGCAACGCCGTGCGGCGCAACCGGGCGCGGTACGGCCACGACCCGGATTCAGGTGAGAGACGTGACGGACGCCCTGGGCTCCATCGACATGCCTGACGCCGAGGACGAGACGCGCGAGAAGAAGGCCCGCAAGGGCGGTAAGCGCGGCAAGAAGGGTCCTCTGGGCCGGCTCGCGCTGTTCTACCGCCAGATCGTCGCGGAACTCCGCAAGGTTGTATGGCCCACTCGCAACCAGCTCACGACGTACACCACCGTGGTGATTGTCTTCGTGGTCATCATGATCGGTCTGGTGACCGTGATTGACTATGGGTTCCAGGAAGCCATCAAGTTCGTCTTCGGCTGATCCCCGCGGAGGGCGGCGCCTTGATGGGTGCCGCCCGTTTTCGCATGTTCCACCACCTTTTGTATCCAGGAAGAAGCAGCCACCGTGTCTGACCCGAACCTGAACGCGAGCCGCGACTCCGTCGAGTCCGTCGAGGACGAGCTCGACATCGTCGAGGCGGCAGACGCTGTGGACCCCGACGAGGCCGAGCTCGCCGACACCGAGGCGGGTGGCGCCGCCGAAGAGGCCGCGCTGCACGTCGAGGACGAGGCCGAGGCTGACGCCGAGATCGAGGACGACGCCGAGGTCGAGGCGGCTGCCGACGACGCCGCCGACGACACCGACGAAGCCGAGGAAGAGGGCGACGTCGAGGCCGCGGCCGACGAGGAGGCCGAAGAGGCCGCCGAGGTCGAGCCGGCCGAGCCCGTCGACCCCGTCCAGGCCCTGCGCGACGAGCTGCGCCTCCTCCCCGGCGAGTGGTACGTGATCCACACCTACGCCGGCTACGAGAAGCGCGTGAAGGCCAACCTGGAGCAGCGCGCCGTCTCGCTGAACGTCGAGGAGTTCATCTACCAGGCCGAGGTGCCCGAGGAAGAGATCGTCCAGATCAAGAACGGCGAGCGCAAGAACGTCCGGCAGAACAAGCTGCCCGGTTACGTTCTCGTCCGCATGGATCTGACGAACGAGTCCTGGGGTGTCGTCCGCAACACGCCTGGCGTCACCGGTTTCGTGGGCAACGCGTACGACCCGTACCCGCTGACCCTGGACGAGATCGTCAAGATGCTCGCGCCGGAGGCCAAGGAGAAGGCCGAGAAGGCCGCCGCGGAGGCCGCGGGTCTGCCCGCGCCCGCCGTCAAGCGCACCATCGAGGTCCTGGACTTCGAGGTCGGCGACTCGGTCACCGTCACCGACGGCCCGTTCGCGACGCTGCAGGCGACGATCAACGAGATCAACCCGGACTCGAAGAAGGTCAAGGGCCTCGTCGAGATCTTCGGCCGCGAGACCCCGGTCGAGCTCAGCTTCGACCAGATCCAGAAGAACTGATCCACCTCTTCTGAGACTCAGCTTCCGGACAGGTCAGACCGCCCCTGAAGGGCGGTCTGACCTGCTCGGTTTTTAGCCCCGCACCGATACCCGTTATCGTGGTGCGGTATGCCTCCATCCGGATGACCGGATTGGCGGCGAAAACTCTCACTAGGACCCGGAGAGAGCAATGCCTCCCAAGAAGAAGAAGGTCACGGGGCTTATCAAGCTCCAGATCAAGGCCGGTGCGGCCAACCCGGCTCCGCCGGTCGGCCCCGCGCTCGGTCAGCACGGCGTCAACATCATGGAGTTCTGCAAGGCCTACAACGCCGCGACCGAGTCGCAGCGTGGCATGGTCGTGCCGGTGGAGATCACGGTCTACGACGACCGCTCCTTCACCTTCATCACCAAGACTCCGCCGGCCGCGCGCCTCATCCTGAAGGCCGCGGGCATCGAGAAGGGCTCTGGCGAGCCGCACAAGACCAAGGTCGCCAAGCTCACCGGCGCCCAGGTCAAGGAGATCGCCGAGCTGAAGATGCCCGACCTGAACGCCAACGACGTCGACGCCGCGATGAAGATCATCGCCGGCACCGCGCGCTCGATGGGCGTCACGGTCGAAGGCTGATCCAGCCACCCCCAGCACCACCAGTGGTAGGACCAAGCGCTGGTCCGCACCACGACTCCAAGCCTGAAGCCACAACACAGGAGCAGAAGTGAAGCGCAGCAAGACTCTCCGCGCTGCGGACGCCAAGGTCGACCGGGAGAAGCAGTACGCCCCGCTCGAGGCCGTCCGTCTCGCCAAGGAGACCTCCGCGACCAAGTTCGACAGCACCGTCGAGGTCGCCTTCCGCCTGGGTGTCGACCCGCGCAAGGCCGACCAGATGGTGCGTGGCACCGTGAACCTCCCGCACGGCACCGGCAAGACCGCCCGGGTCCTGGTCTTCGCGACCGGTGACCGTGCTGCGGCCGCGGAAGCCGCCGGCGCCGACATTGTCGGCGACGACGAGCTGATCAACGAGATCGCCAAGGGCAACCGCCTCAACGAGTTCGACGCCGTTGTCGCCACCCCGGACCTCATGGGCAAGGTCGGCCGCCTCGGCCGCGTGCTCGGTCCCCGTGGCCTCATGCCGAACCCGAAGACCGGCACCGTCACGATGGACGTCGCGAAGGCTGTCACCGAGATCAAGGGTGGCAAGATCGAGTTCCGCGTCGACAAGCACTCGAACCTGCACTTCATCATCGGCAAGGTCTCCTTCTCCGATGAGCAGCTGGTCGAGAACTACGGCGCGGCCCTGGACGAGATCCTCCGTCTGAAGCCGTCCGCCGCGAAGGGCCGCTACATCAAGAAGGCCGCCCTGAGCACCACGATGGGCCCCGGCATCCAGCTGGACTCGAACCGCACCCGGAACCTCCTCGTCGAGGAAGACCCGGCCGCGGTCTGAGCACCCTGACGGCTCTCCGAGCCGCCTAGGGCCTCTCTGAGTGGCTGAACGGGCCCCTCGCCCCCCTCACCGGGTGGCGGGGGGCCCGTTTTTTCGCGTGCTGTGCGAACCGTGTGCGATTACTGTCAGTCGTTCGACGTACAGCCACTACTGGCAAGAACGTCGACATACCTAGGGGTGGGGAACAGATGAACGTGTACCGCAAGAAGACCGTCATGGCCGTTGTGGCCGCTGTCCTGCTGGCGGGCGGCGCCACGGCCTGCGAGGACGGGAAGGACACGAAGAAGAACAGCGGGGCCCCCTCGGCCCCGTCCAAGGCCGCGGAGAAGCCGGCGGAGGTCGCGCCGGCCGCGTACCTGCAGAAGACGAAGAAGAAGTCGGAGGAGATCACCTCCCTCCGCTACACCATGGCCGGCGACGCCGCGGGGCAGAAGATCACCGGCGAGGTCTCCATGCGGCTCAAGCCCACCGTGGCCATGGTGATGTCGATGGACTCGCCCGAGAAGCCGGGTGAGAAGGTCGACATCCGCCTGATCGACGGTGCCATGTACATGGGTTCCGAGGGCAAGTGGCTGAAGTTCGACCTCAAGACCCTGGCTCCGGAGCAGGCCAAGGAGCTGGACTCGCTCGGCTCGGCCCAGCAGGGCCAGAACCCGGCCGACACGGCCGACAGCCTGAGTACCTCCAAGGACCTCAAGAAGGTCGGCGAGGAGACCATCGACGGGCAGAAGACGACGCACCTCGCCGGCACCGTCACGGTCGAGCAGCTGCGGTCCGCCAATGCCGCCTCCGCCCCCGAGGCCAAGGGGCGCCAGGAGAAGAACATCAAGGCGCTGGAGGACCAGGGCATCAAGAGCCTGACCATGGACATCTGGATCGACGAGGCAGACCAGGCCAAGCAGGTCCGCACCCGGGGCACCGGCAACTCCGGCCCGATGGACGTCACCATCAAGTTCCTGGACATCAACAAGCCCGTCGACATCGCCGCTCCGCCGGCCGACCAGGTCGTGGACCTGGCGGAAATGATGAAGGGCGCCGACGAGGGCTCCGCCTGACCGTCGCGCGCCACCGATGGTGCACAGAGATCCACTCATGGGGGAGTACAGATGAACAAGGCTGTCCGGAACCGGGCCGGCGTCGCCGCGGCAGGCGTCGCACTGCTCGTGGGCGGTCTCACGGCCTGCGGCGGAGACAAGGCGGACGGGGGGAAGGACGGCGGCGACAAGGCGGCCGCCGCCAAGGCCCCGTCCCCCGCGGACGCGGTGAAGGCGTCGTACCTGAAGACCGTCCCGGCCAAGTTCGCCACGATGGACATGACCATCACCGCGAGCTCCGGCAAGACGGACCGGCTCACCGGCACGAAGGGCTGGTACCCGGCCGCCACCGGCATCGACGCCAAGGGCGCGGACGCCGGCAACCAGATCATGATCGGCGACGAGATCTACACCCACAGTGACAAGCCGGTGCAGGGCAAGTCCTGGATGAAGATGAACCTGAACAAGGACGGGTCGCCCCGGTACCGGCTCAACGACGACCCGGCCGAGTACCTCGCGCTGCTCCTGGGCCAGGAGAAGCTCACGCTCGTCGGCGCGGAGCAGACCGAGGGCGTCGAGGCCCAGCACTTCAAGGGCAGCTTGAGTTCTATCGGTGGTTG
>NZ_JAGGOZ010000137.1 GCF_018614075.1 Streptomyces sp. ISL-94 | reverse complement strand
AGCGTCGCGACCCGGTGAACCGTTCCGGTCACAGCACTAGCTCTCCTCGAAGTCCGCGGCGGCGACGCGCAGCGGGCGCAGCAGCGCGAAGATCTCCGCGCACTCCTCGTCGTCGTAGGCGCTCAGGCCGAAATCGATCGCCATCAGGTCCCTGGTGGCCGCCTCGACGACCTCGCGCCCCTTGTCCGTGATGGAGGCGAGGGTGCCGCGGCCGTCGTTCGGGTTGGGCCGCTTGTCGACGAGCCCGGACCTCACCAGCCGGTCGACGGTGTTCGTCACCGACGTCGGGTGGACCATCAGACGCTCACCGATCTTCGACATCGGCAGCTCGCCGGCCTTGGAGAAGGTGAGCAGCACCAGCGCCTCGTACCGCGCGAAGGTCAGTCCGTACGGCTTGACCACCGCGTCGACCTCGCCGAGCAGGATCTGGTGCGCCCGCATGATCGAGGTGATCGCGGCCATCGAGGGCACCGGGCCCCAGCGCTGCTGCCAGAGCTCGTCGGCGCGGGCGATGGGGTCGAAGGGAAGGCTGAGCGGCTTGGGCACGCACCAGACCCTACCGGGCGGTCATATGACCGGGAGGCCCGTCTCACTCCTCGGCCCCCGCATCTTCGAGGCGCTCGCCCGGAGTTCGGCGAGCAGCAGCAGGACGACGACGGTGCCGGTGATCCCGGCCCCGGTGACGACCACGTGCACGGGCAGGAATTCGGCGGCGAGCCCGGCCAGGGCCATGCCGACGCCCTGGAGGGTCATCAGTCCGGTACTGAGCAGCGTCATCGCACGTCCGCGCAGGTCCTCGGTGACCGCGTCGACGTACCACCGGTCGAGCCCGAGGGTGTAGGCGTGGGCGAGTCCCGCGAGCAGCAGGGCGGCGAGGACCACGGGCACCCCGGGCCGGACGGCGTACAGGAGCAGCGGCAGCAGTCCGACAGCCGCGAGCGGGGCCGTGATCCGGGAACGCGTTCGGGCGGTGAGCGCGGAGCCGGCCCAGAGCTCTCCCGCGATGGTGCCGACGGGCAGGGCGCACATCAGCAGCCCGAGCACGGCGGTGCCCGCGCCGATGCCGGCGGCGTACGGGGCGAGCAGGGCCTCCGGTACGACGACGAAGACGGGCGGCAGCCAGAAGAGGAGGGTGAGCGCGCGGATCCGGCGGTCGCCGAGGACGGACCGCAGCCCGCGCGAGGGGGCCTCGCGCGAGCCCCCGCGCGCCGGCCGGCTGCGGGTGCCGAGGCGCAGCAGGAGGGCGGAGCCGAGGAATCCGGCGGCGGTCAGGGCGATGGCCCCGCGCGGCGCGAGGACGGTGAGCAGCAGCCCGCCGAGGCCGAAGCCGATGAGCTGGGCGCTCTGGGCCACCATCCGCAGCAGCGAGCGACCGAGGACGAAGGCGTCGCCGGGGCCGAGGATGTCGGGGAGGGAGGCGCTGCGGGCGCCCTGGAACAGCGGGGCGACGAAGGCCGTGGCGCAGCGCAGGACGAGGAGCACCGCGACGGGCGTGCCGGGCAGGGCCATGGCGGCCGCGCACGCGGCACAGATCAGATCGCACGCGACGAGCACGCGCCGCGCGGGGTACCGGTCGGCGAGCCCGGCGAGCAGGGTGCCGCCGAGGGCGTACGGGAGGAAGCCGAGGGCGAAGGTGAGCGCGCTCATCAGCGGCGAGCCGGTGGCCCGGTACACGAGGACGGTGAGCGCGATCTCGGCGACGACCACCCCGAGCACGGACATCAGGTGCGCGACGAAGACGGCCCGGAACTCCCGGATCCGGAACACCGGGCCGTAGCCGGTACGTGCGGGGGCGGCGCTCTGCTGGACGGTTCCCATGCGGAGGAGCCTCCCGCCGTCTAGGCTTGCGGGCGTAGAGATTCGGTCTGATCCGAATCTTCCGGCGCCGCAGCGAGGGGGGACCGCGATGGGGTTCCACTTCCGCTTCGGGCCCGGCGACCTGCTCCGGTGCCGTTTCTCCCTCTCCCCCCGCTGGGAGACGCAGGAAGCGGTGCGCGTCCTGCTGCGTCCCCAGCGACAGAGCTACCACCTCCCCTGGCTCCGTCAGGTCCGGGCCGCCGCCGCGGGGCTGGACCTCAGGCCCCTGTGGCTGCTGATGCCGACCAAGGGACACAATCCGGACTTCCTCAGCCCGCCGCCGCTCGGCCCCTCCGTCACCTTCGAGGAGGAGCTGGCCCGGGTCCGGGCCGCCGACCCGGAGGCGGCGCGCGAGGACCTGCGGCGCTCCCTCGCCTGCACCCCGGGCGCCCTGGAGAGCGAGATCGGGCGGCGGATGCTCGCGGATCCGGCGCGGGCGGTCCGGGAGTTGGCCGATCTGTACGAGCGGGCCTGGGAGGCGCTGGTCGCCCCGCACTGGCCCCGGCTGCGCGGACTGCTGGAGGCGGACGTCCTGTTCCACTCGCGGCGCCTGGCGGCCGGCGGCCTGGAGGCGCTGTTCGACGGCCTGCATCCGGACCTGCACTGGCAGGAGGACACCGGCACCCTGACCATCGACAAGCACGGACACCACGACCGCACCCTCGACGGGCAGGGCCTGCTGCTGATGCCGAGCGCCTTCGTCTGGCCCGAGGTGGTAGGCGGTTACGACCCGCCCTGGCAGCCCACCCTCGTCTATCCGGCGCGCGGCATCGGCGCGCTGTGGACGGCCTCCGCATCCCCGGCCCCGGACGCACTGGCCCACCTGCTGGGCCGGGGCCGCGCCGAGGTGCTGTGCGCGCTGCACGAGCCCGCGTCGACGACGGCCCTCGCCCACCGGCTGGGCCTCGCTCCCTCGACGGTGTCGACGCACCTCAAGACGCTGCGGGCGGCGGGCCTGCTCGTCCCGTCCCGGCACGGCCACCAGGTCCTCTACGAGCGCACGCCCCTGGGCATCGCCCTGGCGAGCGGCAGTCCGACCGGGGACGTGCCGGTATGACCCGGGGTGTGACCGCGCATCACGTCCCGATGCCCCGGTCCGCTGCCCGACCGGGTCCGGGGCCCGGACCCTGGGTGACCCTCAGGCCTGGGCGTCGGCCGGTTCGTACGGATCGACCGGCAGCGGATCGAAGGGGTGGGCCGTGTGCCCGCCCCTGGGCGAGCAGGCGCCGAACGGCCCGGTGTCCGGGTCCGTCAGCACCCGTAGGTGCGGGTCCGCGTGGTGCAGCCACCACGTGGACATCCCCAGCATCGGGTCGTGGCGCAGGTGCTCCCAGGCCAGCCACAGCGCGGACAGCCTGGCGCCCGCCTCGGGGTGCTCCCACCAGCGGGGACACCAGGTGGCGGACGTCCCGTTCAGGCGGCGCCGGACCGTCGGCGCCAGATATCCGGAGACGAAGGCGAAGACGTCGGCGAAGTAGAACTCCGCCTCCTCACGGGAAGCCTCACCGGCCCCGGTAGCGGTACTCATCAGCGCTCGACCCCCGGGGCGCGCGGCACGAGCTCCGGCACGGGGTTGTACACCCCGTGGCCCGAGGGCCGCCCGGGACCGGGCAACGCCACCTTCGCGGGGATGTCCACGCCCTGCATGAAGCCGTGCGCCCGGTCCGGCCCGGAGCGGGTGGACGCGGCGGGCGGTGCGTCCAGGTCCGCGTAACGGTCGGCCGACATCAGCCGGGAGAGCGCGGCCTGGTGCTCCGCCCGCCTGTGCTCCGGCACGTCGATGGCGCCCAGCTTCTGCGCGAACTCCTTCGGCGTCGTCTTCTTGGGGTCGAAGTCCTCCATGCGCACCTGACAGCGCACGGCGTCGTCCGCTATCAACTCGTCCACGTCGCGCGGCAGGTGCTCGTGCCGGGGCGAGGGCAGGGCGAACTCCACGCCTTCCTTACCCACCCGTTGGTGCGCGAGCAGCTGCGGGAGTTCGTCCTTGCCCAGGACGGACTCCTCGCCGATGTCGGCGGCGAAGACGACGACGGGCCCCTTGGCCGCCTCGGCATAGCGGCGGGAGACCGTGCTCCACACCTCCGGGGCGAGGGCCTTGGCCTCTGATGGCGCTACGTCGAAGTCACGTGTGAGCATCTCCCGGACCTCAGGCTCCCAGAGGTGGTACGAATCCAGCTGCTTCCCGGCCGGACTGTCCTCCAGTACCTGGTAGTTCCGGGTCTCACCACATGCCTGCGCCAGATACCGGTGGCCGACCTCGCTCGGGGCGCCCTCCGGCTGGGACCTGTAGGACCAGAACGCGCGGACGTCCCCCCGGTCCTCGTTGGTGACCGACGCCTTCGCGGCAACGCCCCTGATGAACGACTGGATGTCCGGAGTGGGCGTCCCCGTGTGATTCTCGGCCTGCCAGTCCCGGATCAGCCGCTCCTGCACCTCCTCCACCTGCTCGGGCGTGGTCGGCTTGGCCGCCCTGTGCTCGCCCTCGAGCCTCAAGGCGGTGGTGACCTCGCCGTTGGTGGGGGGCGCCGCTGCCGTCATCGGCGGTCCAGGAAGTCGGCAGGCGCGTACACGTCAACCGAAATGGATGCCCCTCCTGCCAGGTCGGCGGTCCACGTCTGGAAGGCCACGGACTGGCTGAGCACGATGTACGGCTCCCCCGGTACGTCACCGGCCGGCTTCCAGTACGCAAACTCGTAGGGCCTGCGCTTCTTCAACCGGAACTCCCGGCTGAGCCAGTACGACGGCACCGGCGGCTCCGGGAAGTCCTCGTCGTCCCATGAACCCGACCAGGTGGGTGCACCCAGAACCGCTACGGCGGCCTTCAGGTAAACCGGCCAGGTCTCGGCCGCGACGGAGAGCACGTCCCGGTTCTCGGCGGCGGTGGCGGCCTTCACGTGCCAGGGGTAGTGCGTCAGGCTCTTGACCGGGCTCCACTGCCCGCCCAGTACGTCGAAGAACGTCCAGCTGCCGCCGCTGCGCGTGGTCACGTTCAGCTGCCGGTCGAAGGTCTCCGGTACCCAGCCGTACCGCCCGCACCACTCCCGGAACTCCGGCGACCCGCCCTGCGGCGGCCCCTCCCACACGGAGACCCAGTCGACTCCCTGCCAGCCCTCCAGCTCCGCGGTCAGGTCCTGCGCGGTGCGGCCCGTCGTTTCCGTCAACATCTGTCTCTCCTTGATCATGCGGTGCTCTTGCGACCGTATCCCGGTCGCACGTGCGTTCAGGGGCGGGCGCCGGGGTCGTGGCGGCTCAGGGAGGCCTTGACCGCGTCGGCGTGCGGGCCCTCCCACCAGGGCAGCGTTCTGACCAGGACCGGCTTGGTCCCGGAGGCCAGGACGAGCGCCCGGCCCGGAGGCATCGCGCCCAGGTCGGAGACCTTCAGGACGCGCTCGCGGCGGACGGACTCGTTCACGGTGCGGTTGCCGGACCAGCCGATGAACTCCGCCTCGCGGGTCGCGGTGAACTCGCGGACGTCGTACTCGCCCGCCAGCTCGGAGAGGTCCCCGAGGAAGCGGGTGTCGGAGACGCCGCCGCCGTAGACCCGTACGTTGGCGGCGGACCAGAGCTTCTCCATGCCCCGCTCGCCCCACACCTCCACGCCCTGCGCCCAGGACTGGAGGATCGTCATCAGGATGATGCCGCGCGAGCCGTAGTGCGAATACAGGTCGGGCAGGGCGCGCCAGCGGCAGACGTTCGCCGCCTCGTCCAGCACCGCCAGCAGCGGCTTCGACAGCCGGCCGCCGCGCTGGGAGGTGGCGTACTCCTCCGCGGCCTCGACGACGGCCACGGTCAGGGCCGTCACCAGCGGGCCGGCCGAGTCGCCACCCTCCCGGGACAGCGAATAGAGGGTGCCGTCGCCACGCACGAACTCGGCGGGGTCCAGCTCCGGGCGGTCGTCGTCATCGGCCAGCGGCGTCACCCACCTGTTGACCTCGGGATTGACGAGGCAGGACGCCATCTGCTGGGCCACACCGTAGATTCCACCGCGCTGCTTGTCCGGAGCGGTGATCACCCCGAACAGGGAGTCCGCCGGCATCTGGTGTCCCGCGCCGCGCAGGATGCGCTCCGGGCTGTCGTCCTTCGGGTTGGCCAGCCAGGTGTAGATCCGGGTGATCGGTGCCTTGGCGGTGGCGGCGGCGAGCAGGAGGTTGGCGAGCAGGTCCCGGCCGGCGGGGTCGAAGTACGCGTCGGTGGAGGCGTCCGCGTCGCGCGAGCCGGAGGCGAAGTGCTCGGCCAGCTTGCGGGCCCGGGCCACGTCCGTCACGTACGAGAGGGGGTTCCACCACCAGGTGGGCGGCTCCTGGGCCACCTGCTGCGGGTCGAAGACCCACACGGGGCCGTGCGCGCCGCGCGGTCCGCGGGTGGCGTCGACGATGTCCCGCTTGTTGGAGGTGACGAGCACGGCGCCCGGGGCGTCGAGGATCGCGGGTATCGCGCGGCGGGTCGTCTTTCCGGTGCGCGGACCCCAGATGTCGACGTGCATGTCCTCGAAGGAGCCGTACAGGGGCTGCCGTCCGCGCAGCGAGCGGCCTATGAGGATGCCGGGTACGCGGCTTCGCACCCCGAGGCGCGCGGCGGTCGCGGAGGCACCCTTGGCGCTGAGGCGGCCCAGCTCATCGTCCTGCGCGAGATGCTCGGCCGCACCGTCGACGTCGGGCTTCCTGCGCAGGCGCAGCCGGATCCGGTACACGGCGAACGCCGTCACCGCGACCACGAACACCTCCGCGGCCGCGAAGGCGTTCGCCGGTCCGCCCGGCCACGTGTACGCACCCGTGACGAGGTCCACGGCGAAGACCAACGGACCGGCCGCCGGGGGCTCCCCTCCCACGGACGCGCCGAGGCGCGCGGCGAACCAGGCACCGCACACGAGGACCAGGGCGGCGGCCACCAGAAGGGCAGCCTCCTTCGCCCACGCGTCGCCGGGTCTCGGCTGCTTCTGCTGATCGGCGGTCATCGTCACGATCCCCCTTCTTCGGATACGGCCCTGTCCGGAAGGGAGGAGGGGCGAGTGGCCCGCTCCACCCAGCGGACGACGTCCTGGGTACGGCTGCGCCACCCGAGTTCCGTGAGGACGTCCACGAGGGGCGCGCTCAGTTCGAGGGCCCGGCGCGGGTCTTCCTTGGCCAACAGGCGCCAGGCGGCATGGGCGTTGCCCGCCACCTGCGCGGTCTCGGTCCTGGGTTCCGCTCCCGCCCGGCGGCGGCGCAGGGCGGTGTGGACGAGCAGCTCCACGGTGGCGGGCAGGTCGCCGCGCCGGGCGAGCGTGAGCCAGGCCCGGGCGCTCAGGACGTGCACGGTGTGCGGGTGCAGCGGCCCGTACTCGGCCTCCAACGCGGCTTCGGTCCGCTCCGCCAGGGCGATCGCGGTGTGGGTGTCCCCCGCCCGGTGCGCCGCCCACAGTCGCGCCCAGGCGTCCTGGTGGGTGTCCGGCAGCGGCGCTCCCCACTCCGCCGCGACCGGCCGGGGCGTGCCCGTCGGGGCGGGCGGTGCGGATGCGGCCGGACCGGACGGTGGGCCGGCGGCCCCTGCGGGCCGGGCCTGCGGGGGCACGCCGGGGTGGGGCGCGGAGAGGGTCGTCACGTTGCCGTCGGGGTCGACGACGAGGGGCCAGGCCGAGCCGTCGGGCTCCTTGGCCGTGACCCGGACGGGCCGGCCCCGCAATGCCGCGCGTACGCGGATCTCGGCGAGCGCGGCCCGCCGGGCGGCCGGGAGGTCGCCGGGCGGGACACTGACCGGCTCGCCGTCGATGCTGACGCCGGAGGTCGTGAGGGTGATGGTGTGGACGGGGGTGGCCGGCACCTGGCCGGGGTCGATGGTCACGAGGTCATCCGCCCTTGGGGAAGTACGGGGGCGCCCAGCCGAGGTAGGTGGCGCCCCACTTCGTCTCGATCTCCGTCGCCGGGACGACGTCGATGTATCCGGGCCTGCGGATGTCGTTGCTCGCGATCTGGCCGTCCCCGAGGTAGACGGCGACGTGGCCGGCCCGCTGGCCGGTGTCCCAGTACATCAGGGCACCCGGAGGCGGGTTCCTGTCCTTGTCGTGCTTCATGCCGGCGGGCATTTCCTTGTAGTGGTCGATGGCGTAGCCGACGCCGGAGAACGACCATCCGTAGGCGTAGGCGGTGAAGGCCAGGCACATCTGGTACCACTTCTTCGGACCGCTCCGCGCCTCTTCGCGGGCCGCCGCGATGGCGTCCTTCGTGCTCCGCGGGTTCTTGACCTCGGCCGGCCAGCCGGCGGCGCCGTCGTGGAAGGGCGCGCCCGGCTCGCCGGGCTTTCCGCCGTTGTCCTCGCAGCCCTGGCCGCCGGGCTTGCCGGGCTTGCCGGGCTCACCCGCGCCGCCCGGGGCGCTCCCGCCCGTGCCGCGCCGGTTCAGGTCGATGCCGGCATCGCGGGCGATCCCTCGGGCGTAGTCCTCGTGCTGGTCGTAGAGGTCGGGGTAGGCGCTGCGCTGGACGGCCTGGGCGGCGGCGCCGTACTTCATGGACTCCCAGCCGCGTATGTCGGTCAGGCCCGGCGGGTCGCCGTCGTCGCCGCCCCAGAAGAACATCTTGGCGGCGTACTTGGGCTGCATGATCTGTTCCGCGGTGCCCCAGCCCGCGACGGGGCGCTGCTGGAACAGGCCGACCGAGTCGCGGTCTCCGTAGTCCAGATTGAGGAGCGTGCTCTCCTGCATGGCCGTCATCAGGGCGATCAGGGTGGCCCGGCCGGACAGTCCGCCCTCCTTGGCGACGCCGTCGATGGTCTCCGCGTTCGCGATCTGCGCC
This sequence comes from Streptomyces sp. ISL-94, assembly GCF_018614075.1. GTDB lineage: Bacteria > Actinomycetota > Actinomycetes > Streptomycetales > Streptomycetaceae > Streptomyces. The sequence continues at coordinate 29,674 of NZ_JAGGOZ010000137.1, read as the reverse complement.
TTCCGCATGCCTTCTCCGGGGCGCTGCGCGCCTCCGCCGCCGCCCTTGTCGTCGTCCCCCGGGGTCACACCGGGGCGGCCCCGGTTGCCGCAGCCGACGGCCGAGGCGTCGCCGCCCATGGCGGCGACCAGCCCGAGCAGCAGCAGACACAGGACGAGGACGACCGACACCACGGCGGCGGCCTTGAGTTTGAAGACGGTCCCCTTGGCTTCGAGCAGGAGGCCCGCCGCGTCACGGGCCCGCACTACAGGCCCAGGATCCGAGTGATGTGCCACTTCCCGTTGCCGGAGGTCATCAACTCCAGTTGCAGCATGGTGGTTTCGCTGTAGTCGGTGTAGCCGTCGACGTCCACGGCGGCCGTTGCCTGACGCCACACCCGCAGCGGGGAGTCACCGGGCAGGTCCTTCCCCGCCGGGGCCACCGCGACGGAGCGCACCTTCGATATGCCGCCCCGGCTGACCAGCTTGTCCCAGGCCGGGTCGGTGTGTTCGGAGAGGTTGACGACCAGGGCCGGCGCCATGTAGGCCTCGGCACGCTGCACCACCGTCCCGTGCTTCTGATCCTGGGGCGGGTTGCGGGTGAGGTAGATGCGCATGAACTGCTCGGCGACCCGGTCGGGGTTGCCGAGGTCGGCCGGCGGGGCCGCCGCGGAGGACGGCGCCGACGGCGCGGCGGAGGGCGGGGCGGAGGACGCCGGGACCTGCGCCCCGGCATCCTCGCTCGCCGGGGCAGCGGGAGCCGCCGCGGCCGCGGCGGACTGCTTCTCGCCGAGAAGGCCCGGCCACACCCAGCGGGCACCCGCACCGAGGGCCAGCACCAGCACGACGACGATCACGGCCCCGGTGGGGCGGATCGGGTCGTGACGGCGCTGTTCGCGCACCCACTCGTGGGACCTGCGCCGTACCTCGTCGCGGTGCGCGGCCTTCGCACGCCGCCGCTCGCGGCGGCTGCCGCCCTTCTTGACCTCCTCCGGGTAACTGACGTTGGCCAGGATGTCGCGCCACTCCTGTGGCGTTCGGTCACTCATGTCCGCCTGACCGGGGGTCGCAACGAATGGGACGACGTCCTCGCGGGACGGTGCGGGGGCCCGTTGGGCGTGCTGCGGATGACGGTCCCCACGATGATGCGGGGCTCGGCCGGGGCCCCCGGGGCAGGGGCCTGCCGGAACGCGAAGTTCGGCTGCCTGCCGGTCTCCGGGCGCATGACCGGCGAAGCCGGGGTGCCCGACGAGCCGCTCCCCTCGCTCGCGGCCGGAGCCGTGGCGGCACCGGCCGAGGGGCCGGGGGGCAGGGCCGGACGGACCTCCGTGGCCTGCGCGGGCAGGCCCGGACGAGCCTCCTGGGCGGGCAGGCCCGGACGCGACGGCGAGCCCTGAACGGCCAGAGCCGGGCGCGGCTCGGGTCCGGTGACCGCCGCGGTGCGGGCCGTCGTACCTGCCGCCCCCGAAGCGGATCCGGCAGTGGACCCGCCGGAAGTCCCCGCGGGGAGGGCGATCTTGGGTCGTCCGGCCGGGAGGGGCGCCGGGGCGGGCGGGCGCGCCGGGGGAACGCGGGTGACGGTGATGTCGGCCCCGTCACCGGATCCGCCGGATCCTTGGCCGGAGGGAAGTCTCGGAACGTTCCTCCCGCCACCGCCGCCACCGCCGGGCCGGCCGGGGAGGTTGTCCCCGGGACGGTGGCCCGAGCCGGAGCCGGGACTCTTCCCGCCCTTGCCCACCATGCTGAGGGCGCGGGCGGCGAGCATGCCCCCGATCGAGCCGCCCGTCGTGCCGCGGACGCCGAAGATCTGGGCGAGCACGGACCGGAACTGGAAGGCCACGACGGAGAGGGCGATGGACAGGCCCATGGTGGGCAGCCAGCCGTACTTGCCGAACATCTGCATGGTCGCCGTCTGCGCCGAGAGCACGGCGCCGAGCACCAGGGTCGCGATGAAGCTTTCGAGGGTGCGGGCGAGGAGTTGGTCGAACCAGGCCAGCCCCCACTGCCTCGGCCGCCCGGGAATGACCCAGAGGCAGGCGAAGAAGGCGCCGGTCAGAAGCAGCAGCAGCGACCCCAGGAAGGCCGCCAGGGACGTGAACGCGAGGACCAGCAACAGGATCGCGAACATCAGGGCGACGATGACGGCGGGGATCAGCACCATGATGCGGCCGACCGGGGTGTCGCCGTCCGCCCAGTCCTTGGAGGCCAGCCCGACGTTTTCCTCGCTCACGTTATCGTCGATGTATTCCTCGCGCTTGTCTACGCTCGTTCCCTGATCGAGGACTTGCCTTCCGTACAGCTTGCAGACATCCATGCTCCCGAATTCGGCGATGCACCACGGGGTGGCCACGAACCCGCGCCAGATGGAGTCCTGAGACTTCCGGAGCAGCGTGTCACGGCCGTTCTCCGTGAACTTCGGCTGGTTCTTGAGCGCGAATGGGTAGTCACTGGACCCGTTGCCGAGGCCTTCGGCGGTGGCGGTCATGGTGACGCTCGCGCCGACCTGCCGCGCCGAATCGACCCCGCTCACCCAGGACTGGGGGCTGGTCAGGAGGGATACGGACACCACGCCCGAGATCAGGACCCAGGCGATCTGTGAGAGCCCCCCTCCTCCGCCGCCCTTCCTGTGCTGCACGAAGGCGATGAAGCCGCCGACGACGAGGCAGCTGGGGAGAATGAACTCCATCAGGCTCTGTGAGGCGCCGCCGATCATCCCGGAGATGGCCTTCTCCATCTCCGGGATCGACGTGAACCGGAACACCCAGCCCACGATCACCGTCATGGCGAGACCGATGACGAGGAGAAGGGCCATGAGGAGCGAGACGATGACGTGCGCGCTCGCGTCCAGCCCCTCGAACGCGTTGAGGTCGGCATCGATGAACCAGCGCCCTGGGTCGTACAGCTCGTACATCGTCTCCCCACCCTTGGGAGCGTTCCCGTCACTCGGCGACCAGAAGAGGTCTCCGATACCGACCGGGTTGATGTCTTCGGCATGTGCCTGACCCGCGAGAACCATCACGGAGGTGAAGGCGAAGAGCACGGGGATCGCCACGGTTCTGAGCCGTGGCGCGCGTATGGACATCTGTTACTGCCCTCCCGCGGTGAGCAGGGCACGGACCAGCCCGGGCATGTCGGGCATGCGTGCCATGTCCTTGGGACGCACCTCCTTGCGCTGGTCGACGCGCCAGGAGCCGCCCTCTTCGACCAGACGCAGCGCGACCCGGCTCGTCTCGGTGGGCTTGCCCGGCCACGTGTAGGTGTAGGTGACCAGGACGCCGTACCCGGCGGGGTGCTTGCCGACGGCAGGGACTTCGACGACGTCCGAAGCCTTGGACGGTCCCACCTCCGCACGGTCCGGACCACCACTGGACGCCGGGGCGGAGGTTTCGTCCTCCGTGTTAGTGGCGACGCACTGTTCGACCGTCCCGTGCAGGAAGCCCTGGGACTCGAGCGGGCAGGCCGTCTTCCAGTCGTCGCGCTTGGCCGCGTCCATGTAGGTCGCGGCCACCTCCATGGCCGCCGCCTTCGGGTCCTTCGGCCCGAAGAGGCTCCCCGCGCCCTCACCCGATGAGGAGCTGCAGCCCGCCATCGCCAAGGAGGCGGTGAGAACGACGGCGGCGACGTGGATCGTGCGAAGGCTCATGCGGGCACCTTTTCGGCAGCGTCGGAGTCCGCGTCGTGGCGCGCGGGTTTGGGGGAGGTGTCGAGGAGTTCGAGGAGTTCGAGGCTGGGGACGTCCCACTGGACGGTGGCGCAATGGAAGCGGCGGTCGCGGATGATGCAGTGGCCGTGGCGGATCTCACCGTCGGGCAGGAGGCCGACGGAGCGGATCAGGGCGCGGGTGTGGTCGTCCTTGGGCAGGCCGAGGAGTTCGGCGAGGCCGTCCTGCTGCCCCCTGGTGGTGAGCTGGAACCCGGCGACGGTGGTGAGCTGTTCGGTGATGCCGACGAGTTCGACGAGGCTTTCGGGGTCCTGGGTGTCCAGGAGGAGGGAGGTGCCCAGCGCGCGGCCGACGCGGGCGATGTACTGGAGGAAGTTGGCGCCTTCGCGGGTCGCGGTCAGGACGTGGACCTCGGGGACGCACACGCTCTTGCGCAGGTGGCGCAGGTCGCGACGGCCCGCGGTGGTGACGCCGTAGGCCAGCATGCTGTGCATCAGGGCCACCGACAGCCGCTGCGTCGGCGTCCACTCGTGCCGCCCGGCCTCGACCCCGGGCAGGGACAGGCCCGGCATCTGCACCACCCAGATCCCCGGCCCCGGGGAGATCAGCGGGGCGTCCCCGGTCGGACGGCCCATGAAGGGGGCGCCCAGCGAGGACTGTGCGAGTTCGTACAGGGCCTCGCCGGTCTCCCGGGCGAGGGGGTCCTCCATCGTGCGGAGGTACTCGATCACCTTCCACGTCGCCGGCTCCCCCGCCTTGACGACGGCGTTGACGGCGTGGGTGATGGGGGTTTCGGCGCCGCGCTGGCGCAGGTGTTCGGGGGCGGCGATGCTCAGCTGGGCGGGGACCTCGCCGCGGGCGGCGTCGATGCCGTCGGCCGCCAGCAGCGTGAACAGGTCGCAGGACCCCGCGAAGCGCGGGCCGGTCTCCACCAGGTGGGCGTTCAGGCCGTACCGGCGGCCGGCGTTGACCACGCCCCCGAGGTCACCCTTGAAGTCCAGGGCGATCACGTGGGCACCGCGGAACGCGGCGTCCAGCATCGACAGCATCATCGCCATCGTCTTGCCACGGCCCGAACGGCCCACGTAAGCCGTGGTCGTGGCATCGCCGCGGTCCGAACCCGAGGTGACGTCGTTACGGAACACCCCGGGCGTGGAGCCGGTCAGATAGCCGACGATCGGACCGGTGTCGTCACCGACCTGCGCACCGCCCCACCACCACGAGCCGGCCAGCGCCGTGACGTCCCGGACGTGACCCAGGTCCGGCACCCGCAGCTGGTCGCCGGGCTGCGTCTCGATGAACAGCTCACGCTGCTCCTCCTCGCCGACGACCACCTCGATGCCGATGCCGCCGTAGTGAGTGATGACGGCGTCCACCCGGTCGCGGAGGTCGGCGAGCGAAATCGTGCTGGTGACGACGAGCCGTGGGTGGTCCTCTACGAGGGTGACGTCCTCACGCCGCATGTCACGCGTGAGCCCGGCCATCACGTGCTCGGTCTCCTCGATCTCACGCCCCGGGTCCTCGGCGGACTGCCGGGCGGCCGAACGCCGCTGTTCCTTGGCCAGACGCCGCGCCTCGTCGACCAGCTTGAGGGCGTCCCGTTTCGGCTGGACCCGGAACCGGACGCTCGCCTCGGGGGACACCGGCAGGATCAGCGCGGTGGGGTCGATGGACGGGGCGAGCTCGTCCTCGTCCACGTCCGGTACATAGTTGATTTCGGAGAGGACGCGCAGCCACTCGCCGTTGCCCGGGCTCTGCATCTCCTCCGGAAAGCCGGTCATGGTCAGGACGGCCGTCCAGGCGGCCACCTCACCCTGCGCGTCCACCACGCGCAGGTGGTCGGGGTGGGGCAGGATCCGCCCCTGGGTGAGCGCCGCCAGCTTGGCGCCAGTGATCGCTCCCCCGTTCGCCGCCGGGAGCGGTGCGCCCCGGTGCTGCTCGCGGGAGATCATCCACGCCAGGGTCTCGACAGGGGCCGGCTGCGCCTTCCACGGGCTGGCCTCCAGGCGGCGGCCGAGGCGGCGCATCTGGGCGTCGAGCTTGCTGAGTGTGCGTGTGGAGACGGTCGTCGAGGTGAGGCCCAGCCCCTCCTGCACGCCGCGCTTTCCGACCGTCCGGGCCGCGCCCGCGCGCTCGGTCATCCGGACGCCGAGCAGGAGGTGACGGGTGGGCAGGCCGATCTGCTCGAGCCTGCGCACGCGCAACTCGGCCCACTCCTGCCACTGGCCGTGGCTGAACGTCTCGGCCGCCTCGGCGACGTAGTCCTCGGCGTGCAGGGGCGACCACAGCACGCGCAGGTGGCAGTCGAACCCGGCGAGGGTCCGGGCGAGGGCCGCGGCGGCGGCGTCGAGTTCGGTGTCGCGCGCGCCCTCGCTCATGAGGTCGGTGTTCGAGGAGGCGAGGGTGAACCAGGCCTCCGTGTGGCTGTCCGTGACGATCAGGCCGTCGGCGAGGGCGACGTACCGGGGGGCGCCGGCGGACCGGTCGCCGCCGATCCCGAGGAACGTGCCCACTCTCTGCAGGATCTTCAAGACGTTTTCCCCTCCTGGTGCTTCAGTGCTTTACGGCCGTACGCACGGGCCACGGCGTCGGGGCCGTAGAGACGGGGCCGCGCGGTGAGGCGGACCGGTGCACCGGCTCCGGCCGGCACCGCCTCCTCGGCGCCGAGCCACCGCTCCAACGGCCCCCCGAGGGGGCTTTCGAGGAGGAACTCGGTCCTCCCGGACCAACGGGCGCGGCGGCTGATCCACTCGCTGCGGGTGGCGGCGCGGCGGCCGCCGCAGATGATCGGCCGGTGGCCGAGCACCAGGTAGCGGGCCCCGATGGACCAGCGGGTCACATTCCACCGGCGGTCCACGGCCCGGCTCTTCTGCGTGCCGTAGACCACGGTCAGGAGCGGCGGCAGGAAGTAGAACGTGAACGTGATCTTGGAAGGGAAGCCGAAGAGCAGGAGGAGGGGCCCCGCCCACGCGATGTAGAGCGCGAGTCCCATGACGAGCGCGCGGCGCGGCACGCCTTCGCCCAAGTCCATTCCGAGGAGCTCGTGCTGTCTGGTCTCCAGGTGGAGGTGGGCGGTGTAGGTGTGACCGACTCTCATCAGGCCCCCGCGACCTTTTTCCAGACGTCGCCGAGGAGCGTCTTGACGCCGTCCGGGAACCACACGATTCCGGCGACGAACACGGCGGCGACGAACAGCGTCAACATCTCGCCCCATTCCTTCTTCAGGAAATGCCCCAGGGCCCTGACCGCGAGGAAGGCGGCGAACAGGTTGCCGACGACGGCGAGGATCCAGCCCTTGAGGTCGGCGCCCGTGGTGAGCGCGAGCGTCTCGGAAGCGGTTTGGTGCAGCACAGGTTTCCCCCGTTGATGTGTTGACTGGCAGGCTGAAGCGACTCCACGACGACGGCTCACCTCGGTGGGCGCCGGTCACGGAGAGGTCAGAGGGTGCCGCCGCGGATGTCCGCGACCTGCCACCGCTGGGCGCCCGAGCTGGACACCCGGGTGAGCTTCACGCGGTAGGCGACCTCGACGGTGGCGCCGCCGAGTGCCCAGGAGACCTGGGCGGTACCCGAGCGGTCGGCGTTGCCGGAGACGTCGACGGACCAGCTGACGAGTGCCTTGAACGCGATGCCCTGCGGCAGGGCCGGCAGTTGCGCGCCGGGGGCGGAGACGCTCTCCGTGTCACCGCCCGCGTAGGCGGCAAAGAACTTCTCGACGGTGCTCTTGGTCTGGCCGGTGAGCTCGGCGTCCGTCTCGACGGCCGGCGTGTCGGGCAGCTTGGCGCCCGCCGTCGGCATCCCGACCAGGCCGGGACGGCCGGTGACGGCGAACCGGCCACTGGCCTGGACGACGGGGACGTCGAGTCCCACCCAGCGGGCGCCGGGCTCCGCCCGGGGCGTGGTTCCCCCGGCCGGGGAGTCCGCGGACGGGCCGGGGACCGGACTGGGAGAGGGGCCGGCGGACGGACCGGCCGGCGCGCCGGAACGGATGAGGACGTCGACGCGCACGAGCGCACGGCCGGCTGCCCCCGGGGTGACCGTGCTGGGCTGGACGGCCAGTACCTCCTGGCGGCCCTTGCCGTCCCAGCCCATGGTGCTGTCCGCGCCGACGGGAAGGACGGAGGCGAGGAGCGCGGCGCGCTCCTCCTTCCTGGCCTCGTCCCAGCCGAGGTAGGCGCGGGCGAAGCGGGCCGCCGTCGCCTGGGCGTCAGCGGTGGGGTAGGACGGCGCGGCCTGGGCCGGGGCGGAGGCGGCGGTCGGCGCCTTGGGCGGGACCACCCAGGCGCGGACGCCGGTCACGGCCGCGAGGGCCACCACGGCCCACAGCAGGCCGCGGCCGAGCCTGCGGGCGAAAACCACACCCGATTTCTCGTCCTGCGGCACCCAGGGAACAGCCGGCGGCGCCGACCGGCCCGCGGGCTCCCCGGGCGCGGCGGCGGCACGTTCACGCGCCGCCAGCTCGGCACCGGCCGCTTCCCACGGATTCACCGACTGCGGAGCGGGCTTCTCGTCCTGGCGCGACGGCCCCGCCGCGAGTCCCCGCTCGTTCTGGTCGACCGGTTCCGGAAGGCCCATCACCTTCCGGGCAATTCTGGTAAACGAGCCCATCCCCCGCACTCCCCCGCCGATTACCACAGGGGCCCACCGCCCGCCCCGTGTCTCCTCGTCGATCAGCCCCACGGGACCGCGCGGGCTAGCGCACGCCCTGGCCTCACGCCGGCGCCTGCGTCCATCCCCCGAGATGCCATGAGTGTTTGCACATGCAGCAGGGGCGACCATAAAACACGAGATGATCACTGGTCAAAAAAGTTCCCATGGCCGCTAAGTCGACAACCAGGCCTGGCGGTTGGATGAAGGGATCCACCGCGCCTTCGACACACTTGAGGCACCGAACGCACGTCACATAACGATCGGTCGGCCGGTTCCGCGCACCTCCGCGGCACACGCCTGCGGGCCCTGCGCCTTCGGACGACCACCGCGCCCAGGGCCGGTTTTCGCGCGCGCCGCGGACACCCGCACAGCAGTATCAGCACGTGGGAGACGCCGTGGGCACATACCGCACCACCCGACGCCTACGCGGGCGGCAGGAGTCCCGGGCACCTTCCCGCTTCGATCCGACCGTGGAACGAGAAGCGCCCACGCCGAAATTGCCCCGCCCGGCCGCGGGAATGCGCCATGCGAATGTGACGATGGCCCGCAAAATGACCGCGCGTACTTATGGCAATGCCGAGTCGCAGCGAAAGAAAACTGTGGCCGAACCGCCTTTCCGGGATCGCCGAGGGGCTCCGCGTCACCGGAACATCCGGTTCAGCGAATGTTCCGGAACCCGCAGCGAAGCCCTGACGGGACCGCCCGGTGCGCGGGCCTCGCCGGATACACGTAGCCGGCGGATCTTCCGGTTCCGCACTCCGCGTGTGGCCTGGCACACATCCGCCGTCCCGCCGGCCCCGACACACACGAGCGCCCCCGGCCGACGGGCCGGGGGCGCCCAGGGACGTACGCCTGACACGTACCGGGTGCGGGCTCGCTCAGCCCTCGGCGAGGTGCCGCTCGACGGTCTCGACCTTCGACGTCATCCCGTCGGACACGCCGGGCCGGATGTCGGCCTTGAGGATGAAGGAGACCCGCGGCGCCCGCGCTTCCACCGCGGCCACCGCGCGCCGGACCACGCCCATGACCTCGTCCCACTCACCTTCGACGGTGGTGAACATGGCGTCGGTCCGGTTCGGCAGCCCGGACTCGCGGACCACGCGGACCGCGTCGGCGACGTACTCCCCGACCTCTTCGCCGACCCCCAGCGGGGTCACCGAGAACGCGATGATCATGCGCCGGCCACCTCGCGCGCACGGGCCGCGATCACGCTGTCGGCCTCGTCCCGCTTGAGCAGCTGGTCGCCGTACAGGCCGCCGAACGGCACCAGCGCCAGCACGAAGAACAGCGCCACCTTCTTGAGGGGCCACTTCGCCTTGTTCCACACGTCCAGCAGGAAGACCACGTAGATCAGGAACAGAATCCCGTGCAACAGACCCAGCGGCATCTTCAGGTACGTGATGTCCGTGAGCCAGCTGAGCAGCGTGCCGAAGATCAGCAGGGCCGGGAACGACAGCGCCTCCGGGACGGAGATGAGGCGCAGCCGGTGCAGGGCGGAGGCGGTCTTGATGTCCACGGGGAACCTTCGGGGTGTCGGGTGGCCTGGGGGCGCCCCCGGACGGAGCCCCGGGGAAGTCCGTCCCAGTGTCTCAGCCGCTTTGCGGGATCTTGACCCGGGCCCCGGCCCCCCCGGCCGCCGCGGGCCGCCCGTATCGCGCCCTTGGCGCCCGGGTGTGGCGCATATCGGCCGCGTGCCCCTGTTCGGGTCCGCCCGCTGCCGATAACGTCATCCCGTGGCTCAGTTCCGACTCCAAGGCAGCAAGGTGCTCGCCGTCGACCTGACCGGGGATGCCGTGAAAGCGAAAAACGGCTCCATGGTCGCGTACGACGGTCAGATGGCCTTCAAGAAGATGACCGGCGGCGGCGAAGGCCTCCGCGGCATGGTGACCCGCCGGCTGACCGGCGAGCAGATGACCGTGATGGAAGTGCAGGGACACGGCACCTGCTTCTTCGCCGACCGCGCGAGCGAGATCAATCTGGTCAGCCTGCGCGGCGAGAAGCTCTACGTCGAGTCCAGCAACCTGCTGTGCACCGACGCCGGCCTGCGCACCGGCACCACCTTCACCGGCCTGCGCGGCGCGACGACGGGCAACGGCCTGTTCACCACGACCGTCGAGGGCTCGGGCCAGGCGGCGATCATGTCCGACGGCCCGGCGGTGGTACTGCGCGTCAGCGCCCAGTACCCGCTCTCCGTCGACCCGGGCGCCTACATCGCGCACACCGGCAACCTCCAGCAGTCCTTCCAGTCCGGCGTCAACTTCCGCACGCTAATCGGCGAGGGCTCGGGCGAGTCCTTCCAGATCCGCTTCGAGGGCGAGGGCCTGGTCTACGTGCAGCCCAGCGAGCGCAACACCATCGGGGGCGACATCTGATGCCGTTCCGCGAGATCAACTCGAAGATGGTCGAGGCCCAGGTCGTGCCCGGGCAGAAGATGTACAGCCAGCGCGGCGCGATGCTCGCGTACCGCGGCGAGGTCTCCTTCACCCCGAGCCTGACCGGCGGCCAGGGCGGGGTGATGGGCATGATCGGGCGCCGGGTGGCGAACGAGCAGACCCCGCTGATGGAGGTCGAGGGCAGCGGCACGGTGATGTTCGGCCACGGCGGCCACCACATCCAGGTGATCAACCTCTCCGGCGAGACCCTCTATGTGGAGGCCGACCGGCTGCTCGCCTTCGACGGCACCCTCCAGCAGGGCACGATGTTCATGGGCTCGCAGGGCGGGGTCATGGGCATGGTCCGCGGCCAGGTGACCGGCCAGGGCCTGTTCACCACCACTCTCAAGGGCCACGGCTCGGTCGCCGTGATGGCCCACGGCGGGGTCATCGAGCTCCCGATCCAGCCGAACCGCCCGGTCCACGTGGACCCGCAGGCGTACGTGGCCCACCACGGGGACGTCCGCAACAAGCTCTCGACCGCCCTCGGCTGGCGGGACATGGTGGGGCGCGGCTCGGGCGAGGCGTTCCAGCTGGAGCTGTCCGGCCAGGGCGCTGTGTACGTACAGGCCTCGGAGGAGAAGCTGTGAACTTTGGTCCCGTGACGGGCGGACCCGGCGGCCCGACCGTCTTCGACCCGTACACCCTGCCCTCCGACGACAACGTGAACGCGTACACCTTCTGCGTGGAGCTCAAGGGGAGCCAGTGGTTCCTGCAGAAGGGCAAGATGATCTCGTACTACGGGAACATCGAGTTCAACGGCATCGGAAACGGCCGTTTCGACCGGCTGCTGCGCACCAGCTTCCACTCGCCGCTCCACGCGAGTGACTGGGTGGTGGCCGAGGGGCAGGGCAAGATGCTGCTGGCGGACCGGGCCTTCGACGTGAACTCGTACGACCTGGACAAGGGGAACCTGACGATCCGGTCAGGCAACCTGCTCGCCTACCAGCCCTCCCTCGCCCTCAAGCAGTCGATCGTCCCGGGCTTCCTGACGCTGATCGGAACCGGGAAGTTCGTGGCGGCGTCCAACGGGCCGGTGGTGTTCATGGAACCGCCGCTGCGCGTGGACCCGCAGGCACTGGTGGGCTGGGCCGACTGCCCCTCCCCCTGCCACCACTACGACCACGGCTACATGTCCGGCGTGATCGGCGGACTGCGCTCGCTGACCGGCCTCGGAGGCTCCTCGGGTGAGGAGCACCAGTTCGAGTTCGTGGGAGCCGGGACGGTGCTGCTCCAGTCGTCGGAGATGCTGATGGCGGAGCAGGCCGTGGGCGCGGTCGGCGCCGGCGCGGCCACGGGCAACGCGCAGGGCGTTCCGGGGGCCGGCCAGGGCCCGCTGGGGCAGCTGGGCGTGCCGCGGATGCCGGGGCAGCTGGGTGATCTCCAGCGACGCTTCGGACTGTGACCACGCGGGCCATCTTTGTACGCAATTCAACTTCTTAGGTAGAGTTCATTCATGGAGACCATGGAGACCGAGACGGCCACACGCTGGCTGACCGATGCCGAGCAGCGTGCGTGGCGCACCCACCTGGACGTCAGCAGACTGCTGATGCACCAGCTGGAAAAGGATCTCCAGCCCTTCGGACTCACCAACAACGACTACGAGATCCTCGTGAACCTCTCGGAGTCGGAGGGCCACCGGATGCGGATGAGCGATCTTGCGACCGCCACCCTGCAGTCCAAGAGCCGGCTGTCCCACCAGATCACGCGCATGGAGGCGACAGGCCTGGTCCGCCGGGTGAACTGCGAGTCCGACCGGCGCGGCCTCTTCGCGGTGCTCACGGACGAGGGCATGGAGACGATGCGCAAGGTCGCCCCGCACCACGTGGCGTCCGTCCGCAGGCACTTCATCGACCTGCTGCCGCCGGAGGCCCTGGCGGCGCTGCGCTCCTCCCTGACCCCGGTGGCGGACCACCTGCGCGGCACCCGCGGCAAAGTCTGAGGCGCGGTTCCGGGCGAGGTCCGGGGGCGAGGGGCGTCCGCCGCGCCCTCCTCGGCGATCGATGGGACATTGGGTGGGAACGCTCGCTGCCGGCCGCCCGCCGCGCTACCGCAAGCGGTCGCGGCCGGCCTGAGGAGGTCCAGCCATGAAGCGCAACGTGTACATCTCCGCGGCCGCATCCGTGGTCCTGATGGTGGGAGGCCCGGTGGCGGCCGCCGCGGCGGCGTCCACCGACACGGCGAGAGCCGTCACCGCGGCCACCGCCCCCCGCGTCGACGTGACAGCCGATGGCGCTGCCGCCGCGGCACTCAAGGAGTACCCGGGCGTCGTCGAGTCCCTCGACAAGGACGGCTCCGCCTGGCACGTGGACGTGATCAGCAAGGACGGCACGGGTCACGCCGAGCTGGAGGTCGACGCCATCAGCGGCGCGGTCACCACGCGGGACAAGGAAACCGGCCAGGACAGCGGCGAGAACAAGGCGCTGCTCGATGCCAAGGTCACCGCCCAGCAGGCCATCAAGGCGGCCCTTGCCGCCTACCCGGGGCAGGTCCAGTCGGTCGACTGGGACGATGACGACGACAACGGCAAGGCCCCGTACTGGCACGTCGAGGTCAAGACCGCCTCCGACAAGACCTGGGACACCTCCGTGGACGCCACGACCGCCAAGGTCTCGTCCCGCTCCGATTCCGACAGCAACAGCGGCCAGGACGAGAACCGCTGACACGCGGGAGGAGCCTCACCCCTGTCGCAGGGGTGAGGCTCCTCCCGTACTGCTCGGACGGTCCGGTCGGTCAGGCGTTGGGACGCTTGCCGTGGTTCGCCTTCTTCTTCTTGCGTGCTCGCTTCTTGTTGCCGCGCTTGGCCATGAGCCACTCCCTGGATCGGGGTATTCCGGGCGTTCGCCAGTCTAGGGTCGGGCGGGCCCGCCCGCATCAGGCTTCGGTCAGGCTTCCCAGCAGCGAGTCGGCGGCCGCGTACGGATCCAGCTCCCCGGCGGCGACCCGGGCCGCCAGCGCTTCCAGGCGGGCGTTCCCGTGCAGATCGGCCATCCGGGCACGCAGGGCCGTCACCGCGATCGTCTCCACCTCGCGCGCCGCCCGCGCCGTGCGCCGCTCGGCGCGCACGCCGTGCTCGTCCATCCACGCCCGGTGCTTCTCCAGCGCCTCCACGAGCTCGTCGATGCCCTGCGCCCGCGCGGCGACGGTCTTGATGATCGGCGGACGCCAGTCCCCCGGGCCCCGGGACTCCCCCAGGCCCAGCATGTGGTTCAGCTCCCGCGCGGTAGCGTCCGCGCCGTCCCGGTCGGCCTTGTTGACCACGTACACGTCGCCGATCTCCAGGATCCCCGCCTTCGCGGCCTGGATCCCGTCGCCCATCCCGGGGGCCAGCAGCACCACCGAGGTGTCCGCCTGCGCGGCGATCTCCACCTCCGACTGCCCGACCCCGACCGTCTCGACCAGGATCACCTCGCAGCCGGCCGCGTCCAGCACCCGGATCGCCTGCGGTGCGGACCAGGCCAGGCCGCCCAGGTGGCCCCGGGTGGCCATGGAGCGGATGTAGACCCCCGGGTCGGAGGCGTGGTCCGACATCCGCACCCGGTCGCCGAGCAGCGCCCCGCCGGAAAACGGCGAGGAGGGGTCGACGGCGAGCACGCCGACCCGCTTCCCGGCCTTGCGGTACGCGGTCACCAGCGCCGAGGTCGAGGTCGACTTGCCGACGCCCGGAGACCCCGTCAGCCCCACCACGTACGCGTTGCCGGTGAGCGGCGCCAGCGCCGCCATCACCTCGCGCAGCTGCGGGGACGCCCCCTCGACCAGCGAGATCAGCCGGGCCACCGCTCTGGGCCTGCCCTCACGTGCCTGGGCCACCAGCTGGGGGACGTCCACCGCCGTCATATGTGCTGCGCTCCTCGGTTCTCGTACGGGGTACGGGTGCTGCTGCGCCTGCGGGCGCGGCCCGGTGCTCAGGCCCCGGGGACGCGGACGATCAGGGCGTCGCCCTGGCCGCCGCCACCGCACAGCGCGGCCGCGCCGACCCCGCCGCCGCGGCGCTTGAGCTCCAGCGCCAGGTGCAGCACCACACGGGCGCCGGACATGCCGATCGGGTGCCCCAGGGCAATGGCGCCACCGTTGACGTTCACCTTTTCCGGCGTCACCCCGAGGTCCTTCATTGACTGCACGGCGACCGCCGCGAAGGCCTCGTTGATCTCGATGAGGTCCAGGTCGGCGACCTCCAGGCCCTCCTTCTTCAGGGCGTGCTGGATGGCGTTCGACGGCTGCGACTGCAGGGAGTTGTCGGGGCCGGCCACGTTGCCGTGGGCGCCGATCTCGGCGAGCCACTCCAGGCCCAGCTCCTCGGCCTTGGCCTTGCTCATCACGACCACGGCGGCGGCGCCGTCGCTGATCTGCGAAGAGGTGCCGGCGGTGATGGTTCCGTCCTTGGCGAAGGCGGGGCGGAGCTTGCCCAGGGACTCCGCCGTGGTCTCCGGGCGGATGCCCTCGTCCAGCGAGAAGACGACCGGCTCGCCCTTGCGCTGCGGGATCTCGACCGGGGTGATCTCGGCCTCGAAGACGCCGTTCTTCTGCGCGGCCGCGGCCCGCTGGTGCGAGGCGGCGGCGAACTCGTCCTGCGGGGCGCGCTCGATGCCCAGGCGGGTGTTGTGCTTCTCGGTGGACTCGCCCATCGCGATGTTCTCGAAGGCGTCGGTGAGGCCGTCGTAGGCCATCGCGTCGAGCATCTCGATGGCGCCGTACTTGTAGCCCTCGCGGGACTTGGGCAGCAGGTGCGGGGCGTTCGTCATGGACTCCTGGCCGCCCGCGACCACGATGTCGAACTCACCGGCGCGGATCAGCTGGTCGGCCAGCGCGATCGCGTCCAGACCCGAGAGGCACACCTTGTTGATGGTCAGAGCGGGCACGTTCATCGGGATGCCGGCCTTGACCGCGGCCTGGCGGGCCGGGATCTGGCCCGCGCCGGCCTGGAGCACCTGGCCCATGATCACGTACTGCACCTGGTCGCCGGAGATCCCGGCCCGGTCCAGCGCGGACTTGATGGCGAAGCCGCCGAGGTCGGCACCCGAGAAGGACTTGAGCGATCCGAGCAGGCGCCCCATGGGCGTGCGGGCCCCTGCGACGATCACGGAAGTGGTGTTGTTCGATCCGGACATGAGGCACAGCCCCTTGGATGAGGAGTGAACGAGGGTTTACGTCAATGTACTGAGCGGTACGGCAGCGGTCACCGGGCTGTCGGTGTGATCGCGCGCACGTTGCGTGACCGGCCTCCGGGGGGGTGCACTGGGTCCATGCTGACAAGAATCGACCACATCGGGATCGCCTGCTTCGACCTGGACAAGACTGTCGAGTTCTACCGTGCCACCTACGGCTTCGAGGTGTTCCATACCGAGGTCAACGAGGAGCAGGGTGTGCGCGAGGCCATGTTGAAGATCAACGAGACGTCCGACGGCGGCGCCTCCTACCTCCAGCTCCTGGAACCGACCCGGGAAGACTCCGCGGTCGGCAAGTGGCTGGCGAAGAACGGCGAGGGGGTCCACCACATCGCCTTCGGCACCGAGGACGTCCAGGGCGACTCGGAGGCCATCCGCGGCAAGGGCGTCCGCGTCCTCTACGACCAGCCCCGCACGGGCTCCATGGGCTCCTCCATCACCTTCCTGCACCCCAAGGACTGCCACGGCGTCCTCACCGAACTCGTCACCTCCAACCCCGAGCACTGACGGACCACTGTGGCCCGATTCCCCGGCCGGTAGAGTGGCCATGGCTCGGCCGGGGTTCGGTGCGGAGACGGGGTCGGGGCCTGTGACCCCTGCCCCGGTATCTGACACCATTCCCCCGGGGGCGTCGTTCAGCGGGCGAGCGATGCTCATTGGGAGTGAGCTTGCGACCAGGGGACGGATGGGACCGCGCTGTGCGGGGCTACGAAAGCCAGGAGAGCCATCAGGCCGAGGCCGACCATCTCTCGCGCTTCGAGGCCGAGATGGAGCGGCTGAAGAAGGAGCGCGGGAAGGCCGTCCAGCACGCTGAGGACCTGGGATACCAGGTCGAGGTGCTGCGCGCCAAGCTCCACGAGGTACGCCGAGCTCTGGCGTCCCGCCCCGCCTACGACGGCGCGGACATGGGATATCAGGCGGAGCAGCTGCTCCGCAATGCCCAGATCCAGGCCGACCAGATGCGCTCCGACGCCGAGCGCGAACTGCGCGACGCCCGGGCGCAGACCCAGCGCATCCTCCAGGAGCACGCCGAGCACCAGGCGCGCCTCCAGGCCGAGCTGCACGCCGAGGCCGTCAACCGGCGCCAGCGCCTGGACCAGGAGCTGGGCGAGCGCCGCCAGACCGTCGAGGCCCACGTCAACGAGAACGTGGCCTGGGCCGAACAGCTGCGCGCCCGTACCGAATCCCAGGCGCGCCGGCTCATGGAGGAGTCCCGCGCCGAGGCCGAGCAGGCCCTGAACGCCGCCCGCGCCGAGGCCGCCCGGGTCGCCGAGGAGACCCGGCGCCGGATGGCCGCCGACTCGGAGGCCGCCCGTGCGGAGGCCGAGGCCACCCTGCTGCGCGCCCGCAAGGAGGCCGAGCGGCTGCTGACCGCCGCCTCCGCGCAGGCCCAGGAGGCCAGCGAGCACGCGGAGCGGCTGCGTTCCACCACCTCCGCCGAGGCGGAGCAGACCCGCCGGCAGACCCTCGACCTGGGCCGGGTCGCCGAGTCGCGTGTGCAGGAGGCCGACGCCGCCCTGCGCGAGGCCCGCGCCGCGGCCGAGAAGGTGCTCGCGGAGGCCAAGGAGAGCGCCGCCCGCCAGCTCGCGTCGGCGGAGTCCGTCAACGAGCAGCGCACCCGTACCGCCAAGGAGCAGGTGGCCCGGCTGGTCGGCGAGGCCACCAAGGAGGCAGAGGCCCTCAAGGCGGAGGCCGAGCAGTCCCTGGCCGACGCCCGCGCGGACGCCGAGCGGCTGCGCACCGAGGCCGGCGAGCAGGCCCGTACGGCGGCGGCCGAGGACACCGCGGCGCAGCTGGCCAAGGCCGCCCGCACCGCCGAGGACGTACTGAACAAGGCCTCGGAGGACGCCCGGGCCACCACCCGCGCCGCCTCCGAGGAGGCCGAGCGGATCCGCCGCGAAGCCGAGGCGGAGGCCGAGCGGCTGCGCGCCCAGGCGGCGGCGACGGCCGATGAGCTCAAGGGCGCCGCGAAGGACGACACCGAGGAGTACCGGGCCCGTACGGTCGAACTCCAGGAGGAGGCCCGCAGGCTGCGCGGCGAAGCCGAGCAGCTGCGCGCGGAGGCCGTCGCCGAGGGCGAGCGGATCCGCGGCGAGGCCCGCCGCGAGGCGGTCCAGCAGATCGAGGAGGCGGCCAGGACCGCCGAGGAACTGCTCGGCAAGGCCAAGGCGGACGCGGACGAGCTGCGCGGCGGGGCGACCGCCGAGAGCGAGCGGGTCCGCGCCGAGGCCGTCGAGCGGGCCGGCACCCTGCGCCGGCAGGCCGAGGAGACCCTGGAGCGGACCCGCGCCGAGGCGGAGCGGCTGCGCGCCGACGCCGAGGAGCAGGCGGAGGCCGTACGGGCCGAGGCGGACGCGGCGGCCCTCGCCCGGCGCGAGGAGACCGAGCAGGCGCTGGCCGCGAAGCGCGCGGAGGCCGACGAGGAGCTCGTACGGCTGCACACGGACGCCGAGAGCCGGCTGGGCACCGCCGAGCAGACGCTGCGCGACGCCCGCGCGGCCGCGGAGAACATCCGCAAGGAGACCACCGAGGAGACCGACCGGCTGCGCGCCGAGTCGGCGGAGCGGATCCGCACCCTCCAGGCACAGTCGGAGGCGGAGGCCGAGCAGCTGGGCACCGAGGCGGCGCAGGACGCCGGCCGGGTCCGCGCGGAGGCCGAGCAGCTCGCCGTACGGATGCGCGGCGAGGCCGAGGCCGAGGCGGAGCGGGTGCGCTCCGAGGCGCAGGAGACCGCTGACCGGCTGCGCGCCGAGGCGAAGGCGGCGGCCGAGCGGGTCGCCGCGGAGGCCGCGGAGGCGCTGGCCGCCGCGCAGGAGGAGGCCGCCCGGCGGCGCCGGGAGTCCGAGGAGACCCTGGCGTCGGCCCGTACGGACGCGGAGCTGGAGCGGGCGCAGGCCCGCGAGCAGAGCGAGGAGCTGCTGTCCGCGGCCCGCCGCCGCTCGGAGGAGGCGCAGGCCGAGGCGTCCCGCCTGACCGAGGAGGCCGAACGGCGCGCCTCGGAGCTGGTGTCGGCGGCGGAGGCCACCGCCCAGCAGGTACGGGAGTCCGTGGCAGGTCTGCACGAGCAGGCCGAGGAGGAGGTCGCCGGACTGCGCAGCGCGGCCGAGCACGCGGCGCAGCGCACGAGGACGGAGGCCGGGGAAGAGGCCGAGCGGGTCCGCGGCGACGCGTACGCGGAGCGGGAGCGGGCCACCGAGGACGCCAACCGGATCCGCAGCGAGGCGCGTACGGAGACGGACGCGGCGAAGGCGCTGGCCGAGCGGACGGTCGGCGACGCGATCGCCGAGGCGGAGCAGCTGCGCAGCGACACCGCCGAGTACGCGCAGCGGGTGCGTACGGAGGCCACGGACGCGCTGGCCGCCTCCGAGCGGGACGCGGCCCGTACCCGGGCGGACGCCCGCGACGACGCGAACCGCATCCGCGGCGAGGCGGCGGAGGCCCTGAAGTCGTCACGTGCCGAGGGCGCCCGGATCACCGCCGAGGCGACGGCGGAGGCCGAGCGGCTCACCGCGCAGACGCTGGCGGCCAACGAGGCCATGGTCGCCGAGGCGGCGGCCCGGGCCGAGCGGATCACCGCCGAGGCCGTGGAGGCGGCGGACGCGACCCGCGCCGAGGCGGCGGGCATGCTGGACGAGGCCCGGTCGGAGGCCAACCGGCTGCGGACCGAGGCCGCCGGGCAGGCGGACCGGCTCGTCACCGAGGCGGCCTCGGAGGCCGAGCGGCTCATCGAGGAGACCCTGGCGGCCAACGCGGCCACCGTCGGCGAGGCCGAGAGCGCCGCGGATGCCATCCGCGCCGAGGCCGCCGGCACCCTGGACGAGGCCCGCGCCGAGGCCAACCGGCTCCGGAGCGGGGCCGCCGAGCAGGCCGACAGCCTGGTCGCCGAAGCCACCGCGGCAGCGGACCGCCTCACCAAGCAGGCGGCCGACACGCTGGCCGCTGCCGAGCGGGACTCGGCGAGGATCCTGGTCGACGCCCGGAACGAGGGCGACCGGCTGGTCGACGAGACACGTGCGGCCAACGAGGCCACGGTCGGCGAGGCCGCGGCGGAGGCCGAGCGGCTGCGTACGGAGGCGGCGCGGATCCTGGACGAGGCCCGTGCGGAGGGCGGCCGGATCATCGGCGAGGCCACTGCGGAGGCGGACCGGGTCACGGTCGCGGCGAACGAGACCCTGGCGAGCGCCGAGCGGGAGTCCGAGCAGACGCTGGACGAGGCCCGCGCCGAGGCGGGCAGGCTGCGCATCGAGGCTGCCGAACAAGCCGACCACCTGGTCACCGAGGCCACCGAGCAGGCCGACCACCTGGTCACCGAGGCCACCGCGGAGGCGGACCGGCTCACCGCCGAGACCCGCAAGGCGAACGAGCGGACGGTCGGCGAGGCCGCGAACGAGGCCGAGCGGCTGCGCGCGGAGGCGTCGGAGGCGCTGTCCTCGGCGCAGGAGCACGCGACCCGCACCCGGTCGGAGGCCGAGCGGGTCAAGGCGGAGGCGGCGAGCGACGCGGAGCGCGTGCGCGCGGAGGCCCGTGCGGAGTCCGAGCGGCTGCTGGACGAGGCCCGCGAGGAGGCCAACAAGCGCCGCAGCGAGGCGGCGGAGCAGGTCGACCGGCTCATCACCGAGTCGGCGGCCGAGGCCGACAATCTCACCTCCGAAGCGCAGAAGCAGGCCCTCGCCGCCACCACGGCGGCCGAGGAGCAGGCCGACGCGATGGTCGACGCGGCGCGCAAGGAGGCCGCGCGGATCACCTCGGAGGCGACCGTCGCGGGCAACTCCATGGTGGAGAAGGCCCGTACGGACGCGGACGAGCTGCTGGTCGGCGCGCGGACGGACGCCGCTGCCATAAGGGAGCGGACGGAGGAGCTGCGCGGCCGCGTCGAGTCGGAGGTCGAGGAGCTGCACGAGCGGGCCCGCCGGGAGTCGGCCGAGCAGATGAAGTCGGCCGGCGAGCGCGTGGACAAGCTGGTGCGGGCGGCGACCGAGCAGAGCGTGGCGGCCGAGGCGAAGGCCAAGGCGCTGGTCTCTGACGCGAGCAGCGAGGCGAGCAAGGTCCGCATCGCGGCGGTGCGCAAGGCGGAGGCACTGCTCAAGGAGGCCGAGCAGAAGAAGGCCGAGCTGGCCAGGGAGGCCGAGAACGCCCTCGCGCAGGCCAAGGCGGAGGCCGAGCGGCTCGTCGAGGAGGGCCGCCGTGAGCTGGAGGTCCTGGTGCGCAGGCGCGAGGACATTCAGGCGGAGATCTCCCGTGTCCAGGATGTTCTTGAGGCGTTGGAATCATTCGAGGCGCCTTCGGGTGGCGGAAAGCCCGTGGTCGGCGGCCAGGGCGCGGGGGGCGTGAAGGCCGGCGCGGCAGCGGGATCCACTCGTTCGGGTGGTAAGTCGTCAGAGGGGTAGTCGGTGCGCAGGGATGTGTGCCTCTGATGGAGGTTCAGGCGAACGGGTGACAAGCAATCCGCCGCCTTGCCACTCAAAAGGGGTGTCATTGTCCAGATCAAACGCGGATTGACTCGATGACACGCCGCTCGGGCGCCTAGGATTCCCCTTAACACCTCACGTAGCACCTCATCGGTCTCATTCGACAGGAACCCCATGAGCGACACTTCCTCCCCCTTCGGCTTCGAGCTCGTGCGGCGTGGTTACGACCGTGGTCAGGTGGACGACCGCATTACCAAGCTGGTCTCCGACCGCGACAGCGCCCTTGGACGTATCAACTCTCTGGAAAAGCGGATCGAGGAGTTGCACCTCGAGACGCAGAACGCCCAGGCCCAGGTGAACGACGCCGAGCCGTCGTACGCCGGTCTCGGCGCCCGGGTCGAGAAGATCCTGCGGCTGGCCGAGGAGGAGGCGAAGGACCTGCGCGAGGAGGCCCGTCGCGCGGCCGAGCAGCACCGTGAGCTCGCCGAGTCGGCCGCCCAGCAGGTGCGCAACGACGCCGAGTCGTTCGCCGCCGACCGGAAGTCCAAGGCGGAGGACGAGGGCGTCCGTATCGTCGAGAAGGCCAAGGGCGACGCCTCGACCCTGCGCGCCGAGGCCCAGAAGGACGCGTCCTCCAAGCGCGAGGAGGCCGACGCCCTGTTCGAGGAGACCCGCGCCAAGGCCGCTCAGGCCGCCGCGGACTTCGAGACCAACCTGGCCAAGCGCCGCGAGCAGTCGGAGCGCGACCTGGCCTCGCGTCAGGCGAAGGCCGAGAAGCGCCTCGCGGAGATCGAGCACCGCGCGGAGCAGCTGCGCCTGGAGGCCGAGAAGCTGCGTACGGACGCGGAGCGCCGGGCCCGCCAGACCGTGGAGACCGCGCAGCGCCAGGCCGAGGACATCGTGGCCGACGCCAACGCCAAGGCGGACCGTATCCGCAGCGAGTCCGAGCGCGAGCTGGCGGCGCTCACCAACCGCCGCGACTCCATCAACGCGCAGCTGACCAACGTCCGCGAGATGCTGGCGACGCTGACCGGTGCGGCCGTCGCGGCCGCCGGTTCCCCGATCGACGACGAGCCGGTCACGCGTGGGGTTCCGGCGCAGCAGAGCCGCTAGTACGCAGCTGTCTGCCCGCTGGTAGCGCATCCGACGGCTCCGGGCCGTACGTCTCCTGTTTGAGGTGGCGTACGGCCCTTCGCCGTTCTAGCGTGGCCGCATGATCGAGCTGGAGGGCCTCACCAAACGATTCGGCACCAAGACCGCCGTGGACCACCTCAGCTTCCAGGTCAGACCGGGGGTGGTGACCGGTTTCCTCGGCCCCAACGGGGCGGGCAAGTCCACGACCATGCGCATGATGCTCGACCTCGACAACCCGACCAGCGGCACGGTCCGGATCGACGGGAAGCACTACCGGGACCTGCCGGAGCCGCTCAAGTACATCGGGGCGCTGCTGGACGCGAAGGCCATGAACGGTGGCCGGAGTGCATACAACAACCTTCTCTGCCTGGCCCAGTCGAACCGCATCCCCAAGAGCCGGGTCGCCGAGGTGTTGGACCTGGTGGGGCTGACGCCCGTCGCCAAGAAGAAATCGAAAGGTTTTTCGCTGGGCATGGGGCAGCGGCTGGGAATCGCCTCCGCGCTGCTCGGTGATCCGGAAATCCTGATGTTCGACGAACCCGTCAATGGTCTGGACCCGGAGGGAATTCTCTGGATCCGCAATGTGATGAAGGCGCTGGCGGCGGAGGGCAGGACGATCTTCGTCTCCTCTCATCTGATGAGCGAAATGGCCCTGACGGCAGACCATTTGATCGTCATCGGGCAGGGAAGGCTGCTGGCGGACCTGTCGATGGCCGATTTCATCCAGCAGAACTCGCGCAGCTACGTCCGGCTGCGCTCGCCGCAGCAGGAGCGGCTCAAGGACGTCCTGCACGAGGCAGGGATCGACGCCGGCGTTCCGGCCACGGGCACGCTGGAGATCGACGGCGTGGGACCGGAGCGGCTCGGCGAGCTGGCCGCCCAGCACCGGATCGTGCTGCACGAACTCAGCCCGCAACGGGCTTCACTGGAGGAAGCGTTCATGCGCATGACGGCGGACTCCGTCGAGTACCACGCCCACGCGCCGGGCGCGCCGAGGGCACCGGTCGGGCCCGCCGGCGTCCCCGTGGCCATGGCCGCCGACCACCCTGCGCGGCCTGCCGACGTCCCCGCGTGGGGCGCCGGCGACGGGGCGGCGCGCAAGGGCGGCGAGTGACCATGTCCTCCTTCTCCGCCGTTCTCACGTCCGAGTGGACCAAGATCCGTACGGTCGCCTCCACCACCTGGACCCTGGCCTCCGCCCTCGTGGTCACGGTCGGCGTCAGCGCCGCGCTCTGCGCCTTCTTCAACGCGTCCTTCAAGAACATGCCCGCGGAACAGCAAGCCACCTTCGACCCGACCCTGGCCAGCTTCGCCGGGATGAGCCTCGGCCAGCTGGCGATGATCGTCTTCGGTGTGCTGGTGGTCGGCACCGAGTACAGCTCGGGCATGATCCGCACCTCGCTGGCCGCCGTGCCGAACCGCGCGAGCTTCCTCTTCGGCAAGCTCCTCGTCGCCACCGGCCTGGCGCTGGCCGTGGGGCTCGCGACCAGCTTCCTGTCCTTCTTCCTGGGGCAGGCCATCCTGGGCGACCGCTCCATCGGCATCGGCGAGGACAACGTGCTGCGCGCGGTGATCGGGGCCGGCCTCTACATGGCCATGATCGCGCTGTTCTCCATGGGCGTGGCCGCGATCCTGCGCAGCTCGATGCTGGCGCTCGGCATCCTGATGCCCTTCTTCTTCCTGGTCTCGAACATCCTCGGGGCGGTCTCCGCCACCCGGAAGGTGGCCCAGTACTTCCCGGACCAGGCCGGCTCCAAGATCATGCAGGTGGTCCCGGGCGCCATGGACAGCGGCACGCCCCCGTACGGCCCCTGGGGCGGCTTCGGAATCATGGCCCTGTGGACACTGGCCGTCGTACTGGGCGGGTACCTCGTCCTGAAGAAGCGCGACGCCTGAGCTCCGGCTCCGGGGTATCCCCGGGTCGGTCTCAGGGGTGACTCAGGGATCCGGCCCGGGACGGAACCGTAGGATCCTCGTTATCCTCTTAACCCTTACGCGGGCGAACGTCGTCCCGGCCTGGTAAGGGGCAGCAAGATGATCGAGGCAGTCGGCCTGACCAAGCGCTTCGGCGCCAAGACCGCCGTCGACCAGCTCTCCTTCCAGGTCAGGCCCGGTCATGTGACCGGCTTCCTGGGGCCCAACGGCTCCGGCAAGTCCACCACCATGCGCATGATCGTCGGCCTCGACCGGCCCACGTCGGGCCGGGTCACGATCAACGGCCTGCCCTTCCGTGAGCTGCCGAACGCCCAGCGGCTCGTCGGGGCCCTGCTCGACGCCAAGGCCGTGCACGGCGGCCGCCGCGCCCGCACCCACCTGCTCTCCGTCGCCCAGCTCTCGGGGATCCCCGAGAAGCGGGTGGACGAGGTGCTGGCCGTGGTCGGCCTCCAGGACGTCGCCCGGCAGCGTACGAAGGGCTTCTCGCTCGGCATGGGCCAGCGGCTCGGCATCGCCACCGCCCTGCTCGGCGACCCGCAGGTGCTGCTGTTCGACGAGCCGGTCAACGGGCTGGACCCCGAGGGCATCCTCTGGGTGCGCAATCTGATGCGCCGGCTGGCCGCCGAGGGCCGCACCGTCCTGGTCTCCTCGCACCTGATGAGCGAGATGGCGCTGACCGCCGACCACCTGATCGTGATCGGCCGGGGCCGGCTGCTGGCCGACATGGGCACCCAGGAATTCATCACGCACAACTCGGCCGGATTCGCTCGGGTGCGCGCGGCCGACACCCATCCGGATGGCCGGGACACGCTGGGTGCGACGCTCACCAAGGCGGGCGGCCGGGTCCTCCAGGAGCCCGACGGAGCACTGCGCGTGACCGGGCTGGAGCTCCCCCGCATCGCGGACCTGGCGCACGAGGCGGGCGTCCGCCTGTGGGAGCTGTCACCGCACCGGGCCTCGCTGGAGGAGGCGTACATGCGGATGACCCAGTCCTCCGTCGAGTACACCTCCACCGACGACCCGCGGGCCGAGCTGTGGGAGCCCGAGCCGCACACCGTCCCGGCCTGGGAGGACGAGCCGGCGGCCCCGGCGGTCCCGCAGACCGGCTTCTACGCGCCCCCGCCGCCCGGAGCGGGCGGCCGGCCCTTCCTGATGCCCAGCGATCCCGGCGAGCTCGCGAGCACCGCCAAGAACAACCCCGAGGAAGCCCGATGACCCCGACGAGGACGACGCCGGCGGCGGAGCAGCCGAAGGGTTACCGCTCTCCCCTGCCCACGCCGCGGCCGCACCTGGGGCACGCCCTGGCCTCGGAGTGGACCAAGATGGTCTCGGTCCGCTCGACCCTGTTCACGCTCGGCTCGCTCGTGCTGACCGTCGTCGGCTTCGGGATCCTCTTCGTCGCGCAGAGCACGGACCTGGAGTACGTCAACATCTCCTTCACCACGCCCGCGCTGTTCGGCCTGCTGGTCGGTCAGGTCGCGGTGATGGTCCTCGGCGTGCTGACCATCACCTCGGAGCACGCCACCGGGCTGGTGCGGACCACCTTCACCGCCGCGCCCAACCGGTACCGGGTGCTCACCGCCAAATACCTCGTCTTCAGCGTCACGGCCTTCGTCACCACCGCTTTGGCGGTCTTCGTGGTCGGGGTGGCCGCGGCGATCGTGCACGGCGGCGCCGACGCCGGGCCGCACGCGGCGCGCGAGTGGCTGGGCGCGCTGGCGGGCTGCTTCTACGTCACCCTGCTCGGCGTGCTCGCGCTCGCGGTCGGGGCGCTGGTGCGGCATTCGGCCGGGGCGATCGCGGCGATGCTGGGCCTGGTCACGCTGCCACCGGTGATAGGCGCGATGCTCAGCGTCTGGGACGCGGCCGCGCCCGTCGGGCGGGCGGTGCTCCAGTACAACGCGCCGGTGGCGCTGATGCGGCTGTTCGGCATGCCGGAGGGCGGCGGCCCGGGCGCCTCGCCCGGCGGCGTCTCCCACATGGTGCTCATCCTGCTGGTCACGGGCGGCGCCGTGGCCGCCTCGTACGCGACGGTCGGCCGCCGGGACGTGTAAGGCCCGGTGGGCCCGGTACCCCCCGCTAGTACCTGGGAGCGTTGCGGGACCGCTGAACCTTCGAGGTGCGGCGGTCCTTCGCGTTCCAGCAGGCCTTGTGCCAGTGGCGCCGGTCGTCCACCCCGCCGTACTCCGGCCAGGCCACCAGGTGGGGGGTGCCGGAGGGGATCTCCTGATCGCAGCCGGGGCAGCGGTAGCGCTTGCCCGCCGCGCTCGCGCCCGCGACCTGCCGGACCTTCCAGTTCTCGCCCTGGTACTCCTCCGTGCGCTCCAGCCCGTAGCGGTCGAGGCCGGTGACGGGACGTTCTTCCGGAGTCTCGCCGCCCCTGGGGCGGTTGTGGCGCGGTGACACGTATACCTCACGGAGGGGCGGGCGGCAGTGACTTTCTCCCAGACTACGCGCAGCGAGCCCGGGTACCCGCAGGGTGGTGGAGAGAGGTCCGGCCCGCGAAGAGGGATGGCCCGACAATCCCAATAACTTTCCTGTCAGCCCGTGCCTTTGGCACGTGTCCGACGTTGTTGCCATAGGAAGAACCGGTCCACCTGGGGGAGGCCGCGTCAGCCGCGAGGAGGGTAAAGGCGATGCGCGTAGGAGCGTTTGTACTGGCGGCCCAGTTCCCGGGTCAGGGACAGGGAGAGGCACTGCACCGGGCGGTGCGGACCGCCGATGTGGCCGAGGAGGCCGGGCTCGACTCGGTGTGGCTCGCCGAGCACCACTTCGTCCCGTACGGCGTCTGCCCCTCGGCGGTGACCCTGGCGGCCCTGCTGCTGGGCCGGACCCGGCGGCTGCGGGTGGGCACGGCGGTCAGCGTGCTGCCGAGCGCGCACCCGGTGGCCCTCGGCGAGCAGGCGGCGCTGCTGCACCTGACCTCCGGCGGCCGGTTCACCCTCGGAGTGGGGCGCGGCGGGCCGTGGGTGGACCTGGAGGTCTTCGGAGGCGGCCTGGACGCGTACGAGAACGGCTTCCCGGAGGCCCTGGACCTGCTGCGGCGCTGGCTGACGGAGGCGCGGGTGGGAGCCGCCGGCGAGCGGTACGGCTTCCGCGAGGTGGCCGTCGTACCGCGGCCGTCGGAGGCCCTGGACGGGGACAGGACGGGCCCGGAGGTCATCGTGGCCTGCACGTCCCCCGGGTCGGTACGGATGGCCGCGCGGAGGGGAGTGCCCATGCTGCTCGGCATGCACTGCGGGGACGAGGACAAGGCGGCGATGGTCGCGCTGTGGCGCTCGACCGCGCTGGCCGCGGGCCACTCCCGGGAGTACGTGGCCGGCGCCGGCCACGTCTCCGCAGGGGTGTGCCAGCTGGCGGACCGCACGGCGGACGCCCGCGAGACGCTGCTGAAGGCGATGCCGGGCTGGCTCAAGCAGGGCCTGGACGCCCACGTGACCGTGGACGGCCGTGTACGCGCGATGCGCGACCCCGTCGCCTATACGGAACTCCTCTGTGACCTGCACCCGGTGGGTACCCCGCAACTGGCCGCGGACCGGCTGGCGGCCACCTCCGAACGGACGGGCATCACGCGCTTCGCCCTCCTGACGGAGGGCTCCGGCGATCTCGCCGCGACGGAGGAGAACGTACGACGCCTCGGCGTCGAAGTCCTGCCCCGCCTCGGCTGAGACCGACCGGCCGAACTAGCAGTCGCGCAGTTCCGGCGACTGGTTGAGCAGCTGGCCGCGGATCGAAGTGAACTTGGCGAGCCGGTCGTCGACCGAGGGATCCAGCGGGAACACCGCCACCCGGTGACAGTTCTGGAAGGCCAGGCGCACTCCGAAGTGCCGCTGCAGCGCACCGCGTATCGCGTCACTCGCGAGCGCACGCAGCAGCTGCCCGCGCGCCTGCTCGTCGGGCGGCGGCGTCTGGTTGTCGGCGAACTGTCCGCCGTCGACCTTCAGCTGGGCCACCAGCGAGCTGATCATCTCCCATGCGTAGGGCAGGGAGGTCCGGACGCAGTCGACGAAAGCGGCTTCGTCGACCTCGCCTCGCTCGGCCTGTTCGAGTAGGGCCGGTGAGACGTCGAGCGACATGGGTTCTCCTCTCGCGACCCCGGCGGACTGGGTTGCCGGAGTCTTACGGGCAGGGACGGAGGCGGCGACGCAGCGTGCACGCTCCGCGACCTCCTGCTCACCACGGTAGGCGCCCCATGGGTGACGCACCAGGAGAATGCGCATACAACGCGCCATCCGCGAACGGGGCTTTCAGGGGCGAATCGCGTGGAGGCCTTCTCGTCGAGTAGCGTTGCCGACCATGCGTCTCGTCATTGCCCGCTGCTCCGTCGACTACGCGGGCCGCCTCACCGCCCATCTGCCCTCGGCACCCCGTCTGATCCTCGTGAAGGCCGACGGCAGTGTCTCGATCCACGCGGACGACCGGGCGTACAAACCGCTCAACTGGATGTCGCCCCCGTGCACCCTCAAGGAGGGGAGCGGGGACGAGGCCGCTGTGTGGACGGTCGTCAACAAGGCGGGCGAGAAGCTCATCATCACCATGGAGGAAGTCCTGCACGACTCCTCCCACGAGCTGGGCATCGACCCCGGGCTCATCAAGGACGGCGTGGAGGCACACCTCCAGGAGCTCCTCGCGGACCGCATCGAAACGCTGGGCGAGGGCTACACGCTGATCCGGCGCGAGTACATGACGGCGATCGGCCCGGTGGACATCCTGTGCCGGGACGCCTCCGGCGGGACGGTGGCGGTCGAGATCAAGCGGCGCGGCGAGATCGACGGCGTCGAGCAGCTGACCCGCTACCTGGAGCTCCTGAACCGGGACCCGCACCTGGCCCCCGTCCGGGGTGTCTTCGCGGCCCAGGAGATCAAGCCGCAGGCGAAGGTCCTCGCGACGGACCGGGGCATGGACTGCGTGGTCCTGGACTACAACGCGATGCGCGGCATCGAGGACGACAAACTCCGCCTGTTCTGACCCCGTTCGCGACCCGCTCTCCGCTACGACACCAGGCCCCCTGACGCTTGGCACCGCCCCTCGGCCCCTCGCCCGGCAGCACCGGGCGGGCGGCTGCGCCGGACTCCGCCCGTCGGTTCTCGGGTGGCATCGGCATGCCGCTGCGCCGGCCTCGGCCCGTCGGCCCTTGGCCCGCGTCGGGCGGGCCGCTGCGCGGGGCCTTCCCCACCCCGCCCCTTCCCGAAACCGAGGGCTCCGCCCCCAGACCCCGCTGCGGGGCTGCGCGCCGTACCCCGTACGTGCGCTGCGCGCCCGTGCCCTCAAACGCCGGGCGGGCTGGATTGTCCAGCCCGCCCGGCGTTTGA
>NZ_JAGGOZ010000136.1 GCF_018614075.1 Streptomyces sp. ISL-94 | reverse complement strand
GAACTTCAAACAGGACCTAGTTCCGACGGTTACCGGCGGGGGCGGGGACTCACGCCCCCGCCCCCGCCGCGTGCGTCCTGATCGTCAGCCGGGTGCGGCCCGGCTCGCCTCCACCCTCCCGGTCAGCGGCGTTCCGGCCAGGTGCGGCCCGGGCTCACCTCCACCCTCCCGGTCAGCGGCGTTCCAGCCGGGTGCGGCCCGGGCTCACCTCCACCCTCCCGGTCAGCGGCGTTCCAGCCGGGTGCGGCCCGGGCTCACCTCCACCCTCCCGGTCAGCGGCGTTCCAGCCGGGCCACCCGGCCCTTCTCCCCCGCCGCCCAGCAGCCCGCGTCCGGCGCGCAGTCGACGGTGTCGAACGAGCCCGCGTCCAGGGTCCGCCAGGTGCGGCCCCCGTCCAGCGTCACGTCCGTGCCCGTCGGGCCCACCGCGAGCGCGGTGCCGCCGCCGTACGGGTACCAGGCCGCGCCGGACCGGTAGGCCGGCGGCGGGGTGGCCGCCGGGCTCCACGTGCGGCCGCCGTCGGAGGACACGGCCGCGGCCTGCGGGGAGGCCTGTCCGGTGCGGTAGTCGCCGCCGACCGCGAGGCCCCCCGTACGGTCGCGGAAGGCGAGGGCGAAGACCCCGCGGGCCGGGTCCCCGGCCGGGAGGGTGGACTCGGCCGCCTGCCAGGTCAGGCCGCGGTCGGCGGAGTGCAGTACGCGCGCGGTCGCCCCGCCGCCCGTGGCCAGCCAGACGTCGCGCGGGCCCGCGGACACCAGGCACTGGCCGCTCGCCGCGAAGCCCGCTTCGCCGGGCAGCGCGGCCGGCATGCCCCCGGCGGGCAGGAGCCGCCAGCTCCGCCCGCCGTCGTCCGTCGACAGGATGCGGAACTTCCCGTCCACCGGGTCGCTCATCGCCAGTCCGTGCCGGGAGTCGGAGAAGGTGAGGCAGTCGTAGAAGGCACGCGGGTCGGGGTTGCGGAACGTCTCCGTCCAGGTGGCGCCGCCGTCCTCGGTGCGCAGCACCCTGGAGGCCTCGCCCTCACCGATCGACAGGGCCACGGCGCGCCGCGCGTCGAAGGCCTCGACATCGCGCAGTTCCAGTCCCTCGGCGACCGCAGCGGGCGGCGAGACGTCCTGCCAGCTGCGCCCGCCGTCCAGCGTGCGCAGCACCGTCCCCTTGGAGCCGGCCACCCAGGCCGTGCTCCGGCTGACCGCCGCCAGACCGCGGAACCGCGCGTCCTTGCCGGTGTCCTTCAGCGCCCAGCCCGCGCTCGGGGCACCGCCGCCCCCGAGGGCCGGTAATGCTCCGTCGGCCTGGGCGGGTGCCGCCGACAGCCCCACCACCAGCGCCGCCGCGCACAGGCCCGCTCCCACTTCCAGAAGTCTCATGGCGCCGGAAGCTAACGCACCTCCGATTCCGCGTCCAGGGTGCGTCCCCCGGAGGCGCGTTGGGCCTGTGGAGTGAGCGGTAACAAGCCCTTTTGCGGCCTCTCCGGAACCGGTGGAACCGACCGGCCCGCCGTCCGCCCCATCCCCCCATTGGTCACTCTGTGCGATCACACGGATGGATTCCGGCCAATCCGTGACACAGGTCACGTCACCCCGCCTGCACGGATTTGCCGATTCCGGCGTCTATCGGGTTGCCGGGTTCCACCCCCCAACCCGGCAGCAGATCCGCCGCAAGGGAGTGAGCCTTGATCACTGTCATCGAGCAGGCCGTACAGGCCCGTCTGGTAGCCACCGCGCCGAAGGTCGAGACCGTGCCCGTCACCCTCTGCTACGACCGCGCGGATCCGTACGCCGTGCGCATGGCGTTTCCCGCCCCGGCCACCCTGGAGGGCATCGAGGTCTCCTGGACCTTCGCTCGGGAGCTGCTGGAGTCCGGGCTGGACCGCCCGTCGGGCTGGGGCGACGTGCGCGTGCGCCCGTACGACGCCGACCGGACCACGATCGAGTTCCACGCGCCGGAGGGCGTGGCGGTCGTGCTCATGGTGACGGGCGAGCTGCGCCGGTTCCTGGAGCGGGCCTCGACCGTGGTCCCGCCCGGCCTGGAGCACCTCTACCTCGACATGGAGCAGAGACTGGCCGAGCTGATGCGCGACACCCGCTGAGGCCCGCCCGCCCGTCCGCCGGCCCCCAAATTCGTTTGCGGGGCGGCTCCGGCCGCCCGTAGCTTCGTAGACGCCCCATCGCCGTCGAAACGGAGCAGGACATTGCTCGTCTGAGGTCCGAGACACCGACCACCGACCACGACCACTGATCGACCGTCGGCTGTCTCCCCGTGTTGCACGCACCGCTCACGCAACCTGGAGGCCTCCATGAGTCATCCCCCTGCTTACGTCACCTGCTCCGCGCTGTCCTTCGACTGGCCCGACGGCACTCCCGTCTTCGACGGGTTCCACCTCGCCGTCGGCCCCGGCCGTACCGGACTGATCGGGCTCAACGGCTGCGGGAAATCCACCCTGCTGAAGCTGATTGCGGGCGAACTGGCGCCGTCCGAGGGCAAGTTGTCCACCGCCGGCACCGTCGGCCACCTCCCGCAGAACATCACCCTCGACACCGCGCTGCGCGTGGACGAGGCGCTCGGCATCCACACCACCCGCGCCGCCCTGCACGCCATCGAGGCGGGCGAGGCCACCGAGGCCGACTTCGCCGCTGTCGGCGACGACTGGGACGTGGAGGAGCGGGCCCTGGCCACGCTCGACCAGCTCGGGCTCGCCCGGATCGGGCTGGACCGCACCGTCGGGGAGGTCTCGGGCGGCGAGGGCGTCCTGCTGCGGCTGGCCGCCCTGCTGCTCGCACGCCCCGACGTCCTGCTCCTGGACGAGCCCACCAACAACCTGGACCTGCGGGCCCGGGGCCGCCTGTACGCGGCGGTCGAGTCCTGGACCGGGGTGATGGTCCTGGTCAGCCACGACCGGGAGCTGCTGGAGCGGGTCGACCAGATCGCCGACCTGCGCGACGGCGAAGTCCGCTGGTACGGCGGCAACTTCACGGACTACGAGCACATGCTCGCCGCCGAGCAGGAAGCGGCCGAGCGGATGGTCCGGGTCGCGGAGGCCGACGTACAGCGCCAGAAGCGCGAACTGGCCGACGCGCAGGTCAAATTGGCCCGGCGCAAGCGGTACGGCCAGAAGATGTACGAGAGCAAGCGCGAGCCGAAGATCGTGATGGGCGCCCGCAAGCGCGCGGCGCAGGAATCGGCCGGCAAGCACCGCATCATGCACACCGAGAAGCTGGCGCAGGCGAAGGAGCGCCTGGACCAGGCGGTGGAGGCAGTACGCGACGACGACACCATCCGGATCGAACTGCCCGCAACCCAGGTGCCGTTGGGGCGGCGCGTCCTGACCCTGAGCGAGCTGCGCCCGGTCCACGGGGCCGTCGTACCGGGCGAGTGGGAGCTGCGCGGCCCGGAGCGGATCGCGCTGGTGGGGCGCAACGGCTCGGGCAAGACCACGCTGCTCCGCACGATCGCGGGGCTCATCGCACCGGAGTCGGGCTCGGCGGTG
Organism: Streptomyces sp. ISL-94; assembly: GCF_018614075.1. Lineage (GTDB taxonomy): Bacteria > Actinomycetota > Actinomycetes > Streptomycetales > Streptomycetaceae > Streptomyces. The sequence continues at coordinate 7,721 of NZ_JAGGOZ010000136.1, read as the reverse complement.
ACCCACGTCGCGGCGCGATACCTGCCGCAGCGGCTGGACGTGCTCGACGAGAGCCGTTCGGTCGTGGAGAACGTGGCGCGGTTCGCCCCGCAGGCCACGAACAACCTGATCCGGGCGCGGCTCGCGCACTTCCTCTTCCGGGGCGCCCGCGCGGACCGGCCGGCCGGCACCCTGTCGGGCGGCGAGCGTTTCCGGGCGGCGCTGGCGGCGCTGCTGCTGGCGGAGCCCGCTCCGCAGCTGCTGATGCTGGACGAGCCGACGAACAATCTCGATCTGGCGAGCGTGAGGCAGTTGACGGTCGCGCTGGACGCCTACGAGGGCGCGCTCGTGGTGGCGAGCCACGACGTGCCCTTCCTCGAGTCCATCGGCATCACGCGGTGGCTGCTTCTGGACGGCGAACTGAGGCCGACCACGGCCGAGGAGGTCCGGGAGACGCTGTGGCACGGGTGAGCGGCTACCCGGCATAAGGGGCTTTCTGTAGCGAGGGTGCCCATTGCTTCCGCTTCGGTCGCGGCGCCGAGGGGAAGGCGTACGCCGGAACAACCGGGTCCGCCGCCTGCGTCGCCGACTCCAACGATGCCCTGCGGGCTCTGATCACCGCCGTCAAGGCGTGAGGGGCGGATCACCTTCTGGCGTGACGGTGGTCTCACCTGGCGCGGCCCGCGGTCCGCTTTCGGTGCAACTTTCCCTTCCGCTTCGCCGCCAGACCCCCTCGGCAACTGCACAGATAACTGGATGTAACCAGACATAGGGACCACCGGGGCTTGGCTCGTCTTGATGTCGCGCTTAACCTACGACTCCGTAGGCTACGGAACCGTAGGTAATTCGCTTTGCACTCAGGAGTACCCGTGACGATCACCTCTCCCCACCTCGGCAGCTCGGAGGCGTGGACCGACGCCAAGCTGCTGTACGCGCTGGAAGAAGTGGTCGAGAAGGAGCTCAATCGGCATCTGCAGGTCACCAAGGACTGGATGCCTCACGAGTACGTGCCGTGGAGCGACGGCCGGAACTTCCCCGGCTTCTTCGAGGACGGCGAGGCCTGGGACCCGGCGCAGTCCAAGGTCACCGAGATCGGCAAGATCGCGCTGGTCGTGAACCTGCTGACCGAGGACAACCTCCCCAGCTACCACCACGAGATCGCGACGCTCTTCGGCCGCAACGGCGCCTGGGGCACCTGGGTGCACCGCTGGACGGCCGAGGAGGGCCGCCACGGCATCGTGATGCGCGACTACCTGCTGGCCTCGCGCGCCGTGGACCCGGACAAGCTGGAAGCGTTCCGGATGCAGCACATGTCGGAGGGCTTCGAGTCCGACAACCGCCACTCGATGCTGCACTCGGTGGCGTACGTGGCCTTCCAGGAGCTCGCGACCCGCATCTCGCACCGCAACACCGGCCACCAGTCCGGTGACCCGGTCTGCGACCGGATGCTGGCGCGCATCGCGCAGGACGAGAACCTGCACATGATCTTCTACCGCAACCTGCTGGGAGCGGCCTTCGAGATCGCCCCGGACCTGACGATGCAGGCCGTACGGGACGTCGTGGTCAACTTCCGGATGCCCGGACACGGCATGCCCGGCTTCGAGCGGATGGCCGCGCAGATGGCGATCGGCGGGGTCTACAACCTGCGGATCCACCACGACGACGTGCTGAGCCCCGTGATCCGCTTCCTGAAGATCATGGACATCGACGGTCTGGGCCCCGAGGGCCAGAAGGCCCAGGAGGAGCTCGGCCTCTTCATGGACGGCCTGGACTCCGAGGCCCGCAAGTTCGACGAGCGCCTGGCCGCCCGCGCGGCCCGCATCGCGGCCCGCAAGGCCTGACCTCAGGCTTGAGGGATCGGCCTGACCGATTCCCGCCCGCTCGCCCGAGTGACGCCGATTGCCCTGGCAGAGCCGTGCTCTGCCAGGGTTTCGCGTCATGACCTCGCTCCGGGTGGCCATCGACCAGCCGGCCCGCCTGACCCGCGCCCTGGACTCCTCGCTGCTCTCCCTGCGGGAGGCCCGGCGGGCGCTGGACCACGTACGGGCTTGGTGCGGGTCGTTCGCACCCCCCCGCCGGGAGGAGGTCGGAGGTGACGGGTTCGAGCTCGCCCTGCGCGTGGGGCTGGTCCGGCGGAGCGGGAAGGGGGCCCGCACCTGATCAGGGGCGGCGGGTGCGCAAGGCGTGGCGTTCGGATTCCGAGAGGCCGCCCCAGACGCCGAAGCGCTCGTCATTGGCCAGGGCGTACTCCAGGCACGCCGCCCGCCCCTCGCACGCCCCGCACAACCGCTTCGCGTCCCGCAGTGACGAGCCCGGCTCCGGGAAGAAGAAGCCCGGGCCCGTCTGGGCGCAGAGGGCGAGGTCGTACCAGGCGGTGGCGGTGGCTGCGGCAGTGGTGTTCATCGACATGCCAGAGATACTGACCGCCGCGGATGGACGTCCGATCAACGCCCGATCAATACGTGTCACGCTCCCGTCGTCGGGACGCTGGCTATGACCGCGAACCGGGCCCCGAAGGGATCCGCCAGCTTGGCGAAGCGGCCGACGCCCTCCATGGAGACCGGCGACAGGCGGACCTTGCCGCCCGACTCCTCCGCCCTCGCCGCCGTCTCGTCGCAGTCGACCACCTCGAAGTACGGGGTCCAGTAGGGCCGTCCGGTGTCCTCCACCGGGTCCGCCGAGATCGGGACCAGGCCGCCGAAGGCCGCCTCGTCCGTGGTCCCGGCCGGCCTGACCATCGTGTACGTGCCGCCCTCGAACGGCATCTCGCTGATCTCCCAGCCGAAGACCGCTCCGTAGAAGGAGGCCGCCGCGGCCACGTCGCCCGTGTACAGCTCCGTCCAGCACATCGTGCCCATGTCCGTCACCGCGTCCAGGCCCTTGTTCTTCCTGGGCTGCCACACCCCGAAGCTCACGCCCGCCGGGTCGGCGAATATCGCCATCCGGCCGAAGTCCATGACGTCCATCGGCTCGAACGTCACCGTGCCGCCCGCCTCGGTCACGGCCGCCGCCGTCGCGTCCGCGTCGGAGGTCTGGAAGTACACCTGCCAGGCACACGGGCCCCGGTCCGCCGGGACGGTCATGACGCCCGCGACCGTCCTGTCGCCGAGGCGGAACATCCCGTACCCGCCGACCTCCTCGCCGCCCGCCAGGAAGTCCCAGCCGAACAGTCCGCGGTAGAACCCGGCGGCGCCGTCGATGTCCGGTGTGCCGAGGTCCACCCAGTTCGGGGAGCCGTCCTTGTAGTCCGTGGTGAGCATGGTCCGCACTCCTTCCGGTCTCTGCTGTCCTCTGGCTCTGCTCTGGCTGCCTTCTCCTCTCCGAGCATCGCACCCCCCACTGACAGCGGCCCGGCTCCCGCTCCACAGAGTGCACGACCGTGCGTTCGGTAAGGTGGTGCCATGGCAGACGGACGCGTGGAGCGCGGGAACCAGACGCGGCGGACCGTTCTCGACCGGACCATGAGCATCGCCTCCGTGGACGGTCTGGAAGGCCTGTCCCTGGGGAAGATCGCCGCGGACCTCGGTCTGAGCAAGAGCGGTGTCTTCGCGCTCTTCGGCTCCAAGGAGGACCTTCAGCTCGCCACCGTCCGCGCCGCCGTGGACGTGTTCGTCGAGCAGGTGGTCCGGCCCGTACGCCAGGATCCCGCCGGCCTCGCCAAGGTGTGGAAGGTGTGCGAGCGCTGGCTCGACTACTCCGGGCGGCGCATCTTCCCGGGCGGCTGCTTCTTCTACTCCGTCTCCGCGGAGTTCGACTCGCGCCCCGGCCCCGTACGCGACGAGGTCGCCAAGGTGCGCTCCGACTGGACGCGCTACATCGAGCGGATCCTGGACGAGGCCCGGCTGGCGGGCGCGTTCCGGGACGGGGTCGACGCGGCGGACGTGCCGCAGCTCACCTTCGAGGTGATCGCCTTGATGGAGCTGGCCAACGCGCACTCCGTCCTGCACGACGACCCGGTGGCATACGAGAGGGCCGGCCGAGGCATCCTCGACCGGCTGCGGGCGGTGGCGGCCGCCCCGGAGGAACTCCCGGACCGGCCGCCCGCCGTCAACTCCCCTTCTTGACCGCGCCCCGTACCCGCATAGACCAACCGGCGGCCGCCGCGCCCAGAGCGGCGACCGCCACCAGCAGGAAGACCGCGCGCCAGTGGTCGCCGGCCCCGGTCAGCAGGGCCGCGGTGGCCGCGACGCCCAGCGCGCCGCCGAGTTGGCGGGCCGTCATCAGCAGGCCCGTGCCCGCCGCGAACCTCTGCGGCGGGAGGGCGGCCGAGGCCGCCGTGGAGAGGGCGGTCAGGACCACGCCGATGCCGAGTCCGCCCAGCAGGCCGGCCGGGAGGAAGATCTGGGCGTACGAGGTCGAGGCGTCGGCCCAGCCCCACAGCAGCAGGGCGTTGGCGGCGAACAGCAGGGAGCCGAGGGTGACCGCCGCCCATTGCAGGCGGGCGGGAACGCGGCGGCCGACGAGCCAGGCGCCGACCGTGGCCAGTACGGCTCCCGGGGTGACGCCGAAACCGGCTTCGAGGATCGAGTAGTCCCACCGTGCGATGAGGTAGGAGGGCCCGGTCAGCAGCCATGCGTACATCCCGGCGCCGAAGAGCAGGGCGCCGATGTTGGCACGGGCGAAGACGGGGTCGCGCCACAGGTCGCGGTCGACGGCCGGGGCCGGGTGCCGGCGCGAGCGGTGGAGGGCGGTGGCGGCCGACAGGGCTCCGCCGGCCAGGAGTCCGATCACGGCGGGGTCGGTCCAGCCCCACTCCTCGCCCTGGGAGAGGCCGGTCACCACGCCCGCGATGCCGAGCGCGAGGGCGAACGTACCGAGCGGATCGGGCAGTCGGCGTACCGTACGGGCGTCTCGGGGGAGGGCGCGGGCGGCGGCCCAGCAGACCGCCAGGCCCAGCGGCACATTGACGAGGAAGATCGCGCGCCAGTCCCACACCTCGACGAGCAGTCCGCCGAGGCTGGGGCCGACGGCGGCGGCGAGCCCGCCGGCGGCGCCCCAGGCGCCCAAGGCCGCGGCCCGCCGGGCGGGCGGTGTGTGGGCGAGTACGAGTCCCAGCGCGGCCGGGATCATTCCGGCGGCCGCCGCCCCCTGGAGGGCGCGGGCGAGGATCAGCAGTTCGGCGGTGGGGGCCGCGCTCGCGGCGAGCGAGGTGAAGGTGAAGGCGAGGGCCGAGCCGAGGAAGAGGGCGCGCCGGCCGAGGGTGTCGGCGAGCCGCCCGGCGGCGGCCAGCAGGGCGGCGAACAGCACGGCGTATGCGCTGACCACCCAGGTGAGCCGGGCCAGGGACACATCGGGGAAGGCGCGCCGCAGGTCGGGGAAGGCGACGTTGACGACGGTGGCGTCGAGGAAGGCGAGGAAGGTGACGGCGCAGGCGAGGAGGAGGATCCGCCGGGGGTGGGGCCCGCTTTCGGCCGGGCCACTGTGGGCGGGACCGGTTCCGGTGCCGGTGGGGCCGGGGGCCGTAGGGGCGGCGCCGGTGGTCTGCGGACCGGAGCGCGTCATCGGGCCACCGCCGAAGCGCCGGTCGCCGACGGCACGGACGGAACGGCTGAAACGGACGAGTCGGATTGCCCGGACGCCGCGGACGGCTTGGACAGCCCGGACGGCGGCGTAGGCGATGTGGCGAACTCCACCGCTGCCGCGATGACTTCCCGGTCCGCCAGGATGCGCCGGTGGCCAAGGCCGCTGGTCTCGACCAGGCGGGCCCGGGATCCGTAGGCCGCGGCGATCGCGCGTGACTGGGCGGGGGTCGCGACATCGTCGTCCGCGTCGTGGATGAGGAGGATCGGCATCGACTCCTCGACGGGGCGGTGGGTGGCGTCGAGGCGCTGCCAGATGTCGGCCTCGCCGGGGAACAGGCGCTGCTCGATGTGGCGGCGCAGGACGCGCTCGACCGCCTCGCCCACACCCAGTCGGGCGCGGAACTGGTCCAGCAGGTAACCGAACTCTGCGATGCCCCCGATGGCGACCACCCGGTCCGCGCGGACCCCGTCCCGCAGGGTGAAGAGGCTGGCGAGGACGCCGATGGAGTGGGCGAGGACGGCCGAGAAGTCCCCGTACTCGGCGTGCAGCCGGCTGATGATCTCGCGGTAGTCCCGGACCGTGGAGGCCCGGCCGCCGGACTCGCCGTGGCCGGGGGTGTCGAAGGCGATCACCGTGTGCCCCTGGGCCCGTAGTGCGTCGACGAAGCCGGCGAGCCGCGAGGCGCGCGAGGACCAGCCGTGGACCAGCAGAACGGGCCGTCCGCCGTCGCCCCACCGGTACGTGGCGACGGGTATGCCGCGCACGAGCATCCGGCCGGTCTCGGCCCGCGCCATGAGCTCCGCCTCCTCGGGGCGGAGCCGCGGGCGGCCGAGGGGCCGGACGAACAGCGCGAACGCACTGGGTCCGGCCAGGCCCGGGGTGAGCCGGGCGGTGACGTCGAGGGTGGTGCGCAGGAGTGAAGCCGTGGGATGCATGCCCGGTTCTCCGGATCTCCTCTGGCCACCGGCCAGGCGGCCAGGTGGCACCGGCAGGGTGACGAGGAGATATTAGCACGATCGTTCGTGTTGTTTTTGGGTGCTTCACATCCAAACGCTCCGGACGCTCAGAACGCCCACCGCGTGTGGGTGTAGACCCCGCCGTCCCGGCCGAAGCCGTACGCCGTGGCCGGGGCCACCGCGAACACCACCGCGTCCCCCTTGCGGAACGCGTCCCCGATCCCGTGGAAGGTCCCCTCGGGCGAGGTGATGTGCGACCCGTACTTCGCCTCGTACGCCGCGATCACCTCCTCCAGCAGCGCCGGATCGGCAACCGGCTCCGCCGTGCCCTCGACCACGAGGTCGAGCCCCTCCGTGAGCGAGTTTCCCCCGGTGGTCAGCGCACAGTGGCCGTCATGGGCGAGGTTCTTCGCCTTCTGCTCCCCGCGCCGGTCGAGAAGTACAGCACCCCGTCGTGCCAGGCGGTGATCACGGGAGTGACGTGCAGCCGGCCGTCGGGCCGCACCGTGGACACCCAGAAGATCTCGGCGGCCTCCAGCCGCCGCTGGGCCTCGGCCCACTCGGCGGCGGTGACGTCCGTGGCCCCCGGGCGGGGATGGAGCGCGGAGCTGTAGCGGGCATCGAGCTCGGTCGTTGCGGGTTGCTTCGCGGGTCCTCGTGCGGGCATGGCGGATCTCCTTCCCGTCCCCATAACTACCGGCGGCCCGCGCAGAAACCGTCGCCACGCCCCTCCGCGCGCTCACGGGTGGATGTGCCTGCCGGCGCCGCCATCGCGGGCCTGCGCATTCGTCCCCGGCTCCGTCCGCCCCCCCATCGGCTGGACACGTTCCGGGGGTTGGAACTGCTGTCTGGTGACTGGGTTTGAGTGTGTTCTGGCGTGGATGAGTGAGTGCCTCGTCCGTGGTGGTGGGTCGATGCCGGGCGGGAACGGAGGTTCTTGCATCGAATGGGTGACCTTTGTTGGGGGTGGTCGTTGGGTGGGGGATGGGTTCTTTCGGTACCGGGGTGGGTGCTGGGTGGTGGGTGGGTTGCGGGAGTTGTCGGCGCCGTTCGTCGCGCTCGGGCCCACGGGTGTCGCGGTACGGACCCGGCTGAAGGATTTGACGGCTGGGGATGAGGAGGTGCTGGCCCTGGTGGGCGCGCACCTGGGCTCGCTCGCCTCGAAGTACCTCAAGACGCGGTGCGCGGACCGGCTGGGGCACTCCGGCGACACGTGGGCGGTCCGGAAGCGGGAGCTGACGGCGCTCTCGTCGTCGCGGTGGG
>NZ_JAGGOZ010000135.1 GCF_018614075.1 Streptomyces sp. ISL-94 | reverse complement strand
CATGCTCGTCCGCCGCGCGACCAGCCTCTACCGCTGGGACGACCGCCCCACCACCCGCCGCCTCAAGTGATCCATTTGCCGGTCGGTCTTAGGTATCCGCAGTGATCGTGTTGTGTTCGCGTCGTGGTGTTCGTCCTGCGCGGGTGTCGGATGCCGGATGTGGGTTCGTGGATCGAATGAGTGACCTTTCGTGCGGGGTGTCGTTGATCGGATGACAGCATCGGGTCGCGAGGGCGTGCGCTGCGGTCCGTGCGGTGGCGGGCCGAACTCACGGTCGGTGTCCTCGCGTCGTGGCCCGCCGACCCTGCCAAGCGCACAGCGGATGAGTGGGATCAGGTGCGTGCTGCCGTGCCCGGTGGGCGGCATCTTCCCTCCAGTGTCATCAAGGGTCGGACCCGGCAGATGTCCTCGTTCGTGAAGGCCCATGGCCGTATGCCCGCTGATGTGTTCGAGTTGGAGGGGGTGCCGGGTGTGGCGCGGATGCTGTTGCTGTCCGCGTGTGACGGGCAGCAGGCCACCATCGAGCGCTGTGCGGACGGGCCGGGCCGGGTGGTGCTGCGGCTGCAACTGCCCGTCCGTCCCGACCCGCGGTCCTACCGGGACTGGACCTGGGTGGCCTGCCCGATCGCCCTGCCGCCGACGGTTCCGGCCGGGGCGGTGGTGCACCTGCCCACGCTGCGGGTCCACCAGGGCCGGGTACGCGCCGATCTCGCCTACACCCACGCTGTACCGAAAACCCGGCGCGCCGGCCACACGGTCGCGCTCGGTGTGGACTGGGGCCTGAACACCCTCCTGTCCGCCGGAGCCGCCCACCTCCACGAGGACGGGCGGATCACCGCCCTCGGCACAGGTGCCCAGTTCCGGGCCGCCGGCATCCTCGCCAAACAGCACCGGCTCCGCCGGCACGCCGAACACCTGCACGCCAAAGCCGACCGGCACCAGCGCCTCACCGACGGCCGCGCACAGCAGGGCCTCACGCCGAACCTCCCGCTGGAGCACAGGCAGGCACTCATCCAGGACGAGATCCACCATGTGTCCGCCCGCCGTACACACCTGGGCGACGCTCTCGCCTGGTCTGCCGCCCGCTGGGCCGTCGATCAGGCCGTCGCCGCCCGCGCCACGGTGATCTACCTCGAAGACCTGCGGTCGATGGAAGCCCGTGGGATGGGCCGCACCATGAACACGCGCCTCTCCCAGACCGTGCGCGGTCAGATCGCCGAACACATCCGTCACCTCGCCACCGAAGTCGGTGTCGCGGTGGTCACCGTCCCGGCCCGAGGCACCTCGAAGCACTGCCCGAACTGCCTCACCCCGCTCCGGCACCGCAAGGCGCCCGACCGGCCCACCACCCCCGGCTGGAAATGGGCCCTGTGCCCCGGCTGCGGCTGGCAGGGCGACCGCGACCAGGGGGCATGGCGGCGTATCGCCGCACGCGGACTGACCCACCAGACCAAGACCGTGGTGGACCGCACCAGTGGGGACATGACCATCCACGCGACCATCGACCACTTCGAAGCCCGCGCGGTCATCACACCGACCGCGCCCAAAGCCGGCCGGGACCGGTCCAAGACCGGACCCACCCGGCACAAGCCGCCACGTCCGACGCCCAGGCGACGCCGGACACCCTCCCCCACCAGGCCGCAAGGTCCGGCGGGCAAGCGTCCGGAGGGACACGCTCACACGGACCGGACCCGGCTGCCCCGCGCAGCCCACCGGCACCAGGACGTGACAACGATCAGCACACCCACCACCAGCCGACACCGGCCACAAGGGGGCAGCACTGGGCGCGGGATTCCACCTCCACGCCCACGCCACCCCACCACGATGGGAAATCCCGTCGCCAGACACCATGTCTGACACAGGATCACTAGGCTGATCAGAGACGCTGCAGACGAGTAGGACTGCCGCTCGGCCGCGGGCTGCTCGTTCGGGCCTTCAAGAGGCGCTGAGTTCCTTCACCGCCTGGAGGAAGGTCGACCAAGCGGTCGGGGAGACGGTGAGGTGGGCTTCGCCGGGATCGGCGCTCCCGGCCACCTTCACGGCCGCGCCCGGGGCGGTCGTCGCGACGTGCACACAGGCCTCGCCCTCCTGGCAGAACGATGACTTTCGCCAGCTGAGCTGAGTCATGGGGACTCCTCGGTTCACAGGGTGCGGAGGATGCTGTGGATGAAATCCCGGCTCTCCCCGCATCCGAGGGCTGCGCCCTCCATGCGGTCCAGAAGCAGCCGGTATTTGGCGAGCTGAGCCTCGGCGTCGACCAGGGCCGGGCCGTGGGACTGGTCGAGGTGGACGGTGTCGAGTTGCTGTACGGGCCCGTGGACGTAGTAGATCGACTGGCCGGAGCCGGGAAAGGAACCCGCGTCGAAGGGGATCACCAGAATCCGGACATGGCTCAGCTCCCCCATCTCCAGCAAGTGGGCCAGCTGAGCCTTCACGACGGAGTGCCCGCCGAACTTCATCCGCAGGGCCGCCTCGTGGATGATCGCGGTGTACGGGATCGGGTTGTCACGGTGGAGCACCTCCTGCCGCTTGATCCGGTGGGAGACGCGGTGCTCCACATCGGCCTGGGGCAGCGGCGGCAGCACGTGCCCGAAGATCTCCCGGGCGTGGTCCGCTGTCTGCAGCAGGCCGGGCACGTGGACGGTGTAGGCGGCGCGCAGCGCCAGACCGTGGTGCTCCAGCTCGGCGAGGTCGAGCAGGCCTGGCGGGAGGATCTCTCTGTACTGCTCCCACCAGCCCTTCGTGCGGTCGCTCGCCATTGCGGCCAGTGCGTCGACGAGCAGGGGGTCGCAGACGGAGTACACCTGGGCCATGGCGCGGACACGTTCGGGACTGACTCCGAACCTGCACGTCTCCACGTTGCTCAGCTGGCCCTGGCTGGTGCCGAGTTGACGCGCCGCCTCGGTTGCCGTGAGCCCGGAGCGTTCTCGCAACTTGCGCAGCTCAACGGCGACGCGGACGCGTCGGGCCGTCAGTGCTACCCGCCCCGCCATCCTGCTCCCTTCCGACAGCTGTCTCACTCACACGAGCGAATGGGGGCCTGGATATCGCGAGATCCGCGCAAATATCACTTGCGTGACCCTAATCTGGGACACAGGCCACCCGCCCGGAAGTACCCCGCTCGACGGAGCGGCACGGTCACCGGGCAGCAAGTGCAACGCGACCAACGCCCCTCCGTGATCGGAGACTTCCATGCCTGCCACCGTATCTCCGTCGTGGGCGTACAGCCTGCAACTCCCACAAGATCCCCGTGCCCCCGGCCTCGCACGCCAGACCCTGCGTTCCGTGCTCCGGACGCATGCGATGAGCGCGCTCACCGAGACGGCCGAGCTGTTGGCCGGGGAGCTGCTCGCCAACGCCTACCTCTATTCCGACGGCCCGTACACACTCCGGCTCCGGGCCATGGAGTCCACTCGGCTGCGGGTCAGTGTCTGGGACAACAATCCGCACATCCCGCCGCCCTTTGGAGCAGACTCCCCCGGCGGAACACCGCAGTTGGGTGCCGAGCGCGGCCGCGGGCTGTTCCTCGTACGGGCATACGCCGACAACTGGGGCGGATATCCGCTCGGCGGGACGGGGCTGTACGGGGACGCCGGAGGGAAGGTGCTGTGGGTCGAAGTCTGAGCCCGATCCGGGCCGGGACCGTACGCACGTGGGGGTACGGCCCCTGCCCCGGCGGCGTCAGTCGAAGTTCGGCGCGTTGCGCTCGTAGACCAGCCGCAGCCCGACCAGCGTCAGCCACGGCTCGTGGTCGTCGATCACCGAGGACTCGCCGAGCACGATCGGCGCCAGGCCGCCCGTGGCGATGACCCGCACGTCGTCCGGGTCGCCGTTCGGGGCCGCCAGCTCCTTGGCCATCCGGTTGACGATCCCGTCCACCTGCCCCGCGAAGCCGTACACCACGCCCGACTGCATCGCCTCGACCGTGGACTTGCCGATCACGTTGCGCGGCCGGGCCAGCTCGATCTTCCGCAGCTGCGCGCCCCGTACGCCGAGGGCCTCCATCGAGATCTCGATGCCCGGGGAGATCACCCCGCCCACGTACTCGCCCTTCGCGGACACCGCGTCGAAGGTGGTCGCCGTACCGAAGTCGACCACGATCGCCGGGCCCCCGTAGAGCTCGACCGCCGCGACCGCGTTGATGATGCGGTCCGCGCCGACCTCCTTCGGGTTGTCCATGAGGATCGGCACGCCCGTCTTGATGCCGGGCTCCACCAGCACCGCCGGCACGTCCCCGTAGTAGCGCCGGGTGACCTCGCGCAGCTCGTGCAGCACCGACGGCACCGTCGAGCAGATCGCGATGCCGTGGATGCCGTCGCCCAGCTCGTTGCCGAGCATCGGGTGCATGCCCATCAGACCCTGCATGAGCACGGCCATCTCGTCGGCCGTGCGCCGCGGGTCGGTCGAGATGCGCCAGTGCTCGACGATCTCGTCACCGTCGAACAGGCCCAGGACCGTGTGGGTGTTGCCGACGTCGATGGTGAGGAGCACGGGTTACACCGCCTCGCGCAGATCGAGGCCGATGTCCAGGATCGGGGAGGAGTGGGTCAGGCCGCCGACGGCCAGGTAGTCCACCCCGGTCTCCGCGTACGCCCGGGCCGTGTCCAGGGTCAGCCGGCCCGAGGACTCCAGCACCGCGCGCCCGGCCACCAGCGCCACGGCCTCGGCGGTCTGCTCGACCGTGAAGTTGTCCAGCAGGATCAGGTCGGCGCCGGCCTCCAGCACCTCGCCGATCTGCTCCAGGGTGTCGACCTCGACCTCCACGGGCACGTCCGGGAAGGCGTCCCGTACGGCCTTGAAGGCCTGCGCGACCCCGCCGGCCGCCACCACGTGGTTGTCCTTGACCAGTGCCGCGTCCGACAGCGACATGCGGTGGTTGACGCCGCCGCCGCAGCGCACCGCGTACTTCTCCAGCGCCCGCAGGCCCGGCGTCGTCTTGCGGGTGTCGCGGACCTTGGCCTTCGTGCCCTCCAGCACGTCCGCCCAGCGGCGGGTGGCGGTCGCGATGCCCGACAGGCGGCACAGGATGTTCAGGGCGCTGCGCTCCGCCGTCAGCAGGTCACGGGTGCGCGCGCCCACGGAGAGCAGCACCTGCCCGGCCTCGACGGTGTCGCCGTCCTCCGCGTGGCGCTCCACCTCGAAGGCCTCCGTGCAGACCATGGAGAAGACGGCCTCGGCGATGCGCAGCCCGGCCACGACCCCGTTCTCGCGGGCGACGAAGTCGGCGACGGCCTCGGCGTCCTCGGGGATCGTGGCGACGGTGGTCACGTCGACCCCGCCGTCGAGGTCCTCGGAGAGCGCCATGTGGGCGATGTCCTCGACCTCGACGGGGTCCAGGCCTGCGTCCGCCAGCAGCTGGGCCAGCGCCGGGTCGAGGCCGGTCTCCTCGCCGTCGCCGCAGGCGCAGTCGTCGCCGCAGCCGCCGTCATTCTGGTCGATCAGGGGGAGTTCGGGGGTGCTCACGGTCACTGCTCCAGGCTCTGGGTGCTGAGGGGTACGTGCACGGACGGGAAGTCCGCGGAGTCGGTGGGGACGACGACCAGGGCCCGCTTCTCGGTCGCCGAGAGCCGGACGACGAGATGGCGGCGCCAGGCCGCATCGTCCCGGTCCGGGTGGTCCTCGCGCCAGTGGCAGCCGCGGGTTTCCACGCGCCGCTGGGCGGCGGCGACCAGGACGCGGGCCACGCACAGCAGGTTCGTGGCCTCCCAGGTGTCCACCCCCGGTTCCGCGGTCTTGCCGTGCGCTTCGAGCTCGTTGAGGGCGGTGGCGTACAGGCCTTCGAGGGCCTCGGCCGCCGTGCGCAGCGACTCGGCGGAGCGCAGCACGCCCGCGCCGTCCGTCATGATGCGCTGGATCTCGTACCGCGCACCGGCGGGCTGCAGCGGCCCGGTCGCGGGGACCGGTATGCCGGGGCCGTTGCCGGAGCGGGCCTGGGCGGCGATGTCGTCGGCGATGCGCTCGGCGAAGACCAGGCCCTCCAGCAGGGAGTTGGAGGCGAGGCGGTTCGCGCCGTGCACGCCGGTGCAGGCGACCTCGCCGCACGCGTACAGGCCGGGGACGGTGGTCCGCCCGTGCAGGTCCGTCCGGACGCCGCCCGACGCGTAGTGCGCGGCGGGCGCGACGGGGATCGGCTCGGTCACCGGGTCGATGCCGTGGGCGCGGCAGGCGGCGAGAATGGTCGGGAAGCGCTGCTCCCACATCTCGGCGCCGAAGTGCCGGGCGTCCAGGTACATGTGCTGCGCGCCCTGCTCCTGCATGCGGCGCATGATGCCCTTGGCGACGATGTCGCGCGGGGCCAGCTCGGCGAGCTCGTGTTGGCCCGTCATGAAGCGGACCCCGTCCGCGTCGACGAGGTACGCGCCCTCGCCGCGGACCGCCTCCGAGACGAGCGGCTGCTGCCCCTCGGCGTCCGGGCCGAGGAAGAGCACCGTCGGATGGAACTGCACGAACTCCAGGTCGGAGACCTCGGCCCCGGCGCGCAGCGCGAGCGCCACGCCGTCGCCGGTGGACACCGACGGATTGGTGGTGGCGGAGAAGACCTGGCCCATGCCGCCGGTCGCGAGGATCACGGCGGGCGCGTGGACGGCGCCGACGCCGTCGTGCTGGCCCTCGCCCATGACGTGCAGCGTGACCCCGGCGGTACGGCCCCGCGCGTCCTGGAGCAGGTCCAGTACGAGCGCGTTCTCGACGGTACGGATCCCCGCGGCCTGCACGGCTTCGACCAGCGCCCGGGAGATCTCCGCGCCGGTGGCGTCGCCGCCCGCGTGCGCGATCCGGCGGCGGTGGTGGCCGCCCTCGCGGGTCAGCTCTATCTCGCCGGTCTCCGCGGAGGTGTCGAAGACGGCGCCGGTGGCCATCAGCCGCCGCACCGCGTCCGGGCCCTCCGTGACGAGGAGCCGGACGGCGGCCTCGTCGCACAGGCCCGCGCCCGCCACCAGGGTGTCGTCCAGGTGCTGCTCGGGGGTGTCGCCCTCGCCGAGGGCCGCGGCGATCCCGCCCTGGGCCCAGCGGGTGGAGCCGTCGTCGAGCCGGGCCTTGGTGACCACGACCGTGCGGTGGCCCGCGGCGGCGCAGCGCAGCGCGGCCGTCAGCCCCGCGACGCCGGATCCGACGACCACGACATCGGCGTCGACGGACCAGCCCGGGGCCGGAGCGTGCAGCCGTATGCCGGTGCCTGCGCCGCCCGACGGGAGGTCTCTGCCTGGGGTGCTCACGAGTGTGCTCCGAATTCCAATGGGATGTTGTCGATCAGCCGGGTCGCGCCCACCTTCGCGGCGACGGCCAGCACGGCGTGCCCCGTGAAGTGGGGGCCGATCTCGGTGAAGTCCTGCGGGTCCACCAGCGCCAGGTAGTCCAGGTCCAGCGGCGGCTCGTGGCGGCCCGCCTCGTCCAGGACGTGGCGCGCGGCGGCCCGTACGGCGTCCGGCAGCCCGGCGCCCGCCGCCGAGACGGCGTGCGCGTCCGCGGAGGCCCGGATCTCCCCGAGCCGGGCCAGGGCGGTGGCCCGCTCGTCGCTGGCCGGGGCGGCTTCGGCCCGGGCGCGCAGCGCCGCCTGCGCGGCGAGCCGGTCGCGCCCGGCGAACAGGGCGCGGGACAGGGCCAGCGCGGTGCGCCGCTCGACGGGGGAGAGGTAGCGGTTGCGGGACGACAGCGCGAGCCCGTCCTCCTCGCGGACGGTCGGGACGCCGACCACCTCGACGGAGAAGTTCAGGTCCGTCACCATCCGCCGGATCAGGGCCAGTTGCTGGGCGTCCTTCTGACCGAAGAGCGCCAGGTCGGGACGGGTGAGGTGGAGCAGCTTGGCGACGACGGTCAGCATCCCGTCGAAGTGGCCGGGACGGGTGGCCCCTTCGAGGCGCTCGCCCATGGGCCCGGCGCTGATCCGCACCTGCGGGTCGCCGCCCGGGTAGACCTCGTCGGCGGCGGGGGCGAACACGGCGTCCGCGCCCGCCTCCCGGGCGATCGCGAGATCGGCGTCGAGGGTGCGGGGGTAGCGGTCGAGGTCCTCGTTCGCCCCGAACTGCAGGGGGTTGACGAAGACGGTGACGACGACCTGCCCCTCGCGACCGGCCTGCTCGCGGGCGCTGCGGATGAGGGTGGCGTGGCCCTCGTGCAGGGCGCCCATCGTCATCACCACCGCCCGGCGGCCGGCGCGCGGGAGCCCGTACAGCTCCTCGGCGGTGTGCAGCAGCAGCTCGGTCACTGGTCCCCACCCTCGGGATCGGCGAGTACGCCGAGCAGGTCCTCGGCGAGCTCGGGCTTGAGCAGACCGTGCGCGAGGGCCCGGTCGGCGGTGGTGCGGGCCATCGCGAGGTACCCGGCGACCGTGCCCGGGGCGTGCTTGCGCAGCTCCGAGACGTGCGCGGCGACGGTACCGGCGTCCCCGCGGGCCACCGGGCCGGTCAGGGCCGCGTCGCCGGAGCGCAGGGCGTTGTCCAGGGCCGCGCCGAGCAGCGGGCCGAGCATCCGGTCGGGGTGCTCGACCCCGGCCTTGTGCAGCAGCTCCATCGACTGGGCGACCAGGGTGACCAGGTGGTTCGCGCCGAGGGCGAGGGCCGCGTGGTAGAGCGGACGGTTCTCCTCCGCGATCCACTCGGGCTCCCCGCCCATCTCGATGACCAGGGCCTCGGCGGCCAGCCGCAGCTCTTCGGGGGCGGTGACGCCGAAGGAGCAGCCGGCCAGCCGCTGCACGTCGACCTCGGTGCCGGTGAAGGTCATCGCGGGGTGCAGGGCCAGCGGCAGCGCGCCCGCGCGGCGCGCCGGGTCGAGCACGGCCGTCCCGTACCGGCCGGAGGTGTGCACCAGCAACTGCCCGGGCCGCACCGCCCCGGTCTCGGCCAGCCCCTCGACCAGCCTGGGCAGCGCGTCGTCGGGGACGGTGAGCAGGACCAGGTCGGCCCGCTCCAGCACCTGCGCGGGCGGGACGAGGGGCACGTCGGGCAGCATCCGCGCGGCGCGGCGCACGGACGCGTCGGAAACACCGGACACGGCGACGGGCCGGTGGCCGGCCTGCTGGAGCGCACGCGCCAGCGCGGGACCGACCCGGCCGGCGCCGACGACGCCGACGGCGAGCCGGGCAGGGCGTGGCTGCTGAGATGGGTTCACGCGGGGAGGGCCTTCCGTTCCAGTCCGCGGGGGGTACCGGACGATACGCCGCCATGCTAGCTCCTGGGCGTTCTGGCCGGTCGGCGATGATGCGGGCATGACGGACGACGCGACGGACGACGCGCAGGACGACGCGCAGGACATGAAGCGGCTGGTGGCGGCCTGGCGGGGGGCGCAGCGGAAGCTGTCCCGCGGCCTGCGCGAGCCGACGGTGGCGGAGCTGCTGGCGCCGCTCGCCGAAGCCCCGTACGACCTGGACCAGCCGGCCGACGTGTACGGCGACGGGGTCGTCGCCGAGCTGGAGCGGCGGGTCGCGGAGCTGCTGGGGACGCAGGACGCGGCGTTCTTCCCGAGCGGGACGATGGCCCAGCAGGTCGCGCTGCGCTGCTGGGCGGGCCGGACCGGGAACCCGGTGGTCGCGCTGCACCCGCAGAGCCACCCGGAGCGGTGGGAGGGCGGCGCGCTGTCGGCGGTCTCCGGTCTGCGGACGGTCCACCCCACGACGGAGGCCCGCCAGCCGCTCCCGGAGGAGATCGCATCGTTCCCGGAACCCTTCGGCACCCTGGTGCTGGAGCTCCCGCTGCGCGACCCCGGCTTCCTCCTCCCCTCCTGGGAGGAACTGGAAGCCCTGGTGGAGGCGGCCCGCGCACGGGAAGCGGTCGTCCACTTCGACGGGGCCCGGCTGTGGGAGTCCACGGCCCACTTCGGCCGCCCGCTGACGGAGATCGCGGCGCTGGCGGACTCGGTGTACGTGTCCTTCTACAAGTCGCTGGGCGGGCTGAGCGGCGCCTGCCTGGCCGGGCCGGCGGACTTCGTGGAGGAGACCCGGGCCTGGCGGCACCGCTACGGCGGCCAGATCTTCCGCCAGTTCCCCCAGGCGCTGGCGGCCCTGGCCGGCCTGGAACGGGAGCTGCCCAGGCTCCCGTCCTACGTGGCGCAGGCGCGCCTGGTGGCCGAGGCCCTGCGCTCGGCCTTCACGGAATCGGACATCCCCTGGTTCCGCATCCACCCGGAGCAGCCGCACACGCACCAGTTCCAGGTATGGCTCCCGTACGAGCCGGACCACCTCCGCCGGGCCACCCTCCGCCAGGCGGAGGAAACGGGCACGGTCCTCTTCCACCGCTGGTCCCCGGCCGGCCCCCCGGGCCTGTCGATCACGGAGGTGACGGTCACCGCCCCGGGTCTCTCATGGACCCCGTCCACGGTGACCCAGGCCGCCCAGGCCTTCGCAGCCCGCCTGTAGACACGTTCCACCCACCCCACCGCCCCACCCGCACCC
>NZ_JAGGOZ010000134.1 GCF_018614075.1 Streptomyces sp. ISL-94 | reverse complement strand
CACAACCGAGAACAGGCCCTAACCCGACCCACCACACCGCCGCAGGCCCCACCACTTAACGCCGTTAACGCCCGCCCGCGCCCACCGCTCAGTCCGCCCGACCGTTAACGCCGTTAACGCCGGCCCGCCTCAGCACCCGCCCGCCGGGACACCAGCAAACCAAGCCCGTCCATGATCCGCTCCAGCCCGAACTCCAACGCCTGGTCCTGTCCCCCGTGCTCCGCCACCGAAGCCAACGCCGCCCCGAGCGCCGGAAACCGCTCCCCGTGCACCCGCATCACCTCACCCAGCATCGCCGCAAGCTGCGCATCCGGCCCCGCCCCCGCCGACCCGGCGGCCGCTCGCTCCTGCTCGGCGATCCCCCGTACATGCCCGGACACGAGCACCACCGCGTCCATCGCCTCGGCCCCGCTCAGCCCGCACCCCTCCAGCGCCGCGAGCGCCCGCTCCATCCACCCCAGCTCCCGCGGCCCCATCACCCGTACCCCGACCGTCGCCTCCAGCAGCCACGGATGCCGCCGGAAGCCCGCGTACAACTCCCGCGCCCACACCTCGAGCCGCTCCCGCCACCCGACCCCCGCCGGCGCCGCCGACTCCGCCCCCAGCGCCACAGGCCCCGGCCCCTGCCCCGGCCCCGGCCCCGGCTCCGGCTCCGGCTCCGGCATAGCGGCCTCCACCATCAGCGCCACCAGCTCCGCCTTCCCCGGCACATACCGGTACAGCGCCATCTTCGTGACCGCCAACTCCCCGGCCACCCGCTGCATCGACACCGCACCCAAGCCTTCGGCATCGGCGATCCCGACCCCCGCAAGGGCGATCCCCTCCAGCGTCAGCCCCCGCCTCGGCCCCCGGGCCGGCGGGGCCGGCGGCGGCCCCCACAACAACCGCACGGCCGCGCCCACATCGGCACCCGCATCCCGCTGCTCATCCGCCATCGGCTCGATCCCCTTGCGTCGCACCAAAACTGCGTCTACCGTACACCGTATCGTTCAGTATCCATCGGACACAGTTATTCAAAGGGGTCACCCTTGCGCCAGAACCACACCGTCCTGATCTCCGGCGCCAGCATCGCCGGCCCGGCCCTCGCCCACTGGCTGGCCCGCCGCGGCTTCCGCCCCACCGTCGTCGAACTCGCCCCCGCCCTCCGCCCCGGCGGCCAGGCCGTCGACTTCCGCGGCGAGACCCACCTCTCC
This sequence comes from Streptomyces sp. ISL-94, assembly GCF_018614075.1. Lineage (GTDB taxonomy): Bacteria > Actinomycetota > Actinomycetes > Streptomycetales > Streptomycetaceae > Streptomyces. Next base: position 4,363 of record NZ_JAGGOZ010000134.1, on the reverse strand, counting down.
GTACTCGACCGCATGGGCATCCTCGACGACCTCCGCCGCATCCAGACCGGCGGCAGCCCCATCACCTTCGTCGACGCCGCAGACAACCCGCTGCTCCACCTCCCCGCCGAGTTCGCCGGCGGTGACATCGAAGTCCTGCGCGGCGACCTCTCCCACGTCCTCTACGAGGCCTCCCTCCCCGCCACCGAGTACCTCTTCGGGGACTCGATCACCTCCCTCACCGAGACCCCCACCGGCGTGGACGTCACCTTCCGCAACGCCCCGCCCCGCACCTTCGACCTCGTCATCGGCGCCGACGGCCTCCACTCCAACGTCCGCCGCCTCGCCTTCGGTCCGGAGTCCGACCACGTCACCCACCTAGGCCACTACGCCGCCACCTGGACCCTCCCCAACCACCCCACCCTCCACCCCGCCACCAGCTCCACCGGCTCGACCGGCTACAACACCCCCGGCCGCCTGGCCGGCGTCAGCGCCTCCCGCACCGACCCCACCCGCGCCGCCGCCTTCCTTGTCTTCGCCTCCCCCGAGCTCACGTACGACCGCCACGACCCCGGGGCCCACAAGGCGATCCTCAAACAGGCCTTCGCAGGCCTCCCCTGGAAGGTCGGCCACCTCCTCGACTCCCTGGCCGACGCCGACGACCTCTACTTCGACTCCATCAGCCGCGCCGACGTCCCCACGTGGTCCACCGGCCGGATCGCCCTCGTCGGCGACGCCGCCTGCGGCGCGACCATCGGCGGCATGGGCACCGGCACCGGGATCGTGGCGGCGTACGTCCTGGCCGGCGAACTCTCCCGCTCGCCCCAGGACCACCGCGCCGCCTTCGCCCGCTACGAGTCCCTCCTCCGCCCCTACGCCCAGGGCTGCCAGAAGAGCGGCGACCGTACGGGCCCCTTCCTCGCCCCCGGCACGAAGCTCGGACTGCGCCTGCGCAACGGCCTCCTCAGCCGACGGCGCATCCTCGACTGGACGCTGAAGGCCGGCGAGGACGTCACCACGCTCCCCCTCCCCACCTACGCGACCGCTCCCGCAGCAACGCCGTTCCCGACGAGGTCTACGAGGAGGCGGCTAAGCACTACGACGACCAGCAGCTGGCCGCGCTCATCCTCTCCATCTCCATGGTCAACGTCTGGAACCGCATCAACCTCACGACCCGCCAGCAAGCGGGCACCCCCTGGGCCTGACCGTTAACGGCGTTAAGGGAGCCCGGAAATCAGGACCGAGACGTTAACGGCGTTAACGCCGTTAACGCCAGCGCCCGCTCCCACCCCACCCCAACCCCCCAAAAGCAACACAACAAAACCCCCACACCCTGTCAAACAGCCCCGCCCGCACCCCTAAAAAGTACTGGGCGACTGGTTTCCTTCACGATCACCTGCCTAGATTGACCTCCGTACAAGAAGCGCACACACCAGCACCAGCACCAGCACCAGCACACCAGGAGACGCGCACGTGGCGAGGGTCAGGCAGGAACGCGCGGAGATCACCCGGCAGGCCATCCTGGACGGGGCGGCCACCGCCTTCGACCACGCCGGCTTCGACGGCACCAGCCTCAGCGACGTCGTCAAGCACGCCGGAGTCACCAAGGGCGCCCTGTACTTCCACTTCCCGTCCAAGGAAGCCCTCGCCCGCACCCTGATGGACGAGCAGTTCCAGATATCCGCGGACGTCCCCGCCATCGAGAACCCGGGGCTCCAGACGGTCATCGACCTCAGCCACCAGATGGCGTACGGGCTGCGCACCAACGTCCGCGTCCGCGCCGGCATCCGCCTGGTCATCGAGTTCGCATCCTTCACAAACCCGGACCCGACCCCGTACAACACCTGGATCGACACCGCCCACGGCTGCCTGACTCCGGCCCAGGAACGCGGCGACGTACTGCCGTCGCTCGACGTCCACGACCTCTCGACCTTCCTCGTCGGCTCCTTCACCGGCATCCAGGTCACCTCCCACGTCCGCACCGGCCGCGAGGACCTGCACACCCGGGTCGCCGACCTGTGGAACTTCCTCCTCCCCGGGATCGTGCCCGCGCCCCGCATCCCCCACTTCGACCCGACGGGCTCCCCCGAGTGCCGGGCGGAGCTCGGCCTGCAGGTCCCGGCCGCCGGCTGACCACGTATCCAGGGCGGCCAAAGCCGCCCAAGGGCGACCCTAGGGCGGAAGTCGCCCCCGCCACAGGGCGGAAGTCGCCGCAGGGAGGCCTCACACACGCCGTGGCGAACCACGGGGGTGCTCGCTACGACGCGTGCGAGGCCTCCCTGCGGCGCCGGCGCACCGCACCCGGCCACATCGTTAGCAAAACTCAAGCGTGGCGCCCACGAACACCCAAGAACGTTAGTAAAGTCCCTCTCATGACTTCGCCCTCGTCTCAGAGCGACCGAGAGAAGGTCGTCTCCAAACTTCCCCCGTGGCTGCGCCAGGAGTTGAAAATCCGCACCGCCCAACTGCGGGTGGACATCCAGGACGCCGTCCACCAGGGCATCGCCCAGTGGAGCGCACTCGCCTCGGCCCCCTCCCCCGTCGACACCTCCGGCGCCGAATCGTTCTCCACCTGGCTCCCCGCGGGCCAGTGGGAGTCCTTCCGCACCGACTCCAAGCACCGCGGCGTCTCCCTCATCCAGGGGCTCGCCCAGTCCGTACGGCTCTGGCTGGAGCTCAACCCGGCTCCCTCCGTCGTACGCCCCTCCGTGGTCCGCCGCATCATCGTGTGCAACCAGAAGGGCGGCGTCGGCAAGACCGCCATCACCGCCGGCACGGCCGAGGCCCTCGCCGAGGACCCCTCGACCCTCCACCCGGTCCGCATCTCCCGCCAATTGGCCCGCCTCACCGAGGACGACCAGCCGGACCCGGCGGCTACCACCCCCCTGGACCTGGAGGACCTCCCGGGCTTGGGCATGCGCGTGCTGCTGATCGACTTCGACCCCCAGGGCCACCTCACCAAGCAGCTCGGCCAGCAGCCCCTGCCCATCGGTGGCGACAGCCTCACCTGCCACATGGCCGGCGAGGCCAAGGGCCCCCTCAAGGATCTGATCGCGCCCATCGAGCACGACCGGTTCGGAGACCGCCTCCACCTCCTCCCGGCCTGCACGGACGCGTTCCTCCTCGACGTCCGCCTCTCCACCGTCCGCGCCCGCGAGGCCGCCCTCGAACGCGCCCTCTCCCCCGTCGAGTCCGACTACGACGTCATCCTCGTCGACTGTCCCCCGAGCCTCGGCCTGAGCATGGACGCGGCCATCTACTACGGCCGCCGCCGCGACACCGAACAGCCCGGCGCCTCCGGCGCGCTGATCGTCGTACAGGCAGAGGACTCCTCAGCGGACGCATACGACCTCCTCACCTCCCAGATCAACGACCTGCGCGACGACCTCAGCCTCGACATCGACTACCTCGGCCTGGTCGTGAACCTCTACGACGGCCGCCGCGGCTACATCGCGACCTCCTCCCTCCAGGCCTGGCTGGACATAAAAGACCCCCGCGTCGTCGCCGTCGTCCCCGACCTGAAGGAACAGCGCGAAGCGGTCCGCGTGAAGCAGCCTCTCTTCGTCTACGCCCCCAAGGGCGGCCAAGCGGTCGCCCTGCGCGCCCTCGCCCGGGAGATCTCATGAGCAGCAAGGCCGACAAGCTCGGCGTCTCGGCCTCCTTCGCCCGAGCCCAACCGGTCGGAGTCAGCCCCCGCCGCGCGGCCATCGCCGAAGCCACGGGCGCCCCCACCTCCGGAGTGATCCCGCCGTCCGAGGTCCCCATCGAGGCCCTCGCGCACAACCCCTTCAACCTTCGCGAAGACCTCACGGAACTCGACGAACTGGCGGCCTCCCTCACCGCCCGGGGCCAGCTCCAGCCCCTGGCCGTCGCCACCCGCATGGCCTTCATGGAGGCCCACCCGGGCGCGACCGACGGCCTGGGCCGCGCCCCGTACGTGGTCATCGACGGCAACCGCCGCCTGGCGGCAGCCCACCTGGCAGGCCTGAAGACCATCCAGATCCACGTGAACGACGCCCTCTCGGCATCCGCCGCGGACATCCTCGAATCGGCCCTGATCGCCAACGTCCACCGCGTCGACGTGGCCCCCATGGACCAGGCCCGCGCCCTCCAGGAGCTCGTCGACGTCCACGGCTCCCAGGCCCAGGTCGCCAAGCGCCTCGGCAAAACACCGGCCTGGGTCTCCCAGCGACTGACCCTCCTCAACCTGACCCCCACCCTCCAGGACAAGGTGGAATCGGGCGAGCTCAAGGTGGAACCGGCCCGCCGCATCGGCCGCCTCCCCCAGGAGGCCCAGCAGGCGGCCGCGGAGGAAACCATTAACGCCGTTAATCCCCCCCGCCAGCGCACCCACCCCGTCAACACCCCACCGAAACCCCCCACC
>NZ_JAGGOZ010000133.1:4930-32700 GCF_018614075.1 Streptomyces sp. ISL-94 | reverse complement strand
CATTCTTAGGGAACCGCCGTGCCCGCTCCCGACACCGTCCTCACCGGAGCCCGTGTCCGCACCCTCGACCCCGCCCGCCCCGAGGCCCGCGCCGTAGCCGTCCGCGACGGCGAGATCGTTGCCGTCGGCGACGAGGCCGACGTACGCGACTGGCGCGGCTCCGGCACCGAGCTGGTCGATCTCCACGGCGCCACCCTCACCCCCGGCCTCACCGACGCACACAGCCACCCGGTCTGGGGCATCGAGATGGCAGAAGGCACCGACCTCTCCGCCGTCCGCGACCTCGACCAGCTGCGCGCCGCCCTGCGCACCGCGGACCGCGGCCCCGGCGGCTGGGTGACCGGCCACGGCCTCGACCACAACGCCTTCGGCGGCCGCCCCGTCCACCGCAGCCTGATCGAGGAGGCGCTGGCCGGCGCCCCTGCCTTCCTGCGCCTCTACGACGGCCACTCCGCGCTGGTGACCGGCGCGGCCCTGGCCGCCGCCGGGATCACCGGCCCCCGCGCCTTCGCCCAGCGCTCCGAGATCGTCTGCGACGCCGACGGCCGGCCCACCGGCCACCTCGTCGAACACGCCGCGATGGCCCTCGTCGGCGCCCTCGTGCCGAAGCCCTCCTACGCCCAGCGCCGCGCCCGCCTCGTCGCACTGCTCGGCGCCATGGCCGCCACCGGGCTCACCGGCGCCCACGTCATGGACCTCGGCGACGGAGACGTACCGGCCCTCCTCGCCACCGTCGAATACGAGGGCGACCTGCCGCTGCGGCTGCGCCTGGCCCCCTGGTGCATGCCGGGGGCCACCGCGCAGGACCTCGACGAGCTGATCGGGCTCCAGCGCCTCGGCGGCCGCCACTGGCAGGTCGGCGGCGTGAAGTTCTTCATGGACGGCACCGTCGAGGGCGGCACCGCCTGGCTGGAGCACGCCGACTGCCACGGCCAGGGCACCGACGCCTTCTGGCCCGAGCCCGAGGCCTACGCCCGGGCCGTACGGGTCCTCGACGCGGCCGGGGTGCGCACCGCGACCCACGCCATCGGCGACGCGGCCGTCCGCCACGTCCTGGACACGGTGGCCTCGCTCGGCCGGCAGGCCCGGATGCGGCACCGGATCGAGCACATCGAGACGGTCCCCGACGACCAGCTGAAGCGGTTCGCGGAGCTCGGGGTGATCGCCTCGATGCAGCCGCCGCACACCGCGTACACCCGGGCCGACCACACCGACGAGTGGTCGAAGCGGCTGGGCGGGGACCGGGCCGCCCGGGCCTGGCGCTGCCGGGACCTGCGGGACGCGGGGGCCGTTCTCGCGCTCGGGTCGGACTGGCCCATCGCCGACTACGACGCCCGCCAGGTGCTGGTCACCGCCCGCAGCCCGCTGGGCGCTGCCTCGGCGGGCCCGGCCCTGACCGGGCTGATGGCACTGGAGGGCCTGACCTCGCACGCGGCGCTCGCGGCCGGGGAGGAGCGGGTGGCGGGCCGGATCGCGCCCGGCTGCCGGGCGGATCTGACGGCCTTCGGCCTCGACCCGGTCACTGCCCCGCCGGACGAACTGGCCGAGGCACCGGTCCGCCTCACGATGTCGGGCGGCCGGATCACGCACCGGGACGGCGGTCTGTGAAACCGGTACTAGCGGCGGAAGCGGTTCAACGCGCCGGAGAACGGGTGCGGGCCGCTGTGCACCGGGTGGCGCGGCAGCCGGTGCGGGAGCGAGCCGTACCAGCTCCGCGAGAGGGCGAAGCCGAAGGCCAGGCAGAGCATGCCGCCCACGGCGTCGAGCCAGAAGTGGTTGGCGGTGGCCACGATGACGACGAGGGTCGCCGTCGGGTAGAGCAGGCCCAGGATCCGGGCCCAGGGGGCGGAGGCGACCGCGAAGATCGTCAGCCCGCACCAGAGCGACCACCCTATGTGCATCGACGGCATGGCGGCGTACTGGTTCGACATGTGCTTCAGGTTTCCGGAGGCCATGGAGCCCCAGGTGTGGTGGACCAGCACGGTGTCGACGAAGTCCTGCCCGTTCATCAGCCGGGGCGGCGCGAGCGGGTAGAAGTAGTAGCCGACCAGGGCCACGCCCGTGGTGGCGAAGAGGACGAGGCGGGTGGGTGCGTAACGCCCGGGATGGAAGCGGTAGATCCACACCAGTACGCCGATGGTCACGATGAAGTGGAGCGTGGCGTAGTAGTAGTTCATGCCCACGATCAGCCAGGTCACCGAGTTGACGGCGTGATTGACCGACTGCTCGGCGGCAATACCCAGGGTGCGCTCGATACCCCAGATCCAGTCGGCGTTCGCGAGAGCGGCCCCCTTCTGCTCGGGGACCGCGTTGCGGATGAGCGAGTACGTCCAGTAGCTGACCGCGATGAGCGCGATCTCGAACCAGAGGCGCGGCCGGCGCGGGGACCGCAGCCGGCTCAGCAGCGTGCGGCCGGAGCCCGGGCGGGTCTCGAGCTCGCTCACCGTGGGTGACGAGACATCCGTCCGGGTTTCCAGTGTCTTCACGCTCGCTTCACCCATGGGATAGGAGTCTGCCAGATGCCGTCTCGCCTCCGATCATCCCTCGGGACGGTCTTCCCCGCAGCCGCTCAGCCCTGCGGACGACACGTGGCCCTTACGTCCTTCCCGCCCGTTACGTCCTTCTCCGCTGCCCGGGACCGGATGCCGTGGAGCCGCGCACGACCAGTTCGGGTAGGAAGACGAATTCGCTGTGCGGGGCCGGCGTACCGCCGATCTCCTCCAGCAGGGTCCGGACGGCCGCCTGCCCCATGGCCTGCACGGGCTGCCGGATCGTCGTGAGCGGCGGATCGGTGAACGCTATGAGCGGGGAGTCGTCGAAACCGACCACCGACACCTCCTGCGGCACCTTCAGCCCCTGCTGACGGGCGGCGCGGATCGCGCCGAGCGCCATCATGTCGCTCGCGCACACCACCGCCGTGCAGCCGCGCGCGATGAGCGCCGCCGCGGCGGCCTGGCCGCCCTCCAGCGAGTACAGGGAGTGCTGGATCAGCTCTTCGGTCTCGGCCTCGCCCAGCCCGAGCCGCTCCTTCATCGCGACCCGGAAGCCCTCGATCTTGCGGAGCACCGGGACGAACCGCTTCGGTCCGACCGCGAGCCCGATGCGGGTGTGCCCGAGCGCGGTGAGGTGGGTGACGGCGAGCTGCATCGCGGCCCGGTCGTCGGGGGAGACGAAGGGGGCCTGCACTTTGTCGGAGAACCCGTTGATGAGGACGTACGGGACGCCCTGCCCGCGGAGTTGGTCGTAGCGGCCCATGTCGGCCGTGGTGTCAGCGTGCAGTCCGGAGACGAAGATGATCCCGGAGACCCCGCGGTCGACCAGCATCTCGGTGAGCTCGTCCTCGGTGGACCCGCCGGGCGTCTGCGTGGCCAGCACCGGCGTGTAGCCCTGGCGGGTCAGCGCCTGCCCGATGACCTGGGCGAGCGCCGGGAAGATGGGATTGTCCAGCTCCGGGGTTATCAGCCCGACGAGCCCGGCGCTGCGCTGGCGCAGCCGTACGGGCCGCTCGTAGCCGAGCACGTCGAGCGCGGCCAGTACGGACTCGCGGGTGCCCGCCGCCACACCGGGCTTGCCGTTGAGCACGCGGCTGACTGTGGCTTCACTGACCCCCGCCTGGGCTGCGATGTCGGCTAGCCGTGCGGTCACGGGATGGGACTGTACCGGCAGCCACGTCAAAATGCCCACCACGTGCACGAATCCGGGGGAAGCCGGACGGTGCGGCCGTCCGTCTCCACCGGGGAGCTGGAAAGCACGGGACGCCCGGGTGCGGGCAGTTCGACCGGGGCCGGGCGGCTGTTGAGCGTGCAGGCGAAACCGGGCCGGGTGAAGAGGAGGACGCCTTCGGGGGCCGGCAGCCAGGTCAGCGGGCCCGCCTCCGGGGCGCCGAGGCCGGGGAGCGCGCGGCGCAGTTCCAGGGCGGCGCGGTAGAGCTCCAGCGTGGAGTGCGGGTCGCCGGTCTGGGCGGCGACGCTGAAGCCGGCCCAGTCGGCGGGCTGCGGGAGCCAGCTGCCGGCCGGGCCGAAGCCGTACGGGGGCTCGTCCCCCGACCAGGGCAGCGGGATCCGGCAGCCGTCGCGCAGCCCGTCCTGTCCGGCGGTGCGGTGGAAGGCGGGGTCCCGGCGGGCGGAGGCCGGGAGGTCCACCACCTCCGGGAGGCCGAGCTCCTCGCCCTGGTAGACGTACGCGGAGCCGGGCAGGGCCAGCATCAGCAGGGCGGCGGCCCGGGCGCGGGCCAGCCCCTGCGCCCCGCCCCCGTACCGCGTGACGTGCCGTACGACGTCGTGGTTGGACAGCACCCAGGTGGTCGGCGCGCCCACCGAGTTGGTGGCGGCCAGCGATTCGTCGATGACGGTCCGCATCGCGACGGTGTCCCACGGGCAGTTCAGGAAGCGGAAGTTGAAGGCCTGGTGCATCTCGTCGGGGCGGACGTAGAGGGCGAGCCGCTCGGAGGTCGGGGCCCAGGCCTCGGCGACGCCGATGCGCTGCCCCGCGTAGGAGTCCAGGAGCCGGCGCCAGGAGCGGTGGATCTCGTGGACCCCGTCCTGGTCGAAGAAGGGGAGCGGCTCGGTGCCGATGAGGGTGGCCTGGGCGCCGCGGCCGATGTCGGGCAGGCCGGAGGCCTTGACCATGCCGTGGGCGACGTCGATGCGGAAGCCGTCGACGCCGAGGTCGAGCCAGAAGCGCAGCACGGAGGAGAACTCGGCGGCGACCTCCGGGTTGTCCCAGTCCAGGTCGGGCTGCTCGGGGGCGAAGAGGTGGAGGTACCAGGCGCCGTCGGGGACGCGGGTCCAGGCGGGGCCGCCGAAGACCGACTCCCAGTCGTTGGGCGGGAGCTCCCCGGCGGGGCCCCGCCCCGGGCGGAAGAGGTAGCGCTCCCGGGCCCCGGGCTCCCCGGCGAGGGCGGCGCGGAACCAGGGGTGCCGCTCGGAGGTGTGGTTCGGCACCACGTCCACGATGACCCGCAGCCCCAGCGCGTGCGCGGCGCGGACCAGCTCGTCGGCGTCGGAGAGGTCCCCGAAGAGCGGGTCGACGGCCCGGTAGTCGGCGACGTCGTAGCCGCCGTCCGCCTGCGGGGAGACATAGAAGGGGGTGAGCCACACGGCATCGACCCCGAGGCGGGCCAGGTGGGGGAGGCGCTCGCGGACCCCGCGCAGGTCCCCGACGCCGTCGCCGTCGCTGTCGGCGAAGGACCTGACGTACACCTGGTAGATGACGGCATCACGCCACCAGCTGCCGCTTGCGGTGGTATCGCTGGAAGCGCTTGCAAGCGGGGCGGCCGTCAGCTCGTGGGTCATATCGGGGTCAACGCGAGCACAGGCCCCCTGGTTGCGGGCCCGGAGGGTCGAAGGTGACTCGAACTAACAGCAAGCTGCGGCAACCGTCCGGATACGCGGATGTAACGATCCCCAGGTCTTGCAGAAAATTGCCGCAAGCTCTTTCGGTCGGCTTTCAGTCTTGTTACGTTCCTGGCAACTCGGGACCGCGAGGGCGCGGCCGGGATCATCGAAGGAGTTCATATGCGGCGTGGCATAGCGGCCACCGCGCTGGTCGCGACCCTGGCGCTCGCGGCAACGGCTTGCGGCGGTGACACCAAAAACGACGGTGGCGAGACCAAGGCCGGCGGCGAGCTTTCCGGCACGGTCACGTGGTGGGACACCTCGAACGACGCCGAGAAGGCCAGCTTCCAGAAGATCGCCGAGGCGTTCACCGCGAAGCACCCGAAGGTGACCGTCAAGTACGTCAACGTCCCGTACGGCGACGCGCAGAACAAGGTCAAGAACGCCTTCAGCAGCGGTTCCGACGCCCCTGACGTGATCCGCGCCGACGTCGGCTGGGTCGCGGACTTCGCCTCGCTCCAGTACCTCGACGAGGTGCCGGCCGAGACGGCCAAGAAGGTCGACGCCGAGTTCCTCCCGCAGGCTGCGGCCAGCGGCAAGTACGAGGGCAAGACCTACGCCGTGCCGCAGGTCATCGACACCCTCGGCCTCTTCTACAACAAGAAGATGCTCGCCGACGCCGGCGTCCAGCCCCCCAAGACGCTGGAGGAGCTGAAGACCGCCGCCGCGGCCATCAAGGAGAAGACCGGCAAGGCCGGGCTCTACCTGCGCGGCGACGACTCCTACTGGTTCCTCCCGCTGATCTACGGTGAGGGCGGCGACCTCGTCGACGCCAAGAACAAGACCGTCACCGTCGACAACGCGGCCGGCGTCAAGGCCTTCAAGACCGCCCGCGACCTGGTCACCTCGGGCGCGGCGATCACCAACGCCACCGACGGCTGGAACAACATGCAGACTGCCTTCAAGACCGGGCAGGCCGCCATGATGATCAACGGCCCGTGGGCGGTCGCCGACAGCTACGCCGGCGACCAGTTCAAGGACAAGGCCAACCTCGGCGTCGCCCCCGTCCCGGCCGGCTCGGTCAAGGCGGGCGCCCCGCAGGGCGGCCACGACCTCGCCGTCTACGCCGGTTCCAAGAACCGCGCCGCGGCCCACGCCTTCGTCGAGTACATGACCTCGCAGGAGGTCCAGGTGCAGTCGGCCAAGGAGCTGAGCCTGCTCCCCACCCGCACCGCCGCCTACGACCAGCCGGACGTCAAGAGCAGCGAGATGGTGCAGTTCTTCAAGCCGGCCGTGGACAAGGCCGTCGAGCGCGCCTGGATCCCGGAGAACGGCTCCCTCTTCGAGCCGCTGAAGGTCGAGTACACCAAGGCGATCACCGGGGCGTCGAGCCCCGAGGACGCCGCCAAGGCGGCCGGCGCCGAGTTCCGCAAGATCCTCAAGGGCTGGAAGTAGAAGAAGAATGGCTGCTCACACCAGCCAGTCGGTGGTGAAGGCCGCGGGCGACGACGACACCGTCGTGGCCCGCGGCCGGAGCCGCAGGACTGACAGCGGGCACAAAGGCGGACTGAGGCGCGCCCTCGCCACCCACTGGTACGCCTGGGCCATGGTCGCCCCGGTGGTGCTCGTCCTCGGCGTGATCATCGGCTGGCCGCTCGTCAAGGGCGTCTACCTGTCGCTGACCGACGCCAACGAGCGCAACGTCTCCCGTACCATCGGCGCCCGCCACATCGAGGCCACGTACGAGTTCGTCGGACTCGACAACTACGTCGCCGTGCTGGGCGACCCGGTGTTCCTCCAGCGGCTGGTGTGGACCGTGCTGTGGACCGTCGGGTGCGTGTCCGTCACGTTCACGCTCGGCCTGGTGCTGGCCAACATGCTGAACCGGGAGTTCCGGGGCCGCGCCGCCTACCGGATGGCGCTCATCCTGCCCTGGGCCGTGCCCGGCTTCGTCTCCGTCTTCGCGTGGCGGTTCCTCTTCAACCGCGACAACGGCATCCTCAACAAGCTCCTCGACGGCGGCGGCATCGCGGCCGTCCCGTGGCTCGACGACCCGACCTGGGCCAAGTTCTCGGTCATCGCCGTCAACGTCTGGCTCGGCGTCCCCTTCATGATGGTCGCCCTGCTCGGCGGACTGCAGTCGATCCCCGGCGAGCTCTACGAGGCCGCCGAGATGGACGGGGCCTCCGCCTGGCAGCGGTTCCGGCACATCACCCTGCCCGGCCTGCGCGCGGTGAGCATGACGGTGATCCTGCTCTCCACCATCTGGACCTTCAACATGTTCCCGGTGATCTTCCTGCTCACCCGCGGCGGACCGGGCGACTCCACCGAGATCCTGGTGACCCAGGCCTTCCGCGAGGCGTTCATCACGAGCCCGCGCGACTTCGCCGCCTCCGCCACCTGGGGCGTGCTGATCCTCCTGCTGCTCATGATCTTCGCGCTGGTCTACCGGCGCTCGCTGCGCAAGCAGGGAGAGGTGTGGTGACCATGACCACCCGTACTCGGGGCGCCCGCGCCCCGCTCGCCTCCGTCGGCCTGCACCTCACGCTGCTCGTCGCGTCCGTCATCGCCGTCTTCCCGGTGCTGTGGATCCTGCTGACCTCGCTCAAGCCCGCGCAGCACGCGATCACCACCGACTTCGTCAAGGAACCGACCCTCGGCAACTACCGGTACCTGCTGGAGTCGAGCCACTTCCTCAGCTGGTTCGGCAACTCGGTCCTCGTCGCCGGCGTCACCACCGTCCTCGGCGTGTTCATCGCCGCCACCACTGGATATGCCGTCAGCCGCTTCAAGTTCCCCGGAATGAAGCCGCTGATGTGGACCCTGCTCATCACGCAGATGTTCCCGATGGCCATCCTCATCGTCCCGCTCTACAACCTGATGGGCGATCTCGGCCTGCTCAACCAGCCGGTCGGCCTGATCATCACCTACCTCACCATCGCCGTGCCGTTCTGCGCCTGGATGATGAAGGGCTTCTTCGACACCATCCCGGTGGAGATCGACGAGTCCGGCCGCGTCGACGGCCTCAACCCCTTCGGCACCTTCTGGCGGCTCATCCTGCCGCTCGCCAAGCCGGGCCTCGCCGTCACCGGCTTCTACGCCTTCATCACCGCCTGGGGCGAAGTCGCGTACGCCTCCGCCTTCATGGTCGGCGAGGAGAACCTCACGCTGGCCGGCGGACTCCAGACCTTCGTCACGCAGTACACCTCCAACTGGGGTGCGATGAGCGCCGCCTCGGTCCTCATCGCGATCCCTGCGGCGATCTTCTTCGTATTCGCCCAGCGTCACCTCGTCGCCGGAATGACGGCAGGCGCCACCAAGGGCTGACCACCCCTTGCCTGCCCCCTCTCACCCCCGGCCCGATCTCTCCAAGGACGACATGACCCAGCACCTCGCCACAGTGACTTCCGGAGGTGGACTTCCCACGTCCACCGGCACCCAGCCCGGTTGGTGGAGAGAAGCGGTGATCTACCAGGTCTATCCGCGCAGTTTCGCCGACTCCAACGGGGACGGCATGGGGGACCTCGAAGGCATCCGCAGCCGCCTGCCGTACCTCAAGGAGCTGGGCGTCGACGCCGTCTGGCTCAGCCCCTTCTACGCCTCGCCGCAGGCCGACGCGGGCTACGACGTCGCCGACTACCGGGCCATCGACCCGATGTTCGGCAGCCTGCACGACGCCGACGCCGTGATCCGCGAAGCGCACGAGCTGGGCCTGCGGATCATCGTGGACCTGGTCCCCAACCACTGCTCCGACCAGCACGAATGGTTCAAGCAGGCGCTCCGCGAAGGCCCCGGTACCCCGCTGCGCGAACGGTTCCACTTCCGCCCGGGGCGGGGCGCCGACGGCTCCGAGCCCCCGAACGACTGGGAGTCGATCTTCGGCGGACCCGCCTGGACCCGCGTGCCCGACGGCGAGTGGTACCTGCACCTCTTCGCCCCCGAGCAGCCCGACTTCAACTGGGAACACCCCGCCGTCCAGGACGAGTTCCGCTCCATCCTGCGCTTCTGGCTCGACCTCGGCGCCGACGGCTTCCGCATCGACGTCGCCCACGGCCTGGTCAAGGCCCCGGGCCTGCCCGACCTCGGCCGCGACGAGCAGCTCAAGCTCCTCGGCAACCAGGTGCTCCCCTTCTTCGACCAGGACGGGGTCCACGAGATATACCGCTCCTGGCGGACCGTGCTGGACGAGTACGCGGGCGACCGGATCGGCGTCGCCGAGGCCTGGACGCCGAGCGCCGACCGCACCGCGCTCTACCTGCGCCCCGACGAGCTCCACCAGGCCTTCAACTTCCACTACCTGAACACCGGCTGGGACGCGGACGCGCTGCGCGCCACCATCGACGAGTCGCTCGACGCGATGCGGCCGGTGGGCGCGCCGACCACGTGGGTGCTGTCCAACCACGACGTCGTACGGCACGTGACGCGGTACGGGGGCGGGGCGCAGGGGCTGGCCCGCGCCCGGGCCGCGGCTCTGCTGATGCTGGCCCTGCCCGGCTCGGCGTACGTCTACCAGGGTGAGGAGCTGGGGCTGCCGGAGGTCGTGGACCTGCCGGACGAGGTGCGCCAGGACCCCTCCTTCTTCAAGGCGAACGGCCAGGACGGGCTGCGCGACGGCTGCCGCGTGCCGATCCCGTGGTCCGGCGACCAGGCCCCGTACGGCTTCGGGAGCGGTGGCAGCTGGCTGCCGCAGCCGGCCGAGTGGGCGGGCCTGAGCGTGGCGGCGCAGACGGGGGATCCGGCTTCGACGCTGGAGCTGTACCGCTCCGCGCTGCGGATCCGCCGCGAGCGGGCCGAGCTGGGCGCGGGCGACGCCGTGGAGTGGCTGCCCGCCCCGGAGGGGGTGCTGGCCTTCCGGCGGGGGGAGTTCGTGTGCACGGTGAACACCACCGGCGCGCCGGTACGGCTGCCCGCGCCGGGCACCGTACTGCTGGCCAGCGGGGACCTCGCGGAGCCGGACGTCCTGCCGGCCGACACGGCGGTGTGGTGGAAGGGGTGACCTCCCCCTCGGGCTCCCCGCTGAGGCTGACGGACATCGCCGCGCAGGCCCAGGTCAGCGAGGCGACCGTCAGCCGCGTGCTCAACGGCAAGTCGGGCGTGGCGGTCGGCACCCGGCACAAGGTGCTGGCCGCGCTCGACCTGCTGGGCTACGAGCGGCCGGTGCGGCTCAAGCGGCGCAGCAACGGCCTGGTCGGGCTGCTGATCCCGGAGCTCACCAACCCGATCTTCCCGGCGTTCGCGCAGGTCATAGAGCAGGCGCTGGCCGGGCACGGGTACACGCCGGTGCTGTGCACGCAGACCCCGGGGGGCGCCACCGAGGACGAGCTGGTGGAGCAGCTGGAGGAGCGCGGCGTCACGGGGATCGTCTTCCTGTCCGGCCTGCACGCCGACGCGGCGGCGGACCCGGCGCGCTACCAGCGGCTGGCGGCGCGGGGGGTTCCCTTTGTTCTGATCAACGGCTTCAACGACCGGGTGAACGCTCCCTTCATCTCCCCGGACGACCGGGCGGCGGCGGACATGGCGGTACGGCACCTGGAGGAGCTGGGGCACCGGCGGATCGGCCTGGCGATCGGCCCGACCCGCTATGTCCCGTCGGCCCGCAAGGAGCAGGGGTTCCTGGCCGCGCTGCCGGGTGCCGACGCCGAAGGCCTGATCCAGCGCACGCTGTTCACGGTCGAGGGCGGCCACGCGGCGGGCGGAGCCCTGCTGGACCGGGGCTGCACGGGGGTGGTGTGCGGGAGCGACCCGATGGCGCTCGGCGTCATCAGGGCCGCCCGGGAGCGGGGGCTGCGGGTGCCGGAGGACGTGTCGGTGGTCGGCTTCGACGACTCACCGCTGATCGCCTTCACGGACCCGCCGCTGACGACGGTCCGCCAGCCGGTGCGCGCGATGGCGACGGCGGCGGTCGGCGCACTGCTGGAGGCGGTGGGCGGCACCCCTGTCCAGCGCACGGAGTACGTCTTCCAGCCGGAGCTGGTGGTACGGGGGTCTACGGGGCCGGGGCCGGGGGGCTGAGGGGACGCCGCCCGTCTGTCTGCCTGCTGGTGTCGGGCCTGAGCCGGGGGAGGGGCTGTCGTCTGTCTGCTTGCTGGTGTCGGGCCTGAGTCGCGCGGGCCCGCTTCCACCCCCCGAGCAGGACCGGGCCCAGCCGGTGGCTGCCCACCCTCCACCCCGGCGGCTGCGACGGCCGGGCGGGAGGCCGCCGGCCCGGCGGCTGCCGGGCGGTTGTGGCCGGGCGGGGTCGGGAGAGCGCCCGGGGGCTTCCCGGCGGTCCACTGTCCTTCCGTGTCGGGCCGGTCCGTCAAGGGCGCTCCTTCGTCGCGTCGCTTCGCGATGGCCTGCGGCCACCTTGACAGCCCGACCCGCCCCGGAAAGACAACAGACTGCCGGGAAGCCCCCGGGGGAATGGCCAGGGGGGGAGGGATATACGAGGACCGGCCATGACCGGCCGGCCGGAGGCCCGCCCGGTCGGAAAGCACGCCCTTCGGGCGGAAGGGCAGCCCAACCCGCGTTAAATGCCGACGAGGTGAGCCGGGCCGGAGGACGGGCGCGCCAGATCGCTACGCGCTTCGCCTTGCTTGGCGTCCACCGCCGTCTGTGGCTGGGAGCGCGTCAGATCGCCACGCGCTTCGGCCGGTTCGGCGTCCGGCGGTCGTCTGGGGCTGATCTCATGGTCCTTGGCTTTCCTCGCGGATGTCCGAGGTCTACGGCGATCCGACTGCTGGATGCCCTCGACGCGGGTGGGCCCCACGTGCGAAGCCATGACGGGCGTCAGCTGCTCAAGGTGCGGTAAGGGTTTCCTCCCCGATCAAGGCCCCGATCGCTACGTGCTTCGGTGGCCGTAGCCCCGCCCGTGCCGTCACCGCACGGCGGGAGCTTGTCCGGTTCGCCAGTCGTCCACCCGCTTGCGGATGCTGGGGACCATGGGGAGGTCGTCGATTGCGTCCGGGGTGAACCATGCCACCTCGAACGACTCGTCCGAGGTGCGGAGGGTGCCGCCTGTGGGGCGGGCAAGGAGGCAGATGGAGAACTCCTGCCGGACTTCGCCGTCGTCGTAGGAGAAGACGTGGCCGGGATGGGTGTACGTCCCGACGATGCCGGTGATCTCAACCGTCATGCCGGTTTCCTCGAAGGTCTCCCGGATCGCACAATCTGCGAGGGACTCGCCCAGCTCCATCTTGCCGCCGGGCAGGGCCCACATGCCGTTATCTGTGCGGCGCTGCAACAGCACTCGGCCGTCGTCATCCACGACAACGGCCGACGCGGCCGGCACCAGGCTGTTCGCCTTGGGGGCGTTGGGATCGTCCTCGTAATCACGCCTGGGCATCGTGTTCGACCTCCTGGATGTCGCGTCCTCGGCTCCACAGCTCTTCGACGTGCGCCGCGAAGCGGTCGAACAAGCCGTCTGTCTGGCGGCGCCGTAGGTGCATCATCGGTGAATCGTGCCCAACCCGGCGGGCCAGAATCGGGGTGACGATCATTTCGTCATCGAAGCGGAAGACTGACAGGTTGACGTGGCCGGTCTCGAAGCGCCCTTCGATGTTGCTCACGTCGCGGAGCTTCTCCAACTCGTTCAAGGTCACCGAGATGCGGGTGGAGAGCGTGAGCGGTACGGCTTCCTCGGCTTCTCGGGCTGCGGTGACCGGACTGTCCGGATCCCCGATCAAGAACCGGACCCGACAGCCGCTCTCGGCCTTGCGGCGCAGGGCACCGGCCAAGTTCGCCTGCTCCAGCCACAGGAAGCAGTTGGTGTACCCGGCGAAGACGAGATCCCGCTGGGCCTTCGTCACGAGGGAGCGCCACAGGCTTGATGGCGCGGCCGATCGGTAGGGGAAGACTTGGACTATCTCCTTGTCCGGTCCTGTTGTGAGTGCCGACCGGATGGCGTTGGGCCACAAGGCTGTCTCCTCCTCGCCTAATGCCTCGCAGGCCGCCCATCGGTGCCGGGCGTGGGGGATCCGGTTCGGCTCGGTGATCCATCGGCCAACCGTTTTGGCGTCAACCCCACATGCCTCTGCGAGTTGCGTTTCAGTCATCTTGGCATTGGCCATCGCACGGCGCAGACCGTGATTCACAGTTCGCCTCCCGGGGACGTAAGGGACGGACCGAACCGTAGCGGCGAAGCGTCCCAAACGTCCTGCAAACGGGGTGGCAACGCTCTGACGAGGGACACAGCATCTGAACATGCCGGCCTCAAGGCGCCAATGGGGCTCCGCTGGCCGGGGAATCATTCCCACCGTTCTGAGAGGGAGACCAGTCATGTGCAGTGCGACGTCGGCGCTCGGTGGTTCATCCGAGGAGCCGTTGTGATGCGAGGCCTGGGCGGCGACGAGCCGCGCGTACTGATGACGGTGCGGGTGTCGAGGGATTCGGGCCAGACATGGGGGCAGGAGTCCGCGGTGCGTGAGGGTGACGCGGTGGTGGTCCTGTCCTCCCCTGAGCGCTTCCCGCCGTGTGCGTGCGCGCGGTGTGTCGGGCAGCGGACGGTGCTGGCCCGGTCGCTGCGGCCGGGCCTGTGAGCGATCACTACGAGTGGAAGGGGACTGCCATGGCATGGGGAACGGGCAAGGGCGGCAGCGGGGGCGACGGGAAGCACTCAGGGAAGAAGGACCCGGGTACGGCCAAGCCGTCCTCGGACACCGAGAAGCCGAAGTCGGAGCCGAAGCACAAGGGGAAGTAGGCGTTCGGGGATGACAACTGTCGGTTCGCACGAGCGGGCCGCCATGCGCGGCCTGCTCGGCTCGGTGAACGAAAGCCTCGGGGCGCCCATGGCCCCGGGCTGGGAGCGCGCCTTCTGGGGCGTGCCCCGGCACGCGTTCCTGCCCGAGACCGTGTGGGTGGGAGACGACTTGGCGGAGTGCTCCCGCGATACGGCGCCGGAAACCTGGCTGGGTCACGCCTACGCGGATACAGCCGTGGTCACGCAGGTCAACGACGGCCAGGAGACGGAGATCGAGGAGCGCTGGGCCTCCTGTTCGGCCTCGGCGCCCTCGATGTCGGCACGGGCACAGGGTGGAACGCGGGCCTGCTCGCGCACCGCCTGGGATCGGACCGCGTGACCACGATCGAGGTGGACTCGACGCTGTCCGCGCAAGCGACGGTCCGCCTGAAGAGCGTGGGGCTGCAACCGCAAGTGATCTGCGGTGACGGCGCCTTGGGTCACGAATCCGGCGGTCCGTATGACCGGGTGATCGCCACGTGTTCGGTGCGGTCGGTTCCCCCGGCATGGATCCGTCAGACCAAGCCCGGCGGGGTTATCCTCGCCCCGTGGGAGTCGCCGTGGTTCTGCTACGGGCTGCTGCGCCTCACCTTGGACCGCTATGGGGACGCCTCTGGCTTCTTCTCTCCGCACGCGGCGTTCATGCTGATGCGAGGCCAGCGCACGGACCTGCGGATCTTCCGTGACGTAGTACGGGACGATCACGTGCCAGTCGAGTCTGGTACCCGGCTGTCTCCGTGGGCTGTCACGGGCGACGACTGGGCCGCACAGTTCGCGGTCGGCCTCCAGCTCGGCAACGTCTGGCGCACCTGGCACGACAACCCCGACGTGAAGGGCGTCGCCTCGCGCCTGTGGCTGGCCACCACCGACGCCTCTTCCTGGGCAGCCGTGGACTGGGGCGGGCAGAAATCGGACCGGTTCACCGTGTGGGAGCACGGGCCCCGGCGTCTATGGAAGTCGGTCGAGGCCGCCTACGGCTGGTGGCGCACCACGGGCCGCCCAGGCCCCGAACGCTTCGGCCTGACCGTGCACCCTGACGGCAGCCACGTGCCCTGGCTCGACACCCCGGACCATGCCGTGCCCGACCTGAGCTGACCAGGCGTGTTCCGCTGCTCATGGGCACGGTTCTCCAGTGCGCCGGGCGGACAACCTGCGTTAAATGCCGACGAGGTGAGCCGGGCGGGAGGATGGGCGCGTCAGATCGCTACGCGCTTCGGCCGGTTTGGCGTCCGGTGGCCGTTTGGGGCGGATGCCGTAGGTCTTCGCGTTCCTTCTAGGCTCACGTACATGAGCGACAGCGCCCCGGCGGTCCGGTCAACCCCGCGCCACTCCGTATCGGTAGCTGGTGTGGTGGTGCGTGACGACGGCCGGCTGTTGGCGATCCGTCGGGCGGACAACGGGGCGTGGGAGCTACCGGGCGGAGTGCTGGAGCTGGCGGAGGTCCCGGAGGAGGGCGTGCGGCGGGAGGTCCTGGAGGAAACCGGGATCCACGTCGAGGTGGATCGGCTCACCGGCGTGTACAAGAACATCGCGGCGGGAGTGGTGGCCCCCTGGTGTTCCGTTGCGAGGTGTCGGGTGGCGTGGAACGCGTCTCCGACGAAACCACTGCAGTTCAGTGGCTCACGCTCGAAGAGGTGGCCGAGCGGATGTCCGAGGTCTACGCGATCCGGTTGCTGGATGCCCTCGACGCCGGTGGGCCCCACGTGCGAAGCCACGACGGGCTTCGGCTGCTCTAGCTAGTCGCCGGTCGTTCCGTCGAGCATCTCGCGCAGGATGTCCAGGTGGCCGTTGTGGCGGGCTGTCTCCTCGGTGAGGTGAAGGAGGATCCAGCGCAGGTCGACGTGGAGGCCGTTGCGGTCGGTTCGCGCGGCCTGGTTGTTCAGGCCGCTCCCGGCGACCAGTTCGCGGTAGCGGGCGCTCTGTTCGGTGTATTCGTCGAGCAACTGCGCAAGTGGGAAGTCGACGGCGATGCGCATCTCGCGGTCGGGGTCCTCTTCGGTCCAGGGGCCCTGGTCTTCCTCGCCGAGGAAGACCACCTGGAACCAGTAGTACTCGACCCAGCGGAGGTGGTTGATCACTCCGCTCATGGTCATCAGCGGTGAGCCGGGCAGGAGCGCCTTGCGCGCGTTCTCCGCGGACACGCCCCGGCACTTGGCGCGGGCGGTGTCACGTGTGTAGTCGAGGAACGTGGTGAGCTGAGTGCGCTCGTCCCACGCGGGAGGCGTGTCGTCGATTCTGGTCATCGCGCGAAGCATTCCCGATCACGCGAGCGATGTCGAAGTGTTTGCGGACGAGGGCCCCCGCCTCGGGCGTGAGGGTCGTTGGAGGCGGTGCCCGCGCGAGCGCAGCCGTGCGGGGAGACGGCGTGCCAGGTCCCTTGGCCCGGGCATGATCCGCCGGACAGGCCCCGTCGGCTGGCCGCTTGCGGATGTCCTCGTCCAGCGCAGGGAGTTCCTAGGCGGCGTGGACCTGGGCGGGCTGGGGTGCCTTCGCGGCGGACACGTTCCGCCAGACCGCGCCGAGGAGTAGAGCGCCCGGCGTGATGCCCGCGACTGTGGCGATGACGGCGGTGGGGGAGCCGGAGGCGGCCAGGGCCAGGCCGGCGGCGCCGCAGGTGGACATCGCCGCGGCGAGCCATCGCAGGGACGGCATGTGCCAGACGGCCGCGAGGCCGAAGAAGTGCAGGCCGACGACCAGGGCGATCCAGCCGACGGTGGCGTCCGGAGTGTGCAGCACGCGGTTGATGAGGACGAGGCCGGCCAGACCGGCCACCACCTCGGCGGCCACCACGAGGAGGTAGCCCCGGCCGAAGGTCCGGGGTGCCCGGCCCTCGCCGGCGGTGGCGGTGGCGGTGCGGGCCCGGCGCAGGGCGATGAACAGGCGGATGAAGGCGGCGATCGCGAGCACGCGCAGGGGAATGCCGACGGCTTGGGGGAGGGCGCCGGCGTTCACCTGGATGAACGCGAGTCCGAATATGGCGCCGATGAGCCAGCCTGTCTGGTTTGAAGTCACGAGGCACCGTCTCACTGGAGTGGATCACTGGTCAAAAGCCTGGCCGGGCGGCCGGAAACAATTCTGCAATCTCTTGCGCAAACTCTTGCAACACCCTGGGGCGCCCCCTACCGTCGCCACCAATCCCCACCTCTCCCGCCAGGAGGCCCCAGATGTCCCCCACCGCACCGTCGCCGTCCGGCAGATCCCTGCTGGCGTTCGCCGCCGTCGCCGCCATCGCCGCCGCGACGCTCACCGTCCAGGTGCCGCAGGCGCAGGCCGCCCCGCCGGGGGGCACGGACGTCACCGCCGTGATGTTCGAGTGGCGGTTCGACTCCGTTGCCAAGGCCTGTACCGATTCGCTCGGGCCTGCCGGGTATGGGTTTGTTCAGGTCTCACCGCCACAGGAGCACATCCAGGGTTCCCAGTGGTGGACCTCGTACCAGCCCGTGAGCTACAAGATCGCCGGGCGGCTCGGGGACCGGGCCGCCTTCAAGGGCATGGTCGACACGTGCCACGGCGCTGGGGTGAAGGTCGTGGCCGACTCCGTCATCAATCACATGGCTGCCGGGGACGGGGTGGGGACGGGGGGGAGTTCGTACACGAAGTACGGGTACCCGGGTCTCTACTCCGGGGCCGACATGGACGACTGCCGGGCGACCATTTCGAACTACCAGGACAAGGCGAACGTCCAGAACTGCGAGCTCGTGCAGCTGGCGGACCTGGACACCGGTGAGGACTACGTCCGGGGGCGCATCGCCGGGTACCTCAACGACCTGCTGTCGCTCGGCGTCGACGGCTTCCGGATCGACGCCGCCAAGCACATGCCCGCCGCCGACCTCGCCGACATCAAGTCCCGGCTGACCAATCCGGGGGTCTACTGGAAGCAGGAGGCCATCTTCGGCGCCGGTGAGGCCGTGTCGCCGAGCGAGTACCTCGGTAACGGAGACGTGCAGGAGTTCCGGTACGCGCGGGACCTGAAGCGCGTCTTCCAGAGCGAGAACCTCGCCTACCTGAAGAACTTCGGCGAGGCGTGGGGGTACATGGCGAGCGGGCAGTCCGCTGTCTTCGTCGACAACCACGACACCGAGCGGGGTGGCGACACCCTTAATTACAAGAACGGGTCTGATTACACGCTTGCGAGTGTGTTCATGCTGGCCTGGCCGTACGGGTCCCCTGATGTGCACTCCGGATACGAGTGGACCGACAAGGACGCCGGGCCGCCGAACGGGGGCTCGGTGAGCGCCTGTTATGCCGATGGGTGGAAGTGCCAGCACGCCTGGCGCGAGATCTCCTCCATGGTCGGCTTCCGCAACGCCGCCCGCGGGCAGGTCGTCACCGACTGGTGGGACAACGGCGCAGACCAGATCGCCTTCGGGCGCGGAGCCAAGGCGTACGTGGCCATCAACCACGAGGGGTCGGCCCTGACCAGGACCTTCCAGACCTCCCTCGCGGCCGGCGACTACTGCGACGTCCAGAGCGGCCGTACGGTCACCGTGAACTCCGGTGGCCAGTTCACCGCCACGCTCGGGGCCGGATCGGCCGTCGCCCTCCACGTGAACGCCCGTACCTGTTCTGGCACACCGGCCGCGTCCACCGGAGCCTCCTTCGCCGTGAACGCCACCACGGCCCTCGGCCAGAACATCTACGTCACCGGGGACCAGCCCGCTCTCGGCAACTGGAACACGGCCGCCGCACTCAAGCTCGACCCGGCCGCCTACCCCGTCTGGAAGCTCGACGTCACGCTCCCGGCCGGCACCTCCTTCGCGTACAAGTACCTCCGCAAGGACGCCTCCGGCAACGTCACCTGGGAGAGCGGCGCGAACCGCACGGCCACCGTCCCCGCGAGCGGCACGATCACGCTGACCGACACCTGGCGCAGCTGAGCCCTCGCCCCACCTGCCAGGGCCGCCCGGCACCACCTTCTCCCCGCCACCGCCGGGCGGCCCTTGTTCATGCGACACGTACACAAGGAGACACGCCTTGAGACGCCCTGCCGCAGGAGTACTCGCCGCCGCCCTGGCCGTGACGTTCCTGCCCGCCCTCCCCGCCGCGGCCTCCATGGCCAGGCCGCCCGCCCCGCCCTCGGACGCCAGACTCGCCGCCGAGCCGGCCCGTCACGACCTGACCCGGGACCAGTTCTACTTCGTCCTCCCGGACCGGTTCGCGAACGGCGACCCGCGCAACGACCGGGGCGGCCTGACCGGCACCCGGCTGGAGACCGGCCTGGACCCGACGGACAAGGGCTTCTACCAGGGCGGCGACCTCAAGGGGCTCACCGACCGGCTCGACTACATCAAGGGCCTGGGGACGACGGCCATCTGGATGGCGCCGATCTTCAGGAACCAGCCGGTGCAGGGGAAGGGGAACGACGTCTCCGCCGGCTACCACGGCTACTGGATCACCGACTTCACGCAGGTCGACCCGCACTTCGGCACCAACGCCGATCTGGAGCGGCTGATCGAGAAGGCGCACGGAAAGGGGATGAAGGTCTTCTTCGACGTCATCACCAACCACACCGCCGATGTCGTCGACTACCGGGAGGCGTCCTACTCGTACCTGTCGAAGGGGGCGTTCCCGTATCTGACCAAGGACGGGGTGCCTTTTGACGACAAGGACTACGCGGGCGGGAAGGGGAAGTTCCCGAAGGTCGATACCGGGTCCTTCCCGCGCACCCCCTTCGTGCCTGGCGCGAAGAAGAACCTGAAGTCGCCGGCGTGGCTCAACGACCCCGCGATGTACCACAACCGCGGCGACTCCACCTTCGCCGGCGAGTCCTCCGAGCAGGGCGACTTCTTCGGCCTCGACGACCTGTGGACCGAGCGTCCCGAGGTCGTCGACGGGATGGAGAAGATCTACGAGAAGTGGGTCGAGGACTTCGACATCGACGGGTTCCGTATCGACACCGTCAAGCACGTCAACACCGAGTTCTGGACGCAGTGGGCGACCGCCCTCGACACGTACGCGGCGAAGCGCGGCCGGGACGACTTCTTCATGTTCGGCGAGGTCTACTCCGCCGACACCGCGGTCACCTCCCCGTACGTGACGCGCGGGCGGCTCGACGCCACCCTCGACTTCCCGCTCCAGGACGCGATCCGCTCCTACGCCTCCCAGGGCGCGGGGGCCGGGCGGCTGGCCTCGGTCTTCGGTGACGACTACCGGTACACCACCGACAAGGCCAACGCCTACGAGCAGGTGACCTTCCTCGGCAACCACGACATGGGCCGCTTCGGCACCTTCCTGAAGCAGGACCGGCCGGGTGCCGGGGAGCAGGAGCTGCTGGAGCGCTACCGGCTCGCCAACGAGCTGATGTTCTTCTCCCGGGGCAACCCGGTGGTCTACTCCGGTGACGAGCAGGGCTTCACGGGCGCGGGCGGCGACAAGGACGCCCGCCAGCCGCTGTTCGCCTCCCAGGCCGCCGACTACCTGGATGACGACCAGCTCGGAACGGTGCGCACCCACGCGAGCGATGCTTACGATCCGGGGCACCCGCTCTACCAGCAGATCAGTGCTCTCTCGAAGCTGGTCAAGGAGCACCCCGCCCTGCGTGACGGGGTGCAGAGCGAGCGCCTCGCCGACGGCTCGGTCTACGCCTTCGCCCGTACGGACGCCCGCAGCCGCACCGAGTACCTGGTCGCCGCCAACAACGGAGCCGAGTCCAGGACCGTGGAGATCGACGCCCCGGCAGGCGCCCAGTACCGCACCCTCTACGGAGGCACCGCGCTGATCCGCGCCTCCGCGGCCGGCAAGCTCACCGTCGTCGTCCCCGCCTTCGGCTCGGTCGTCCTCCAGGGCACCGCCCCGCTCGCGGCCCCCGCCGCCAAGCCCGCCCTGACCCTCAAGGCACCGGCCCCGGGCGCCACCGGAACCGTCGAACTCAGCGCCGAGGTGACCGGGGGCGGGCTGAACCGCGTCGTGTTCGCCGCCCAGACCGGCAACGAGAAGTGGCAGGTCCTCGGCTCCGCCGACCACGCCCCGTACAAGGTCACCCAGCACATCACGGCCCCCGCCGGCACGCCCCTGCGCTACAAGGCCGTCGTCGTCGACTCCACCGGCCGCAGCGCGAGCGCCCTCGCCGAGTCCACCTCCGGCCAGGTCCCGCCCGCCGAGGTCCCCACGGCCACCCAGCGCGACTACGCCGTCGTCCACTACAACCGCCCCGACGGGGACTACACGAACTGGCGCCTGTACGCCTGGGGGGACCTTGCCGACGGGGAGGCAGCTCCGTCGAAGGCACAGCCCGCCGGGCACGACTTCACCGGCCGCGACGCGTACGGCGCCTTCGCCTACGTCCGCCTGAAGCCCGGCGCCTCCTCCGTCGGCTACCTCGTCATCGACAAGGACGGCAACAAGGACGTCGCCGCCGACCGCACCATCGACGTGACGAAGACCGGCGAGATCTGGCTGGAGCAGGGCAAGGAACCCGCCCGCACCGACCGGCCCGCCTACCCGCCGCAGGACACCGGCAAGGCCGTCCTGCACTACCAGCGCGCCGACGGCGCCTACGACGGCTGGGGCCTGCACGTCTGGACCGGGGCCGCGAGCCCCACCGAATGGTCCAAGCCGCTGCTCCCCGCCCGCACCGACCCCTACGGCGCGGTCTACGAGGTCCCGCTCGCGGCCGGGGCCACCACCCTCAGCTACATCCTCCACAAGGGCGACGAGAAGGACCTCCCCACCGACCGGTCCCTGGACCTGAAGGCCACCGGCCACGAGGTCTGGATGCTCGGCGGCAAGGAGCAGTACCTCCTGCCGCAGCCCGCAGGATCGGCGGCCGCCCTGGACCCCACCAAGGCCCAGGCCGTCTGGATCGACCGCGACACCCTCGCCTGGAACGCCCCCGCGGCCGCCGCCTCCGTGCAGCTCCTCGCCTCCCGCGAAGGCGCCGTCAAGGCCGAGAACGGCACCCTGACCGGCCGGGCCCGGTGGCTGCGGCTGAACCGGTCCGAGCTCACCGCCGCCCAGAAGCAGAAGTTCCCGCACCTGGCGGCGTACACCGCCTTCACCGTCGACCCGCGCGACCGCGACCAGGTCCGCGAGGCCCTGCGCGGCCAGCTCGTCGCGAGCGCCCGGGCCGCCAACGGCGCCGTCCTCGCCGCCACCGGCGTCCAGCTCGCCGGCGTACTCGACGACCTGTACGCCACCACCGCGCCCCTGGGCCCGGTCTTCAAGGACGGCCGCCCCACCCTCTCCGTCTGGGCGCCGACCGCCCAGGAGGTCTCCCTCGAACTCGACGGCCGCACCCACGCCATGCGCCGCGACGACACCACCGGCGTCTGGTCGGTGCGCGGCGAGCGCGGCTGGGCCGGAAAGCCGTACCGCTACGCCGTGACCGTCTGGGCGCCGAGCACCGGCCAGGTGGTCCGCAACCTCGTCACCGACCCCTACTCCACGGCCCTGACCGCGGACTCCACCCACAGCCTGGCCGTGGACCTCGCCGACCCGAAGCTCGCCCCGCCCGGCTGGAAGGACCTGCGCAAGCCCGCGCCCGTCCCCTTCACCTCGGCGCAGATCCAGGAACTGCACATCCGCGACTTCTCCGTCGCGGACCGGACCTCCCGGCACCCCGGCCAGTACCTCGCCTTCACGGACACCGGCTCGGCGGGCATGCGCCACCTGCGCGACCTGGCCGTCGCCGGGACCTCCTACGTCCACCTCCTGCCGGCCTTCGACATCGGCACCATCCCGGAGAAGGCGGCGGACCGCACCGAGCCCGCCTGCGACCTCACGGTCTACGCGCCGGACTCGCAGGAGCAGCAGGCGTGCGTGGCCGCCGCGGCCGCGAAGGACTCCTACAACTGGGGATACGACCCGCTGCACTACACCGTCCCCGAGGGCTCGTACGCGAGCGACCCCAACGGCACGGCCCGTACGGTCGAGTTCCGCAGGATGGTCCAGTCCCTGGGCGGCGCAGGGCTGCGCACCGTGATGGACGTGGTCTACAACCACACCGTCGCCGCCGGGCAGTCGGACAAGTCCATCCTGGACCGCATCGTCCCCGGCTACTACCAGCGCCTGCTGGCCGACGGCAGCGTCGCGACCTCCACCTGCTGCTCCAACACCGCCCCCGAGAACGCGATGATGGGCCGGCTGGTCGTGGACTCGATCGTCACCTGGGCGAAGGAGTACAAGGTCGACGGCTTCCGCTTCGACCTGATGGGCCACCACCCGAAGGCCAACATCCTGGCCGTCCGCAAGGCCCTCGACGAGCTCACCCCGGCGAAGGACGGGGTCGACGGGAAGAAGATCGTCCTCTACGGGGAGGGCTGGAACTTCGGCGAGATCGCGAACGATGCCCGCTTCGTCCAGGCCACCCAGCAGAACATGGCCGGCACCGGCATCGCCACCTTCTCCGACCGGGCCCGCGACGCCGTCCGCGGCGGCGGCCCCTTCGACGAGGACCCGCGCGTCCAGGGCTTCGCCTCGGGCCTGTTCACCGCACCGAACGGCTCACCGGCCAACGGCACCCCGGCCGAGCAGAAGGCCCGCCTGCTGCACGCCCAGGACCTGATCAAGGTCGGCCTGTCCGGGAACCTCGCCCCGTACGCCTTCACCGACACCACCGGCCGCCGCATCAAGGGCTCCGAGCTCGACTACAACGGCGCCCCCGCCGGCTACGCGGCCGCCCCCGGCGACGCCCTCGCCTACGCGGACGCCCACGACAACGAGACCCTCGCCGACGCCCTCACCTACAAGCTCCCGCCAAGCACCTCCGCCGCCGACCGGGCCCGCATGCAGGTCCTGGCCATGGCGACGGCCGCCCTCTCCCAGGGCCCGGCCCTCTCCCAGGCGGGCACCGACCTGCTCCGCTCCAAGTCCCTGGACCGCAACTCCTACGACAGCGGCGACTGGTTCAACGCCATCCACTGGGACTGCCGTGACGGCAACGGCTTCGGCCGCGGCCTGCCCCCGGCCGCGGACAACGCCTCGAAGTGGCTCTACGCGAAGCCCCTGCTGACGGGCGCCGCTCCCGGCTGCGCGGAGATCACCGGGGCCTCGGCCGCCTACCGCGACCTGCTGAGGATCCGTACGACGGAACGGTCCTTCGCCCTCACCACCGCGGAGGCGGTCCAGCAGCAGCTGGCCTTCCCCCTCTCCGGCAAGGACGAGACCCCGGGCGTGATCACCATGACCCTGGGCGACCTGGTGGTGGTCTTCAACGCCACCCCCACCGCCCAGCCCCAGCGCCTCCCCGCCCTCGCGGGCAGCGCCTACGCCCTCCACCCGGTCCAGGCCGCGGGCTCCGACGCCACGGTCAAGCAGTCCGCGTACGACGCGCAGACAGGAGAGTTCACGACCCCCGCCCGCACCGTCGCCGTCTTCACACGACGGTGAGCCGGTCCAGCCGCTTCTCCAGCAGGATCACCCCGTAGACCCTGCCGTCCTTCCCCTCCTTGTGGGGGAACTCCCCGGCCACCCGGTAGCCCGCGCCCTGGTAGTACGCGAGCAGCCGGGGATTGGTGGAGACACAGTCCAGCCGGGCCCGCTCCCGCCCCGTCCTGGCGATCCGCCGCTCGGCATGTTCGAGCATGCGGCGCCCGGCGCCGGCGGGGGCGGCCCCGCGCGCCACCATCAGCCGGTGTACGTACCCGGCCACCGGCGGCTGGACGCCCCAGGCCTCCTCGTCGGACCACCACAGCTCGTACGCCCCGACCACCCGCCCGTCGGCGTCACCGGCGAGCCACACCTCGCCGTCGCGCATCTTCGCCAGGAAGTGCGCGGCGTCCTTGTCGCCCGGCTTCCACTGCTCGATCCCCTGCTTCCGCATCCAGCGGGCAGCCTCGTCGTACAGCTGCACCAGAGTGCCGGCGTCCTTCTCCACAGCCGGCCGGAACAAGATCCCGTCGTCAATGATCACGCGGGCATTATCGGTGAAGGGGGAGGGGCCGCCACACGCAAGATCAACGCGGGCGGGGCACCCCTCCCGCGACCCCGGCCCCCATCAGGGCTCCGAGCCGGGCCACCAGCTCCCCGAAGGGCCCGTCCGCCGGCTCGTCGGACAGGATCCGCGTGAGGATCCCGGCCATCTCGGCGTCGTACGCGGCGCTCACCGCGGCCAGCGCCGCGAAGTCGTGCACCAGCTGCAACTCCAGCTCGCCCCGCGGAATCCGGCGCCCGTCGAGCCAGATCAGCGCCGTGGACTCGGCGAGCGACACCCAGGAGCGCACCACCAGTTCCAGCCGGGCCGGCGGATCCTCGACCGCGATGCCCAGGTGCGCGAGGATCTGCTCGTACGCCGCTTGCCGCACCTCGTCGATCATCGCGTTGGTCCGGCTGCTCCCGGCCGCCGGCCCGCCCCGCATCAACGCCGAGAAACCCGGCCCGTGTTCGTCGACGAACAAGAAGAACCGCCCCATCACCCGCAGCAGCCGGGCGCCGAGCGGCCCCTCCTGGGGCTCCACGAACCGCAGCGCCAGCTCATCGGCGGCCCGCCGCAGCGCCGCCTCGTACAGGCTCAGCTTGCCCGGAAAGTAGTGGTAGACGAGCGGCCGCGATATCCCCGCGGCCGCCGCTATCTCGTCGATGGAGACATCGTCGGGCGACCGGTGGCTGAACAGCTCCAGGGCAACCCCGATCAGCTGCTGCCGCCGCTCCTCGACACCCATCCTGCGCCGCACCCCGGTTGTCATGCGGACACCCTACTGGGGACCGATCAGAGGTCCAGGGCGAGGCGGTCCCCCTTCGCGCGCGAGACGCACAGCAGCATCGAGTCCCCGCGCTCCTGGTCGGTGAGCAGCTCGTCGCGGTGGTCGACCTCGCCCGACAGCACCCGGTGTTGGCAGGTGCCGCAGAAACCCTGCTCACAGGAGTACGGGGTGTCGGGCAGCTCCCGACGCACCGCGGCCAGGGTGGTTTCCGCCGCGCCGACCTCCACGGTGCGCCCCGAGCGGCGCAGTTCCACCGTGAAGGGCCGCGAGGGACCGGGCGCCGACGGGGCGAAACGCTCCAGGCGGACCTGCGCCGGATCCGGGACCGCGGCCGTGACGGCCCCCATCAGGGGCTCCGGGCCGCAGCAGTAGACCAGCGTGCCGGGCCGGATCCCGGCGAGCGGGGCCAGGCCGGGCCGGCCCACCTCGTCCTCCGGCAGGACGGAGACCCGCTCTCCGTACTGCGCCAGTTCGGCCAGGAAGGGCATCGAGGCGCGCGAGCGGCCCCCGTAGAGGAGGGTCCAGTCGGCGCCGGCCGCCGTGGCCGCCCGCAGCATCGGCAGGATCGGGGTGATGCCGATGCCGCCCGCGACGAACACGTACGAGGGCGCGGGGACCAGCTCGAAGCGGTTGCGCGGCGGGCGCAGTTCCAGCTCGGCGCCCTCGACCAGCTGGGCGTGCGCCTCGCGGGAGCCGCCGCGGCCGTCCTCGATCAGGCGGATCGCGATCGTGTACGCACCCCCGTCCGCCGGATCGCCGCACAGCGAGTACTGGCGCACGAGGCCCGAGGGGAGGGTGATGTCCACGTGCGCGCCCGGAGCCCACGCGGGGAGCTCGGGCGATTCCAGGACCAGCCGCAGCACCCCCTCGGCCGGCTCCGTACGGGAGACGATCAGTGCGCGCAGCGGGCGGCGCGGGGAGTAGCCGGAGACCGGTGTGTCCAGTGCGGGCAGGGGCCAGAGCGGGGACTTCCCGATGCGGCGGCCCAGCGACCGCTTGGCCGCCCAGGCCGCGCCCGCCACCGCCGTGACCGCGAGGGCGCGCCTCATGCCGCGGCACCGCCGTTCGCGCCGGGTGATGCGGCCAGGTAGGCCACCGCCTGGGCCGTCGAGCCCGATTGCGAAGGGTGGTACGTACGGGAGAGGTACTTCGGTATGGACTTCAGCATGGCGCCCGTGGTGGGGAGCACGCCCTGCTGCCCGGCCCGGAAGAACTGTCCGAAGGAGGCCTTGCCGTCGGCGAGCGTCGGGTCGTTCTCCATGAAGAAGCGGACCCCGCGCTGCCACAGGAAGACCAGCGCCGAGAAGCCGGTGGCCCAGGTCCGCGCGCGGCGGCGGTAGTTGCCGTCGACGTGCATGAAGAGGTCGAAGGCCACGGAGCGGTGCTCGACCTCCTCCGCGCCGTGCCAGCGCAGCAGATCGAGCATGGTGGGGTCGGCGCCCCGCCGGTCCAGCTCGTCCGCGTTCAGGACCCAGTCGCCCAGGAACGCCGTGTAGTGCTCGATCGCCGCGATCATCGCGACCCGCTCCATCAGCCACCAGTGGCGCGCCCGGCCCGGGGGCAGGGTCCGGTCGCCGAGCAGCTTCTCGAAGAGCCAGTCGACCTGCGCGGTGTAGGGGGTCGGGTCCAGCCCCAGCCGCTTCAGGTGGGGGAGCACGTCGTCGTGCGCGGCGGCGTGCATGGCCTCCTGGCCGATGAACCCGACGACGTCCGTCCGTAGTTGCTCGTCCTTGATGTACGGGAGCACCTGCTTGTAGACGTGCACGAACCAGCGCTCGCCCGCGGGGAGCAGCAGGTGCAGCACGTTGATCATGTGCCCGGTGAAGGGGTCGTTCGGCAGCCAGTGGAGTGGGGTGTCCTCCCAGCCGAAGGACACATTCCGGGGCTTCAGGTCCATGTGTTCCGACGCCACGGGGGCGGGCGCGAGCGGCGTATTAGACATGGCGTCAATGTACTGATGGGTAGGAGAGAGGAAAACCCCTCTGCACGCCCCAATCTGTCGGTGCCGGTGCCGGCACACCAGTGCCTCCGGCCGGTGACGCTGCCGGAGGCCCAGGCGGCCGGCTAGTGCTGTGGCCG
>NZ_JAGGOZ010000133.1:0-4912 GCF_018614075.1 Streptomyces sp. ISL-94 | reverse complement strand
GACCCGGTGAACCTTTCCGGCACAGCACTAGCGCAGCGCCCCCGCCTTCGTGCCGTCCGTGAGCTTGCCCGACAGGTCGACCTGCGCGCCCGCCGGCGCCTTGACCGCCAGCCGGTTGCCGTTCGCGGACCCGTTCACCCCGCCGCCCGACACCGACAGCGAGGCGAACTGCGCACTGCCCGCCGCGAGGACGTACCACTGGCCCGCCCGCGACTTCCACAGCACGCCCGCCAGCACCCGGGGCTCCCGCGGACCGCACGCCTGCGACCCCTCCGACCTGGCCGCCTGCGCGGCGAGCGGGGCGCCCGGGGTCAGGAACTGCGCCTGTACCCGGTCCGCCGAGCCCTGCCAGGTCTCGGCCCGCGTGCACAGCCAGGTCGCCGTCCCCTCGCCCTCCGGCAGCGGCTGCTTCGCGTACGTCCAGGCGTTGACCGTACGGACCCCGTGCGAGCGGACCGACGGCAGCAGACACGCGATCCGCGACCAGTCCCCGAGCTCCGCGGCCTCCGTCACATCGCGCTCGGCCCCCGGAGCGCCCGACGTGAGCCGCGCGGGGGTCAGTTCACCGAGGTCGGTGATCAGCCGGGTGGCGCCGTCGCCCGTCAGGGCCAGGCCGTTCCAGCCGGTGCAGTTGCCCGCCGCGGCCGGACTCGGCACCGGCGGGGTGACCCCGTCCGGGCCGAGCTTCAGGGCCGCCGGGGTCTCGCCCGGCTTGAGCAGGTCCCGCAGGGCCGCCCCGGTCACCCAGGGCGCGGCGAGGTAGCGGACGTTGCCGTCGACCCGGCTGACCACGAGAGCGGTCGCGGTGTCCGCGGAGGCGCCGTCGGTCCGGGCGAAGTCCAGGGCGGCGCCGGCGGTCCCGGTGCGCGGCTCGGCGTACCGGACCACGCGCAGGCCGTCGTAGAAGAGCACCACCACGGCCTGGTCGACGGCGCCCGCGAACAGCAGCTGCGCCGGTCCCATCGGCGGCCCGGCGGGGGTCCCCGGAGTGGCCGAGACGGCCACCGAGGAGCCGGGCCGGGCCCAGGCGGCCAGCGCCCGGCGCAGCAGCCCGGTGTCGTCGGCCCGGTCGCCGCGCGCGGGCCAGGCGGAGAAGTCCGTACGGGAGGACGTGCGCCAGAGCGCGGGCGCGGCCCGCAGCAGCTTCCCGGGGTCCAGCGCCTCTTCGGCCGCGGCGTTGCGGGAGTACGGCGGGGCGGCGGCCCCGTCCGCGCCCCAGCCCCCGCCGGGCAGCGCGAGCAGCGCCCCGCACACGGCGAGGGCGGCCCCGGCGGCCACGGCGGCCCGCACCAGGCGCCGGCGGCGCAGCAGATCGGTGGGCCGGGCCTGGAGCACGCACGGGTCGAACTCGGGCGAGGCGAAGAGGGAGTCGTTCGCCGGATCCCCGGATTCCGCGACCGCGGCGGCCGGGTCCGCCACCCCGGCCTCGTCCAGCACCCGCAGCACTTCCGGCTCGGGCAGCCGCTCCAGGGCCCGCAGCACGCAGGCGGCGCGGCCGGGCCCGCCGAGGGTGGCCAGCCACTGGTCGAGGGCGAGCTCCTCGGCCCCGCCGGAGCGGGGGAACAGCCGCAGGCCCCACACCTGGGGGAGCACGGGCGGGAGCTGCGCGCGCCGGGGCAGGGCGCGGAAGGTCAGCGGGACCCCGGCCTCCAGGGCGGCGCGCAGCACGCGCAGCCGGACGTACGCGTACCCGGCGTCGCCCCCGCCGCCGCGCTGGCCCGGGACCCCGCCCTGCACGGCCGCCGCCGCGTCCCGGCGGCCGCGGGGCAGGGCCCGGTGGACCAGCGAATGGGCGGTGAGCACCCGCCGGTTGCGGCCGAGGGCGGGCGGCAGCACCAGGTAGGCGAGCCGCACCAGCCGAGGGTAGTGCTCGACGATGGCGGCCTCGGCCTGCTCGACGTCGGGAGACAGGGGGCGGGTGGCGGTATCCGGCGCAGTCACATTCAGCAGAACGAGGGAATCGTCGGATGGTCACCCGTCCCCAGTGCATCCGTTCGGGTCAAAAACCCTCGGGGTGCGGCCGGACGCCGGGTTCAGGCGGTCAGGCGGTCAGGCGGTCAGGCGGTCAGGCGGTCAGGCGGTCAGGCGGGCGCGCAGCGCCTCGACCGTTTCGTCGGAGACGCCGAGCCCCTCGCGCACGTACTTCTCCATGGAGCCGTAGCGCGTCTCGACCTCGTCCAGGGCCGCCTCCAGGTAGGCGGGGAAGACGCCGATCAGCGCGAGCGCGATGTCCGGGTCGCCGCCGGCCGCCGTGAAGCCCTCGATCATGGGGGCGAAGGCCTGCTTGACCGCCGGGTTCACGGAGAGGTACTCGGTCATCAGCGTCTCGTCGGCCGCGCCGAGCAGCGACAGGATGACCGTCGCACCCCAGCCGGTGCGGTCCTTGCCGGCCGTGCAGTGGAAGAGCAGCGGGCCGGCGTCCGGGTCGGCGGCCTCGGTGAGCAGCATCCGGTACGCGGCCTGCGCGGAGGCGGAGCTCACGAAGGACCGGTAGACGTCGGCGAACAGGGCCTGCGCCTTGCCGCCGCCCAGGCGCTCCTCCGCCACCACCGGGTCGGACAGCAGGTCCTTGAGCTGCGCTGCGGCGGGCATCCGGCCCGAGTTCACCTTGTCGGCGAGGACGTCGCCGACGAGGAGGCGGGCGCCGTCCGGGACCCGGTCGGGGTGGGCGGTGCGCTCGGCGTCGGTGCGGAAGTCGATCACGGTACGCAGGCCCAGCGCGGCCACCACCGGGTCGGCGTCGGGGTCGAGCCGGTCGAGCTGGCCGGAACGCAGCACCAGGCCGGGACGGACGGTGCGGCCGCCGGAGAGGGGGGTGCCGCCGAGGTCGCGGAGGTTGGCGACGGTCGTGGCGGGGGTGGCGGTCATCGTGGCTGCTCCAGCGGCTCGTGCGTGTGCTCGTACGGTGTGGTGTTTCATATGATTTTCTGATGGTTTGGGCCGGAAAGACAATCGACGGCCAGTGAGACCCCGATCCCGATGCCGAGGGCGGCCAGGTGTCCGGCGTCCGTGAAGGTCCGCCCGCGCTTGATCACGGGCGTCGCGGCGAGGGCCAGCAGCCCCGCCCGCGCGGCCGTACGGACCGCCCCGCGCGGCAGGGCCGAGGTCAGCGCCCCGAGCACGGCGTTGAACCCGTAGCTGGTCCCCACGTCCAGGGCGCGCCGGATCCGCGGATCGGCCGTCCCGCGCAGGGCTCCGTAGACGAGGAGGGTCGCCGCGGCGTGCCCGAACAGGAACACCGCGGCCGTCCACCAGGCGCCGTACGCGTACTCGGCGTAGCCGAGGACCGCGACCAGCAGCAGTGCGTACGGCAGGGGCATGGGCTCCTCGACGACGAAGGCGCTGGTCAGCAGCGTCTCCCAGCGCCCGGCGGCGAGATTGTCGACATTCGTCGAGCAGCTCCGGAGCAGCTGCTCCCGCTCTGCGGCCGCCATCCGCTCCAGGGCGTGCGCACCGAGCTGGACCCCGCCGGCGTAGACCGCCGCCCCCAGTGGAATTGGATTCACCCGACCATGATCGGATACGGCCTCCTGGCGGGCGCCACCGGCCCCGTGGGACCATGTTCCGGCCATGCCGACGAACCCCGCGCCGATGCGCACCACGCGTGCCGCGATGTTCGCGGCGGTGTGTACCGCGCTGGGCGCGGTGGGGCATGCGCACATGTCCGGCACCGACATTCCGCTGCCGGGCCTTCTGGGCGCCTTCGGGGTGACCGGCGTACTCGCCTGGCTCGCCGCCGGACGGCGGCGGGGACCGGCGGGGATCGCCGCGGCCCTGCTCGCCGTGCAGGGGGTGCTGCACCTCGTCTTCTCCGGGAGCCAGGCGGCCGCGCCCGCGTTGGTGTCCGGGCACCAACCCATGCCGGGCATGGAGATGGGCGCGAGCCCGGGCGCCGGGATGGCCGGGATGGCCGGGATGGCCGCCGGGATGGCCGACATGACGGGCATGTCCGATCTCGCAGGCATGGCCGGGCATGCCACGGCCGGGCACGGCGGGGCCGGGATGATCGCCGCGCACGTGCTCGCCGGACTCTTCTGCGCCGGCTGGCTGGCGTGGGGCGAGGCCGCCGTCTTCCGGCTGGCCCGGACCCTGGGCGCCGCCGCGCGGCACGCGGCCCGGCCGCTCTCCCGCGTGCTCGCCCTGGTACGGGAGCGGGTGGCAGCCCCGGCGGCCCCGCCCGCGTTCCGCCGCCCGTACCAGCGGCCGCGCCGCCTGCGCGGGGCCGTGCACGCCCATGCCGTGGTGCGCCGCGGGCCGCCCGCGGGCCGAGCCGTCCGCGCCACGGCCCCCGGCCGTCCTGCCCGCGCCTGAACCGGCGCACCCTCCTCGGTGGAGGGGGGCGAGACCTGGGGCCGATTCCCCATGTCTTCGCCAACACCTAGGACCCACATGTCCCTTGACGAGGTTCAGGACGTCCGCACCCCGGACGCCCCCGCCGGCATACCCGAAATGAACCGCGGTGGCGGCTGGGCCGCCCTGCGGCCGCTGCTCCTGCGCATGCACTTCTACGCGGGCCTGTTCATCGCCCCGCTGCTGTTCCTCGCCGCCGCCACCGGGCTGCTCTACGCCGGCTCCTGGCAGGCCGAGAGGATCGGCTACCTCTGATCTTGGCCAGTGCTCCGCCCTTCAGGGCGGGGGTGAAGGCCATCCTTGGCCCGGGGGCGCGGAGCGCCGGAGTGCTCTGCGCCTCCGGGGTGACGGTCAGACGGGACGCTGCTGGTTTTCGATGTACTGCTTGACGACGGTCAGGGGTGCCCCACCGCACGATCCGGCGAAGTAGGAGCCGGACCAGAAGTGTCCGCCCCACAGGTACCGGCGGACGTGGCTGTCGTACTCCTGGCGCAGCCTGCGGGAGCTGACGCCCTTGAGGGAGTTGACCAACTTGGAGAGTTGGACTTTCGGCGGGTAGTGC
>NZ_JAGGOZ010000132.1 GCF_018614075.1 Streptomyces sp. ISL-94 | reverse complement strand
CCTAACAAAGCCCTACTAGTGGTGCCAGGCCCGGCCGCCCACGTTGTGGATGAACCGCTGCAGCACCTTCAGGGTGGCCAGGTACTCCTCGTCCGAGATGCCCGCGTGGCGCTCGTCCCACAAGTCCTTCTGCAGGGCGGCCGCCTGGTCGAAGAACGTCCGGCCCTCCGCCGTCAGCCCGAGGTTCCCCTTGTCGTCCTGCGTGATCCACCCTTGGGCGATGGTCGTGTCGATCTCCTCGGACAGGGCCTGCGCGCCCACGGAGAGGTAGCCCTGCAGGGTCTCGGTCACCTCGGCGCGGGTCTTCACCGTCTCGGCCCCGGCGACCTGGGCCAGGACCCACCACTGCGGCTGCGTGGTGCCGATCTGCGCGAGCGCCCCCCTGGTGCGGGTGACGACCGCGTCGTAGGCGGCCCAGCTCCAGTAGCCGATGGGCTGGCGGATCAGTTCGGCGTCGCTGTGCGAGTACTCCATGACGGTTCGCTCCGTTCGCTCTTCAAGATCGCTCGATACGGAAACCCTATGACCTCAACCGCAGTTGAGGTCTAGCCCGCTGTCCGAGCGCCCCGGATCCGGCGCCACAGCGAGGGGCCCGCGCTGATCAGGAGGGTCAGGCCGACGGCCAGGGCCACACCCTTCCAGGGCTCCGCGAAGAGGGAGCCGCCCAGGATGCCGATCAGGCCGTACGTCGCCGCCCAGGCGAGGCAGGCCGGGGCGTCGCCGCGGGCGAAGCGGCGCAGCGGCAGCTGCGCCAGCAGGCAGGCCAGCATCACCGGGATCCGGCCCGCCGGGAGCAGCCGGGACACCACCAGGACGAGCACCCCGTGCTCGTCCAGCCGCGTCTGCGCCTGCTCCAGCCGCTCGGGCGTGGCCCGGCCGCGCAACGCCTCCAGCCAGCGCGAGCCATTGCGCGACCGCACCCCGCGCCGGCCGAGCCAGTACAGCGCCACGTCCCCGGTGAACGCCGCCAGCGACGCCACCGCGCACACCAGCAACACCGCGAACGGCAACGACCGCTGATGGAACGCCACCACCGCCGCCGAGCTCACCAGCGCCCCGGTCGGGATCACCGGCACCAGCGCGCCGAGCGCCACCAGCACGAACAACGCCGGGTAGCCCACCGCCTGCTGGGTGGTCTCCGGCGGGACCTGGCCGGCCGCCGCCGCGATGTCGGGCCACGTCACGGCAGCCGCACCCGCTCGCCGTGGCCGGGCACCCGGACCGTCACCTTCGGGGCGAGCCGCCGCGCGCGGCGCTCGAACTCCTGGCCAGGCGCGTGGAATTCGTGCGGCCGCACCGCGTCCAGCCCGATCGGCCAGTACGTGCCGTAGTGCACCGGCACGGCTGCCGCCGGAGCCAGGTCGGCCAGGGCCCGCGCCGCCCGTCCCGCGTCCAGATGGCCCGGCCCCAGGTACGGGCCCCAGCCGCCCACCGGCAGCAGGGCCACGTCCACCGGCCCGACCTCCTCGGCCATGGCGTCGAACAGCCCAGTGTCCCCGGCGAAGTAGGTCCGCGCCGAACCCTGGACCACGTACCCGAGGGCCGGCGCGAGCCGCGGCCCGTACGGCAGCCGCCGCCCGTCGTGCCGGGCACTGACCGCGCGGATCCGTACGCCGCCTCCTACGTCGGCCTCCTCGCCCGGGGCCACCTCGGTCACCGCCAGCCCCCGCACGCCCGCGAGCCGGGCCAGCCCCGGCACCGCCCGGCGCGCGCCGCGGGGCACCAGCAGCCGGGTCCCGGGCGCGAGCGCGGCCAGCGACGGCAGATGCATGTGGTCGGCGTGCAGGTGCGACACCAGCACCACGTCCGCCACGGCCGCCTGCGCCGGGGGCACCGCCCCCCGCCGCCGCCGCAGGTGCGCGAGCCGCCGGGCGAACAGCGGGTCCGTCAGCACCCGTACCCCGGAGTCCTCGACTGTGCACGTGGCATGCCCCCACCAGGTGATCTCCACCGGCACCGGGCCTCCCTCCTCGCGCGTCCCGCCTCGCCACCGAGCCTAAAGGCTGCCCTTTCGATCCGCCCGGAACCGGAGCAGACCGCCCCCTCCTCCCCGGCGGCGGACCGCCCCCTCCTCCCCGGCGGCGGATCGGAGTAGGGTCGGGCGGCATGGAAGAGCTGCGCGTGGCCGCGATCGCCAGCCTGGCCCCGCTCGAAGACCTCGACGCCGACCCCTTCGCCGTGGACACCCGCAGCCAGCACGCCATGTGCGCGCGCTGGGCCGCCGACCGCGGCTACGTCGTGACACGCCACCTGCTCGTCTACGGGCTGCGCCCCGACCACTGCGGACTGTGGTGCGACGTCGACGCCGGGCAGGTCGACCTGTTCGTCGCCGCCAACCACCGGGTGCTGGCCCGCGCGCTGCGCTCCGTCGAGGAGTTCACCGCCGAGTGCGAGCGGCGCGGCGTACGGCTGGAGACCGCCGGGCACGAAGAGCCGCAGTACACCTCCGCGATGAAGGCCGAGGTGCACCGCCGGCTGTCCATGCCGACCGCGGGCTACGACGGCACCTGAGTCGGACCACCTCCCTCCCTCCCTCCCTCCCTCCCTGCCGACCCGTACCGGCCCTGCCGGCCCCTGCCGCGCGTCCGTGCGCCATCCGTGTCACCCCGCCCTACGAGCCCCGCTGTGCGAGCCTGGAGAGCGGGACGGGGGCTCGCGGGTGCGTCGTGGGCCGGAGCGGTGAGGCGGGTGCGGCGTGGCGCGAGGACGGTGGCGGACCGCGGGCGGCGCACTGATACGGGTGGCCCTCGTCTGGGCGGCGTCGACGCTGACCCTGCTCGCGCTGGCCGGGATCCTGCCGGACTTCAGGCTCCAGTCCGGTGACGGCGACAGCATCACGCAGATCGGCGTCACCGCCGCGTGGGGCGCAGGCGCCTTCGGCCTGCTGAGCGCGCTGGTCTGGCCCGTGCTCGTACGCGCCCTGCTGCTGGTGCCCGCCCTCGTACTGGGACTGCTCGTCTTCTTCCTCAACGGCTCGCTGCTGCTCATAGCCCTCAGCCTGACCCCGGCCGGGCGCGGCGAGGCGGCCCCCGAGACGGCGGTGGTCGTGGCCGCCGTGATGTCCGCCGTGGCCTCGGCGACCTCCACCGCGCTCGCGGTGCGCGACGACGAGGCGTATCGCCGCCGGCTCTACCGGCTCGCCGACCGGCGGCGCCGGCGCCGGCGCAGGGCAGGGGCCCGTGGCGCGAACGAGGCGGTGCCCGGGCTGGTCTTCCTCCAGCTCGACGGGGTCGGGTACGAGGTGCTGCGCCACGCCTGCGCCGGCGGACTGATGCCGACCGTCGCCGGCTGGCTGGACCGCAGCCACCGCATCACCTCCTGGCACACCGACTGGTCGAGCCAGACCGGCGCCAGCCAGCTCGGCATCCTGCACGGCTCCAACTTCGACGTGCCCGCCTTCCGCTGGTACGAGAAGGACACCGGCGAGGTGGTGGTCTGCAACCGGCCCACCAGCGCCGCCGAGCTCCAGCGGCGCGCCGTCGAGCGCACGGGGGACGGCGGGCTGCTCACCCTCGACGGGGCCAGCCGGGGCAACCTCTTCAGCGGGGGCGCGGACCAGCTGGCGCTCGTCCTCTCGGTCTCCGCCCGCCGGGGCCGGGCGAACCGCTCCCGCGCGGGCTACTTCGCGTACTTCTCGGATCCGGCCAACGCCGTCCGCACCGCCCTGTCCTTCGTCGCCGAGGCCGGCCGCGAGGTGGGCCAGTCGCTGCGGGCGCGGATCCGCGGGGACCGGCCCCGCGTGGCCCGCGGCGGGCTGTATCCGCTGATCCGGGCCTTCGCCACGGTCGTGGAACGGGACGTGGTCGTGGCAGCGGTGATCGGTGACATGCTCGCCGGCCGCGCCGCGGTCTACGCCGACCTGGTCGCCTACGACGAGGTCGCCCACCACTCCGGCCCGCGCGGCCGGGACACCGACCAGGTGCTGGAGCGCCTGGACCGGAGCCTCGCCCTGATCGCCCGGGTCGCCGAGCACGCCTCGCGCGACTACCGGATCGTGCTGCTCTCCGACCACGGCCAGAGCCCGGGGGAGACCTTCCTCGCCCGGTACGGGCTGACCCTGAAGGACCTGGTCCGGGCGGGCTGCGGACTGCCGGTCTCCCGCCGGGCCGGCCGTACGCACAGTGGCGCCGAGGCCCGCACGGCCGTCCTGGCGGCCCTGCACCGCCCGGTGGAGGAGGGCGAGGAGGCGCACCCGCGGCCCGGTTCCGACCCGGTGGTGCTGGCCTCGGGCAACCTCGGTCTGATCTCCTTCCCGGACGTACCCGGCCGGGCTTCGCGCGAGCGGATCGAACGCGCGCACCCCGCCCTGCTGGCGACCCTGGCGAACCACCCGGGCGTGGGCTTCCTGCTGGTGGACGGGGTGGTGCTGGGCCCGGGCGGGGCGGAGGCCCGCCTCGACGTCCCGGGGGAGGCGGAGGAGCTGCTCGCTCCCTTCGGCCCCGGCGCGGCCGAGGCGGTCCGCCGGACCGATGCCTTCCCGCACGTGGCCGACATCATGGTGAACTCGGCGTACGACCCGGCCACCGGCGCCGTGCACGCCTTCGAGGAGCAGATCGGCTCGCACGGCGGTCTGGGCGGCGAGCAGGGGCACCCGTTCCTGATGTGGCCGACCGAGCTGTCGGACCCGGGCGCGGAGCTGGTGGGCGCCGAGGCGGTGCACGGCGTACTGCGGCGCTGGCTGCGGGAGGCGGACGGCCCGCAGGCACCGGTCGGCCTCGGGCGGTCGGCGGTTCCGGCGGTCGCGGCGGTTGCGGCCGTTCCGGAGGGCGCCACGGCACCGGACCGGCCAGGCCGTCGGTCTCGGGAACGGCTCCGGGAGGATTCCCGGCCAGAGGCCGGATCCGGCGGAACCTTTCCCTCCGCAGGGGTCCCCGCGCCGGACGAAACCCGTTGATTTGGTGCGGCCTGCGCGGTGGTCAACCATGGGTTGACCTGCCCACCATGTGAGACAACCCGAGGCGCACCACCGATGACCAGCACCGCAGCCCTGCCCACCGAGACCGGCAAGGCCGCCGGGCCCGGCGATGCGACCCCGCAGGGGGACCCGCATGCCCGGCGCTTCGGCCTGCCGATCGCCACCTGCCTGGTCATGGGCAACATCATCGGCGGCGGAATCTTCCTGCTCCCCGCCTCGGTGGCCCCCTTCGGCACGATCAGCCTCCTCGCCTTCGCCGTGCTCACCCTCGGCGCGGTCGCCCTCGCACTCGTCTTCGGCCGCCTCGCCCAGCGGCACCCGCAGACCGGCGGCCCCTACGTCTACGCCCGCGCCGCCTTCGGCGACTTCGCCGGCTTCCTCGCCGCCTGGAGCTACTGGATCACCACCTGGGTCTCCAACGCGGCCCTCGCCGTGGCGGCCGTCGGCTACCTCTCCGTGCTCTTCCCGGCCGTCGGGACCCACCAGTGGTCCATGTGCCTGGCCGCCCTCGCCGTGCAGTGGCTCCCGGCGCTCGCCAACCTGGCCGGCACCCGGTACGTCGGCGCCGTCCAACTGGTCGCGACCGTACTGAAGTTCGCCCCGCTGCTGCTCGTGGCCGTCGGCGGGCTGTACTTCTTCGACCCGGCCAACCTCGGACCCTTCCGGGCCACCGGCCAGAGCGCGGTCGGCGCCGTCTCCGCCTCCGCCGCGATCCTGCTCTTCAGCTACCTGGGCGTCGAATCCGCCGCCGTGAGCGCAGGCGAGGTCCGAGACCCGGCCCGCAACGTCGGCCGGGCCACCATCCTGGGCACCGTCGGCGCCGCCACCGTCTACCTGCTCGGCACCCTCTCCGTCTTCGGCCTGGTCGCGCACGAGAAGCTGGTCTCCTCCGAGGCCCCCTTCACCGACGCCGTCAACGCCATGTTTTCCGCAGATGGAGGGGCCGGCGGCACCTGGGGCGGCACGGCGGTCGCCTGCGCCGCCGTGATCTCGATGGTCGGCGCCCTCAACGGCTGGACCCTGCTCAGCGCGCAGACCCCGTACGCGGCCGCCAAGGACGGGCTCTTCCCGAAGATCTTCGAGACGAAGAAGCGGGGCGTCCCGGTGGCCGGCGTGGTCGTCACGGTCGTCCTGGCCTCGGCCCTGACCGTCTACAACTACACAGCCGGCTCGGAGGGGGTGTTCGAGGTCCTCGTCCTCGTCACCACTTTCACCGCGACCGTCCCCTACCTGCTCTCCACCGCCGCGCAGGTCCACTTCCTGCTCTCCGGCCAGGCCCAGCGGGTCCACCGCGGCCGCCTGGCCCGCGACGCCGCCCTCGCCTGCCTGGGCTTCGCCTTCTCGATGTGGCTGGTGGCCGGCTCCGGCTACGCCGCCGTCTACCAGGGTGTGCTCTTCCTCTTCG
Organism: Streptomyces sp. ISL-94; assembly: GCF_018614075.1. GTDB lineage: Bacteria > Actinomycetota > Actinomycetes > Streptomycetales > Streptomycetaceae > Streptomyces. The sequence goes on along the minus strand of NZ_JAGGOZ010000132.1, from coordinate 23,028 downwards.
CGGGCGTCCTCGTGTACGCCGTGATGTCCGCCCGCAGGCGGCGGGCGGCCGATTGCCCCGCGGAGTAACTTCGCAAGGCCCGGGGGGTAACTTGGGAAGAAGAGGGCAGCCAGGGGGGCTCTAAGGGGTCGCCATGTCCGCGATCAGCAACACCATCGAAATCGAACGCAGCCCCGAGGACGTCTACGCCTACGTGACGGACCCCACGCACCTGCCGGAGTGGCAGGCCAGCGCCGTGTCCGCCGTTCCCATGGGCGACCTCCCGGTCCACGTCGGGTCGCGGGTCCTCATCACCCGGCAGATAGGCAGGCGGAGGATCCCCTCGACGGTGGAGTTCACGGAACTCGACCCGCCGCGCAGCTGGCACCTCCACGGCGTCGACGGGCCGGTCCGGCCGGACGTACGGGGCAGGATCGAACCCCTCGGCGACGGAACCCGCTCACGCGTCACGCTGTCCGTCGACTTCGAGGGCCACGGCGTGGGCAGGGGCCTCGTCCCGCTCGTGGTCAAGCCCATGCTCCGCAAGGAGATGCCGCGCAGCGAGGAGAAGCTCAAGCACCTGCTGGAGCACTCCCCGCGCTGATTCCGGGGCATGAGAAACCGGGTGCCCAGGGGCGCGTGGTGCGCCCACGCCTCCAGCGGGCGGAGGACTTCCCGGCCGGAGCCCCAGTGCTGGTGATCACGGACGGGCGGTGCGACACCCTGCGGATCCGGCGCGAACACGCCTATCCGGTTCCGCAGGGTGCCTCCCTGCCGTTCACACCCGAGGGGCCCGGTCTTCCGACCGGCCTGAGGGCCTCGACGGTTTAGTCGAGGTAGTCGCGCAGCACCTGCGAACGCGACGGGTGGCGCAGCTTCGACATGGTCTTGGACTCGATCTGGCGGATGCGCTCACGGGTGACCCCGTACACGCGGCCGATCTCGTCCAGGGTCTTCGGCTGGCCGTCGTTGAGGCCGTAGCGCATGGAGACCACGCCCGCCTCGCGCTCGGAGAGCGTGCCCAGGATCGACTGGAGCTGCTCCTGGAGGAAGGTGAAGGAGACCGCGTCCGCGGGCACGACCGCCTCGGAGTCCTCGATGAGGTCACCGAACTCGCTGTCGCCCTCCTCACCCAGCGGGGTGTGCAGGGAGATCGGCTCGCGGCCGTACTTCTGGACCTCGATGACCTTCTCAGGGGTCATGTCGAGCTCCTTGCCCAGCTCCTCCGGAGTGGGCTCCCGGCCGAGGTCCTGGAGCATCTGGCGCTGCACGCGGGCGAGCTTGTTGATGATCTCGACCATGTGGACGGGGATGCGGATGGTGCGCGACTGGTCGGCCATGGCACGCGTGATCGCCTGCCGGATCCACCAGGTCGCGTACGTGGAGAACTTGAAGCCCTTGGTGTAGTCGAACTTCTCCACGGCGCGGATCAGGCCGACGTTGCCCTCCTGGATCAGGTCCAGGAAGAGCATGCCGCGGCCCGTGTAGCGCTTGGCCAGGGAGACCACGAGACGGAGGTTGGCCTCCAGCAGGTGGTTCTTGGCGCGGCGCCCGTCCTCGACGAGGATCTCCAGCTCGCGCTTGAAGGCGGGCTTGTGGTCCTCCTCCTCTTCGAGCTTGTACTCGGAGAACAGGCCCGCCTCGATGCGCTTGGCGAGCTCGACCTCCTGCTCGGCGTTGAGGAGCGGCACCTTGCCGATGAGCTTGAGGTAGTCCTTGACGGGGTCGGCGGTGGCGCCGGCCACCATGACCGTCTGCGCCGGGGCGTCGTCCTCGTCGTCGTCGGACAGGACGAAGCCCTGCGTGCCGCCGGCCTTGGGGGTCCCCTCCTCGGCCTCGTCGGCGAGGTCCTCGGCCGCCCAGTCCTCGCCCACGGCCACGGGGGCCTCGGCCTCGTCGGCGTCCTTGGCGCCGGCCTTCTTCGCCGCCGTCTTCTTGGTGGCGGTCTTCTTCGCGGTGGCGGTCTTCTTGACCGTCCGCTTCTTCGGCTCGGCGGCGGCCTCGGCCGTCACCTCGTCCTCGACGGAGCCGGCCGACGGTGCGGATATCGCCGCAGCGGTGGTCGTGGTCGTGGTCACGCCCGTGGCGGCCGTCTTGCGCGCACCGATGGGGCGCGGCGCGGCGGCGGCCTTCTTGGCCACGGTGCGGGCAGGGGCGGCAGCCGCCTTGCGGGGCTTCTTGGCGGCAGCCTTGGTGGCGGGGGCGGCGCTGACGTGAAGGGCGACACCCTCCTCGTCCAGGACCTGGTTCAGGCTGCGCAGGACCCGCTTCCACTGGTCCACCGGGATGCGGCCGGCCTCGAAGGCCTGGCGCACGTCGTCACCGTTGATGTGACCCTGCTCGCGGCCGCGCTCGACGAGCGCGACCAGGGCCTCCGATTCGGCGATCTCCGGAGGGAACGTACGGGACGGGCTGAGCGACACAAGGAGCCTCTCGTTGCGAACAGATTAAGGGTGGGCGGGACATCATCGCGCGAACTTGGGAAACAGACCCGAGGGGGGTCTGTATTCCGGGCCGCGCGAGGACACCTGTCGGTTCATCGCATGCCCGAGTCGATTCGTTACGCGCTGAATTGAGTGACCTGCGCCACGCTGTGGCCGCGCAACCGATCCGGCGTGGATCCGTCCGCCCGCTGCCAGCCCGTTTTGCGGGCTTCGATGAGGATACGGGTGCTGTACGCCACGGACGGCCCTTCCGTGCGGTCTGTTCGTGGAGCTCACGTAACCGGTCCCGGTGCTGCCCGACCCTGAAGCCGGGCACTGCCCAGATAACCTTCCGGAGGAATGAAGCTCTCTCCCGCCCGAGGGCGGGAGATTCCCTTCTGGATCACTCCGAAGGGTTTGACGGCTCTTACGTCCGTCCGTGCGACGGTCCTCCCGACCGCCGGGCGGGTCAGTGACCTGCCGGATGTTGCCAACTTGGTTATCGCTGGCGCAGGTTCCAACTCTAGCAGGGCAGCTGCGGCGCTCCGATGAAGCCTCCGATGTGGGCGAGTAATCGTCCCAGGTCGGACGCCGGTCATCCACCGGATGAGTCGACTACACTGGGCGGCGGGCCGTGACTGGCGTTCGGGTGGATCACCACCGGGGAGCGGCCCGGTGTACGGCGCACCTTCCCGTACGTCGACTGCCGCGCGCCTGGGCGAACCGCGATCCGCAGCGACGTTCAGGAGACCCCGTGACGACTGCCACTGCCCAGCTGATGGACGGCACCGCCCTCGCGCGCCGCATTTCCGAGGAGACCGCCGCCCTCGCGGCGAAGATCACCGAGCGCACAGGTAGCGCACCCTGCCTCGCGACCGTGCTGGTCGGCGAGGACCCCGCGTCCGTGACGTACGTACGCATGAAGCAGAACCGTTGCGCCAAGGCCGGGATCACCTCCCGCCACGTGGAGCTGCCGGCCGAGACCACCACCGAGGAGCTGGTGGCCGCCCTCACCGCGCTCTCCGAGGACCCCGAGGTCAGCGGCATCCTGCTCCAGCACCCCGTCCCGCACCACGTCGACGAGCGCGCCGCCTTCGAGGCCATCGCCCCGGGCAAGGACGTCGACGGGGTCACCATGCACTCCTTCGCCGCCATGGGCTTCGGACTGCCGGGCTTCGTCTCCTGCACTCCCGGCGGCATCATGCGGCTGCTCGCCGCCTACGACGTGGACCTGACCGGCAAGCACGCCGTGGTCGTCGGCCGCAGCGCGATCCTGGGCAAGCCGGCCGGGATGCTGCTGCTGGAGCAGAACGCCACCGTCACCTACTGCCACTCCCGTACGCAGGACCTGCCCTCGATCGTGCGGCAGGCGGACGTGCTGGTCGCCGCCGTCGGCAAGGCCGAGTTCATCCGGGGCGAGGACATCAAGCCGGGCGCCGTGGTCCTGGACGCCGGCTACAACGAGGGCAACGTCGGCGACGTCCACTTCGAGTCGGCCGCCGCCCGCGCCTCGCTGATCACGCCCGTACCGGGTGGTGTCGGCCCGATGACCATCGCGGTCCTGCTGGAGCAGACCGTGCAGGCCGCCGCCGCGCAGGCCGGGCTGGAGCTCGCGGACCTCTGAGCGGCGCCGCACGCGTCCCCGCACGGCGAACGCCCCGGGCCTTCGGGCCCGGGGCGTTCGCCGTGGGCCGTCAGGCCTGTGCGGTGGCGGACCGGCGGGCGGTCGCGACGATCGGGGAGTGGCGGAACTCCCGGGCCAGCGCGCCCAGCGACCGGCAGCCCATGCGGTACGGGTCCGGATGCCCCGGGTCCGGATGCCCCGGTCCGGCCGCCGCCCTGCGCCCGCAGGCCGAGGCCAGCACCGCAGCATCCGCCACCACCGCCGCCCGCGCCTCGCTCAGGCCCTGGCCGCGCGCGGCCTCGTACGCGGCGCGGCGCACCTCGGGGTCGAACCAGCCGGCCAGCGCCAGGATCCCGTCGTCGATGACCGACTCGCGGTGGATCAGCCGGATCCCCACCGGCGACCACCACGCCAGCGGCACCGTCCGTACGCTCGACGCCGCGAAGCCCCGCAGCGCCTTCCACAGCGGGTGCAGCCGCCGGTACTGCCTGAAGTCCCGCCAGGCCGCCGACCCGCCCACCAGCGGAGCGATGAACCCGGAGGCCACGAGCAGGGCCGCCGCCGCGGCCAGCGGGGGCGCCGTGTCGGTGGACAGGGTGTCCCAGTCGCGGCCCGTCCAGCGGGCGCCCAGCGCGGTCCACTTCACGGCGATGTAGCCCAGGTCCAGCAGCCCGCCCCACATGATCAGGCACAGTCCGGTCCGCAGCGGCCGCAGCGAGGGGTCGGCGCGCAGCAGCCACTTCCCGGTCAGCACGGTCAGAGCCGAAGTGCCCACGGTGTGCGCCAGCAGGTAGCAGACGACCATCTCCCGGATCCAGGGCGTATTGGCGTAGTACGTGTCCAGGTCCCGCAGCCGTTCCACCGGTGCGTCGCCGATCACGAACAGGGTGACGATCGCCAGCGAGACGGCGCCGAAGCCGGTCAGCGTCAGCCGGGTGGCCCGCCGCACCACGGCCGGCGGCCCGCCGGCCCAGTGCACGACCAGGAGGACGCACGTCGCGGAGAACGCGGTGATCGCGCAGAACACCAGCGGGGCCGCGAAGTTGACCACACCCGTCAGGCGGTTGACCGCCGCGATCGACGGCGGGGCCGCCAGGAAGACGGTGAGGCAGGCGACGGAGAGCAGCGCGCACACGGACCGCATGAGCGGCTGATCCCAGCATCTGCGCAGCGTCGGCGCCTTGACGAGCAGGGTCAGGGCCATCAGCGATCCCGGCCCGTAGAGGATGAGGCCGTCCGTCATCGCACCTGGCCGACGGGGTCGGCCGGGCCCGTCCGTCCGGCCGGACCGGCGGCGTCCAGCCCGGCGACCGCCCGCTCGGCCGCCGTGAGCGGCGGCGCCTTCAGCGCGCCCCGGTCGGACGCGCGCAGCACGTGCCAGACCACCGAGGGGCGCAGCCAGTACGTGGGCGGGTTGCTCATGGTGATCACCTGGAGGAAGGCGGCCGTGAGCGACTCCCGGGTCGTGGCCCCGGTCATCAGCCTGCTGACGTAGGCGTTGAGGAGCCCGGCCCCGGCCCGCGGCCGCATCCCGGTGGCGCCGGGGTAGAGGATGTCCTGCGAGGTGGCGAGTTCCCAGGCGGTGGCCACCTGCGGGGCGAGCGCGCGCTGCGCCTCGCGGCCGAAGCCGGGGTGGGCGAGGCCCTCGGCGCGGAGCAGGGCGCGTACGGCCAGCAGCCCCTGCGCGGCGACGGTCATGCCCTGCCCGTAGAGCGGGTTGAAGGTGGCGACCGAGTCACCGACGGCGAAGAAGCCGTCGGGCAGCTCCGCCTTCTCGAAGTAGATCCGGCGGTTTGCTGTGCCCTGGGTGACGGCGACGTCCGTGAGGGGCTTCTTCCCCTCCAGGAGTTCGCCGACGATCGGGTCCCGGACGCTCTTGGCGAACGGGATGAACGCGTCGGGGTCGCCGGTCGGCTGGCCGCCCCGGGTGCCGGACAGGGTGGCCTGCCACTGGCCGTTCTCGATGGGCACGATGGTGGCCGTCTGCCCGGGTACGGGCACGCGCGGGTCGGACTGCACGTTGACGATGGGGAAGCCCATCGCGTGCGCTCCGGCGGGCGCCTCGAAGATCCGGGTCGCGTAGACCAGGCCGGAGTCGACCTCGGCCTGCCGGATGCCCCCCACCCCGAGCTCCGCCAGCCAGGTCTGCGCGCGGGAGCCGCGCCCGCTCGCGTCGATCACGAGGTCGGCGCGGACCAGCCTGCCCTCCTCCTCCGGGGTGTCCACGCGGACGCCGGTGACGCGGGCCGCCGTGCCCTCCAGGCTGCGGACCCGGCTCTGCTGGAGGGTGGTGACCCCTTTCAGGCCGGTCACCCGGGCGCGGACCACCGAGTCGAGGAGGTCGCGGCTGCAGGAGATGTTGAACTGCTTCTCCCCGAAGCGGGGGATCCAGCCCTGGGCGGTCTTGGTGACCAGGTCGGCGGGCAGGCTGCGGCGGATCGCGCCCGCCGCCGTCCACTCCTCGGTGATGCCGGGCAGGATGTCCTCGATGGCGCGCGCCCCGCCGGACCACATGACGTGGACGTGCCGGGCCTGGGGCAGGCCGCGGCGCGGCGCCGGGCCGTCGGGGAGGGTGTCCGCGTCGATGACGGTGACCGTCGCGTGCTCGGCCAGGACGGCGGCGGCGAGGAGGCCGGACATGCTGCCGCCGATGACGACGGCGTGGCGGCGGGGCGGGGAAGACTGGGTCATCGTGTGGTGCTCTCTGTCAGGGCCGTGCGGAGGCATCGGCGCGAAGGGTGCGGCGGTCGGCTGGGCGGCGGTCACCGGGGTGACGCGGGACGCCCCCAGCCGAGCGAGGTGTTGATGCGCTCGATCGCCTCGGGGAACTGCTCTGCCCTGGGTGGCGGCAGGTACGGCTTGAGGAGTTTGCCCAGGTGCAGGCCGAAGATCTCGGCCCTGGTCTCCGCCGGGTCCTCGCGGTCCTCGCGGTCGGCGCGGGCGGCGGCCTGGCGGATCACGGTGCCCAGCCCGGTGTCGGTGCGCAGCAGCCCGGCGAGGTCTCCGTGGACTGCCGTCAGCCGCGCGGCCACCGCCATGCCCGGGCCGTGGCGGTGGCAGGTGCCCTCGTCCACGTGCCACAACTCGTGGCAGGCGATGACGAGTTGGTGTTCGGGCCGGGTGCGTTCCTCGATGACGAGCAGATCGCGCCCCTCCATCTCCAGCCACAGCCCGCTGGCCGTGTCGGGAGGGAAGGAAGCGAATCGGAAGTCGACCTTCCGGCCGCCGCCGCGCCGGCGGCCGTACGCCTCGCACACACCGCCGATGATCGAGGTGACATCGGCGGGAGGCGTCAGGCCCGCGTCGGCGAGCAGGTCGTCGGCGAGCCTGCGCATCGCCCGTGTGGTCCTCACGGTGCTTCCCCCTCGCGGCCGAGCCGGCCTTCCCGTGCCAGCAGGTCGTCCAGGTGGTCCGCGAGCGACCTCCAGCCCCGCGGGGAGAGCCTGCCCGCCCGCGTGACGATGCTGCGGACGTCGTGCGCCCGCATCACGGCCAGCATCGGGTTCTCCTCCGCCCTCTCGGCGGACTCCAGCTCGTGCTCGATTCCGGTGAGGGCGGTGGCGAGCGCCTCGGTGTCCTCGGCCAGCAGGAAGCCGCCCTCGACCCCGTAGAAGCGCTGGATCCCCGACGCCGCCGCGAGGTTGGGCAGGCCTTCGCCCTGGGCGAGGCGGGTCAGCGACTGCCCGGACGCGTCGAAGGACTTGGCGATGGCCGCCAGGGAGTGGGGCTGCCCGTCCTCCCTTAACCGGGTGCGCCGCAGGTGCTCGAACCGCTGGTGCACCTGTTCCTTCAGGGGCAGCCGGGGCGGCCTGCCGTCGAGGGTGAGCCGGATGGCCTTCGGGGTCATGCCGGTGCGGTACGAGAGGTGCTCCAGGCCGTCCGGGCCGTCCAGACCGTCCGGGCCGGTCGCGGCCGACAGGGCGAGGGCCCGTTCCACGGCACTCTTGGAGTCGGCCAGCAGGAAGCCGGCGTAGACCCCGAAGAAACACTGCACGCCCGCCGCGTGGCCCAGCCGCGGCAGCCCGGTGCCCGCGTTGAGGGGACCGAGGGAGGCACCGGGCGCGCCGAAGTCGTCGGCGATGGCAGCGAGCGGCCACTCCCGGCCGTGCTTGTCGCGACGGGTGGCCCGCAGCCGCAGGAAGCGCTGGTGCACGCGCCGCTCCAGTGGAACCTCGGCGGCGGTGCCCTCGACCACCCGCCGCACCCGCTCGGGTTCGACCCCGGACAGATGGCTCAGCCGCTCCACGGCCAGCACCTCGCCCGGGTCCCGGCCGCACCGCTCCGACAACTCCCCGACGCGGTGCCAGAGCACAGCGAGGTCGGTTCGGGCGTCGGCTCGCACCGGCAGCTTCTCCGTAAGTCGACAGGGAGTTCGAGTGACTCGGGCTCCGCGAAGCCTAGCTCCCCCGCACCTCACAGGACAGGGGAACCCCCACCTTTCCTGCCGTACACCTCAAAAAAGGTTGGCATGCCGACGGCCGTGACTGCGGGCGTGGTGCCCGGCATGACCCCGGAGGTAATCGACCCCCTGAAGGCCGGGCGGCACAGTGGAGGCATCGGGTTCCGAGGCCGCGCACTCGGCCTCGGGGCCCGTATCCCGCCGGCGCATTCGACCTCGATGGAGGCTGATCACCCATGTCCGCAACCCTGCTCGGCAACCTCGCCCGTACCACCGGGCCGCAGGCCGTGCTGCGCCGGTTCCTCGCCCTCGACGCCGTCGTGACCGGGGTCAACGGGCTGGCCTACGTGGCCTTCTCCGTGCCGCTCGGGCGGCTGCTGGGGGTCGGGCAGGGGCTGCTGCTGGAGCTCGGGGTCCTGCTCGCCGTGTACGGGGCCGGAGTCGGCATGCTCGCCTCACGGCGCCGGCCGCCCGCGTTCGCGGTGAAGGCGGTGGTCGAGACCAACTACGCCTGGGCCGTGCTGAGCCTGGTCGCGCTCTTCGTGTGGTTCTCGCCGACCGCCGCCGGGACCGTGTGGATCCCGGCGCAGGCCCTCACCGTCGCCGGCTTCGCCGTGGCGCAGCAGCTCGCGCTCCGCTCAACCGTTCAGTGAACGCAGGTACTTCACCGTTGCCGGGTCGGCCGGGAGCAATGTTTCGATGGCCAGCTCGGCGACGGTCACGTCCATCGGTGTGTTGAAGGTGGAGATGGACGACACGAAGGACAGCACGTGCCCGTCGTGTTCGATCACCAGCGGCAGTGCGAAGTACGGTACGGGCTCGTCCGCTTCGGCGTCTCCCGGACCGTCGGGAACCGGATACGCGGACACCTCCTCGTGCAGCGCGCGCAGCGGCTCGGACCGGGCCAGCGCGATCTGCCGCTCCATCTGGGCCAGCAGGTGGCCCCGCCACTCCCTGATGTTGCGGATCCTGGGCGCCAGGCCCTCCGGATGCAGGGTGATGCGCATCGCGTTCAGCGGCGGCACCAGCAGGTGCTCGGGCAGGCCGTCCAGCAGCATGAGGATGCCCCGGTTCGCGGCGATCACGTCGTAGGTGGCGTCCACGACCAGTGCCGGGTACGGCTCGTAGCCCGACAGCAGCCGCTCCAGGCCCTGCCGCAGCGTCCCCATCGAGGGGTCGTCGAGCGGGGTGTGCGCATACCGGGGCGCGTAACCAGCCGACAACAGCAGCGAGTTGCGCTCCCGCATCGGCACGTCGAGGTGTTCGGCGAGTTTCAGCACCATCTCCTCGCTCGGCCGGGACCGGCCCGTCTCGATGAAGCTGATGTGCCGGGAAGAGGAGTCGGCGCGGCCCGCCAGTTCCAGCTGGCTGATGCCGCGCCGCTCGCGCCAGGTGCGCAGCAAGGAGCCCACGGTCGGGATGGCAGTCGTCATGCGCACGACGTTAGTCGAACCGGGTCATCCCAGGTCGAACACGTTCCGCAGGCCGAGGCGGTAGCGCCACAGGTCGTGTCGCTTCGCGGACTCGACCTCCGGCGCCCGGTAGAGCGGCCGGATCGCGCACCGCGACGCCGCTGAACCGTCCCGGTCCAGGAGGGAGTTGACGGCCGCGCGGGCGGAGGCGTTGGCGCCCTCCATCGTCGCCAGGTCGATGTCGACCGCCACGTAGTCCCCGCTGAGGAAGAAGTTGGGGATACGGGTGCCCGCGCTCGGCCGGTTGTGGAAGGTACCGGTCGGGTGGATCAGCAGCTCGTCCTGGTTGGTGGGGTGGGGGGTGCCCAGCCCGTCCACGCCGGGGTCCAGGAACCAGGAGTGCAGGGCCGAGTCGCTCAGCAGGGTCTTCCCCGTGTCGTTGAGGGAGGCCTTCAGCTGCGCCCACACCTCGCGCGCCACCTCCTCGCGGGTGCACTGCTTGGCCGTCTTCCCGTAGAGGATCCCGGGCTTGTCCCACTCAGAGATGTCCACCGACAGGCAGTCGACGGCCGAGCCGTCCCCGTAGTCGGCGGGGAAGTTCCGGGCGGGCCAGTGCTCGGCCTGCTGGATCGCCGTCAACGACCACGGCGAGTCGATGCAGTTGAGGTGGCCGTGCACCAGCGGCGCCCGCTCGGTGAGGTAGAACTGGATCCCGGTCATCCAGTCGGTCTGCAGCTCGTCGCAGCGCCCCAGCATCGGATCGGCGGCCCGCAGCCCCGCGCTCCAGGTGCGGCGGGCGTGCTCGACCGGCAGGGCCGAGACGTAGTGGTCGGCGGTGACCGTCTGCCGGGCGCCCGCCGGGTCCAGGACGACGACCCCGCTCACCCGGCCGTTCCCGTACTGCACCTCCCGTACCGTCCAGCCGATTCTGAACTCGACGCCGAGCGAGCGCAGATGGGCCTCCCACGGGTCGATCCACGCCTCGTTGGTCGGCAGGTTGAGGATCCGGTCCGGAGGGCCGTCCGCGCCGCGGCCCAGCAGGTTGAAGACGAAGGCCTCGCCGAGGGCGCCGACCGTACGGGTGGAGGCCTCTTCGGCCTTGGTCGCCACGATGTTGCGGGTGATGCCGATGGCGAGGATGCGCTGGTACTCGCTCGACATCTGCGCGGCCCGGGTGAACTCCCACCACGGCGTCCGCTCCCAGACCTCGTTGCGCCGCTCGTCGCAGCTGGTCAGGAAGACGAGCGCCCGCTCGACGAAGTACGCCGTCTCGTGGAGCGGGAGCCGGACCAGTGACTGGAGGATCCCGGTGAGGGCGCGGCGGAGCTCCTCCGGCGTCAGCTCGGCGGGGGAGTGCTCGGGCCAGGGGATGGGTGCGCGCAGGTCCTCGCGGCCGCCCGCCCGGGCGAACATCATCTCGCGCGGGGCGACGAGGTTGTCCCACACGCCGTTCGCGTTCCCGGGGAACGGGATGCGCCGCATCGTGTCCGGGAGGTTGTGGTAGATGCCGGGGATGAAGCGGAAACCGTGCTCGGCGGGCAGCGGGCGGCGGCCGCCGCGCGCGCTGCCGGGCACGTCCATGCTGCGGGCCTTGCCGCCGAGCGCGCGGCGCTCGTACACGGTGACCGCGTAGCCGCGCTCGGCGAGTTCGTGCGCCGCGGTCAGGCCGGCCACCCCGCCCCCGAGGACCGCGACACGGCGGCCGTTCCCGGGGGCCGCGCCGCCCGGAGTGCCCGCGGTGGCCGCGGCCGCGGCCGCGGGGGCGGCCGCGGCCCCGGCCCCGGCGGCCGTCAGCGCCCCCGCGGTGGCCGCCGCGCCCGCGCCCGCGATGAACGTACGCCGGGAACTGCCGGTGCCCGGCGCTCCGGTGCGTGTCATTCCGTACCCCCTGGTCAGTGGTTTCCGGTGAGCGGTTACCGTTGGTAACAGTCACGTCCGGCGCAGGAGCATAAGGGGGGCGCGATGGGCACGGAAGGCTGGACAAGTACCCGAGCGCACTATGGCGCGAAAGGTTCGCTCCGGCGCACTGTGGGAAACTTGACTCCACGTCACGGGGAAAAGGAGCCGGTACATGCCGAGTGAGCCGCTGTCGCAGAAGGAGATCGAGGACCGGTTGCGGGAACTCCCCGGCTGGGCCTTCGAGGACGACCGGATCTTCCGTACCTACCGGCTGGGCACGCACTTCGCGGCCAGCGCCCTGGTCACCCATATCGCCGCCGTTCAGGACGAGTTGAACCACCACTCCGACCTGACGCTCGGCTACGACACGGTCCGGCTCTCGGTGAACAGCCACGACGCCGGAGGCGTGGTGACCGAGCGGGACTTCGCCCTCGCCGAGCGCGTCGAATCCCTCGCCCCCGCGCACGGCGCGAGCTGATGCCCCCACACATACCGAGCGCGAAACCCCTGCTCGACTACGACGCGGAGGCCGAGGCCTACGACGCCACCCGCGGCGGCGCCCCGCGCGCCGAGGCCGCCGCCGCGGCGGTCCTCGGCCTGCTCCCGCCCCACGCGAGCACCCTCCTCGACCTGGGCTGCGGCACGGGCATCGTCACCACCCGGCTGACCCGACCCGGACTGCGCGTCGTGGGCGCCGATGCCTCCCACGGCATGGCCTCCATGGCCCTGCGGCGCGGCGTCCCGGTCGCCCTCGCCGACGCGACCCGGCTGCCGGTGCGGTCGGGCTCGCTCGACGCGGTGAGCGCGGTGTGGCTGCTGCACCTGCTGCGCGGACCGGGCCTGGTGCCGGCGGTGATCGCCGAGGCCGCGCGGGTGCTGCGGCCCGGCGGGGTCTTCGTCACCACCGTGGACAAGGACTCCGCCCACGACGTCGGCAGCGACATCGACGCCGTCTTCGCCGCGCACCTGACCCCGACCCCCTCGGACGCCTCCGGGGAGGTCGAGGCCCTCGCGGTGCGGGCGGGCCTGCGCCCCGCCGACGAGGCCCGCTTCACGGGGCACGGCCAGGGCCGCAGCCCGCGCGGCGCCGCCCGGGCCCTGCTGGCGGGACAGTACGCCTCGCGCGTCATCCCGCGCGGCATCACCGCGGCGGAACTGGCGGCCCGGCTGGAGCTGCTGCCAGACCAGGACGTCCCGCGCCCGGAGCCGACGTACCGACTGCGCGGCTTCGTACGGAGCCGGGGTGGTGTCTGAGTTCAGGCCGGTTCCGGGCGGTCCGAGGTCAGGCCGGCTCCAGCCGCCACCACTGGGACGGCGAGTCGGTGTCCTCGCCCTGCCGGGCCCGGCCCTCCCCGTCCGTCTCCAGCAGCAGGCCGCTGATGCACGCGACCAGAGAGACGACCCCCGGATCGTCCAGGTGCTCCTCGACCAGCCATTCCTGCGCGCCGAAGGCGTTGGCACGCCACACCTGCACCCGGGCGCCGCTGTCCACTGAGGCGTTCGCGACGTCCAGGCGCCGGCCGTTGTCCTCGCTCACCACGTGGAAGATCCCGCCGCCGCTGTGGACCGGCGAGATCCGCCAGCGCCGGGCGGCCACCGGCGCGGGCGGCCCGTCGGGCCCCACGCGTACCCGGGAGGCGCCTTCGAGCTGGAGCACCAGCCCGCTGTCCGCGTTGCGGATCCGGTAGATCCCCTCCGGAAGGTTCACGCGCGCCTCAGACATCGAACACGGCCGGGTCCGGCCCGATCCGGCGGGCCGCCGCGCCCGCGCCGAGGGCGTCCAGGGCGGCCATGTCGGCGGCGTCCAGCTCGAAGCCGAACACGTCCAGGTTCTCCCGGATGCGCGCCGGGGTCACGGACTTGGGGATCGCGATGTTCCCGAGCTGGAGGTGCCAGCGCAGCACCACCTGCGCGGCACTGCGGCCGTGCCGGGCGGCGATCGCGGCCACCTCCGGGAGCGTCAGCAGCCCCTTGCCCTGGCCCAGCGGGGACCAGGCCTCGGTGGCGATCCCGCGCTCGGCGTGTACGGCGCGCAGCTCGGCCTGCGGGAACAGCGGGTGCAGCTCGATCTGGTTGACGGCCGGGACCAGCGGGCTCTCGGCAGCGAGCCGCTCCAGGTCCGCCGGACGGAAGTTCGACACGCCGACCGCCTTGGCGCGGCCGCTCGCCGCGATCTCCTCGAACGCCTGCCAGATGGAGACGAAGTCGTCGCGCATCGGGCGCGGCCAGTGGATCAGGTACAGGTCGATGTGGTCGAGGCCCAGCCGGGCGAGCGAGTCGTCGAAGGCGCGGAGCACCGCGTCCCGGCCCCACTTCCGTGAAGGCCCGTTCCACAGCTTGGTGGTGACGAACAGCTCCTCGCGGGCGATCCCGGAGGCGGCGATGCCCTTGCCCGTGCCGCCCTCGTTGCCGTAGACGGCCGCCGTGTCGATGCTGCGGTAGCCCGCCTCCAGCGCGGTCGCCACGGCCCGCTCGGCCTCCGCGTCCGGAACCTGCCAGACGCCGAAGCCGAGCCGGGGCATGTGCGTGCCGTTGTTGAGCGTGACGGTGGGGACCTGGTTCACGTCTGGTTTCGTTCCCTCGGATCGTGGTGCGGCATCGTACGAGGGGCCACAACCGGCCCCCCGCGCGACGTATTCCCGCCCTCGCGTCGCGATCCGCGCGCCATCCGAGGCGGCCCTCAGCTGGCCCCGAGATATGCCTCCCGCACCAGCGGGTCCGCCCGCACCTCCGCGGCCGTGCCCTCGGCGAGCACCCTTCCGAGGTCCAGTACGACCACGCGCGTGCAGAGGTCCATCACGAACGCCACGTTGTGCTCCACCAGCAGCACTGCGCAGCCCTCCTCCTGTGCCAGCCGCCGGACCACCGCGGCGAGCTGCCCGCGCTCCGGCGCCGACATGCCGGACGCCGGTTCGTCCAGCAGCAGTACCCGCGGCGGATCGGCCACCGCGCGGGCCAGTTCCACCATCCGGCCCTGACCGACGGGCAGTCCGCCGGCGTACGCCGTCCCCAGCGCGCCGATCCCGCAGTCGGCCAGCACCCGCTCGCCGCGCTCCCGGCGCGCCCGCTCCCGGGACCGCCGCGCCGGGAAGGCGAGCAGATCGGCGGCGAGCCCACCCCCGCCGCCACGCCACTCCTGCGCCACCAGCACGTTGTCGGCCACGCTCAGCTGGCCGAACAGCTGCTGGCGCTGGAAGGTCCGGCGCATCCCGTGCCGGGCCCGCCAGACGGGGGAGCGGCGGGTGATGTCCGCCCCGTCGAGCAGCATCCGCCCCCCGTCGGGCCGGCGGATCCCGGACAGCACGTCGAACAGGGTGGTCTTCCCGGCCCCGTTCGGGCCGATCAGCCCGCACACCTCGCCCGCCCTGATCCCGAGGTCCACCCCGGTCAGCGCCCGGACCCCGCCGAACCGGACGCTGATGCCGCTCGCCTGGAGCACGTATCCGCCGCCGCTCATGTCGCCATCCCCAGGTAGGCCTCGGTGAGCCGGTCCGCCTCCACCTCGGCCCGCGGGCCGCACCAGGAGACCCGGCCCTGGGAGAGGTACGCGACGGTGTCGGCGATCCCGAGGATCTCCGCCGCCTTCTCCTCCACCAGCAGCAGCGCGGTCCCGGCGTCGCGGAGTTCGGTGAGCAGCGCGTACACCTCCTCCACGACGCGCGGGGCCAGCCCGAGCGAGGGCTCGTCGGCGATCAGCACCTCGGGCGGCCGCTGGAGCAGCGGGGCCAGCGCCAGCATCTGCTGCTCCCCGCCGGACAGCGCCCCCGAGGCCACCGCGCGCCGCTCCCCGAGCCGGGGGAACCGGTCGTAGACGGCGCTCCGGGCGTCGGGCTCCCGGAGGTACAGCGCCAGGTTCTCCTCGATGGTGAGCGCAGGGAAGATCCCCCGCCCTTCGGGGGCGAGCAGCACCCCGGCCCGCGACCGGCGGACGGGCCCGTCGCGGGTGGCGTCGCGCCCGCGTACGAGGACCGCTCCGCTCGCGGCGGGCAGGAGTCCGGCGGCCACCCGGCACGCGGTGGTCTTCCCGGCCCCGTTCGGCCCGAGCACGGCGAGGATCTCCCCCTTCCGCACGGCCAGATCGACCCCGTGCAGCACGAGCCCGCCGTCGTAGCCGGCGGTGATACCGCGCAGCTCCAGGGCGGGCCCGCCGGGACGCGCGGCGGCGCCCGGCCCTGCCGGGTCGGGTCGCGCAGCGGGGTCGGGCCCTGCAGGGCTTTCCCCCACCCCGCCCCGTCCCGTAACCGGGGCTCCGCCCCAGACCCCGCGCCTCAAGCGCCGACGGGGCTGAAAGGCCGGGGCTCCGCCCCGGACCCCGTACGTGCGCTGCGCGCCCGTGCCCTCAAGCGCCGGGCGGGCTGAAGATGCTGCTGCGCGGCATCTTTCAGCCTCGCCGGCGTTTGAGGCGCGGGGGTCCGGGGGCGGAGCCCCCGCCGGGTCCGGGGCGGAGCCCCGGGGCAGGGGGCTGGGGGCGGAGCCCACAGTTTCGGGAAGGGGCGGGGTGGGGGAAAGCCCCGCAGGGCCGCCGGCCCCGGCCCCGGCCCGCCGCCGCGCCCACCGCACCGGCACGGCCGCGCAGTACCCGTCCGGATCGTTGGCCAAGGCCAACCCCGCCAGGCCGAACAGGATCACCGGCAGGTGGGCGGACGACGTCACGTAGTCCGACAGCAGCCGCGGCGCGACGGCGAACACCAGCCCCGCCACCACCGCGTACGCCGGCCGCCGCACACCCGCCGCCACGACCACCGCCAGCCACACCAGCCCCGTCATCGCCGTGAAGTCCGTCGCCGTGATCCGGGTGTTGAACGACGCGTACATCACGCCCCCGAACCCGGCCAGCCCCGCCGACAGCGTGAACAGCAGCAGCTTCGTCCGCAGTACGGACACCCCCGATGCCATCGCCGCCGCCGGGGCCGACCGCACGGCCAGCATCGCCCGCCCCGACGGGGAGTTCCGCAGCGCGCTCAGTCCGGCGGCGCACAGGGCGACCAGGACCACCAGCGCCACCCCCAGCGCCCGGTCGTCGGTCAGGTCCACCGGCCCGAAGACCGGCCGCGGGACCGACCATCCGGAGTCCCCGTTCCGCAGCCAGCGCAGCTGGAACAGCACCTGGTCGGCCAGGAACGCCAGCGCCAGCGTGGCCAGTGCCAGGGACCGCCCGCCCAGCCGCAGCGCCGGCAGCGCGACCAGCGCCCCCAGCAGAGCCGCCGCGCACGTCCCGACGGCCAGCGCCGCCACGAACGGCCAGCCCCGGCTCATGAGCAGCCCGGCCACCAGCGCGGCCCCGGTCACGAAGGTGCCCTGGGCCAGCGACACCATCGCTCCCAGCCCCGTCACCACCGTGAAGGACATGAACACCAGCGAGATGGCCAGGCCCTGCGCCAGCAGACCGCTCCAGAAGGGGGTGGCCACGGTGTAGAACGCGGCGCACAGCACCGCCGCGGCAACCGCCCACACCCCCCACCGCCGCGCCCACGGCGCCCCGGCCAGATGGTCCACCGGCGGGGTGTCCACCGCCGCGACCCCCGCCGTCCGGGCCCGCCGTGTCAGCACCAGCAGGCCCCCGAAGAGGATCAGGAACGGCACCGCCGTACGGAACCCCGTGATGCCTTCGGCGAAGGACGCGTATCCGGCGACCAGGTTCTGCAGGACCCCGAGCCCCAGTCCGCCCGCGAAGGCGAGCGGCACGGACGCGAAGCGCCCGATGACCGCCGCCGTCGCCGAGACGAACAGGAAGAGGGTGAAGTCGTGCGCGGACAGCCCCAGCAGCGGGGTCGCGAGCACACCCGCCAGCCCGGCCAGTTCCGACGCGATCATCCAGGCCACCGAGGACAGCCGGTCCGCGCTGATCCCGCGCAGCTCGGTCAGCGCGCGGTTGTCGACGGCGGCCCGCAGCTGCAGCCCGAGCCGCGTGTGCCGCATCAGCACCCACAGGGCCACCGCCACCACCGCCGTCACCACCCAGGTGATCAGCTGGTCGGAGTCGATACCGACGCCCTCCGCGAGCTGCCAGGACCGCGCGGGGCTCGGCCCCACCCCCGGCAGCCCGAACTGGTTCTCCGCGGGCTTGACCGGCGCGCCCGCGTCCACCAGCAGCTCCACCGCCCACAGCCCGGCGGCGGGCAGTGCCACCAGCAGCCCGATGGTCGCCACGATCTGCGCCGTCTCGCCGACCTTGGCGAGCCGCCGGAACATCAGCCGGTCCAGCCCCCAGCCGAGCCCGGGGGCCAGGACGCACACCACCAGCAGCGCCGCCGGGACGGCCGGCCAGCCCAGGCCCGAGTGCAGCTCGTAGAAGGTGAGCGCGCACAGGTAGGCGGTGGCCCCGTGCGCGAAGTTGAACAGTCCGGACGCCGAGTACGACAGCACCAGCCCGGTGGCGAGCAGTGCGTACAGGGCTCCGGAGACCAGACCGCTCAGTACGAAGACGAGCAGATCTCCCATCCCGTCACCCCACCCCTACTTGAAGGGGATGGGCTCGTAGCACTTGAACGGGACGGAGACCCCGTACGCCCCGTCCTTCAGCTGTACGAGTGCCCCGCAGCCGAAGCTGTCCTTCTGCCCCTTGGGCTCCGCCCGGTCGCCGACGAGCGTGGCGGTGTCGGAGAAGCCCTGTGCGGCGGCCTGGAAGGACTCGACGGTCAGGTCCTTGCCCGCCTTCTGCGCGATGGAAACGAACAGGTCGGCGGACATGTACCCGGTCATCATGTGCAGGCTGAGCGGGACTTCCTGACCGCCCGCCGCGGCCTTGATGTCGGCCTTGAACCGGGCCATCTCCGGGCTGTCCGACTCGAAGGGCTCGAACTGGAGCAGCACGTGCACTCCGTCGAGCGCCTGCTTGGTGGCGTCCTTGGCGAGCAGCCCGGGGTCGTAGTCGGTCGGGTCGGAGAGCAGCCCCTTGTAGCCGCTGCGCTTGAGCGCGGTGAACAGCCCGATGTTGTTGGGGGTCTGCATGACCGAGACGACGGCGTCGGGCGCCTTGCCGCCGTTGCTCTGCAGGATGTCCTTCACGTACGCGGACCAGTCGCTCGGCACGGCGGTGCCGGGCACGGAGGCCTTGGCGTAGGAGACCGTGAAACCGGCGCTGGTGAAGCCCTGCTGGAAGGTGCGGATGCCGAACTTCCCGGCGTCGCTGTCGTTCGCGATGATCGCGACCGACTTGCCCTGCGCCCCGCCGAGGACCGCGCCGATGCCCTCGGGCCAGGTCTGGTTGAGGGTGCCGCCGGGGGTGGGGACCAGGCAGCCGTTGAAGCCGTAGATGTACTTGGGTCCGCAGAAGGAGGGCAGCGTGCCCCAGCCGAAGGTGGGGACCTTCTCCTGCTCCAGGAAGTCGGCGCCCGAGAAGGTCACCGAGCTCATGGGGGAGACCGCGAAGACCTTGTCCTGCTGGACGAGTTTGCGGGCGGCCGCCATGTTCTTCGCGGGGTCCTGGCCGTCGTCCTCCGCGCCGAGGTAGTCGATCCTGCGACCGTGGATGCCTCCCTCGGCGTTGGCTCTGAGGTACCGGGCCTTGGCGCCGAGGTCGGTGTCCTTCTTGCTGTAGCCGCCGGCGCTCGTCATCGAGACGATGCCGCCGACCTTGATGGAGTCGGCGGTCACCCCGCGGGAGTCGCCGGCCGGACCGGGCTTTCCGCCGGGGTCGGTGTGGTGGGAGGCGGAGTTGCAGGCGGAGACGAGCGCGAGGGCCGCCGCCGCGGCGGCCAGGGTGCGGATCGGTCGCAACATGTCGGGGATCCCCTCCGGTCGGAATCCTCGCAGTCTGTGCGCGACCTGACGGATCGTCAATATCAACCGCGCAGTGAAGTGACGTGTCGTCAGATGGACGGAGCGCCGGTCGCGCTCACGACTCGTACAGGGCCGCGACCTCCCTCGCGTACACCTTCTCGATCACCCGGCGCTTGAGTTTCAGGGAGGGCGTGAGCAGCCCCCGCTCCTCCGTGAACTGCTCGGCGAGCACCCGGAACGTGCGGATCGCCTCCGCCTGGGAGACCAGGGTGTTGGCGGCCACCACCGCCCGGCGGACCTCCGCCGTCAGGTCCGGGTCGTGCACCAGATCGGCCGCCGGCAGCTGCGGACGCCCGCGCATCGACAGCCAGTGCGCGATCCCGTCCATGTCCAGGGTGAGCAGGGCCGCTATGTAGGGCCGGTCATTGCCCACCAGTACGCACTGCGACACCAGCGGATGCGAGCGCACCCGCTCCTCCAGCGCGGTCGGCGCGACGCTCTTGCCGTTGGAGGTCACCAGGATCTCCTTCTTGCGGCCGGTGATGGTGAGGTAGCCGTCCTCGTCCAGCCGCCCCAGGTCCCCGGTCGCCAGCCAGCCGCCGCGCAGCACCGCCTCCGTGCCGCGCGGGTCGTTGAGGTAGCCCGAGAAGATGTGGCCGCCGTGCAGCCAGACCTCCCCGTCCTCCGCGATGTGCACCGTGCCGCCCGGGATCGGCGGGCCGACCGTGCCGTACTTCGTCGCCCCCGGCGGGTTCGCGGTGGCCGCCGCGCACGACTCCGTCAGCCCGTAGCCCTCGAAGATCGTGATGCCGGCGCCGTCGAAGAACAGGCCGAGGCGGCGCGACATCGCGGACCCGCCCGACATGGCGTACCGCACCCGGCCGCCCATGGCCTCGCGGACCTTCCCGTAGACGAGCTTCTCGAAGAACTGGTGCTCCATCCGCAGCCCCGCCGAGGGGCCCGGCCCGATGCCGAAGGCCTTCCGCTCGCGCGCCTCGGCGTACCGTACGGCCGCCTCCACCGCCCGGTCGAAGGGACCCGTACGCCCCTCCGCCTCGGCCTTGCGGCGGGCGGCGGCGAAGACCTTCTCGAAGACGTACGGGACCCCGAGCACGAAGGTCGGCCGGAACGCGGCGAGGTCCGGCAGCAACTCGGCTGCGGCCAGCACCGGCTGATGCCCCAGCTTGACTCGCGCCCGGACGGCGGCCACCTCCACCATCCGCCCGAACACGTGGGCCAGCGGCAGGAAGAGCAGGGTCGACGGCTGCTCGCCGGGACCCGCCTGGAAGACCGACTCCCAGCGGCTCACCATGGTGTCGGCCTCGAACATGAAATGGGCGTGGGTGAGCACACAGCCCTTGGGCCGGCCGGTGGTCCCGGAGGTGTAGATAACGGTGGCGGTCGCATCGGGGGTCACGGCCCCGCGATGGCGGTGCACGACGTCTTCGGCGACGCCGAGCCCGTCGGCGACGAGCCCTTCCACGGCGCCGGCGTCGAGCTGCCACAGCAGGCGCAGGTGGGGGAGCCGGTCGATGACCGAGCCCACGGTCATGGCCTGGTCCTCGTTCTCGACGACGCAGGCCGTGCACCCGGAGTCGTACAGGATCCAGTGCACCTGGTCGGCGGAGGAGGTCGGATAGACGGGGACGGGCTGGGCGCCGATCGCCCACAGGGCGAAGT
This sequence comes from Streptomyces sp. ISL-94, assembly GCF_018614075.1. GTDB lineage: Bacteria > Actinomycetota > Actinomycetes > Streptomycetales > Streptomycetaceae > Streptomyces. Next base: position 1,890 of record NZ_JAGGOZ010000132.1, on the reverse strand, counting down.
CGAAGAGCGTCCACTCGTACCGGGTACGGGACATGAGCGCGACCCGGTCCCCGAACCGCACCCCTTGGGCGAGCAGCCCCTTGGCGAGCGCGAGCACCTCGGCGGCGAGCTGCCCGGAGGTCACGTCCCGCCAGACCCCGTCGGTCTTCCGGCCGAGGACGACCCGGCCCGGATCCTCCTGTGCGTACCGGAACACGACGTCGGCCAGCCCGCCGACGGGCAGGCCCGTGACGACGGGTGGGACGGTGATCTCGCGCAAGGCCCCGCTCCTCTCCGCGCACCGCGGCGAACGTACCTCAGGGGCCGGGGCGGTCGATCAGCCTCCGGATACCTCCACAAGACCTCCCCAGCGGCCCGGCGCCCACGGCTGCCCGACCCTCCCGCCCCGCCGGCCCGACATCTCCGCCGCGTGGGCTCTGCCCCACCCCCCGCGCCTCAAACGCCGGCGGGTCTGAATGTGGCCCGCGCCGTCCAGCCGGCGACCTTTGACGCGCGGGGCACCCCCAGCCTCGCCGGCGTTTGAGGCGCGGGGTCCGGGGCGGAGCCCCCGGTCCTGTACCCGCACACGCGCACCGGGGAGGGGCGCACCCCAGCCTCGCCGGCGTTTGAGGCGCGGGCGCGGAGCGCCTTAGGGGTCCGGGGCGGAGCCCCGGTTTCGGGAAGGGGCGGGGTGGGGGAGAAGACTCCGCGCAGCGGCGGCCCCCACCGGCAGGCCGGTCGGCCCGCCCGGCACAGGTGCCCGCGCCGCCCGGCCCGGCGCCTGCCAGGTGCCCGCCGGCCAAGGCCGGTCAGGCCGGACGGCTGAGCCGGTCGCCCCCGGCAAGAACGGCCGCGGCCAACGCCCCGGCGGCAGCCGTCGGCCTCCGCCCCTGCAGCAGCGCGAACTCCACCGGCCCCAGCTCCGGCAGCCCGCCGACCCGTACCAGCCCCGGCGGAATCAGCCCCCGCGTGTGCGCCATCACCCCCAGCCCCGCCCGAGCCGCCGCGATCAGCCCGCTCAGGCTCCCGCTCGTGCACGCGATCCGCCACGCCCGCCCCTCCCGCTCCAGCACCTCGAGCGCCCGCGCCCGCGTGATCCCCGGCGGCGGGAAGACAATCAGCGGAACCGGTCGCTCCGGGTCCACCCGCAGCCCCTCCGCCCCGATCCACACCATCCGGTCCCGCCAGACCAGCCGCCCCCGCTCGTCCCCCGGTCCCCTCCGCTTCGCCAGCACCAGGTCGAGCCGCCCCGCGTCCAGCCGCTCGTGCAGCGTCCCCGACAGCTCCACCGACAGCTCCAGGTCCACCTCGGGATGCTCGTGCCGGAAGCCCTCCAGGATCTCCGGCAGCCGCGTCAGCACGAAGTCCTCCGAGGCCCCGAACCGCAGCCGTCCCCGCAGCCGCGTCCCCGCGAAGAAGGCCGCCGCCCGCTCGTGCGCCTCCAGGATCGTCCGCGCGAACCCCAGCAGCGCCTCGCCGTCCTCCGTCAGCTCCACGCTGTGCGTATCGCGTACGAACAGCGGCCGCCCCGTCGCCTCCTCCAGCCGCCGCACGTGCTGGCTGACCGTCGACTGCCGGACGCCGAGGCGCCCCGCGGCCTGGGTGAAGCTCAGCGTCTGGGCCACCGTGAGGAACGTACGCAACTGGACAGGGTCGTACATACCCCTCACCCTAGCCGCGCTCATCGGGATCCGTGATGGCAGTCAGCACGGTGTACAGGTTTCCCGATCACCGCCCACCCCCGACCATGAAAGAGGAGACCCCACCCCCCCCCCCCCCCCCCCCCCCACCACACCGCGCGCACCCCCCCCCCCCCCCCCCCCCCCCCCCCCCCCCCCCCCCCCCCGCACCCCCCCCCCCCCCCCCCCCCCCCCGCCCCCCCCCCCCCGCCCCCCCCCCCCCCCCCCCCGC
>NZ_JAGGOZ010000131.1 GCF_018614075.1 Streptomyces sp. ISL-94 | reverse complement strand
GAACCTTTCCGGGCACAGCACTAGACCGACCCCAGGTGCTCCGGCGTCCTCCACCGGGGCGGGAGGGCTACTGCACGCTGAACTCGTGCGGGTGGGCCGGGTCCTGGGGGCAGGCGAAGACGTGGAGCTTGCCGTGGTTGCCGACGACCACCCCGGTCGGCGTGTGCGCCTGGTCCTCCGGCCGCTCTTCCAGCGGGATCCAGCTCGTGCCGTCGGACTGCCACTCGCGCGTGGCGATCGTCAGGAGCAGCTCCGTCGCCGAGCCGCAGGTGCGGCAGTGCATCGTCCCGGGGCCGGTGAGATTCCACGCGGCGTGTCCGCCCGCCTTCCAGCCCGGGGCGATGGAGAGGTCGCACTGGTAGCTCGGAAAGGCGTCGACGGCGCCGTTGCCGTCGCCCTCTGCCTCGGAGGCCTCGTACGCGGCTTCCTCCTGGGCGTCCTCCCACGCCTCGACGCGTTCGCCGAGGGCTCCGGTGAGCAGCTCGATGTACGGGTACTCGGTGACCCGCTCCGGGTGCAGCACGCAGGGGCTGGGCACGTAGCCGTCGGAGCCGACGGCGTCGGGCTCCGGCTGCTCGGCCAGGACCTCGGCCTCGCGCACCTCCGCGGCGCGGCGCCATCGCAGGTGCACGTACATGCCGGCCCCCGTGGGCCCGTGGGCGTCGAAGGGACACCAGAACACCTGGAGCAGATCGCCGCCGTCCGGACCGGCGGGCAGGTCCGGCACGTCCCGGCCGTAGAGCTGGGCCACGGCGAGCAGCGGCCGGGGGCCGGCCGCGGACGGGCCGCGTCCGTGCGGGGCCTCGCACACCGGCCACGGCTCGTCGGCGGGCCACAGAAGCGGCCCGCCGACGTGGCTGTCGCCTACCCCGGGCGACCCGGCGCGCGGGTGCAGCCGGGTCGCCGTACGGCGGTGGGAGGCCAGTTCGGGGAAGAGGGACTCCACGTCCAGCGGGCGCGGCGGCGTGGTGAAGCGCATGAGGCCGAATCTACAAGCCCGTCGGCATCGCCCCCGTCCGGGCCAGCCGCGCGTACCAGTGCGCGCTGGAGCGCGGGGTGCGCGCCTGGGTCTCGTAGTCGACGTGGACGATGCCGAAGCGCTTGCTGTAGCCGTAGGACCACTCGAAGTTGTCCATCAGCGACCACAGGAAGTAGCCCCCCACGGGGGCGCCGTCGGCCAAGGCGCGGTGGATGGTGGCGAGATGCGCCTCCAGGTAGTCGATCCGCGCCGGGTCGTGCACGTCCGGGGCGTACGCCGCGCCGTTCTCGGTGACCAGCAGCGGCAGGCCGGGCGCCTCGTGGGTGAAGCGCATCAGCAGGTCGTACAGGCCGGTCGGGTCGACGGACCAGCCCATGTCGGTCCGTTCCCCCGGGGGCTGGTGGAAGGCCACCGTGTCCGCCGCCGGCCAGGGGGAGTGCGCCGTCGCCCCGTGGCCGTCGGCGCGCGGCCCGTTGCCGTCGGGGGCCGCCGACACGACCGCCGGGGTGTAGTAGTTCACACCGAGGAAGTCCAACGGCTGGTGGATCAGCGCCTCGTCACCCGGGCGGACGAAGGACCAGTCGGTGAGCGCCTTGGTGTCCGCAAGGAGGTCCTGCGGGTAGGCGCCGTGCAGCAGGGGCCCGGTGAAGATCCGGTTGGCCAGGGCGTCGATACGGCGCTGCGCGTCCAGATCGGCCGCCGAGCCGGTCAGCGGCCGCACCGCGCTCGGGTTGAGCGCGATCCCCACCTTCGCCGAGGCGGGCAGCGCGGCGGCGGCCAGCCCGTGGGCCAGGTTCAGGTGGTGTGCGGCGCGCAGCGAGTCGGCGGGAGAGGTGCGGCCCGGGGCGTGCACCCCGGAGGCGTAGCCGAGGAAGGCGCTGCACCAGGGCTCGTTGAGCGTGGTCCACAGCTCCACCCGGTCGGCCAGCACCTGCGCGACCTGCGCCGCGTACTCCGCGAAGGCGTAGGCCGTCTCCCGCTCGGGCCAGCCCCCGGCGGCCTCCAGCTCCTGCGGCAGGTCCCAGTGGTAGAGGGTCAGGCAGGGCAGGATCCCGTGCGAGAGCAGCTCGTCCACGAGCGCGTCGTAGAAGCCGATCCCGCCGGAGCGCACCCGCGGCCAGGACACCGAGAAGCGGTACGCCCCGAGCCCCAGCTCGCCCATCAGCCGGACGTCCTGCCGCCACAGCCGGTGGTGGTCGACCGCCACCTCGCCCGTGTGACCGCCGTGCACCTTGCCCGGCGTGGCGCAGAACGTGTCCCAGATCGACGGCTCGCGCGAGGCGGCCGCGCCCTCGATCTGGAAGGCGGCCGTGGCCGCACCCCACAGGAATCCGTCCGGGAACCGCAGTTCCCGCGTGTCCGTCGGCGTGTTGGTCAACCCTTCACAGCTCCCTGCATGATGCCGCCGACGATCTGGCGGCCGAAGACGAGGAATACGAGCAGCAGCGGGAGCGTGCCAAGCAACGCGCCCGCCATGATGACCGACTGGTCGGGGATGTAGCCCCGGCCCAGCCCGGTCAAGGCCACCTGCACCGTCGGGCTGCCGTTCTGGGTCAGCGCGACGATCGGCCAGAAGAAGTCGTTCCAGGCCATGACGAAGGTCAGCATGGCCAGTACCGCCATCGCCGGCCGGGCCGCCGGGAACACCACGTGCCACACGATCCGCAGCGAACTCGCCCCGTCCGTGCGCGCCGCCTCCACCAGCTCCGCCGGCAGGGACTGCGCCAGGTACTGGCGCATGAAGAACACCCCGAAGGCGGAGACCAGGGTCGGCAGGATCACCGCCTGGAGCCGGTCGGTCCACGACAGCTGTGCGATCAGCATGTACAGCGGAACCACGCTCAGCTGCGGCGGGATCAGCATCGTCCCGACCACCAGCGCCATCAGCAGCCGGCGCCCCCGGAAGCGGAGTCTGGCGAAGGCGAAGCCCGCCAGGGTGGAGAAGACCACGGTGCCGGCCGCGACCGTGCCCGCGACGACCACGGTGTTCAGCAGGGCCGTGCCCATGTTGGCGTCGGTCCAGGCCACCTGGAGGTTGCGCCCCAGGTTCCCGCCGAACCAGAAGGGCGGCGGTGTCTGTGCCAGGCGGGTATTGCTCCGGGAGGCCGCGATGGCCGTCCACAGCAGCGGGAAGAGCGAGCCCGCGGTGAACAGGGCGAGCACCACATGGGTGAGCCGGCCCGCGCGCAGTGATCTCATCGGGAGGCCTCCCGTCCGCGCAGCAGCCGCGCCGCGCCCGCGATGACCAGCAGGAGCAGGAACATCGCCCACGCGATCGCCGAGGCCCGCCCCAGGTGCAGGTTCACCCAGCCCTGCTCGTACAGGTACAGCCCCAGCGTCTGGAACTGGTGGTCCGAGCCGCCCGTCGCGCCCGCCCCGCCGTTGAACAGCAGGGGCTCGCCGAACAGCTGCGTCGCCCCGATCGTCGACACCACGCAGGTGAAGAAGATCGTCGGCCGCAGCGAGGGCACGGTCACGTGCCGGAACTGCTGCCACCGCGAGGCCCCGTCCAGCGCCGCGGACTCGTACAGCTCGCCCGGCACCGCCTGCATGGCCGCCAGGTAGATCAGCGCGTTGTAGCCCGTCCACCGCCAGACCACGATGGTGGAGACCGCCAACTGGGAGGCGAAGGTGCCGTTCTGCCAGTCCACGGCGTCGAAACCGATCGCCGACAAGGCCCAGTTGACCATCCCGTAGTCCCGGCCGAAGAGCAGGACGAAGACCAGCGTGGCCGCCGCCACCGAGGTCGCGTACGGGGTGAGCACCGCGACCCGGAAGAAGGCCGAGCCGCGCATCTTGTAGTTCAGCAGATGGGCCAGGCCCAGGGCGATCGCCAGCTGCGGCACCGTGGACAGCAGCCCGATGGTGACGGTGTTGCGCAGCGCGTTCCAGAAGAACTCGTCGTCCCACAGGCGGGTGAAGTTCTTCAGCCCCACCCACGTCATGCTGTCCGGATCGGTCAGCTCCACCTGGTGCAGCGCCGCCCAGCCCGTGTAGAGCAGCGGGAACAGCCCGAATGCGGCGAAGAAGAGGAAGAAGGGCGCCACGAAGGCGTACGGGCTCCAGCGCAGGTCCCACCGGTAGCGGCGCGAGCGCCACACCTGGCGCCGGCCGGCCCCCTCCGCCGCCGGCCGCTGCGGGCCGACGGAGGAGGGGGACAGGACAGCCGTCTCGTCAGTCATCCGCGAGCACCGGCCCTCACTGGTCCAGGGCGTTGTCGATCGCCTTCACCGCGGCGTCCCAGCCTTCCTGCGGCGAACGTCCCTTCTGGTCGACCTGGAGCATCCCGATGTCCGCCAGGTTCTGCGCGATCACCAGGTCCTTCGGGCCGACCGCCGTCACCGGCACGCCCTCGGCGGCCTTCGAGAAGATCTCGCCGATCGGGGCGCCGCCGAAGTAGTCGTGCTTCGCGCCCGAGACCGCCGGCAGCTTGTACGCGGCGCTCGCGCTCGGGAAGCTGCCCCGCTTCTCGAAGAGCTTCGCCTGCTGCGCCGGCGCCGTCAGCCAGGCGGCCAGCTTCGCGGCCTCCTCGGCGTGCTTGCCCGCCTTCGGCACCACCAGGAAGGAGCCGCCCCAGTTGCTCGGCTTCGGCGCCGGCGCCACGTCCCACTTGTCCTTGCCCGCCGGGCCCGCCTTGTCCTGGATGTAGCCGAGCATCCAGGCCGGGCAGGAGACCGTCGCGAACGCGCCGTTGGCGAAGCCCTGGTCCCAGGTCGGGGTGAACTGCTGGAGTTTGGCGCTCAGCCCCTCCGTGGCGAAGGAGGCCGCCAGGTCGAAGGCCCCGCGCACCGCCGGGTTGGTCTTGTAGACGACCTTGCCCTGCTCGTCGTAGAACCGCTGGGCGCTGCTGCCGGTCACCGCCGCCATCACGCCCGACGCGGAGTCGACGAAGGCCTTCCCCTCCCCGGCCTTCGCCTTGTACGCCTTGCCCGCCTCCAGGTACTTGTTCCAGTCGCCCGCCCACAGGGCGCCGACCGCCGCCCGGTCGGTGGGCAGCCCGGCCGCCTCGAAGAGGTCCTTGCGGTAGCAGATGCCCTGCGGCCCGATGTCGGTGCCGAGGCCGACCGTGGCCCCGCCCTTCGCGGTGCTCGCCGTGCCCTGCGCCCACTTCCAGGGCAGGTAGGCGGCCTTGTCCACGCCGGGCGCCTTGCCGAGGTCGACCAGCTTGCCGGCCTGGGTGGCGGTGATCTCGGCGATGTTGTTGACCTCGACGGCCTGGATGTCGGCGAGCCCGCTGCCGGTGCCCAGGTGGGTGAGGAGCTGGGGGTAGTAGTTCTCGTTCCGCTCGATGGAGGTCTGCTCGATCCGGACTTCGGGATTCTGTGCCATGTACTCGTCGTAGAGCCCCGCCTCCTGGAGGCCGAAGGCCCCGAAGACCCCGACGGTGAGCGTGGTCTGCGCCTTCCCGCCGGCGGGGGCGCCCTTCTCGGGGGACTCGGCCGGGTCCTGCGCGCACCCCGCGAGCAGCAGGACCGCCGCGCCGAGCAGACCGGCCGTGGGGACAAGGTTTCTTCGGGCTCGCATCTGGGTCCTCCCTGAAGGACGGAACGTGCCGGGTGTCGTGTGACACAGTGTGGGAGCGCTCCCATCGTCGTCAAGGGGTAGATTCACAACCGGGAGGAAGCCATGAACGGTCAAGGGCGCGGTGGGGGACGGCCGACCCTGGAGGAGGTCGCGGCGCGCGCCGGAGTCGGGCGCGGCACCGTATCCCGGGTGATCAACGGATCCTCCAAGGTCAGCGAGCATACGAGGGCCGCCGTCGAGGCGGCCGTCGCCGAGCTGGGGTACGTGCCCAACCGGGCCGCCCGGGCGCTGGCCGCCAACCGCACGGACGCCATCGCCCTCGTGATCCCGGAGCCGGAGGCCCGCTTCTTCGCCGAGCCGTACTTCTCCGACGTGGTCCGCGGGGTCGGTGCCGCCCTCGCCGAGACCGACGTCCAGCTCGTCCTCACCCTGGCGGGCAGCGACCGCGAGCGCCGGCGCCTCTCCCAGTACCTGTCCGGGCACCGCGTCGACGGGGTGCTCCTCGTCTCCGTCCACGCCGGGGACCCGCTGCCGGAGCTGCTGGCCGAGCTCGGCATTCCGACGGTGATCAGCGGCCGCCGCTCCGCCGCGGAGACCCTGCCCTGCGTGGACTCCGACAACCTGGCGGGCGCGGCCGAGGCCGTACGCCACCTCCTCGGCCGGGGCCGCCGCGCGATCGCCACGATCACCGGACCCCCGGACGTCTACGGCGCCCAGTGCCGCCTGGACGGCTACCGGCAGGCCCTGGAGGCCGCCGGACACCCCGTCGACGAGCAGCTGGTCGCGGCCGGCGATTTCACCGAGGAGGGCGGCCGCCGGGCCATGCGCGAGCTGCTGGAGCGCCGGCCCGCGCTCGACGCCGTCTTCGCCGCCTCGGACGTCATGGCGGCGGGCGCCCGGCGGGAGCTGCGCGCGGCCGGCCGGCGGATACCGCAGGACGTGGCGCTCGTCGGCTTCGACGACTCGGTGGTGGCCCGGCACATGGACCCGCCGCTGACCAGCGTCCGGCAGCCGATCGAGGAGATGGGCCGGACCATGGCGCGGGTGCTGCTGGAGAGGATCGCAGGGGAGCCGGGCGAGGCGACCGTCGTCCTGCCCAACCGCCTGGTGGTCCGCGAATCCTCGTAGGACGCAGAAGGCCCCGGTCCGCTTTCACGGACCGGGGCCTTCTCACAGGGTGAGTGACGGGACTTGAACCCGCGGCCACCTGGACCACAACCAGGTGCTCTACCAACTGAGCTACACCCACCATGTCCGGTCGGAAAACCGACCGGCCGAAGAAAAGGGTACAGGGTCCGGGAGGGTGCTCGCTCCCCCCTTTCCCCGCACCCGTCTCCGGCGGTGCTACTCGGCGGGCACGACGTGCTTGGCGGCGATGCTCCGCGCCGTGTCCGCGTCGGGGCCGGGCTGCGGAACGAAGACCGCCTCCCGGTAGTAGCGCAGCTCGGCGATGGACTCCTTGATGTCCGCGAGCGCCCGGTGGTTGCCGTTCTTCGGCGGGCTGTTGAAGTACGCCCGCGGGTACCAGCGGCGCGCCAGCTCCTTGATCGAGGACACGTCCACGATCCGGTAGTGCAGGTAGCCCTCCAGCGCGGCCATGTCGCGCAGCAGGAAGCCGCGGTCGGTGCCGACCGTGTTCCCGCAGAGCGGCGCCTTGCGGGGCTCCTTGACGTGTTTCCGTACGTACGCCAGGACCTGGGCCTCGGCATCCGCGAGGGTGGTCCCCCCGGGCAGCTCGTCGAGCAGTCCGGAGGCGGTGTGCATCGCGCGCACCACGTCGGGCATGGTCTCCAGGGCCGCGTCCGGCGGGCGGATCACGATGTCCACGCCTTCGCCGAGCACGTTGAGCTCCGAGTCGGTGACCAGTGCGGCCACCTCGATAAGTGCGTCGTCCGTCAACGAGAGCCCGGTCATCTCGCAGTCGATCCACACCATGCGATCGTTCATGTGTCCCACCTTATGCGGTCGCCCCGGCAGCGGACCGCACAAGCGGAAGGTCCCCCATTCGGTGGTGACCGGTGGAGGACCTTCCGTGTCGTACCCGTGGTGTGGGTTACGCGTGTTCCCGCAGAACCCGGCCCGGTGAGTACAGCTCGGTCACCGACGGGCCGGACGCGGCCAGGGCCGCCGCCGCCCGCTGGGGTTGCGGAGTGCGCTGGTGCGGGACCGGGCTCTCCGAGAGCTGCGACACCTGTGCTTCGCCCTGCGGCCGACGTGCCCGGTAGGCCGTGCGGTAGGCGGCCGGGGAGGACCCCAGCTGCCGCCGGAAGTGCCCGCGCAGGGCGACCGGCGAACGGAACCCGCAGCGCCCGGCGACCTCGTCGACCGAGTAGTCGGAGGTCTCCAGCAGCCGCTGCGCCTGGAGCACCCGCTGGGTGATCAGCCACTGCAGCGGCGCGCTGCCGGTCAGCGAGCGGAACCGCCGGTCGAAGGTGCGCCGGCTCATGTACGCACGGGCCGCCAGGGTCTCCACGTCGAACTGCTCGTGGAGGTGTTCCAGCGCCCAGGCGACGACCTCGGCCAGCGGATCGGCGCCGATCTCCTCCGGCAGCGACCGGTCGAGATAGCGTTCCTGGCCGCCGGTGCGGCGCGGCGGGACGACGAGCCTGCGGGCCAGGGCCCCGGCCGCCTCGCTGCCGTGGTCCGTGCGCACGATGTGCAGGCACAGATCGATTCCGGCCGCGGTGCCCGCGGACGTGAGCACGTCGCCGTCGTCGACGAACAGCTCGCGCGGATCGACGTGGACGGACGGGTAGCGCTTGGCCAGCGTCGGCGCGTACATCCAGTGCGTCGTCGCGGGCCGGCCGTCCAGCAGACCCGCTGCGGCGAGCACGAAGGCTCCCGTGCACAGTCCGACGATCCGGGCCCCCTCCTCGTGCGCCAGACGCAGTGCGTCGAGCGCCTCCGGAGGCGGCGGTGAGGTGATGGAGCGCCAGGCGGGCACGACGACCGTCCCTGCCCGGGCGATCGCCTCCAACCCGTATGGCGCGGTCAGTTCGAGTCCGCCGGTGGTCCTGAGCGGACCGTCCTCACCGGCGCACACGAGTAGTCGATAGCGTGGAACTCCCGCGTCCTGCCGGTCGATGCCGAACACGGAAAGTGGAATGGAGCTCTCGAAGATCGGTCCGCCGCTGAAGAGCAGCACCGCGACGATCTCCCTGCGGCGACGCCCCGCGAGCTTCCGGCCGGCGTCTGTGACGACGGCGGTGGAATCCTGGCTCATGGCGCTAAGCCCCCCTTGGGTGTCGCGACTCCTTGGTCTGGTCGCACCTGCACGTTTCCCCTCGGCCTTGCACGTGGATCCCCCGCCGTAAAAACATGATCGAATCTACTGCGTCCCGTGGTGTCGGCGTGACAAGTTCAGCACGCAGCGCTATGTCGACTTCTCAACTTGGCGAAAAGCATTCGATCAGGAAGCGTTCCGCTCCGCTACCTGGATGGGAAGCACCCCGTCCGCCTGTGGCCAGTACCCGTAGGGTCGCGGTGCCCCCCGTGCTCTGTCGTCGCTGGTGGTAGGGGGGTTGGGGGGACATTCCGGCAAGGAGGGCACCCTGTCGGGAAGTTGGCTGAAAACATGCGGGTGTGGGTGTGCGAACAAGTCAGTCATGCGGGGAGATCGCGTCAGAGGCGCCGCAGCCGCGGTGATTCCCGGGCCCGCCGCGGGAGTGCCGGCCGCGGTGGCCGGACGGAAGCCGCTCTTCCGGCCGCACCCGGGCCGCGGCCCGCTCCGCCCGCTGCGTCCGCTCCGAGCAGCGCAGCAGCGCCCGGCACGCGGCCGTGACGGCGAACAGGCCGAGGGTCGCGACGGCGGCCCCGCCGAAGGAGGTCCCGTAGACGACGAGGACCACGGGGACGAGCAGGCAGCTGAAGGCGGCCCACCGGACGACGTCACCCGCGGGGTCCTCCTGGTGGTGTCTCGCGGACTGCACGGACGAGTGAAGAGGGGTGCGAGGGGGCGGGGTGAAGTGCGGGACGGTGTCGGCGTAGTGGACGGACTGCGTCGGCTGAGCTGGCTGGACGGGGTGAACCGGATGGCCGGGCACGGCGTGCTCCCTGCGGGCTCTTCCTGGACGGTCGGACTCATGCCCAACGCCGCTCGGCGGGGCTCGGTCACTGCGCGCACGGGTGGCGCGCGGGGCCATCGTCACTGCCTGTAGGGGGCAGCGGTCATTGCCAAGGCGGGCTCGCTCCGGCATGCTCCCTGGGACGCTCTCCAAGGGCGGCAAGCCCTGTGCAGGACAGGAGTGTCGCCGTACCCTGGTGGGTATGGGCTTGGGAAGATGCTTCCCGGACAGAGCTCCGTTACTCAGCGTCGCCGAATTTCGCCCCTGTTGCTTCCTCCAAGGACCTCTTCGCCGAGACACCCATGGCCGGTCACGAATTCTCCGAACCCGCGGACCGCAAGCGCAAACGCCTCGCCGACCCCGCGTCGGCCGCCGATGTGCGCGCGGTGGAACAGACACGCCTGCCCTGCGATCCGGCCTTCCGGCACGGGGTCGTCGTGGGATTCGACGGATCCACATCCAGCGAGCGGGCGCTCGCGTACGCGATCGGCATGGCCCGTCGCTCCGGATCCGGTCTGATCATCGTCCATGTCGCCAACCGGCTGCCCACCACCGTGTGGGCCGGCTGCGAGCCGCCCGTCTTCGTGGACGTGCCGGACCACCGCACCGAGGTGCTCGGACTGGAGCTCGCCTGCGCGGACTACCTGTCCGAAGTGCCGTGGATCCTGGTCGAGCGCGGTGGTGACATCTGCCATGAGCTGGAGGAGGTCGGCCGTGAGTATTCGGCCGATGCCATCGTGGTCGGCTCCACGCACGGAATCGTCGGCCGGATCTTCGGGTCCGTGGCGGGGCGGCTCGCCAAGCGGGCACAGCGACCGGTCGTTGTCATTCCGTGACCGCCTGTAAGGCGATTGTGCGGTTGTGCACCCGCGTAAAGGGTAGATAAATGCTGCTGGGACGCAGCAAACAACTGCAGATCGAAGGGAGCCCGCCGTGGACAATGGTGTCTCTGCGGGAAGCACGGCCTCGACTTCGACCCTCGGGCACATCGCCTTGGGTCTCACCCTTCTCGCATTCGGCGTCGGCCACACCGGTGTCATCGACGGAGTGTCCGCCGCCAATTCCGTATCGCTCGCGATGTACGTCGGCGGCGCGGCCCTGTTCCTCCTCGGACTCCTCGAGTACCGCGGCGGGAACGGGTTCAACGGCACCGCGTTCGCGGGCCTGGGCATCTTCTGGTTCACGTGGGCCAAGGGCGCGGGAGCTTCCGTCTCCGACGAAGCAGCCGGAACGTTTCTTGTCCTCTTCGCGATGCTCGCCCTGACCCTCACGGTCGCCGCGGCGAGCGGTCTGTTCAGCCAGGGCGTCTACGGCCTGCTGACCCTCTCCCTCCTCCTGCTGGCGATAGGCGCGTTCGCCGGCAGCGACGCTCTCGCCAAGGCCGGCGGCTGGGTCGCCGCCGTGTCCGGCCTGCTGGCCTGGTACGGGGCCACCGCGGCTCTGGCGCACTGGCCGATGGCGATGGGCAAGGCCCGGCGCGGCGCGGTCGCCGCGGGCTGAGCACCGGAGCGGAGCAGCAGGCGAAGACCCCCGGGCGCAGGGCGCACGGGGGTCTTCGTTGGTCCGGTCGTCACCCGGTGACTACTCGACGGTGACCGACTTCGCCAGGTTGCGCGGCTTGTCGATGTCCCGGCCCATGGCCAGGGCCGTGTGGTACGCGAACAGCTGGAGCGGGATGCCCATCAGGATCGGGTCCAGCTCGTCCTCGTTCTTCGGCACCACGATGGTGTGGTCGGCCTTCTCCTGCTCGCGGTGCGCGACCGCGAGGATCCGGCCGCTGCGGGCCTTGATCTCCTCCAGCGCCGCGCGGTTCTTCTCCAGCAGGTCGTCGTCCGGGACGATCGCGACCGTCGGCAGCGAGGGCTCGATGAGCGCGAGCGGACCGTGCTTGAGCTCGGAGGCCGGGTAGGCCTCGGCGTGGATGTAGGAGATCTCCTTGAGCTTGAGGGAGGCCTCCAGCGCCACCGGGTAGCCCCGCACGCGGCCGATGAACATCATCGACTTGGCCTCGGCGTACTCGGCCGCCAGCTTCTTGATGTCCTCCTCGCCCTTGAGGATCTCCTCGATCTGGGCGGGCAGCCGGCGCAGGCCCTCGATGATCCGCTTCCCGTCGGTGACCGACAGGTCGCGGATGCGGCCCAAGTGCACGGCAAGCAGCGCGAAGGCCACGACCGTGTTGGTGAAGCACTTGGTGGAGACGACGCAGACCTCGGGGCCGGCGTGCACGTACACGCCGCCGTCGGCCTCGCGGGCGATCGCGGAGCCGACCACGTTGACCACGCCGAGGACGCGGGCGCCCTTGCGCTTGAGCTCCTGCACCGCCGCGAGCACGTCGTACGTCTCGCCGGACTGCGAGACCGCGATGTAGAGGGTGTCGGGGTCCACGACCGGGTTGCGGTAGCGGAACTCGGAGGCCGGCTCGGCGTCGGCGGGGATGCGGGCCATGCCCTCGATGAGGCCGGCGCCGATCATGCCCGCGTGGTACGAGGTGCCGCAGCCCAGGATCTTGACGCGGCGGATGCCGCGCGCCTCGCGCGGGTCCAGGTTCAGGCCGCCCAGGTGCACGGTGGAGAAGCGGTCGTCGATCCGGCCGCGCAGCACGCGGTCGACCGCCTCGGGCTGCTCGGAGATCTCCTTGTGCATGTAGGTGTCGTGACCGCCCATGTCGTACGAGGCGGCCTCCCACTCCACGGTCTCCGGCGTGGCGGTGGTGGTGGCACCGCTGGTGGTGTAGGTGCGGAAGTCGTCGGCCTTGAGGGTGGCCATCTCGCCGTCGTCGAGGGTGACGACCTGGCGGGTGTGGGCGACCAGCGCGGCGACGTCCGAGGCGACGAACATCTCCTTCTCGCCGATGCCCAGCACGACGGGGGAGCCGTTGCGGGCGACGACGATGCGGTCGGCGAAGTCGGCGTGCATGACGGCGATGCCGTAGGTGCCCTCGATCGCCTGGACCGCCTCGCGGACCTTGCCCTCCAGGGTGTCGGCCTCGGAGCGGGCGATCAGGTGGACGATGACCTCGGTGTCGGTCTCGGACACGAAGACGATGCCGTCGGCCTCGAGTTTGGCGCGCAGCTCGGAGGCGTTGTCCACGATGCCGTTGTGGACGACCGCGACCTTGTTGTCGGCGTCGAGGTGCGGGTGCGAGTTGATGTCGCTCGGGGCGCCGTGCGTGGCCCAGCGGGTGTGGGCGATGCCGGTGGTGCCGGTGAAGCGCTTGGGGACGCGGGACTCCAGTTCTCGGACCCGGCCCTTGGCCTTGACCACCTTGAGGGCGGCGGCCTTCGGGCTGTTCACGACGATGCCCGCGGAGTCGTATCCGCGGTATTCCAGCCGCTGCAGACCTTCCAGCAGCAGCGGTGCCACGTCACGCTTGCCGATGTAACCGACGATTCCGCACATATAAGTGTTACCCCTCCTGAAGTTCCGGTGGCTCTCTCAGCCGTAGACGATGCGGCGCAACTGCCGGAGCGAGAGCTCCGGGGGCGCCACGGCGCGGTGCGGCAGTTCCGCCGCGATCCGCTCGAAGATCTCCGCGTTCACGGCGCCGCCGGACTGCAGTTCTCGGTGGCGGCGCCGGACGAAGTCCTCGGTCGTCTCGTCGAAGTACGCGAGCACGTCGAGCACCACCCGGGCGGCTTCGCCTCGCTGGAGCGAGGTGCTCCGCACCAGGTGTTCGACAAGATCGTCATGCGACGGGCGGCGGTCGAGCACCCGTAGATACTGACGGCTCAGGCCGCTGAGCGCAAAGATT
The DNA here is from genome assembly GCF_018614075.1 of Streptomyces sp. ISL-94. GTDB lineage: Bacteria > Actinomycetota > Actinomycetes > Streptomycetales > Streptomycetaceae > Streptomyces. Next base: position 23,602 of record NZ_JAGGOZ010000131.1, on the reverse strand, counting down.
CTGCCCGAATGCAGGCAGGATTACCTTGGTATGGACCAGCGGAATGGTGGGATCCGGTCAGAATCGGGACAAAATCCCGCGCCCTCCCATCGAATGTCCGCGTGCCGTCCTTCCGGATGATTTCCGCCCTTCAGGCGTTCCCACGGCCTCCGCGACGGCCCCCTTGGCCTATACCTGGCGCATGAGAGTCCTGCGACGCACGCTCGGCACCCTCCTGCTCCTCTGTGCGGCTCCGGCCCTCGCGACGGCCTGCGCCGCCGCCCGGGGGGACGACGCCAGACCCGGCGATGCGCCCCGCGCCGCCCCGGCCCCCTTCGAACGGCTCCTGCCGGCGCCCGCCTCCGCCCGCGCCGGAGGTCCCGGGTACGCCTTCGGGGCGGGCACGGTCATCCGGACCGGCCGCGGATCCGACGAGGAGGTCCGGAAGGTCGGCGAGCTCCTCGCGGAACAGCTGCGCGGCCCGAGCGGGCTGCCGCTCCCGGTGGTCGACGGGGCCGAGGGGGACGGGATCCGGCTCCGGATCGACGAGGAGGCCGAGGGGACCGGGGACGAGGGGTACCGGCTGGAGTCCGGCCCGACCGGGGTCACCCTCACCGCGCGGACCCCGGCCGGACTGTTCCACGCGGGCCAGACCCTGCGGCAGCTGGTGCCCGTGGCGGGCCCGGGAACGGTGCCGGGCGGGACGGTCACCGACCGGCCGCGCTTCTCCTACCGGGGGGCGATGGTCGACATCGCGCGGCACTTCTTCACGGTGGAGCAGGTGAGGAGGTACGTGGACCAGCTCGCCCAGTACAAGGTCAACACGCTGCACCTGCACCTGACCGACGACCAGGGGTGGCGCCTGGCGGTGGACTCCTGGCCGCGGCTCGCCCCGTACGGCGGCGGCAGCGAGGTCGGCGGCGGACCGGGCGGCCACTGGACCAAGGGCCAGTACCGGGAGCTGGTGGCCTACGCGGCGGACCGCTACGTGGACGTGGTCCCGGAGATCGACATGCCCGGGCACACGAACGCCGCGCTCGCCTCCTACGCGGAGCTGAACTGCGACGGGAAGGCGCCCGAGCGCTACACCGGCACCAAGGTCGGCTTCAGCTCCCTGTGCGTCGGCAAGGAGCGGACGTACGAGTTCATCGACGAGGTGCTCGGCGAACTGGCGGAGCTCACGCCGGGCCGCTACCTGCACATCGGCGGCGACGAGGCGAACTCCACCCCGGCGGCGGACTACGCGGCCTTCATGGACCGGGCCCAGGCCGTGGTGGGCCGGCACGGCAAGACGGTGGTCGCCTGGCACCAGCTGGCGTCGGCCCGGCCGGCGGCGGGCGCGGTGCTCCAGTACTGGGGCCACGACCGGACGGCCGCGGCGGAGAAGGCGGCCGTGGCGGCGGCCGCGAAGGCCGGGCATCCGGTGATCCTCTCACCGGCCGACCGGCTGTATCTGGACATGAAGTACGACAAGGCGACGAAGCCGGGGCCGGCGTGGGCGGGCTACGTCCCGGTGCGGCGCGCGTACTCCTGGGACCCGGGGGCCTACCTGCCCGGCGTGGCGGAGTCTGCGGTCCTGGGCGTCGAGGCCCCGCTGTGGACGGAGACGATCGCGAACCGGGCCGACTGGGAGCTGATGGCGTTCCCGCGGGTCCTGGGCCTGGCGGAACTGGGCTGGTCCCCGGCGGGGGCGCTCGGCTGGGACGCGTATCGGGAGCGGCTGGCCGCGCAGGGGCCGCGCATGGATGCCCAGGACATCACCTACTACCGGGACCCGGAGGTGCCCTGGCAGGGATAACTGGAGAATCTTTCTATAACTAGAGAATCTTTCTAGAAATAGCCTCCACAACCCGCCTCCTGCGGCTCACACTTGACGCATGACGGGTGGCGAGGAGTACTTCCAGCGGATCCACGAGGACGTCTTCCGGCGGGCGTGCGCCGAGGTGCGCACCCGGCGTGCGGTGGCGGAGGCGGTCTGGGTGTTCCGGTATCCGCGGCCGGATCCGCTCGGCTCGATCGTCTCCGTCAGCCTGGTGGAGCGCGGGACGGTGGCCGAACGGCTGGCCCGGATGGGCGCCGAATGCGCGGTGTACGTCCACGAGCAGCTCACCGCCGGCACGGGCCGGCTCCTCGTGGCGGTCGCCCTGTGGCCCCGGCAGGCGTTGTCGGCCGTACGGGCGGCCTCGTACGGGCAGGACGGCCGGCCGCCGGCCGAGATCGGCACGGCCGGCACCGGCCTGGAGGACCTGGACGTGCCGTGGCTCCACGCGTGCCTGCCCGCCGGGCACGCGGCCACGGCGGTGAACTCGGCGGTCCCGGCACCGGGGCCGGGACGGGCCGTCGGCGCGGCCGTGGGCATCGCCTGGTTACGGGGGTACAGGCGACGCCTGCGGTGACCCCGCCGAGGGGGGAGGAGAAGAGGGGAGGGCGCGGCCGCCGAGGGACCGTATGCGCCGGTGCGCGCCCTCCCCTTGGTCACCGTCGCGCGAAGGGCGCGACGGGGTTCTTGAGGGTGCCGATCAGCTGGAGGGCCGCCGCCGGGAGGCGGCGGTCGTCGCGGTGGCGAAGGCGGGGCACCCGCTGGTCCTGTCGCCGGCGGACCGGCTGTACCTGGACATGAAGTACGACCTGGCCGCGAAGCCGGGGCAGGCGTGGGCCGGGCTCGCCCCCGTCAAGCGGGCGTACTCCTGGAACCCCGGGGCCTACCTGGCCCGGGTGGCGGAGTCTTCCGTCGTGGGGGTGGAGGCCGCGCTGTGGACGGAGACCATCGCGACGCGGGGCGACTGGAAACTGATGGCGTTCCCGCGGGTGCTGGGCCTGGCGGAACTGGGCTGGTTCCCGGCCGGCGCGCTGGACTGGACCTCGTACCGCGTGCGCCTGGCCGCGCACGGCCCCCGGCTGGACGCGCAGGACATCGCGTACTACCAGGCTCCGGACGTGCCGTGGCCGTAACCGGAGCGGCGACGAGTTCGCTGCCGGCTCAGCGCCAGCAGTCGGTCTTGGCACCGTCGGCTTCCGACCCGGCCTCTATGTCGAAGTCGGCCTCCGAGGCGAACTCCGGGCCGACGCCGTGCCTGTAGTCCTGGCCGCCGACGCTTGGGGCGCCACACGCGCTGGTAAGGGGGCTGATACCAGGAGTATGGTCTCTTGTATGGCAACCAAAAAGGTGACAGTGACGATCCCCGAGGATCTGCTTGACGAGATCCGCGCGGAGGCGGCAGAGCGGGGCCTGTCGGCGTACGTGGCCGAGGCGCTGCGCTTCAAGCGCGACCGGGACCGGTTGCGGGAACTGGTCGGCTGGCTGGAGGAGGAACACGGCCCCGTAACCGAAGACGAGCACGCGGCAGCGTTGGAGGAACTGGAGGATCTGGACGCGGAGCACGAGCGCCGCCGCGCCGCCGCCGGAAAGCCCAGGGCCGGAGAGGCCGCGTGAAGAAGCGGCCGGGTGAGCACGGGCAACCGCCGCTGCGCATCTTCGTACTCGACTGCGAAGCCCTGTCCCTGGCTGTGCGCGGCGACCGGAAGATGATCGCCTGGCTCGACCTCGCGGCCCGGGGTGAGGCCGAGGTGGTGACCTCTCCGATGACGCTGGTCGAGGCATACGACGGCAGAACCACCGAGCAGCGCTGGGACTGGGTCCTCTCGCGCCTCAAAGTCGCCTACGTCGGGAAGGACGAGGCCCGCCAGGCTCGCCGACTCCTGGCCGACGCCAAGCTGCACGGCCACAAGTACGCGATCGACGCGGTGCTCGCCGTCATCGCGCGGCAGCAGATAGGGCAGGTCACCGTCTTCACCTCGGACGTGGACGACCTGGAGAGACTGGTCCCGGACTCGATCGTCGTCAGGAAAGTATGACGCGGGCCGGCGGCGCGAGGGTAGCGGCGTGCGTCACGGCGCGCTTCGGGAGAGCGTCCCGTTCGGGCTGTACGCGGTGAACACGGGGGCGCCGTCGGCCGGGGCCGGCTCGCCCACACCCACAGCCGGGACGGGTCGCCGGCCGGGCGGCAACCCGACCGCCACCGCCGCGTTCGTCACCGTTCTCAACGGCGCCCCTGCCCGAGCAGCGGGACCTTGTCCGCACGGGTGATCGATCTGCCACTCCTGGGGGTGGAACTCGCGTACCCAGTGGCGAGCGTCGAAGTCGGGTGGGACTCCAGGTTGTCGCCGTTCACGCGCGGTCCGAGCCGGGTACGCGACCGGACCCCGCGCCGGCGGCATGGGGGGCCGGCTGTCAGACGTCTGCGGACGCCGGACCGTTGACGGGCGTCGTCACCGCGACGCGCACCGCGCCGGTGGTCGAGCCTGCGACCTGTGCGATCGTGCCCTCTTCGGGGTGGCGGGCGACGACGGCGGGGGTGCCCCCACGCGTCGGCACGTGGCGCACGCTCCATCCCGCGCTCTGGAAGTACGCCTGCGTGCGTGCCAAGGCCCGTACCGTCTCGTCCTCCGGCAGCGGCTCGGTCGACCAGGTGTGATGGACCGAGGTCCCGGACTCGTCCCGGACCGTGCTGAGGCCTTCCCCGGGCTGCGCGGGCGCCGACCCGACCCGCAAGGCATCGTAGATCCGGCTGGAGTGGCCGAGGGCGCGATGCCGAGCGGGACCGTCGACCTGCAGGTCCGGGTCCTCCAGTGCGGCGGGGTCGGCCGTGGTCGGCGCCGAGGACTTCCCCGGCGGGAGGAAGCAGGGCGACCTCACCTTGAGGGTGGCGAGGCCCTCGCCCGTGGTGCGGTTCAGGACCCCGGTGATGCCTTCCATCCAGAAGTCGTCGGGCTCCGTGCGCATGCTGACCCAGGGAAACGGGCCGGACATATCCTCCTTGTCCGACGAGTTGTACTTGTAGCCCTGCTTCAGCCAGGCGTCTCGTGCCTGCAGCACGAGGTTCTTGGCCTCGGTCCCCGGAACCCCGGTCAGCTTGTAGAAGAGAGTGACCTGCAGCCGGTCGTCAGGGCCGTGGTCGTCCCTGGCGATGCAGGGTCCAACGGTCTCGGGGCCCGTACGCTCCAGCCCCGGCTTGGGAGACATGCCGTCCACCGCCTGGTGAATGATTTCCTCTGCCCGGTCGACCGCCTGCTGTTCGTTCATCGTGACCTGCTTCGGTGTCTTCCCGCCGGTTTCCTGTCCGTCCTCCTGCGCCCCGCACGCGGTCACCATGGTCGTCATGGCCAGCAGTGCGGCAGCCGGGATTACTTTCCGTAGATTCACGGCTGCCCTCCGGTAACGATCTTTGCCAGGCTGTTGAGGGGCTTGTCGTCCCAGTACTGGGAGTGCGCGGGCATCATGTCGCCGCCCGAGCCCGGAAGCTTCCCGCCGGGGACGTCGAAGACCACGCCGCCGAAGTCGTCGGAGACGGGGTCCGTTCCGTGGACGATCGAGTGGTCGTCGAAAAGCTCCATGTACGCCTTCGGGTTGAGGGGGGCCAGGGGGCCTGCCGGGGGCGGGGCGAGGTTGATGAGGTCGTTCTCGGCCGTGGCCGCGAAGACATGGTCCGGCGGGATGTTCAGGTCCCTCGCGTGATCCACCCCCACGCCCGGACTGCCCACCATGATCGCGTTGTCGACCGGCAGGTCTATGTGGGATCTCATCGTCTGGCCTGCCACCAGGGACCCATAGCTGTGACCCAGGAGTGTCTGGTTCACGTCGCGATGATTGGCTTCCTCGATGCCCTGCAGGAAGTTGCCCAGCGGCTCCTCTGCCTTGTCGGCCCACTTGGTCTCCGTCGCATCGGTCGCGATGGCCTGCGGGGCGTCGTAACCGAGCCACACGATCGAGGCCGTCGACCGGGCGGGATCCTGGCGCTCCGCCTCCATTCGGACCAGCAACACACATCCCGCGCCGTACAGGGTGCCTCATGAGTACCTGTACCTATGCGAATGAGTACCTGTCCCGCTAGTCAAAGTGATCTTGAGTTGTGGATCGCGGGGTGGTGATACGCCGCCGTGAACTGTCCGATGCCGAGTGGGAACTCGTGCAGCCGTTGCTGCCCCGGCCTGTGCTGGGGCGGCCTCGGCTGGATGACCGGACGGTGTCGGGGCCCCACTGAGACAGTGCATCCGTGGTGGCCCAGTCCGCATGGAGCCATGAACATCGGACTCATTCATCTACGGCCTGGAGGCCTTCAGGCCGTAGATGAAGGCGCCCCAGGCGGGGGCGGCGCAGCGGATGCCGGGGCGGGTGGTGTCCTTGCTGTCCCGGACGGCGAGTCCACCGTCGGTGGTCCCGGTTACCTCGACGCAGTTTCCCTGGTCGCCGCTGTAGCTGCTCTTGCCCCAAGTGGTGCCGGGTGCAGTGAGGGTACGCATGGGTGGTCCCCTCTCCGGGGTACGAGGGTCAGGCGCCGGGCAGTCCCTTGAGGCCGCCGATGAAGGCCCCCCATACCGGGGCGGGGCAGTGGAACCCTCGGCGGGTGGTGTCCTTGCTGTCCCGCACGGCCCGCCCGCCGTCCGCTGTCTCCGCCACCTCGACGCAGTCGCCCTGCTGGCCCGAGTGCGACGATCTGCGGTACGCGCTGACGATTTCTGCGGTCATGGTCTCTCCCGTGGTGCGCTACGCGTTCTTGAGCAACTGCCGGATGCGGTCTGCCGTCTCCTCGGAAGACAGTGCTGTGGAGCGTAGTCGGTCGAAGACATTCACGTAGAGGGCAAGATCGTCCGGCGCTTCGATCACCGAAGTGTTCGGCAGGTTCTCCACGGCGACGGCCTCTACGGTCGGTTCATCGCCGAAGGAGAAGCTGACGAATGGTCCGGCGACACCTGCTGCCCTGCCTGCCGACGCAGGCAGCATCTGAACGGTCACGTTGTAGCGGTCCCCGACTTCCAGCAGCCGACTCCACTGCGGACCGGCAATGGCCGGAACCGACGCGAGCGAAGTGATCGCCGGTTCCCAGATGACAGCAGCGAATTGGACCCCACCCTGCGCGATCCGCCTCTGGCGTTCCTGCCGCACCTGTACCAACCGGGCTGCCATATCCGCCGCGATGAACGTGGGACCGGACGTGATGACGGACTCGGCGTATTCGGCGGTTTGCAGCAGCCCTGGGATCAGCACCGGCTGCCACGAGCGGATGTACGTCGCTTCGTTCTCCAGCGTGATGTGGTCGGCGTAGTCCGGCGTGACTGTTTCTTGGAAGTCGAGCCACCAGCCACGCTGGTTTCCCGTCTTGGCCCAGCCCTCCAACCGTGCTCTTTCACCGGCATCTTGTACGCCGTAGCAGTCGAGAAGCGTGCGCACTTCGAGTGCCGATGCCGAGGTGAGACCACTCTCCAGGCGGCTGACCTTGGAGACCGACTTCAGGATCGCTTCTGCAGCAGTGGCCTGGTCGGCTCCCGCAGCCTCACGATGGCGCTTCAGGGCCGCGCCGAGTCTCCGACTGCGGACTGTAGGCCTCCCACCTGGGGGCATGGTGACTCCTCTCAACATCCTTGCCAGTCTGCCGGTTTGGCATGCGGTGCGGCCAGGGAACACCCACGAACGAGTGATTCGCAAGTTTGCGTTGCATCTTCTTGCGGCGGCGAGGATTGCGGCCCTACCGTGAAGCTGTGACGTACCGCATGTGAGTGGGTGCGGCGCGTGATTGGTGCTGAACGTGTAGACCCCCGCGACTGCGCTAACAGTCCGGGGGCGTGGCCAACGCTTACGAAGGAGCGTCAACGTGCTGCATTTTATCGGGCTGGTGCCACCGCTACGGCAGTGGTGGCGAAGGCAAGTGCTTGCGCTTGCCACCTACGGGATCGATCTCGGGCCCCGGGTCATCCACGGGCGGGCGGTGGCCCGGTGAGCGAACAGGAAGTAGTGGTGCGGCGGTGCCGGCGGGAGGCCGGGTGTGTGCCGCTCGCGCGGGCCGAACTACGCAAGGCGCTGACCGACTGGGGGCTCTCCGAGCTGGAGGGGGACGCCCTGCTCGTGGCCTCCGAGCTCGTGACCAACGCCGTGCGGCACGCCGTCGCTCCCCGCGACCGGGAGATCGAGACCCGGTACGTACGGCTCGGCAACGGCGTACGGGTCGAGGTGCATGACACCAGTCCCGCACAGCCCGTGGTTGGAACATCCCACCGGGACGGTGACGGCGGGCGTGGGCTCTACCTGGTGGCGGCCGTCGCAGACCGCTGGGCCGTCGGGGAGCGGGTCGGGCCCGGGAAGCTGGTGTGGGCCGAGTTGTCCGTGAAGGTGCCGTGGCGGCCTGGCTGCTGACCCCCGACCGGACCGGGAGCGAGGCGATCTACGAGGTCGAGTGCACCTCCTGCCTCGCCGGGTCCGGGCCGGCCGATGACGACGACGGGCCCGCCGTGTGGGCCCTGCGGCATGCGCGGCAGACCGGGCACACCGGGTTCCGGCGGATCGTCACCGATTTCCAGCGGGCCCTGGCAGCGGACTGAGAAACACGCGAGGCGTGTTCGCGAAGAGGGCCAGTCTGGGCTTCGCGGACACGCCTTGGTGCTATAGGGACGGGCAGGCGGCCGAGGGACCGTAACGACCGCCTGCCCGCCCCCGATCACCGTCGCGCGAAGGGCGCGACGGGGTTCTTGAGGGTGCCGATCAGCTGGAGGGCAGCCGCCGGATCGGCGAGGTCGACCATCTGCTTGTTGTTCCGCAGCTGGAGGCGGTTCAGGCAGGACAGCGCGAACTCCTCCGCGAAGAGGTCGTAGCGCTCGAAGCGGTCCGCCAGGGCCGGCACCGAGTCCTGGTAGTCGTGGGCGCAGTCCGCCACCGCCCGCCAGAACGTTTCCTCGGTGCAGATGCCCTCGGAGGCCAGGACTGAGCCCAGGAAGCGGAAGAAGCAGTCGAAAACGTCCGTGAAGATCGACAGCAGCTTCATGTCCTCCGGGATGTCCGCCCGGACCCGCTCGACCGCGGGCGGCAGCACCGCGTCCGCGTCCATGACCACGATCTCCTCGGCGATGTCCTTGAAGATCGCCCGCTGCACCACACCGTCCTTGACGACGAGGATGGTGTTCTCGCCGTGCGGCATGTACGCCAGGTCGTACTGGTAGAAGCAGTGCAGCAGCGGGAGCAGGTAGGCGCGCAGGTACGGCTTCAGCCACTCGGCCGGGGTGAGGCCCGACTCCTCGATCAGCGCGCCGGCGAACGACCGGCCCTCGGAGTCCACGTGCAGGAGGGAGGCCATCGTCGCGAGGCGCTCGCCCTCCCGCAGGGAGTTCACCGGGGACTCGCGCCACAGTGCGGCCAGCATCTTGCGGTACGGCGAATACCGGTCGGTGGCGCGCTCGTACTGGCGGTGGTGGTAGCCGATCGCCGCGCGCTCGCGGATGATCGAGAAGTCGACGGACCGCAGGACCTCGTCGGACGCGATCAGCTGGTGCAGCCAGTCGTTGATGGCCGGGGTGGCCTCCATGTACGCGGCCGACAGGCCCCGCATGAAGCCCATGTTCAGCACCGAGATCGCCGTCTTGACGTAGTGCTTCGTCGGCGTGGTGGTGTTGAAGAAGGTACGGATCGACTGCTGCGGCAGGTAGGCGTCCTCGCCCTCGCCCAGCAGGACCAGGCGGCGGTTCGCGATCTCGGCCGCGAAGGTGACCGTGGTCTTGTTCCACCACTGCCAGGGGTGCACCGGCAGCAGGTGGTAGTCCGCGAGGTCCAGGCCCAGGGCGGCCAGCTTGGCGGCGAAGCCGGCGAGGGCCGCCTCGCCCAGCTCGGCCCGGATGAAGGAGTCGTGGTCCAGGCCGGCGCCCGCCGTGAAGGTGGAGACGTCCCTGCGGGCGGCGACCCACACCAGGTGGACCGGGCTCGCGGTCTCCGGCGCGTACGAGAGGTACTCGTGGACGCCGAAGCCCAGGCGGCCGTTGTTGGCCACGAAGCAGGGGTGGCCCTCGGTCATGCCCGTCTCGATGTCCTGGAAGGAGGACTTGGCGAGGACGGCGGCGGAGACCTGCGGCTTGGTGTACTTGAAGCCGGTGCCGGCCAGGGTGGAGGAGATCTCCTCCAGGTAGACGGGCAGCACCTCGGCGCTCAGGCCCAAGGCCTGCCGGAGCTCGATGTGGAAGTCGAGGGCGTCCAGCTCGGCCTGCCCGCCGTCCTTGTGGCGGGTGATGGAGGACTCCTCCACCGCCCAGTGGTCCAGCGCGTGCAGGACGGCGGTGAAGCGGTACTCGACGGCGCCGTCGTCGCTGAGCACCGAGTAGCGGTCCCCGCCCAGCGGCTTGGGGGTCAGCAGGCGTTCGTGGGAGAACTCCGCCAGTGCCTTGCGGACCAGCGCGCGGTTCGCGCGGGCCCACAGCTCGGGGGAGAGGTGGGAGATGGCGTCGGCCAGGCTCATATCGACACTTCCCGGGTGATGCCGGTGGCCGCCTCGAACCGGGCGCGGGTGCAGAAGCTGAGCAGGGCGGTCTTCTCCGGCTTCCGGACCTCGCGCTCGGGGACGAATCCGACCGCCTCGTTGAGGGCGTGCACCGCCGTGTTGCGGACGTCCGGCTCCACCACGACCCGCTGCGTTGCCGCGTCGGCGAAGAGGGCGGCCATCACCGTCGTGATCACGGCGCGGGTGAAGCCGCTGAGGGGCTGGTCGCTCGGCGCGACGAGGAAGTGCATGCCGACGTCGCCGGGCTGGGCGTCGTACAGGCCGACCAGTTCCAGCTCGCCCGGGTCGTAGCTCTCCATCAGGAAGGCGGGGCGGCCCTCGTGGAGGCCGATGAAGGCCTGGTGGTGCTCGTGCGCGGCGATCCGCATGTACTCGCGCTCGACGTCCGGCAGCGAGGCGTCCTGCATCATCCAGAACGAGGCCTTGGGGTGCGTGACCCAGCCGTGCAGCATCTCCGCGTCGGCGAAGGGGTCCAGCGGGCGGATGGAAAAGGTCCCGAGGGCCGGGTCCGTCCGGGTGAAGAGGGTGTCGGTGGTGCTCATACGTGCGTGCCTTCCGGGGCTGCGAACTGCTGGAACGCGATGGACTTCTCGACCTTGTAGTACTCGCGTCCCAGCAGCTCCCCGACGATGTAGGCATTGCGGTACGCGGCCATGCCCAGGTCGGGCGAGGTCAGGGAGTGGTTGTGGGTCGTGCCGTTCTGGAGGTACACCCCGCGGCCCGTGGTGTCGACGCTGTAGTTGCGGGCGGCGTCGAGGCGGCCGCGGCCGTCGAAGTTCAGCCGCTCGCGCACGGGGGCGAGGAAGTCGGGGACGCGGTACTTGTAACCGGTGGCCAGCACCAGCCCCTCGGAGGTGAGGGTGAAATCCCGCTCCTGCTCCTCCTGGCGCAGGCCCAGGGTGTAGGTCTGCGCGGTGGTGTCGTAGGCCGTGCTGTTCAGCGAGGTGTTGGTCAGCAGGGTGGTCGGCACCTCGCCCGGCATGGTGATCTTCTTCTGGTAGAGCAGGTCGAAGATGGCGTTGATCAGATCGCCGTCGATGCCCTTGAAGAGGTTCTTCTGCTGGGTCTCCAGCCGGTAGCGGGTGTCCTCGGGGAGGGCGTGGAAGTAGTCCACGTACTCGGGCGAGGTCATCTCCAGCGTCAGCTTCGTGTACTCCAGCGGGAAGAACCGGGGGGAGCGCGTGACCCAGTTGAGCCGGTAGCCGTACACGTCGATCTCGGCGAGGAGGTCGTAGTAGATCTCGGCGGCGCTCTGGCCGGAACCGACCAGGGTGATCGACTTCTTCTTCTGCAGCTCCGCCTTGTTCTGCATGTAGGCGGAGTTGTGCAGGAAGTCGCCGCCGAGGCCGGCGCAGGCCTCCGGGACGAAGGGCGGGGTGCCGGTGCCCAGGACCAGGCGGCGGGCCAGGTGGGTCTCGCCCTTGTCGGTGTGGACCTCGTAGAGACCGGCCCGCTCGTCGTAGGTGACCTCGGTGACGGAGGTGGAGTACAGGACGTTGTCCAGCCGGTCGGCGGCCCAGCGGCAGTAGTCGTTGTACTCGGCGCGCAGCGGGTAGAAGTTCTCCCGGATGTAGAAGGAGTACAGCCGGTCCTTGTCCTTCAGGTAGTTGAGGAAGGAGAAGGGCGAGGTCGGGTCGGCGAGGGTGACCAGGTCCGACATGAACGGCGTCTGCAGGTGGGCGCCGTCGAGGAACATCCCGGCGTGCCACTCGAAGTGCGGCTTGGACTCGATGAAGAGGCCGTCGAGCTCGTCGATCGGGCCGGTCAGGCAGGCGAGGCCCAGGTTGAAGGGACCGAGGCCGATTCCGATGAAGTCGTGGGGCTTAACGGTGGACGGCAAGGGATTCTCCCAGGAACTGCTCGGCGTGTGCGGCGAGAAGGTCGAGTACGGCCGCGATGTCGGCCGTCGTGGTCTGCGGGTTGAGGAGGGTGAACTTCAGGTACTGCTTCCCGTCCACCTTCGTGCCGGCGACGACGGCCTCGCCGGAGGCGAAGAGCGACTTGCGGGCGTGGAGCTGGGCCTCGTCGACGAGGTCCGCGGGGGCCTCCCCGCCGGGCAGGAAGCGGAAGACGAGGGTGGAGATCTGTGGCTTGACGACGACCTCGAAGCGCGGATCGGCCTCGATGAGGTCATGGCCGGCGGCGGCGAGGGTGACGACCTCGTCGAAGAGCGAGCCGACGCCGTCGGCGCCCATGACGCGCAGGGTCATCCAGAGTTTGAGGGCGTCGAAGCGGCGCGTGGTCTGGATGGACTTGTCGACCTGGTTCGGGATCCGCTCCTCGGCCATGCGGCGCGGGTTGAGGTAGTCCGCGTGGTACGTGGCGTGCTTGAGGGTGTCGCGGTCGCGGACCAGCATGGCGCTGGAGCTGACGGGCTGGAAGAACGACTTGTGGTAGTCGACCGTGACCGAGTCGGCGCGCTCGATGCCGTCGAGGAGGTGCCGGCGGGTGGGGGAGACCAGCAGCCCGCAGCCGTACGCGGCGTCCACGTGCATCCACGCGGAGTGCTCGTCGGCGAGGCGGGCGATCTCGGGGAGCGGGTCGATGGACCCGAAGTCGGTGGTGCCGGCGGTCGCGACGACGGCCATCGGGAAGAGGCCCTCGGCGGCGCAGTTCTCCAGCTCCAGCGCGAGGACGGAGGTGTCCATCCGGCGGTGGCGGTCGACCGGGACGGCGATGACGGCCTCGTAGCCCAGGCCCAGCATGGCGGCCGACTTCTGCACGCTGAAGTGGCCGGCCTCCGAGGCGAAGATGCGGAGTTTCGGGAGGACTTCGGCCTTCGTGAGGCCGATGCCCGCGTCCAAGGCCCGCTTCATGACGATCCGGCAGGCCTCGTCGCGGGCCAGCAGGAGCGCGTGGAAGTTGGACTGGCTGCCGCCGGAGGTGAAGATCCCGTCCGCGCTCTCGCCGAGGCCGATGCGGCCGGCGGTCCAGTCGATCAGGCGGCGCTCGATGAGCGTGCCGCCGATGGACTGGTCCCAGGTGTCGAGGGAGGAGTTGACGGCGGAGAGCACGGCCTCGCCGACCACCGCGGGGATGACCACGGGGCAGTTGAGGTGCCCCAGGTAGCGCGGGTGGTGGAAGTAGACGGCGTCGCGGAGGTAGACGTCCTCCAGCTCGGCCAGCGCGGCCGAGGCGTCGGCCAGCGGGGTGTCGAGGTCGATCCCGTTGACGACCGGGGCGAGCGCGTCGACGGATATGCCGGTGTGGGGCCGTTCGGTGGTGGCGAGTTTGGCGGCGACACGGTCGACGCCCTCGGTGACAGAACGCCGGTAGACATCCGCGGTCGTCTCGTTCAGCAGATGCTGGCGCATCAACTTTCCTCCGGGCAGGCGGGAGATGGGGGGGCTGGTGGGGCGCTGCTTAGGTTAGCCTAACCTAACCTGATCTCCAAACAGGGAAGGGTCCCGGCCATGGCCGGGACCCTTCCCTGAAATGCCTGGTGAACGGCGGGGTTGCACCTAGAGCTCGGACCCGGGGTCCTCACTCGGGGCCTTGCCCGCGTACGCCTCGGCGAGCAGTTCCTCCTCGCTCGCACCGAGTCGCCAGTAGCCGGTGAAGCGCACCGCGCGGCGGTCGAGGAGGTGTTCCTGCACGAAGTGGCGGCGCACCGCGCGGACCGTGCCCGCCTCGCCCGCGAGCCATGCGTACGGGGCTTCGGCGGCCGCCGGTTCGGCCGAGCGCAGTACGCCCAGTACCTGGTCGGTCCGCTCCCGGCCCGCGTTCTTCCGCACGATCCAGGTGATGTCCGCCTCGGCGGGGGCCTGCAGGTCCAGCCGGTCGTCCTCGTGCGGGACCTCGAACCAGGCGCGGACCCTGGTCCCGGCGGGCAGCCGGTCCAGGATCGCGGCCGCGGCCGGCAGCGCGGTCTCGTCCGCGTACATCCAGATCGCGTCGGCGGCGGCCGGCGGCTGGAACCGTACGGACTTGTTCTCGGCGACGGCCGGACCGATCGCGAGGATCCGCCGGCCGGTCACCGCCCGCCCGGCCCAGTGCGAGGCGGGCCCTGTGACATCAGCCGCTGCCGCGGCGGGATCCCCGTGGAGGACGAAGTCGATGTCGACCTCGTCCACGCCCTCGGGCGTACGGCGCTGCTCGCGCACGGTGTAGGAGCGCATCACCGGACGCTCCTCGTCCGGCATCCCGCGCCAGGCGGCGAACCAGGTGTCCTCGTCCGTGGACGGCAGCACGGTGTGCTCCCGTCCCGGCGGCGGAAGGAAGAGCGAGAGGCTCTGGTCGTAGCCGCCCGAACGGAAGTCCGCGAGGGACTCACCGCCGAACGTGACGCGCAGGAACGAATGGCCGAGGCGGCGCGTGCGGAGCACGTCCAGTGCGAAGAACCGGAAGTGCGCTGCGGCCGGGGCGTCGGACGCGGTGGCGGTCATGCGGAGGGTCCCCCTGGGATTCGGCCGGAGTGAAGGGTGGTCAGCTGACCTTCTTGGCGTTCTGGATGCCCTTCGCGAGGTCCTCGAGGATCTGGGCGCACTTCTCGTACGAGTAGATCGGCTCGGTGACGCGCGGGGTGATCTGGCCGGCCTTCACCGCGGGGAGCTCGGCCCAGGTGGCCTTCGCCTTCAACTCCTCCGGCTGCAGGGTGCCGGTGCGGTTGTCGAGCAGGATGACGTCGGCCTTGTACTTGCCGGCGTTCTCCCAGCTCAGGCTCTCGAAGAAGCCGCCCTCGTCCAGCTTCTCGGGGGTGACGAACTCGACGCCCAGCGACTTGAAGTACTTCAGGTCGGCCGAGGTGTCCGGCGTGGAGGCGTAGAAGAGGTCGGCGGAGCCGGAGCCGACGAGGACCTTGATGCCGGGGTTGGCCTTGGTGGCCTCGCGGACCTTCGCGGCGGCGGCCTCGAAGCGGGCCTTGCCGTCGACGGCGGCCTTGGCGTTCATGTCGGCGCCCAGGGACTTGGCGAGGTCCGCGGTGCGCTCCAGGGCCTTGTCCATGCTGACGTCGCCGCCGACGCCGATCGCGGCGGCCGGGGCCAGCTTCAGGATCTTGTCCTTGGAGGCCTCGGGCACGTACCAGTAGGAGCCGTCCCAGGTGTTGGTGACGAGCAGGTCGGGCTGGAGGGCCGCGTACTTCTCGACGTTGAACTCGTCGTAGACGTTGCCGAGGATCTCGACCTTGGAGATGTCCATCGAGCCGGCCTGGACGTCGGCCTTGCCGTCGGCGGTCTTGGTCGGGCCGAAGACGCCCTTGACCGGGATGCCGTAGTCGTACAGCGCGGCGGCGGTGCCGGTGAAGGCGACGATGTTCTTCGGCTTCGCCTTCAGGCTGACCTCCTTCTTGAGGTCGTCCGTGAAGGTCCACGGGCCCGAGGCCGCGCTGCCCTTGTCCTTGCCGCCGTCACCCTTCGCCGAGTCGGTGCCGCCGCACGCGGCGAGCGCCGCGACGAGGCCGAGGGCGCCGCCGGCCGCGATGAAACCGCGGCGGGAGAGGGGGAAGCTACGGGACTTGGGCATGTCGATGTCCGCTTTCGTGCGTGCAGGGCGGCTGCTGGGCCGTTCGCAGGGAAGGTTAGCCTAACCTTGGCTGCAAGCGGTAAGGGGCCCTAAGTTTCGCGGGCCCCCTCGCGCTGACCTGCGGAACTGACGGCCTCTGCCGACGTCTGCGGACCTACGGGCGTGCTGCGGTCAGCCGGAGAAGCCCAGCTCGCGCGCGATCAGCATGCGCTGGACCTCGCTGGTGCCCTCACCGATCTCCAGGATCTTGGAGTCACGCCACATGCGCGCCACCGGGTACTCGTTCATGAACCCGTAGCCGCCGTGGATCTGCGTCGCGTCACGGGCGTTGTCGACGGCCACCGTGGAGGAGTACAGCTTCGCGATGGCCGCCTCCTTCTTGAAGGGCTCCCCCGCCACCAGCCGGGAGGCCGCGTCGCGCCAGCCGATGCGGGCCATGTGGGCGCGCATCTCCATGTCGGCCAGCTTGAACTGGATGGCCTGGTTGTCGCCGATCGCCTTGCCGAAGGCGTGCCGCTCCTTGGCGTACTTCACCGACTCGTCCACACAGCCCTGGGCCAGGCCCGTCGCGAGCGCGGAGATGGCGATCCGGCCCTCGTCGAGGATGCGCAGGAACTGGGCGTAGCCGCGGCCCTCTTCGCCCACCAGGTTGGCGAGGGGGACCCGTACGCCGTCGAAGGACAGCTCGCGGGTGTCCGAGGCGTTCCAGCCGACCTTGGAGTAGGGCGCGGCCACCGTGAAGCCCGGCGTGCCGGACGGGACGATGATCGAGGAGATCTCCGGCCGGCCGTCTGCCTTGCGGCCCGTCACGGCGGTGACGGTGACCAGACCGGTGATGTCCGTACCGGAGTTGGTGATGAAGCACTTCGAGCCGTTGATCACCCACTCGTCGCCCTCGCGGACGGCGGTGGTGCGCGTGCCGCCCGCGTCGCTGCCCGCGCCGGGCTCGGTCAGGCCGAAGGCGCCCAGGATCTCCCCGGAGCACATCCTCGGCAGCCACTCCCGCTTCTGCTCCTCGGTGCCGAAGAGGTAGAGCGGCATGGCGCCGAGGGAGACCCCGGCTTCCAGGGTGATGGCGACCGAGGAGTCGACGCGGGCCAGCTCCTCCAGGGCGATGCCGAGGGCGAGGTAGTCGCCGCCCATGCCGCCGTACTCCTCCGGGAAGGGCAGGCCGAACAGGCCCATGCGGCCCATCTCGGCGACGATCTCGTACGGGAACTCGTGCCGCTCGTACAGGTCGCCGATCTTCGGGGCGACGACGTCGTGCGCGAACGCCTCCACGGTGCGGCGGAGTTCCTCGTGCTCAGGGGTGAGCCGGTGGTCGAGGGACATGATGTGACTACTCCTTGTGGGAGAGGGCGCGGACGGTACGGGAGGGGCTGGGTCGCCCCAGTTGTTCGGCCATCCACACGCTCGTGGCGGTGAGGGCGGCCAGATCGACCCCGGTCTCGATGCCGAGGCCGTCGAGCATCCACACCAGGTCCTCGGTCGCGAGGTTGCCGGTGGCGCTCTTCGCGTACGGGCATCCGCCGAGGCCGCCGGCGGAGGCGTCGACCGTGGTCACGCCGTGCCGGAGCGCGGCGAGGGTGTTGGACAGCGCCTGGCCGTAGGTGTCGTGGAAGTGCACGCCGATGCGGTCGGTGCCCACGCCCGCCTCATTGAGGCTGCCGAGCAGCTCCTGGACGTGGCCGGGGGTGGCGACGCCGATGGTGTCGCCGAGGCTCAGCTCGTCACAGCCGAGGTCGAGCAGCGCCTTGGCGACCGAGACCACCTGGCCGACGGGGACCGGGCCCTCCCACGGGTCGCCGAAGCACATGGAGAGGTAGCCGCGGACGTGCGCCTTCTCCTGCCTGGCGCGGGCCACGACGGGCTCGAACATGGCCAGGGACTCGGCGACCGTGCGGTTGAGGTTGCGGGAGGCGAAGGTCTCGGTGGCCGAGCCGAAGACGGCGATACGGGTGGCCCCGAGGGCCAGGGCGCGGTCGAGGCCGCGCTCGTTGGGGACCAGGACGGGCAGCGCCGCCTCGACGTCGCCGAGCAGTGGGAAGAGCTGCTCGGCGTCGGCGAGCTGGGGGACCCACTTGGGGTGGACGAAGCTGGTGGCCTCGATGGTGGTGAGGCCGGCGGCGGCGAGCCGGTGGATGAACTCGGCCTTGACGGCGGTGGGTACGGCCGTCTTCTCGTTCTGCAGTCCGTCGCGGGCGCCGACCTCGTGGATCCGGACCCGGGCCGGCAGGCCGGGGCTCGGGACGGTCATGGGCAGCCCGTTCATGCGCCCTCCTCCTCTTCCGGGGTGACCACGGCCAGGACCTGGTCCATGGCGACGGTGGTGCCGGGGGTGACGTCGAGCTCGGTGACGGTCCCGGCGTGCGGGGCGGAGATGACGTGCTCCATCTTCATGGCCTCGACGACCAGGAGGCTCTGACCGGCGGTCACCTTGTCGCCGACGGCCACCTTGACGACGGTGACGGTGCCGGGCATGGGGGCGGCGAGGGTCTCCGCGCCGCCGCGGCCGGCCCCGCTGAGGTTCGCCGCGACGGGGTCGTGGGCCTGGACGTGCCAGGAGTCCCCGTCGCGCCCGAGCCAGGTCCCCTCCGGGGAGGTGGCGTACGCGAAGCGGTGTGTGACCCCGTCGAGTTCGACGGTGAGGCGGGTCGCGGTGCGGCTGACGATCCGGCTGCGGACCGGTGCGCCGGGGCTCTGCCCGAGACCCCGCGCCTCAAACTCCCCCGGACTTCGTCCGGGGGTACCCGCAGGCGGGGCCGAGGGGGCCGCATCGCCGAGGGAGACCTCCGTCTCCGTGCCCCGGGGGCGGGTGCGGACCGTGATCGGGTCCTGGCCCGGGAGGCGGAAGTGGTGGACCGTCCAGGCGGGGGTGCCGCCGAGGCGCCAGCCGTCGGCGGCCCCGAACGGGTCGACCCACGCGGCGGCGCCGGCCGGTCCCGCAGGGTCCGCGCCGGAGCCGCCGGGACCCTCCCAGGCCGTCCGGCGATCGAGGACCGGGGTCTCGGGGCGGAGCCCCCCGTTCGGGGAAGGGGCGGGGTGGGGGAGAGAAGCCTGGGCCAGCAGCGCAGCCGTGGCGTACACCTCCGGCGGGACGCCCTCCGGCAGGAGGGACGGGAGGTCGCGCTCGACCAGGCCCGTGTCCAGGTCGCCGGACACCACGTCCGGGTGGGCCAACAGCCTCCGCAGGAAACCGGCGTTGGTCTGCACACCCAGGATCACCGTGTCGGCCAGGGCGCCCCGCAGGATCCGCAGGGCGGCCGCCCGGTCGGGACCGTACGCGATGACCTTCGACAGCATCGGGTCGTACGTCGACCCCACCGGCACGCCCGCCGTGAGCCCGGAGTCCGTCCGCACCGCACCGCCCGACGGCTCCGACAGGGCCAGCACCGTACCGCCGGACGGCAGGAAGCCCCGCGCCGGGTCCTCCGCGCACACGCGGGCCTCGATCGCATGGCCCGTCAGCCGGACCTCGTCCTGGGTGAAGGGCAGCGCCTCGCCGGAGGCGACCCGCAGCTGCAGTTCCACCAGGTCCAGCCCCGTGATCAGCTCCGTCACCGGGTGCTCGACCTGGAGGCGGGTGTTCATCTCCATGAAGTAGTACGAGGACGGGTCCTTCCCCGGGACGATGAACTCCACCGTGCCCGCGCCGACGTACCCGCACGAGCGCGCCGCCTCCACCGCCGCCGCGCCCATCGCCGCGCGGGTCCTCTCGTCCAGCAGGACCGACGGCGCCTCCTCGATCACCTTCTGGTGGCGCCGCTGCAGCGAGCACTCGCGCTCGCCCAGGTGGACCACGTTCCCGAAGGAGTCGGCGAGCACCTGGATCTCGATGTGCCGCGGCCGGTCCACCCACCGCTCGACCAGCAGCGTGTCGTCGCCGAAGGAGGACCGCGCCTCGCGGCGGGCCGCCGCGATCTCCTCGGCCAGTACGGCCGCCTCGCGCACCAGCCGCATGCCCTTGCCGCCGCCGCCCGCCGAGGGCTTCAGCAGCACCGGCATGCCGATCTCCTCGGCGGCGGCGACCAGTTCGGCGTCCGACAGGCCGCTGCCGGAGGAGCCGGGGACCACGGGCACGCCCGCCGCCTTCACCGTCTCCTTGGCCCGGATCTTGTCGCCCATCAGGGAGATCGCCGAAGCGGGCGGCCCGATGAAGGCCAGCCCGGCCTCGGCGCAGGCCTGCGCGAACGCCGCGTTCTCCGCGAGGAAGCCGTAGCCGGGGTGAACGGCCTCGGCGCCGGTGCGGCGGGCCGCGTCGAGCAGCCGCTCCACCGACAGGTAGCTCTCCGCGGCCGCCGCCGGGCCGATCCGGACGGCCGTGTCGGCCTCCCGTACGTGCCGCGCGTCCGCGTCCGCGTCGCTGAACACGGCGACCGACCGCACCCCGAGCTCCCGCAGCGTGCGGATGACCCGGACCGCGATCTCGCCCCGGTTGGCGACCAGAACAGTGCTGAACATCGAAGAAGTCCTCACGTCACATGCGGAAGATGCCGAAGCCGCGATCGCCCAGCGGGGCGTTCGCGCACGCGGTCAGGGCCAGTCCCAGCACCTGCCGGGTCTCCATCGGGTCGATGACCCCGTCGTCCCACAGCCGCGCGGTGGCGTAGTAGGCGTTGCCCTGTTCCTCGTACTGCGCGCGGACCGGGGCCTTGAAGGCCTCCTCGTCCTCGGCCGGCCACTCCTGGCCGGCGCCCTCGATCTGGTCCCGCTTGACGGTGGCCAGGACGGAGGCCGCCTGCTCGCCGCCCATCACGGAGATCTTGGCGTTGGGCCACATCCACAGGAAGCGCGGCGAGTACGCCCGCCCGCACATCGAGTAGTTGCCCGCGCCGTACGAGCCGCCGACGACCACGGTCAGCTTCGGGACCCGCGTGCAGGCCACCGCCGTCACCATCTTGGCGCCGTGCTTGGCGATGCCGCCGGCCTCGTAGTCCCGGCCGACCATGAAGCCCGAGATGTTCTGGAGGAAGAGCAGCGGGATGCCGCGCTGGTCGCACAGCTCGATGAAGTGGGCGCCCTTCTGGGCGGATTCGGAGAAGAGGATGCCGTTGTTGGCGACGATCCCGACCGGGTGCCCGTGGATCCGGGCGAAGCCGGTGACGAGCGTCTGGCCGAACTCCGCCTTGAACTCCTGGAAGCGGGACCCGTCCACGATGCGCGCGATGATCTCGCGGGCGTCATAGGGGGTGCGGGAGTCGACGGGGACCGCGCCGTACAGACCGTACGGGTCCACCTTCGGCTCTTCCGGCGCCTCGACCGACCAGGGCAGGGCTCCGCGGTCGGGCAGGGTCGCCACGATGTTCCGTACGATCCGCAGCGCGTGCGCGTCGTCCTCCGCGAGGTGGTCGGTGACGCCGGAGACGCGGGAGTGGACCTCGCCGCCGCCCAGCTCCTCGGCCGTGACCACCTCACCGGTGGCCGCCTTCACCAGCGGCGGGCCGCCGAGGAAGATCGTGCCCTGGCCGCGGACGATGACGGCCTCGTCGCTCATCGCCGGTACGTACGCGCCGCCGGCCGTGCAGGAGCCGAGGACGGCGGCGATCTGCGGGATGCCGGCGCCGGACATGCGGGCCTGGTTGTAGAAGATGCGGCCGAAGTGCTCCCGGTCGGGGAAGACCTCGTCCTGCATGGGGAGGAAGGCGCCGCCGGAGTCGACCAGGTAGAGGCAGGGGAGACGGTTCTCCAGGGCCACCTCCTGGGCGCGCAGGTGCTTCTTGACCGTCATGGGGTAGTACGTGCCGCCCTTGACGGTGGCGTCGTTGGCGACGATCACGCACTCGCGGCCGCTGACCCGGCCGATGCCCGCGATGACCCCGGCGGCCGGGGCCGCGCCGCCGTACATGCCCTCGGCGGCCAGCGGCGCCAGCTCCAGGAAGGGGGATCCGGGGTCGAGGAGGGTGTCCACGCGGTCGCGGGGGAGGAGCTTCCCGCGGGCGGTGTGGCGGGCGCGGGCCTTCTCGCCGCCGCCGAGGCGGGCCGCGTCGAGCCGGGCCCGCAGCCCCTCGGCGAGCTCGCGGTGGGCGGCCTCGTTGGTCCGCCAGGCCTCGGACGCCGGGTCCGCGGCGCTCGTCAGCACTGGTGCCTGCTGCATCGGTCGAGCTCCCTTGCTCGTTCCACTTGCTCGGTGCACGCTGTTAATGGTCGTTAACGCATGTACGGCTTAGGTTAACGACCGCTAACCGCCCTGTCTAGAATGGTTTCCCATGAGCACCAGAGCGGCCGCACCGACCCGTCGCGAGCAGATCCTCAGTGAGGCCGCCCGCCTCTTCGCCGCGCGTGGATTCCACGGCGTCGGCGTCGACGAGATAGGGGCCGCCGTGGGCATCAGCGGCCCCGGCCTCTACCGGCACTTCGCGGGCAAGGACGCCATGCTGGCCGAGCTGCTCGTCGGCATCAGTGAACGGCTGCTGACCGGCGGCCGCCGCCGGGTCGAGGAGGCAGCCGGGGATCCTGCCTCGCTCCTGTCCTCCCTCATCGACGGCCACATCGACTTCGCGCTCGACGACCGGGCGCTGATCACCCTGCACGACCGGGAGCTCGACCGGCTGCGGGAGGCCGACCGCAAGCTCGTACGGCAGCTGCAGCGGCAGTACGTGGAGCTGTGGGTGGCCGTCGTACGGGAACTGCACCCGGAGGTGGGCGAGGCGGAGGTACGGATCTCCGTGCACGCGGTCTTCGGCCTGCTGAACTCCACGCCCCACCTGGCGGCCTTGGGGCGGGAGGCGACGGAGTCACTGCTCCGGCGGCTCGCGCACGGGGCGTTCGGGGCGCTGTCGGGGTGAGCGGGCGAGGGGCCCAGGTCCGCAAGCTGGAATGGACGCGCCGCCTCCGCCTGGGCGGCGGCAGAATGGCCCGTATGCCGAAGCCGATAGAGACGCCCGTACCGAGCCGCGCCGAACTCATCGACCACCTGGTCCGCACGCGGATCGCGGGGGACGTCGCCACCCCGCGGGAGAACAACCTCTCCCACTACAGGAAGCTCGCCAACGGCGACCGGCACTACTGGCTCGGCCTGGACCTGGGCGGCCGGTGGACCGACGAGCAGGACGTCCTGGCGGTGATGGCCGAGCGCGTCGGCGTCGTGGACGACCCGGCGCACCGCGCCGGCCAGGACACGATCGACCCGGAACTGACCGTGGCCGGCCTGGACCGGATGGCGGCGCGGCTGCGCAAGGCGGCGCTGGACCGGCAGAGCGTGCTGCTGGCCACCGGACACCCGGGCGGGCTGCTGGACGTGCACCGTGCGACGGCGGCGGCCCTGCGCGCCGCCGGGTGCGAGATCGTCGTCATCCCGTCCGGCCTGGTGGCCGACGAGGGCTCGGTGTGGCAGTTCGCGGACGTCGCCGTGCTGGAGCGGGGGGCGACGCTGTGGCACACGCATTCGCCGGAACCGATGGCCGCGATCCTGGACGGGCTCGCCGCGGCGGGCCGCCCCCAGCCGGACCTGGTCGTCGCCGACCACGGCTGGGCCGGCTGCGCGGCCCAGCGGGGCCTGGACGCGGTGGGCTACGCGGACTGCAACGACCCGGCGCTCTTCCTCGGCGAGGCCGAAGGCACCCTCCAGGTGGCGGTCCCCCTGGACGACCACGTCCGCGACCCGCGCTTCTACGACCCGATGGTCGCCTACCTCCTGACCGCCGCGGGCCTCCTGGACACCTAGTCCCGGACTTCGCAGGTCACCCGATCGTGAAGATCAACCGGTCGCGATCGGTCGCCATCGGATAGTTGACGCCGTGCGGTCTGTCACGGCTGGGCCAACGCGGCCGAGATCGGCCAACGATCTTGAGTTGAGGCGTTCCTAACGGGTGACCTGCGAAGTACGGGCCTAGTGCTGTGACCGGAAA
>NZ_JAGGOZ010000130.1 GCF_018614075.1 Streptomyces sp. ISL-94 | reverse complement strand
GGGGTGCGGGGTGCGGGGTGCCGGCCGCTCACGCGGCGGGACCCGCACACGCCTGTGTGCGGGTCCCGTCCGGGCCGCCGGGTCACTGCGCGGGGGGCTTCTCCCAGCGGTAGAACTCGTGGGCCATGGCGTCCTTCGGACTGCGCCAGGTCTCCGGGTTGTGCGGGCTGATGTAGGCGGTGAGCCGCTGGCTGAGGTCCCGGAACTCCGGGTGGTCGGTGACCTTCGCGATGGCGGGTCCGGGCGGCCGGTCCGACTCGATCAGGTGCATGTACACGTCGCCGAACTGGAAGAGGCTGCGGCGGGTGACTCCGACCAGGTGCGGCAGTTCGCCCGCGTCCGAGCCGGCGAAGAGTTCGGCGATGTCCGGGGCCGATCCCGGCGCCATACGGGCGACGATGAGAGCGCGGTGCGGGGAGTGCATCCGGGTGCTTGCCTTTCTTTCAGACGCGGGTGACGGCGGGGCTGCGGTTCTCGCGTTCGCGCTGCTCGATCTTGTCGCGGATGAGCGCCATCTGGATCGGGGAGTTGCGGTTGATGTTGTCGGTCATCCACGCGTCGTCGACCGGGGCGTCCGGCTTCATCGCGAAGTCCTGGGTCCACTTCATCCGGGTGCCGCCGGGCACCTTGAAGTACTGCCAGTGGATGTCCATGTGCGCGAACGGGCCGGTCTCCACGCGCCGGGCCCGGACCGTGAGGCTCTTGCGGTCCACGGTCCGCTCCGAGACCCAGCTCCACACCTTGCCGTTCTCGTCGGGGTGCATGGTGAGGCGGAAGCGGGTGGTGTCGCCCTGCTGGTCGAGGATCTCCAGCGACGCGTATTCGCTGAAGAGCTGCGGCCAGTTGGGGAGGTCGTTGGTCATCTCCCACACGACGTCCACGGGCGCGTTGACGGTGATCTCGTTCTCGGTGTGTCCTGGCATGTCACGCTCCGGTCATGAGGCTGCTGTTGACGAGGTCGAGGAACTCGCGGGGGGTCTTGCAGCGGTCGGCATCGGTGGGCAGCGCCCGTCCGCGCCGGTTCTCCAGCTCCCCGACGATGCCGAGCAGGCCCAGCGAGTCGAGGCCGTAGTCGTCGAAGGCCGCGTCGGGACGGCTCGCCAGCTCGCTTGGGTCGACGGTGATGCCGGCGGTCTTCATCAGCGCCGCCAGCTCCTCCAGGGTCAGTCGGTCGGACATGGGGGGTTCTCTCTTCCTACGAGGGGACCGTGCGGTCCTGACGTGTCCCGCTACAGGGGCGCCGAGGGGCCCCTGCGCAGGACGAGCGCGGAGTTGGAGCCCATCCGGCCCCGGCTCAGCACGAGCGCGGTGCGCAGCTCCGCGGGGCGGGCGGCGCCGGTCACCACGTCGAGGTCGTGGCACACGTCGAAGACGTTCGGCGTCGGCGGGACGATGCCGCGCTCCAGTGCCAGGACCGCGGCCGCGGTGTCCAGGGCGGGCGCCGCGCAGTACGCCCTGCCGGTGCCGGTCTTGGGCGCCGTGACCGCCACCTTGCGCCCGTGGGCGCCGAGGGCGTCGGCGATGGCCTGCGCCTCGGCCGTGTCGGCCTCGGGCGTGCCCAGGGCGTCCGCGAAGACCACGTCGATCTCCTCGGGTGCGCAGCCGGCTTCCCGCAGGGCGCCCCGGATCGCGTGGGCCAGTCCCTCGCCCGACGCGTCCGGCCGCTGTGTGCCGCTGAAGGTCGCGGCGTGGCCGGCCAGTACGGCGCGGACCGGGGCGCCGCGCCGGCGGGCCTCCGCCTCGTCCTCGACGACGAACATCGCGCCGCCCTCGGCGGGGACGTACCCGCAGGCATCGGCGGTGAACGGCCGGTAGGCCCGCTCCGGGTCCTCCCGGGTGCTCAGGCCCTCGTACTCCAGCTGGCAGACGATCGAGTACGGCGCGAGGGGCGCCTCGGTGGCCCCGACCAGCATCGCCCGGCTGCCCTGGCGGATCGCCCGGACCGCGTGCGCGAAGGCGTCCAGTCCGCCCGCCTCGTCGCTGGCGACGACCCCGCACGGGCCCTTGAGGCCGCGGCGGATGGAGATCTGGCCGGTGCTCGCGGCGTAGAACCAGGCGATGGACTGGTACGGGCCCACGTAGCGGGGGCCCTGCTCCCAGAGGTGCTGCAGCTCGCGCTGCCCGAACTCGCCGCCGCCGGACCCGGCCGCGGTGACGACGCCGAAGGAGAACGGGTCGTCCGCGTAGTCGGCCTGCCCGAGCCGGGCGTCCTCCAGGGCGAGGTCGGCAGCGGCGAGGGCGTGGTGGGTGAAGCGGTCCGTCTGGACGAGGAAGCGGTCCTCGACCAAGGTGCCGGGGTCGAAGCCCCGCACCTCGCCCGCGACCCGCAGCGGCAGGTGTTCGCAGCCCGCCCGGGTGACCCGGTCGAGCACGCTCGCCCCTGACTGGGTGGCCTTCCAGAAGGCTCCGGCGCCGACGCCGTTGGGCGCGACGACCCCGATGCCCGTGATGACCGTACGGCTGGTCACGAGACCTCCTCCTTCGGCCGGGTCATGACCACGGCGGACTGGAATCCGCCGAAGCCGCTGCCGACCGAGAGCACGTTGCGCAGCTTGCAGGCGCGGGCGGTGCGGGGCACGTAGTCGAGGTCGCATTCGGGGTCGGGCGTCTCGTAGTTCGCCGTCGGCGGTACGACCTGGTGGGTCATGGCGAGCACGCAGGCCGCCAGTTCGATCGCCCCGATGGCGCCGAGGGAGTGACCGACCATGGACTTGATGGAGGTCATCGGCGTCTTGTAGGCGTGGTCGCCCAGGACCCGCTTGACCGCCGCCGTCTCGTGGCGGTCGTTCTGCTTGGTTCCCGAGCCGTGCGCGTTGACGTAGTCGATCTCGCCGGCGGTAACCCGGGCCTGGTCCAGGGCGGTCTCGATGGCACGGGCCATCTCCAGGCCCTCGGCGGTCAGCCCCGTCATGTGGTGGGCGTTGCCGAAGGTGGCGTAGCCCCCGATCTCGCAGTAGACGGTCGCACCGCGGGCGCGGGCGTGTTCCAGCTCTTCGAGTACGAGGACGGCGCCGCCTTCGCCGAGGACGAACCCGTCCCGGTCGGCGTCGAACGGCCGGGAGGCGTGGGCCGGGTCGTCGTTGTTCGGCGAGGTCGCCTTGATGGCGTCGAAACAGGCCACCGTGATCGGTGATATGGGTGAGTCCGAGGCGCCGGCGATGCACACGTCCATCCGGCCCTCGGCTATGGAGTGCACGGCGTACCCGATGGCGTCGAGTCCCGAGGTGCAGCCGGTGGACACGGTCTGCACGGGGCCGCGCGCACCCGTCTGCTCCGCGACGGCGGAGGCGAGGGTGGCGGGCGTGAAGGCCCGGTGCAGGTAGGGCCCGGCGAGCTTTTCGTCCACGTCCCACCAGGCGCCGGACTGGCTCACGGCGACGTAGTCGTGCTCCAGGCGGGTGGTGCCGCCGACGGCCGTGCCGAGGGAGACTCCGGTCCGCCAGGCCTCGTCCGTGGTGAGGTCGAGTCCCGCGTCGAGCAGGGCTTCCCGGGCGGCGACCAGGGCGAACTGGATGTAGCGGTCCGCCCGGGCCGTCTCGGCCGGGCCGAGGCCGTGCGCGGCCGGGTCGAAGTCGACCTCCGCGGCTATCCGGGAGCGGAAGCCGGCCGGGTCGAAGAGGGTGATGCCGCGTGTCGCCGTACGGCCGTTGGACAGCAGGTCCCAGAAGGCCGAGACGCCGATCCCGCCGGGGGCGACGACCCCGACTCCGGTGACGGCCACCCGGCGGCCGGTCACGAGACCGCTCCCGTGCGGTCCGGGGGCTGCGCCCAGGCGGTGCTCTCCGGGTGCGGGGCCTCTTCGGTGTCGACGTGGCCGAGCTCGGGGCGCGGGGCGAGGGGGCCGAGGTGGAAGACCATGCGGGCCTCGGTGTCCCCGGTGTTGCGGAACCGGTGGCGGACGTTGAGGGGGACCAGCAGCCCCTGGTCGACGCGCAGCGGATGGGTCTCGCCGTCGAGGTCGACCTCCAGGCGGCCGGCGACCACGTACACGAACTCCTCGGAGTACGGGTGGTAGTGCTCGGCGATGGACTCCCCGGGGGCCATGATCGCCATGCCCATGAAGCCGCTGGTGGAGCCCACCGAGGTCGGGGTGAGCACGGCCCTGAGGTCGCCGCCGCGCCGGCGGTTGGGCGGCGTCTCGCTGAGGTCGACGATGCGTGGGCGCTGTCTGGTCATGGCGGGTTCCTCCTGGCGTGTGGGGAGCCTGGACGGGGCTGGGGGGTGGGGGACCGAGAGGATCAGGACTGGGCGGGTGCCCGGCGGTCGGTGATCAGCTTCATGGTGTGGTGCGCGGCGCGGACGCGCTCGCCGTGCTCGGCCATCAGGCGTCCGAGCACGGCCGCCTTGCGGGGGCCGCGGACGCCGAAGGTCGTCTCGGGCTCGGCCTCGAAGGGGCCGCGCACATCGATCAGGCGCACGACGATGTCGTCACGCTGGAAGATGCTGCTGCTCCGAACGGGGCTGCCGGGGCGGCCGGCGGCGGCCTCGTCCTGGCGGGCCAGGAACTTGGCGAGCACCGTGCCGCAGCCGGGCTTGGCCGGGTAGAAGAACGCGTGCCGGTGCACGTCGGCGGACTCCGGTTCCGGCGCGGCGATGTGGTGGACCGCCGGGAGCGCGGCGCGCATGAAGAACATCCGGGCCGATTCCGGGTCGTTGAGGTTCCGGTCCTGTTCCAGGTAGGGGTTGATGGCCTCTTCGACGGCGCGCACCTCCGGCTGCTCGGAGACGTGCCGCAGGGCGGCCATCAGGTCGCCTTGGACCTCCACGGTGCGTACGACGCGGTTGCCGTGCATGAACAGCGAGGTGCGGCACAGCCGGGTGTGGTCGTCGACGCGGGCCGCCGGGGAGGCGTAGTCCGAGAGGATGGCCGCGACCTGCTCCTCGCTGCCCGGTTTGACGGTGAAGGTGAGGGCGTGGCGGACGATGCCCGCGCCCAGCCGGGGCGCGGGCTGGAGCCGTGCGGTGGCCGGCCGCGCCGCCTGGTCGTAGCCGCGTCCGGTTTCGCGCAGGACGGTGAACTTGAGCGGGCGCATGGCGCGGGCACAGGCGCCCAGCGGCTTGACCTGTTCCGCGTGGTGCTCGCTGTTGACCCATGCGAGGTACTGCGGGGCGCTCTCCCACTCGCTGGTGATGAGCCACTGCGACGGGTTCTCGAAGGACTGGCACAACTGGTCGCTGATGTGGCCCGGGACCGACGCGATGTCGTTGCGGAGCTTTTCGTACGCCTCGAAGAACTGCTGCTGGGTTCCCTCGTGGAGATCCATCAGCAGGACGACCCGGAGCATGGAGCCGTCGAAGGCTGACTGCGACACCCGTTCGGACTGGGTGGTTGTCATCTACTCACTCCTTCATGAGGGGGTGGAGATCCATCGCGTACGGACCCCTCGTCCGTTACCGGTGGCGTCCGCCCGGTCGGCGGCCGTCTCGGTAGGGACGGCGGGGCCGGCGCATCTCAGGGGGAGCCGCTGTCGCTCATCGTCATCCGGGTGGGCGGGTACCGCTACATGTCGGGATCAAGCGGGTGACAACCGGCGAATCAACCGGGCCTCATCGACGATCGGGGGCATAAACAGTCCACTCCCCCACACAGAAAACAGGAGCCCGCAGCTGATGGAAGACAACGCCGATATTCGCGTACCGGTTCTCGTCGTGGGCGGCTCCCTCGTGGGCCTGTCCACCTCGCTTTTCCTGAGCCGCCACGGAGTGAGGCACCTGCTGGTCGAGAAGCACTCCGGAACGTCCGCGCACCCGCGCGGGCGCGGGATCAACGCCCGCACGATGGAGCTCTTCCGCACGGCGGGGGCCGAGCACGCGATCCGCCGGGCGGCGTCCGTACTGGAGGACAACCAGGGCATTCTGCAGGCCGAGTCGCTGACCGGCGGCAACTACAACTGGCTGATCAAGTCCATCGACCCGTCGCGCGCGCTGCGCCGGTTCAGCCCGACCGGCTGGTGCCTGTGCAGCCAGAACAACATCGAGCCGGTGCTGGCCGCGCAGAGCGGCGCGCAGGGCGCCGACGTCCGGTTCTCGACCGAGCTGATGAGCTTCGACCAGGACGCGACGGGGGTGAGCGCCGTGGTCAAGGACCTCAAGACGGGCGTGCACACCACGGTGCGCGCGGACTTCCTGATCGCGGCGGACGGGCCGCGCAGCCCCGTGCGGGAGCAGCTGCGCATCCCCCAGACGGGCAACGGCGAGCTGTTCCACAACGTGAGCGTCACCTTCCGCTCCGAGCGGCTCCCCGAGGTGCTGGGCGATCTGCGCTTCATCGTCTGCTACCTGATGCGTCCGGGCGCGGACGGGGCGCTGCTGCCCGTGGACAACGGGACGCAGTGGGTCTTCCACGCCCCCTGGCACCCCGACCGGGGCGAGATGCTGGAGGACTTCACGGACGAGCGCTGCGTGGACCAGATCCGCGAAGCGATCGGGGTCCCCGACCTGGATGTGGAGATCGGCGGCAAGGCTCCGTGGCATGCCGCCGAACGGGTGGCGGAGCGGTTTTCGGCCGGACGGGTGTTCCTGGCGGGGGACGCGGCCCACGAGATGTCACCGACCGGGGCCTTCGGCTCGAACACGGGCATCCAGGACGGGCACAACCTGGCGTGGAAGATCGCCGCGGTGCTGGACGGCTCGGCGGGCATGGAGCTGCTCGACACGTACGAGGCGGAGCGGCTGCCGGTGGCCAGGGCCACGAGCGAGCGCGCCTCGGCCCGTTCGGCGGAGCACAGCCACCCGGGGTACGCGCCGCCGCCCACGATGGGCGGCGGACCGGGCAGCGGGGTCCTCACCACGGCGATGGGCTACTGCTATCCGACGGGCGCGGTCGTCGGAGGCGACCCGTCCCGTCCCGTCATCCCGGAGGCGCTGCGCCTGACGGGTGACACCGGCACCCGGGCTCCGCACATGTGGCTGACCAGGGCCGGGGCCGGGACGGGGGCGGGGACCGGATCGGGGGGCGGGGCCGGTGAGCGGATCTCGACCCTCGACCTCTACGAGCGCTCCTTCGTGCTGCTCAGCGGCACGGGGACGCCCTGGCAGGGGGCGGCGCGGCTGGCGGCCGCGCAGTTGTCCGCGCGGCTGGACGCCTACACCATCGGCTCCGGGCCGGGCGCCGACCTCCGCCAGGAGGAGGGCGCCGACTGGGCCGGGGCCCACGCGATGGATCCCGCAGGCTGTGTGCTCGTGCGCCCGGACGGGTTCGTGGCGTGGCGCTCGGAGGGCGCCGTGGCCGATCCCCGGGCGACGCTGCTCGAGGTCCTCTCCACGGTGCTCCGCCGGACGTGACCCCTTCCCTCCCCCTCCCGCCGGCCGTGCGCGCGGCCGGCGGCCGGGGTTCAGCGACAGAGCCCGCGACGGACCCGGGGGCAGGCTCGGCGACCGGCTCGGCGACGGGCTCAGCGACGGGCTCAGCGACGGGCTCAGCGACGGGCTCGGGGACAGGCTCAGCGACAGGCCCAGCAGCCCGCCCAGCAGCCGGCGGGCGGCCGGGCAGGGCGCCGGCGGCCGTGCCCCGGGCCGCCCCTCGCCGCTTCGCGGGCCCCGGCGGCGGCGCGGCGCACGCAACAGGCCACCACCACCGCGATCGCGGCCAGTTCCTCGGGGGCGGCCAAACCCTTCTCGACACGCAGCAGGCTCGATATCGGTACGTCGTTCTGCATCGGCACGGCCTCTCGTACGGGGGCTTCGCGTGCGCCCTGCCGCGGCGCGAGGGACCGTCCGTCCCGCCGCCCGCGCGGGCTGCGCTCAGGTGGCTCGGCGCGCCCTGGGGGCGTGTGCCGCGGATGCGCACCGGCCGGCGGATTCCTGTCGGACCACCAGGACTCCTGACGCGACCGACGCTACAAGCGCGCGGCGGACCCGGCACGTTGGGCGGGTGCGGGCGCCCTCGTCCGCTGCCGGCCGCGACGCAGTCCCCGGGCCAGCCGTGACCGGCCGCGAGGCCCTGCTCTGCCGGGGCTGCGCGGGCCGGCTCTACGCGGTGTGCACCACCGACCGCGGCGGCCGCGGCAGCACGGTCGGCGAGTGGGAGGTCGACCACGAGATGCCGGTGCCGTGCCCGCTCGACGGGCTGCTGCCGCTCACCGGCAGGGCGGCCTCGGTGTACGACCTGCCCGGCGCCGAGGAGGTCATCGGCCGGCCGCACTGAGCACGGCGGGCTGAGCCGCACGGGTGAAGGTGATGCGGCGGACCGGCCCACCGGCGGCGGGGTTTCGCGCGGGGGCCGGCGAGCGGCCGGAGCAGCGATCGGTCGGCGTCCGGCCGGCCGGCCGCCGGTGAGGCGGCCCGTGAGCCATCGTGAGCGATGGACGAGCGTTCAACGTGTGAACTCCCTTGGCCCGCCCGCCCTTCCCGGTTCAATCTCTTCACGCCCACAGGGGCGGGCAGCACAGTGTCCAGCGGCGCGAGTTTGAGAGCGCTCTCAAACGGTGCACCCCCCACTCCACCAGCTGCCAGGGCGGCTTCCACACCTACGCCGTGGAGTGGGACCGGTCGACGGCGGTCGAGGAGATGCGCTTCTCCGTCGACGGGATCACCTTCCACACCGTGCGGGCCAACCAGGTGGACGCCGCCACCTGGACCAATGCCACGAACCACGGCTACTTCATCATCCTCAACGTCGCCATGGGCGGCGGGTTCCCCAACGCCTTCGGCGGCGGCCCGGACGCGGGCACCGAGCCCGGCCATCCGATGGTCGTCGACTACGTGTCCGTCCTGCGCTCGACCGGAGGCACGACCCCGCCCCCCACTCCCACCACTCCCCCCAGCACCCCTCCGGCCGGCAGCCGCGACGCGTACTCCGCGATCCAGGCCGAGTCCTACGACGGCCAGGCGGGCGTGCTGAAGGAGACCACCTCGGACACCGGCGGCGGCCAGGACCTGAGCACGATCGGCAACGGCGACTGGGCCCTCTACAAAGGCGTCGACTTCGGTTCGACGGCCGCGCGGCAGTTCTTCGGACGCGTCGCCTCCGGCGCGCCCGGCGGGGTCAGCGGGCTCGTCGAGGTCCGGCTCGACAGCCGCTCCAGCGCGCCGATCGGGAGCTTCTCCGTGGCCGACACCGGCGGTTGGCAGAGCTGGCGGACGGTGCCGGCGAACATCAGCGGCGTCACCGGCACGCACGACGTGTACCTGACCTTCACCAGCGGCCAGAGCGCCGACTACGTGAACGTCAACTGGTTCGACTTCGGACACTGACCGGACCCAGGAGGACGCGCTCGTGAACACCCCCCACGCGCTCCACCCGCTCCACTGCCCCGGCCGGATCCCCCTGATCCTGCTGACCGTCCTGCTCGCCCTGGCGGGCACCGCGCTGTTCGCCCCGACGGCGGCCGGCGGCGAGGCCGGAGGCGGCGGGGCCGGCAGCTTCCCGATCACCTTCCGCAACGACACCCGCGGCGCGTACGCCGATGCACAGATCTTCGTCACCCTCCTCGGCCAGGTCACCCCGGGCCAGTGGTCGTACATGAAGCCCGACGGCACCATGGCCCCCATCAGCCACCAGGACGCCACCGCCCCCGGGCACCTGACCAAGAACGGCGTCGACTACCCCGACATGTCCTTCACGGCCGCCCGAATCGGCGGGACCGTGCCCTCACCGACCTCGATCCGCGGCGGCCGGATCTACGTCTCCCTCGGCTCGCCGGTGTACATCCCGGTCTCCCCCGACGACCGGGGGTGGGGCGCCCCGGACCCGCGCAACCCGAACGACCCCAACGCCGACGTGTACTACGACTGGTACGAGTACACCTACGTGCACGGGCAGGTCGCCTTCGGCGGGAACACCACCCAGGTCGACCAGTTCGGCTTCCCGATGACCTCGCGGCTGCGCCAGACCTCCAGCGGATACGCGTCATGGCCTGCGCGGGCGCGCTGGCCTCGGGCAACGACACCGAGAAGCAGCTCGGCGCGGAGTTCTGCGCCGCGTTCAGCCGCGGCGTGGCCCTCGACACCGCCTCCTGGTACAGCCCGGCGGCGTACTACACCGGCCCGGCAGGGAACGACTACGCCGGCTTCTTCCACACCGTCGGCCTGAACCAGCGGGCCTCCGGCTTCCCCTACGACGACATCCACGACCAGTCCACCGTCCAGATCCTCTCCAACTCCGGCCCGCCGACCTCCCTGACCCTCGGCATCGGCTGGTGACGGGCCCGGCCGCCGGGAGCGCCCCGCGTCTCCCGGCGGTACGGGTTACCCTGCTGCCCGGCCGGGCGACCGGCTGCGGACATCCAGGAGGAGCGCCCGTGCCCGTACAGCATCCCGGGAACCGCCCCACGCTGGAGGCGGTGGCAGAGCGCGCCGGGGTGTCCCGGGCCACCGCGTCCCGCGTCGTCAACGGCGGTGACGGGGTCCGCGCGCACCTGGTGGACAAGGTGCGCGAGGCCGTCCGGGATCTCGGATACGTGCCCAACCCCGCGGCCCGCACCCTGGTCACGCGGCGCACGGACGCCGTCGCGGTGATCATCGCCGAGCCGGAGGTCCGGATCTTCTCCGATCCCTTCTTCTCCCGCCAGGTGCGCGGCATCAGCAAGGAACTGACCGCGCACGACACCCAGTTGGTGCTGCTGCTGGTGGAGGACCGCGGGGACTACGACCGTATCGAGCGCTATCTCGCGGGCGGCCACGTGGACGGAGCGCTCGCCTTCTCCCTGCACACCGACGATCCGCTGCCCGCGATCACCCGCCGCATCGGGATGCCCACCGTCTACGGCGGCCGCCCGGGCTGGACCGCCCCCGGTGAGCCCGAGGGCGTGGCGTACGTGGACGCGGACAACCGCGGCGGGGCCCGCGCGGCCGTACGGTACCTGCTGGGGCGGGGGCGCGAGCGGATCGCCCACATCGCCGGCCCGCTCGACCAGACCTCGGCGGCCGACCGGCTCAGCGGCTACCGGGACGTACTGCCGGCGGCCGGTCCCGAGCTGGTCGTGGAGGGGGACTTCACCGTGGCGGGCGGGGCCCGCGCGATGGCCGAACTCCTGGAGCGCGGCGCCGGCATCGACGCGGTGTTCGCCGCGAACGACCTGATGGCCACGGGCGCGCTGCGGGTGCTGCGGGAGGCCGGCCGCGCGGTGCCGGCGGAAGTGGCGGTCGTCGGCTTCGACGACGCGGAGCCGGTGGCCGAGAGCGCCGATCCGCCGCTGACGACCGTACGCCAGGACATCGAGGGCATGGGGCGGCTGATGGCGCGGCTGCTGCTGGAAACCCTGAACGGGGACGGGGGCGAGGGCACCGCGGCCGGACCGGTGATCACCGCCACGGAACTGGTGCGGCGCGCTTCGGCCTGAGGCCGGGACCGACCTCGGGCCGCAACCGGCCGGACCCCTGCGGCCCGAACGGCCGGACGCGTACGGCCCGACGCGCCGGGGCCCGCGGTGACGGGCCCCGGCGCGTCGGGTGGGCGCCTGCCTGCATCAGCTCCGCACCGGGCACTGCTTCCAGGAGAAGTGGTACACGCTGTTGATGCTGCCGTCCGTCGAGTCGAGCGCCATGAAGCTGGTCTTGTCCGGGTCGGAGGTTCCGACCTCGGCGCGCAGCTCGGTGTTGATGTTGAAGTTGCGCTGCTCGCCGCAGGGGGCGAAGACGAGGGCCTGGACGCCCGTGGTGTCGGTCGCCTGCCAGTTGTCCTCGAGCGTGCCCGTGAACCGGTGGGTGCGCTGGGCGGTCTGGCTCATGCCCTGGAAGTAGTAGCTGGCCTTCTGCGTTCCGATCGCACCCTCCTGAAGGCTGCCGAAGCCCCGGTAGTCGACCTTGGCCACGGCGTAGGTGTAGCCCTGGGGGACGCGGACGACGAGGGAGAGGAGACAGTTCTTGCGGCCCGCGGTGGCGGGGGCGCCGCCGCCCGCCTCGGCCAGGTACTCGCTGTAGGTGACGGTGAAGGCCGTGTTGTCCGGCGAGACGGCGACGGCGGCGCTGCCTGGACGGCAGCCCGATCCGTTGACGGAGGCGACGTCGACGGTCACCTGGTCGGAGGGAGCCTTGACGGCGGGAGCCGAGGCGGTGGCCCCGGCCGACGGGGAGAGCGTGACGAGAGCTGCGGTCACGACGGCTGCGGTGAATCCGGTACGGAGCGACTTGATCACGAGGACATGGATAGCGGTCCGCGGCGGCTCGGGGCGGCCGACGGGTACGCGGACTCACCTCTATGGCCGCAGCGATTCACCGAAGAAACGTTCATTCGCCACATAACGGACGTCTGGATGGCTCCACTTCGCGTCACATCGGTGGGATAGATCCCCTTTCTTCTAATATCGGCGCAATGAGGAGACCCCTGCCCCGCGCCCATCGGTCCGCCCTCGTGTCGGCGGCCTGGGTGATCACCGCCGCCGTGGCCCTCACGGCGGTGAGCCCCGCCCCGGCCCTCGCCGACACCCCGCGCCCCCCGCGCCCCCCGCGCGGCCACACCGAACCCGTCGGCGGGCCGGAGCCGAAGGGTGACGAGGCCGTCGAGGCCGCCGTGATCGGCGAGAATCACGCCCGCGCGCACGCACGCCTGCGGGAGGCCGCCAAGGGCACCCATTCCTATCCGCAGGCGAAGCGCACGGCGAGCCTGGCCTCACTCCAGGAGTCGCAGCTCAAGACCAACACCGGTCTCGCGCCTGCGCAGTTCGGCCGGTTCACGGAGTTCTTCCCCTCGCCCGACTTCGGGGTCCACGTGGCCCTGCTGCCGACCGGCAAGGTGCTGCTCTTCTCCTTCGAGCGCGTGGAGGCCGACCCCACCAAGGAGACCGGGCCCACCAACACGGTCGGCGTGACGAACGCGGGCCGCGCCTACCTGTGGGACCCGGCCCGGGGGACGGGGCCGCGGTCCTTCAAGAAGGTGCCCCCGCCGACGGTCCTCATGCCGGACGGCCGTTACGCGCCGCGCCCGGCGCCGTTCTTCTGCGCCGGACACGCCTTCCTCCCCAACGGGATGGTCGGCGTCTTCGGCGGGAACGTCGGCGGGAAGGGCGGCAGCGGCGCCAAGCTGTCCTTCGTGTTCGACCCGTGGACCGAGCTCTGGTACCGCAACCGGGACATGGCCGTGGGCCGCTGGTACCCGTCGGCCGTGACGGGGGCGGACGGCCGCCAGATCATCATGTCCGGCCAGTCCGAACGCGGTACGGGCACCCCCACCCCGGTGGTGGAGCGCTTCCCGTCCCTGCGCCACCCCGTGCCCTGGCGCCCGTACGACATCCCGCTGAACCTCGCCTCGCAGCGGCTCCGGGCGGACGCCCCCTTCCGGAACGACTATCCGCACCTCTTCTCGCTGCGGGACGGGATGATCTACGGGCTCGGCCGCGACGCCGACCAGCAGTGGCTGTTCGACCCGGTCAAGGAGGTGCGCACCGACCTGCCCCGCCGGCCGGCCGACTTCCGCGGGTATGGCTCGGCCGTCCCGCTGCCGGCCGGATTCCGGGGTCCGGACTCGGTGCTGGTCCTCGGCGGCGACCCGCGCGATCCGCTCACGTACCGGCTGTCCGGCGGCCGCTGGACCATCGAGGAGCCGCGCGCCTTCGGCCGGACGCAGGACGACACGCTGATCCTGCCGGACGGCACCCTGCTGACCGTCAACGGCGCCCTCGACACCCGGGATTACGGGAACGGGCCGTTCAATCCGAAGGCCGATCCGAAGTACCGGCAGATCGAGCTGCGCGACGCACGCGGGCACTGGCGGCTCGGTCCGGCCCAGCGGCTGCCGCGCGGCTACCACTCCAACGCCCTGGTCATGCCCGACGGGCGGATGCTGGTCACCGGGGACGAGCTCCAGCAGATCGCCAACGACCCCGACATCGGGGACGGAATGGACGGCAGCATCGAGCTCTACGAGCCCGCCTACCTGCACCGGGGCCCGCGGCCGGCCCTCGACCGGGTGCCGGGCGGCGAACTCCCCTACGACGCCGCCTTCCAGGTGTCGAGTGCCACGCCCGGAGACGTCGCGCGCGCCGTGCTGCTGGCGCCGACGACCGTGACCCACTCGGTGAACACCAGCCAGCGCCACCTGGAGCTCCGGCGGACCGGCGTGCACGGCAACACGATCGGGCTCCGGACGCCGCCGAGCGCGGCCGACGCCCCGCCGGGGTACTACATGCTGTTCCTGCTCAACGCGAAGGGCGTCCCCAGCACGGCGAAGTGGGTGAAGCTCGGGGTCCGCTGACCGGCCGCGATCAAGGGGAGGCGGCGGCCGCTACCGCAGCCGGACCACCGCCGCGCGCCCGGAGGTCCGCAGGCGGCCGGTGAAGGGACCCGTCGCCAGGGCCGCGTCGTACGGGCCGAGGGCGACGGTGACCGGACCCCGCGCCGCCTCGGCCTCGACCTCGGCCTCAACCTCGGCCGGGCCGTCCAGAGCGACCACCAGCAGGGTCTCGCCGGCCGCGGCGGCAAGGCCGAGCCGGCCCCGTACCACGGCGGTCTGCGCCTCGGTGGCGCCCCTGCGGTACATCACGTTGAAGTTCACGACGGGGCCCGCGACGAGCGTGCAGTCGGTCGGGACGTCCCCGGCGAAGTCCTGGGGCGCGAACCGCTCGTCCAGGAGGCGGCGTACGCCCGCCACCGTGAGGTCCATGCCCGCGCCCTCGGCGAGGGTGAGCGTGCGGTCGACCCCGGGGAAGACGGAGAACGGCCCGTCGGCGGCGACCTCGGCGAGGCTCACCCGCCAGACGAAGTCCTCCGGGCCGGCGCCCTCGGGCCGGGCCGCGATCTCCCGGGTGACTCCCCCGCCGTTCTTCCAGGCCGTGGCGGCTCGGTCGGCCGCCCGCAGGATCCGGAACCCGCCCTCTCCCGTCATGCGCGGGAGGCCTCCTTCTCCATCGTGGGGCGCAGCCGCTCCAGCAGGGCGTAGAGCGTCGCGCTCTCGGTCTCGTCCAGGGTGTCGAGCGCGCCGTGCGTCACCTGCATCTCCTCCCGTACGCGGCGGATGACCTCGCGGCCCGCGTCCGTCGCCACCACGTTCTTGACGCGGCGGTCGGCGGGGTCGGGTTCGCGGCGGACCAGCTCGCGGGCCTCCAGGCGGTCGACGATGCCGGTCACGTTCGACGCGTCGCAGACCAGCAGGGTGGCGAGGCCGCGCATCGGGAGCGGGCCGTTCAGCTGGGCCAGCACCCTGGCCTGGGTGGAGGTGAGGCCGTGGTGGGCTGCGGCGGCCGCGAAGTCGCGCCACTGGGCGGTGCCGATGGCCGCGAGCAGCTCCAGCAGCTGGAGCTTGGAGGGGGCGTGCGTGGCGGTGTCGCTCATGCCTCGAGCCTACTCAGATTGATTGACATTATCAATTGTTTACTTGACCACTTTAACTATTGAGGTCTACCTTCGGTTCAGTTACTTGATGACATCAAACATCTGCGTCCTGAAGCTCTGAAGCACGAAGAAGGTCTCCCAGCCATGAGCACCCCCTCCCCCGCCGCCGCCCCGGCCGCAGCCGGGCAACGGAACGAGACGGTCATCGTCTTCGCCCTGAGCCTCGCCGCCATGGTCGTGTCGATGATGCAGACCCTGCCGGTCCCGATCCTGGGCCTCATCCGCGACGACCTCGGCACCTCCACCGCCAACGTCAGCTGGGTCACCACCGCCACCCTGCTGTCGGCGGCCGTCTTCACCCCGCTGCTCGGCCGCTTCGGCGACCAGCACGGCAAGAAGCCGACCCTGGTGGCCGTGCTCGGCGTCATGGTCGCCGGATCCGTCATCGCCGCGCTGGCGACCTCTCTGCCGCTGCTGATCCTGGGCCGGGTGCTCCAGGGAGCCGCCACCGCGATCTTCCCGCTCGCCCTCTCCGTGCTGCGCGAGGAAGTCCGTCCGCAGAAGCTGCCGGGCGCCATGGCGCTGGTCAGCGGCACGCTCGCGTTCGGCAGCGGCCTCGCGCTCGTCGCCACCGGACTGCTCACCTCCGGGTCGGACGCGGACTACCGCAACGCCTTCTGGATGGCGACGGGTTTCGCGGCCCTCGCCCTGCTGGCCGTGGTCTTCCTGGTCCCGGCGACCCGCCACAAGACGGGCGGCCGTACCGACTTCCTCGGCGCGCTGACCCTCGGCATCGCCCTGCTGCTGCTCCTGCTGCCGATCTCCCAGGGCCACGAGTGGGGGTGGGCCTCCGGTCGTACGCTGGGCAGCTTCGCCGGCGCCGCCGTCATGACCGCCGTCTGGGTGCTCGTCGAGCGCAAGGTCCGCGAGCCCCTGGTCGACATGCGGATGTTCGTCCACCGCCCGGTGCTCATGGCCAACCTGGCCGGCATCCTCGTCGGCTTCGGCATGTTCGCGAACTTCCTGGGCGTCTCGTACCTCGTCCAGATGCCCGAGGCGCTCACCGGCTACGGCTTCGACGCCTCCATCCTGCGCGCCTCCGTGCAGTTCCTGCTGCCCGGCGCGATCGTCTCGCTCCTCGCCTCCCCGATCGGCGGCCAGCTCGTCCGTCATCGGGGTCCGCGCATGGCGCTGGGCCTGGCCGCCGCGCTCGGCGCCGTCGGCTTCGCCTGGCTCGCCCTGGACCACCAGCACAGCGCGTCGGTGATCGGCGCCGGACTGGTCGTCGGCGCGGCCGTCAGCTTCGGCTACGCCGCCATGCCCGCCGTGATCATGGCCAGCGTCCCGCACCACCAGAGCGGTATCGCCAACGGCATCAACTCGATCTCCCGCTCCACGGGCAGCGCGATCGGCTCCGCCATCGTGACCACCATCCTGGCGTCCAAGACCATCGAGCACCTGCCTGCGGGCGTCCCCCCGCTGCCGGCCGAGTCGGGATTCACCCTCACCTTCGGGATCGGGGCCGCCGCCTTCGCGCTCGTCGCCGTGATCAGCTGGCTCGGCCTGCGGGGCGGACAGGGGACCGTGGCGGCCTCGGCCGGCGGCTCGGCACAGCCGGCGACGGCCGCCGAGACCTCGGATGCCCGACAGCCGGATGCCGTGAAGGCCGACGCCGTGCGCTGACGCGCGGGGCGCCGCATGGTGGGTGCATGAAGGCTACGGACATCATCGCCGACGGGTTCGGACGCATCCGGGAGATCGTGCACGAGGCCGTGGAAGGGCTATCGGCGGAGCGGCTCAACGCGCGCGTCGACCCGGCGGCGAACTCGATCACCTGGCTGGTCTGGCACCTGACCCGGATCCAGGACGACCACGTGGCGGACGCCGGGGACCTGGAACAGGTCTGGCAGGCCGGCGGCTGGGCGGCCCGGTTCGACCTGCCGCTGCCCGCCGCGGCCACCGGGTACGGTCACACCGCCCGCCAGGTGGGCACCGTCCGAGTCGACTCCGGCGAGCTGCTTCTGGGGTACTACGACGCGGTCCACGAGCAGAGCCTGCGCTTCGTGCGCGGGCTCGCCGCCGCGGACCTGGACCGGGTGGTCGACGAGCGCTGGGATCCGCCCGTCACCCTGGGGGTGCGCCTGGTCAGCGTGCTGTCCGACGATCTCCAGCACGCCGGCCAGGCCGCCTTCGTACGGGGCCTGCTGGAGCGGGGCGCCTCCTAGGAGGCGCCCTCGGGGAGGGCCCGCCTCAGTTGGTCGAGGTAGGTGTGCACTTCGGGCAGCTTGGGGTGCGTGGGGCCGCCGATGCGCACGAGGGCGGCGACGAGCCGTTCGGTCGCCGCGATCGCCTCGTCGATCCGCCCGGCCTGGTCGTAGCCCGAGATGAGGGTGATCAGCGGGTCCAGAGTCCCCACGTGGTCGGGGCCCAGGCTGTGCTCGCGCGCGGCGAGGGCCGCCTTCAGGTACGGCAGGGCCCGCTCCGGCCGGCCGGCTTCCAGGTGGGCGATCGCGAGGTTGTGATAGCGGTAGGAGATCTCGTCGCTGTCGGCTCCGTGGATGCGCTCGAAGCCGTCGATGACCCGTTCGTAGCAGCCGATGGCCGCGTCGAGGTCCCGGGCATCGTGGTGGACGTGCGCCAGGTTGTCCAGCCAGATGTAGGTGTCGAGGTGGCCGGGGCCGTAGAACCGCTCCACGTCGGCGACGATCTCCCGGCACAGGGCGATGGCCTCGGGCAGCCGGCCCGCCGCGCGGTAGGCCATGAACAGCTTCCGCTTCCGGGCCTCCAGCCGGTCCCCACCCGGCGGCAGGAGGCGCCTGCTGCCGGTCACGGCCTCCTCGAGCAGGGCGATCGCCCGGTCCGCGCGGCCCGCCGCCGCGTACGCGTCCGACAGCTTCTCGCGCCAGGTGAGGCTCTCCTCCTCGTCGCGGTCCGGGCTGCGCTCGCTGCCCTCCAGGGCCTGTTCGAGGTACGGGACTGCCTCGGCGGGGCGCCCCGCCGACAGGTGGGCGGATCCGATGCCGTGGAGGGTGACCAGGGTGTCGTGGGCCTGCGGGCCCAGGGTCGCCGACTGATGGCTCAGGTTCTCCAGCAGCAGCGGAATCGCCTGGTCCAGCATGTACGTGTCGCCGGGCGGGGCAGCGGCGGACCAGACGCAGAGCAAGAAGGCATAGTTGTGGCGCAGCCGCAGGACGTCCTCGTGGCCCGGGCCCAACCGCCGCTCCGCCTCCGCGAGTTCGTCGCGCATCCGCAGGGTGGCGTCCATGCTGAGGTGGACCGGTGCGTCGTCGGGCTCGTCCAGCCGCAGGTCGAGCGGATGCGCCGGAGTCCCGGGCCCGGGCTCCGCCGGCGGGTTCTCCGGGTAATCCGGGTAATCCGAATTCTCCGGGCTCTCCGGGCTCTCCGGGCTCTCCGGGCTCTCCGGGCTGCTCTTGGCGCGCTTCCTTCGGAACATCGCGGTCACTCTCCTCGGTCGGCGGCGGTCACAAGGGGGACCCGAGATCCCGTACCAGCTCCAGCAGTTCTCGGATCGCGGCGTACGGGGCCCGCCCGCCGTCGAGGTAGGCGCCGAGGGCCGCCCGGTCGGCCGCCGTCAGCGAGGCGAGCGGACGTCCGGCGAAGGACAGCGGGTCGCCGAGGTCGTGCAGGGCGGAGCCGTGGAGCACATGGCGGCCTCCTGGCGGGGCGGTCACGAGGTGCGGGGCACCACGCGAAGGCCCGTCGAGCGGACGCGGCTGCGGCACCGGGGCGAGGCCCACCGCGTCGTGGAAGTACGTCGCCTGCCCGCCCGGGGCCCGCCCGCCGACGACGCGCCACCCCGGGACGGCGAACAGCTGCTCCAGGCGGGGTCCGGGGGCGTTCCAGCCGGTCACCATGGGCCGGTCGGACTCCTGTTGGAAGAAGTAGACGCCACCCGTCGACGCGGCGGTCACGAACTCGTCGGGCGAGAGGAAGACGGCGGCCTCCACCGTGCCGTGCTCCTCGGGCACCGCCCACCAGCCGGGAGCGGTCACCGGTTCCAGACCCGCGTCGGTGAGGATCGCGCTGCGGTCGCCGGCCAGCAGGAGCCGGTGCCCGGAGGGGTCGACGGCGTGGACGGTGCAGCGCTCCAGGCCGAGGTCGTACAGGTCGATCAGCTCCAGCGGCCGGCCCACCGTGCCGACCAGGGCCACGGGCTCGCGCCGAAGGAGGACGACGAACCCGCGGGCGGTGGCGAAGGTCCGGGCCCCGGTGAGGCCGGGGCCCTGGGCCAGGACCTCCGCCCGGCCCGGCCGGTACAGGACGAGTTCGGGGGCCGCCCCGTGCCCGCCCGTACGCAGCGCCAGGACCGCGTCGGGCCCGAGGCAGCTCACCGCGTGGTTGTCCACGCCGTGGTGATCAGCGGACCAGAGGCGGGAGCGGGAGGAGACGTCGTACACGTCGATGCGCGTGGCGTGAGCCCCGCCGGGGCGCGCTCCGCGCGGACGGTACGTCTCCCAGGTCATGACCGGCGCCCCGGGGGCGAAGGAGACGCGGTCCGGCGCGACCGGGCCGTCGCGGTGGGGCAGGCGCCACACCGCCCGCGCGGCCGCGGCCCGGGCGGTGCGCCCGGCGGCCTGCGGCCGGTGGCGCCGGGAGGTCAGCCGGGCGGCCAGGCGGCGTCCGGGGCCGTCCTCGGGCGGGGCCCAGTGCTCGGGCGGGTGGCGGTGGGCGATCCGGATCGCGTCGGTGACGGGGATCCTGCGCATGAGGCCCCACAGCCCCTCTGGGTCGGCGGCCCGTACGAGGTGCTCGGCCGCCTCGTCGATCTCCGCCGGCGTGCCCCAGGGCAGGCGGTCGGCGCCGCGGCGCTCCCGCAGGTAGAGCAGCGCACGGCCGATGGCACCGCGTTCGGCCCCTGCGGTTGCGGCGGTGTCCGGATCCAGGGCGAGGCGCTCCCGGTGCCGGGCGAGGCTCTCCTCGACGATCGCGACGGCCTCGGTGTGCCGCCCCAGCGCGATGAGCTTGGCCGCCGCGTCGTCGAGCCGGGCAGTGAGCACGTCCCCGTAGGGGGTGCGGACCTCGCCGAGCTGACGGTAGAGGTGGAGCGCCTCCAGGAGCGCGTCGACGGATTCGGAGTACCGTCCCGCGCTCCACAGGTGCAGGCTTTGGATGCTGAGGCCCGAGGCCAGGTCCTCGCCGTAGCGTGCGGGATGGAGGTCCGCCATCTGGCGGGTGTACTCCACCACCGCCCCGGCTCCCGCGGCCGCCTCCAGCGAGCGTCCGGACACCGCGAGCAGGAAGCCGTTCACCATCTCCAGGCGGTTCACGTCCGCGGCCAAGGACCACCAGAGGAGGGGGTCGCGGTCCATCACCTCCCCGAAGAGCCGTTCGGCCTCCGCCACGGACTCGTGGGCCCCCTGGGCCCCGGCCTCCCAGAGCGCCAGCGCCAGCCGGGTGTGCGCCTGGGCCAGGGCTCCCAGGACGGTCGCCTCCTCTCCGTGCTCCCGCATCAGCCCGATGGCCTCCTGGAGGAGGTCGATCCGGCGCTGGGGGGCGATCTCCTGGAGAAAGAGGCCGCCGAGGTTGAGGAGGGCGTCGGCGTACGCGGACCGGTGCGCCGGATCCTCCTCGGCTGCCTCCCGGCTGAGGCGTACGGCCTCCTCCATGTGCGGGAGCGCCTCGCCCGGGCGGCCCGTCTTGAGGTGGGCGGAGACCAGCTCCCTGGAGAGCCGGGCCCGTTCCATGCGGTCCACGGCTCCTTCGAGGCGGTGGGCGGCGAGGCGCAGGGCGAGTTCCCCGGCGCCTGCCTCCACCCGTACGTCGCCCGCGGGCAGCAGGGGCTCGATGGCCTCCAGGACGTCGAGTTCCACGGAGTCCAGGGTGGCGATCGAGGTCAGTACCGCGTCGCCGCCCCGGACGGCGAGGGCGGGGTCGCGGCGCAGCAGCGGGAAGAGGACGGCCGGGCCGATGTGCGGCCAGCGTTCGGCCGCGGCGATGAGGAAGGTCAGGGCGCGGGGGGTCCAGGCGGGCGCGGCCCCTGCGTCGCGCCGCAGGATGCGGGTGGTCGCGGTGACGGACCACAGGTCGGTCGGGTAGCCGGTGACGGGGCTGCCGGGGAGGGTGAGGGCCAGGTAGTCCTCGGCGAGCCGGTCGGGCA
The DNA here is from genome assembly GCF_018614075.1 of Streptomyces sp. ISL-94. GTDB lineage: Bacteria > Actinomycetota > Actinomycetes > Streptomycetales > Streptomycetaceae > Streptomyces. The sequence continues at coordinate 3,456 of NZ_JAGGOZ010000130.1, read as the reverse complement.
GCAGCGGTTCGAGTACGTGGGCGGCCGCCGGGTCGGTGGGCGGGTAGTGCACGGCGTGGGCGGTCAGGATCCGGTCCGCCGGGGTGCGCAGCAGGAGCCGGTCCAGGAGCGGGTGGGCGGTGTCGCGACGCATCGGGCCGGTGAGGACGGCGGTGAAGACGGCGCGCGCGAGGTCGAGGGCGCGGCGGTCGCCGTCCTCGGCACCTGTGGTGCCGGTGGTGCGCGCGCCGGCGCTGTCAGCGGTGTCGGGCTCGCCCGCCCGGCGCCAGTTCTCGTGTTCGCGGTCGAGCAGGTACGCGGTCATCCCGGTGAGGTCCGCGGGCGGTTCCCGGCCGCCGGCCCGGGCATCGACGGCGGTGAGCGCGGCCATGTGGACGGCGAGGGTGAGCCCGAAGTCGGGTCGGGCGAGGTCCTGGTACGGAGGGCGCAGGTCGTCGAGGGCGGCGGGGTCCGGGTAGTGGGCGGCGAAGCTGCGCCGGGCAGCCTCGAACATCCTGCCGCGCTCGCCCTGTTGACCGGAGAGCGGGTCCAGCGGCTGGTCGGAGAGGTCGGTCGCGCGCCGTTGGCGGCTGAGCTGCGCGCGCAGGGCGGGCCAGGGCCGCACCGACCGGGCGATGAGGAGGATGCGCGCGGGGAGTTCGCCGAGGAGCAGCCCGTTGTGGAACAGCCACCGGAGGTGGGCGTCCGGCCAGCGGTCGGCGTAGTCGACGAGCACCAGCACCCCGGCGCGGTGGTCGGTGCGCAGGTCCTGGCTGCCCTGGGCGGGCGGGTGGGTGTCCGTGCCGTGTACGGCGTCCACCACGAGCCAGCCGGCGTCGGCGCATTCGGCGGCGAAGCGGGCGGCGAGGCGGGACTTGCCCGCGCCGCCGGGTCCGTGCAGCCAGCGTGCGGCCGACCGGGCGGGCTGCTCGCGCCATTCCCGCAGCCGGGCCAGCTCCGCTTCGCGGCCGGTGAACTCCACGATCTCGCTGCGGGCGTCGAGCATCCGGCTGGGCTGGGCGCGCAGCCAGGCCGAGTCCCGCCGCAGGGCGTCCGCGGCGCCGTACCTGTCGCGCGCGTACAGCAGGTAGACGGGGGTGCCGTCGCCGAAGACGTGGATGTCGGCGCCGACCGCGCCGTAGGCGAAGCCGGCGACGGCGCGGACTTCCTGGTGGACCTCGTCGGGGAGGTCCACGGTCAGCCGGTCCCGTCCGCGCCGCCCTCGTCGGCGGGCGGTGGCACCTGCCCTTCGGCCGCCTGGTGGTAGTGGAGGCTGCCGCCCTGCACGGCGAAGAGGGTTCCGTGGTCGCGTGCGGTGTTCGACTGCGTCCACACCTGCCGCCCGGCCGGCAGGCCGCTCTGCACGCCGGCGACCAGCTCGCGCAACTCGCCCTCGGAGCCGGGGTGTTCCTCCAGCAGCAGGAGCAGCCGCCGACGCCATACGGGCAGCAGTTCCGCCCGGATCTCGTCCGCGCCGGCCGGTTCGGCGCGGCCGACGAGGGCGGCGTCCTCGTCGAGCTGTGCGCCGATCGCCGCCCCGCGGGCCTCGCCGCCCCGCCCGAAGAGCCGGACGGCCCCGCCGCGGGCCCCTTGCCACACGTCGGTGGCCATGGCTCCGATCAGCGCGGTGGCGCCCGCGCCGGCGAGCGCCGTCAGTGACTCGGCCAGCATCCGTCCTCCTGTGTCCCGTGCCGCGGGCAGCCCCCGTGATGCCGAACTCCCCTTGCAGAGGACCAGGTTAGCCCGCGCGGGCAGCGCACGTCCTCAGCCGCGGAAGGCCGCCGGTCGCTCCGGGGAAGCCTCCGCCAGCGCCTTGGTGACCTCGTCGATGCCCGCGCGGAGCCCGTAGACGGGCGTGTCGGGCTGCTGGCGCCAGGAGTCGTCGATGCCTCCGGCGTCGACGGTGTCGAAGCCGAGGTCGTCGATGAGGGCGCGCACGGCCTTCTTGGCGGCCTCGTCGTCGCCCGCGACGGGCAGTGCGATCCGGTCCGGGGCGCCGGCCGGACGGTGCAGGTCGAGGATGTCCTGGGCGTAGGTGCCGTTGAAGGCCTTGATCACGCGGTGCCCGAGCTGCCGCTCGGTCCACCGGCTCTCGGTCAGCCCCTCGTCCTCGACGGCGGCGATCCGGCCGTCGCGCTGCTGCGGGTAGTAGTTGTTGGTGTCGATGACGCTGAAGCCCTCGGCGGCCTCGTCGAAGAGGCCCGCTGGCAGGTCCGGCACGTTCTTGAAGGGGATGGTGACCACAACGATCTCGGCGCCGCGCGCCGCTTCGGCGACGGTGGCGGGGGTGGCGCCGGTCTCCTCGGCGAGCGCGGTCAGGGTCTGGGGGCCGCGCGAGTTCGCCACGGACACGTCGTGTCCGAGGGCCGTGAGCCGGCGGGTGAGGTTCCCGCCGATGTTCCCTGCGCCGATGATGCCGATCTTCATGAGCTCTCCAGTGCGTCCGGAATCGGGTGTCGCGCTGGTACGAACTCCCCCGGCCGGTCCGGCATTCCGCCTGAGGGGTTCGTGTCCCCGGACGAGCGGCGCGATCGGGCCGGTGTACGGGGTCCGGCGGTGCGGTGGATGCCTCCCACCTGGCCCGTGCTCCCTGTGGCGTTACATTTCGGCCATTTCGCACATTACGAGAACCGGGCAGGGCCGGGGCGGCGTCGGTCAGTGCAGTCACTCAGCACGGGGAAAGGCTCAGACGATGTTCAAGCTCCCGTCCAGGCGCACCGCCGCCGGCGCTCTCGCGGCCACCGCCGCACTCACGCTCGCCTTCGGCACCACCGCCTCCGCCACCGCGGGGGGTGCCGCGCCGGAGGCGGTCCCCACCGCCGCTGCGCCCTCCGTATCGGGCAGCCCGGAGGCTGCCTTCACCCGGATCGCCGACTTCTACGGGTCCTACATCGACGCGGTCTACGACGGCGACGGGGCGACGGCCGAGCGGCTGCGCTCCTTCTACCTCTCCCCCGCGCTCCAGGCGGAGCTGGCGACATGGGAGGAGGCCCACCACGCCAACGGCGTGCTGCGCGCCCAGAACGTGCCGCTCAAGCGGAAGGTCACCTCCACCGGCAGCGGCATGGGCAAGACCCATGCCACCGCCACCCTGACCTGGGGCAGCGACACGACGCGGATCTTCGTCCAGGCGGACCTGGCCACGCGGAAGATCGTGTCCATCAAGGACTGACCCGCGCGAGGGGGGCCGGGACCCCGTCCGGGTCCCGGCCCCCTCGTCCGCCGCTTCCAGCCCTCTCCCCGGGCTTCTTGCTAGTAGGGCTTTGTTAGCTACCCCGGGTGATCAAGCAGGAGTAAGGTTGTGATCTTCTTTCAGGTGTGACACCTGAGGAGATGGAAGAGGTCCGGCCGCGTCTGGAGGCGTTCGCGGCTCAGATGCTGGGCTCGCTGGCCCGCCGGGATCAGCGGGTTAAGGGCGAGCTGTACCTGCGCGGGCTGATGCTGGATGGCAAGCGCAAGTCGATGCAGCCGATGGCC
>NZ_JAGGOZ010000129.1 GCF_018614075.1 Streptomyces sp. ISL-94 | reverse complement strand
CAGGGACGTCCCCGCAGGACGAGCGCGCAACCACCCTGAACATGTCGAAGCCGGGCTTGGTGCGCGAGCCGAGGAGACGTCCCGGAGGGACCCCGCGGACCGCACCGGCGGTCACGACCCCGCCCGGGGACACCACCCCAGCCCCGCCGGCGATTGAGGCGAACGGGGGCCCGCGGTGCACGCCCGGCGGAGGGCTACGCGTCGAGGCCGATGGCGAAGGCGGCTTCCAGGTCGTGCTGGGAGTACGTACGGAACGCCACGTGCGTGTCCGTCGCCTCCACGCCCGGGATCTTGCTGATGCGGCCCGGGATGATGTCCGCCAGGTTCTCGTGGCGGGCCACGCGGACCAGCGCGATCAGGTCGTACGTCCCGGTGACCGAGTACACCTCGCTGACGCTGTCCAGCGCGGCGATGGACTCGGCGATCTCGGGGATGCGGTCCACGCTGGTCTTGATGAGCACGATCGCGGTGATCACGGCTGGCTGTCTCCCTCGGTGGCCGTCGCTGGTCGCTTCACTCTAGTCGTACGCCGATAGCGGGCCCACGCGTACAGGAAGCCGACCGAGAAGCCCACCAGATGGGCCAGATAGGCGACCCCCGGCCCGCTGCCCGCCCGGTGCGCCGCGACCCCCTGGAGGGCGAACCAGAACAGCAGCACGATCCACGCCGGGAACCGCAGCGGCAGGAAGAAGAGGAACGGGAACAGGCTCGTCACCCTGGCCCGCGGCAGCAGGCACAGGAAGGCGCCCAGCACCGCCGAGATGGCTCCCGAGGCCCCGACCAGGGTCTGCGAGGAGCTCGCGTTGGCCGCCGCGTAGGCCGCGAGGGCCACGTAGCCCGTGCAGACGTAGAAGACGAGGAACGCCGGCCGGCCCATCCGCTCCTCCGCCATCGCGCCGAAGACGTAGAGGAAGAGCATGTTCCCCAGCAGGTGCAGCCAGCTGCCGTGGACGAACAGCGCGGTCAGCGGTGTCAGCCAGGCCCGGGGGGTGCCCGTGAACAGCTCGTCCGGGACCACGCCCCAGCGCCGGAAGTACGCCGTCCCGGCGGCCAGCAGCTCGTCGCCCGTCCCGTAGACCGGGTTCAGCCCCGAGGCCGGGCCCAGTACGAACACCACCGCGCAGCCCGCGATCAGCGCTTGGGTGACCACCGGTCCCCGGGCAGCCTCGCGCACGGCCCGCCACCTTACGATCATGTGACAGAGCATGACGCAACCGGGCCCACCTGAAGCGGTGCCAGGCCGTAGGGTTACGAGCTGCGGTCCTGCGGTCCGCCAGAACGGACGCGGACGGACGCGGACGGCTTCAACGGACGCGGGCGGCTTTAATTGAATGAGCTACGAAGGAGAGAGCGGCCCGATGACGACGGTTCCCCTGCCGACCGACACCACCCGGTGGCGCTGCACCCTGTGCGGCAACCTCACGCGCTTCGATGTCACCCGTTCGTCGAAGGTCGTCGAGTACGTCCACCTGGACCTCGCCGGGGAGCCCAAGGTCGAGGAGCGCGAGGTGGTCAATGAGACCATCGAGTCGGTCCGCTGCCGCTGGTGCAACGCGGTGGACCAGATCGAGCTCGTGGACAGGCCGGGCGCGGACTCCTGAGGGAGCCGCGCCCACAGGTAGATCACGGTAGGGGTGACGGATTGTGGAGCCAGCAAGCGGCGCTGAGCCGGCCGACGCGGCCGGCGACGCCGCCGAGGTGCTCGACCGCCCGCTGCCGGAAGGCGTGCGGCGCCGGGTCGTCGCGCTCGTCTCGGAGGCGTTCGGCGGACTGACGGTCGCGGACCTTCCGGCGCAGCTGCGCCAGTACGCCCGGTTCACCCCGACCCGGCGCGCCAAGTTCGCGGGCAACGCCATGGCCGCCGCGGTCGAGACCGACGCCGTCTTCCGCAGCCGGGTCGCCGAGAAGCTGCGCGAGGCACAGGGCGACCTGGCCGGGGCGCTGGAGACCGGTGCGCCGCCCGCCGCCGCCGATCCGCTGGACGTGGCGGCCGCCGCCTACGTGCTGCGGCCGGCCGGGTGGGTCAAGCTCGTCGCCGCCGCGGGCGAGGAGGCGCAGCGCGCCGACGCCGAGCGGGTCGGCGAGGAGACCCGGCGCGAGCTGGACCGGCTCCGCGAGGAACTGGCCCACGTACGGGACCTGCAGCGCGCCGGCGGCGAGCAGGTACGGGCCGAGCTGGAGGCGACGCGCAGGGAAGCGGAATCGCTTCAGCGCAAGCTGCGCAGCGCGCTCAGCGACGTCAAGCGCGGCGAGGCGGCCCTGCGCAAGGTGAACTCCGAGATCGACGGGATCCGCGGGGAGGCGGCCGCGCGGGTGGCCGCCGCCGAGAGCGAGGCCCGGCGGCTCAGGTCGCGGCTGGCGGAGGTGGAGACGGCGCTGGAGACCTCGCGCCGGGCCACCCGCGAGGGCCGCAGCATCGAGGACATGCGGCTGCGGCTGCTGCTGGACACCGTGCTGGACGCGGCGGCGGGGCTGCGCCGCGAGCTTGCCCTGCCTCCGGTCAACACGCGCCCGGCGGACACCGTGGACGCGGTGGAGCCGGGCCGTATGACGCCGAAGGACATCGCGGCGCGTGCGCTGTCGGAGACCGATCCGGCGCTGCTGGACCAGCTGTTGGCACTGCCCCAGGCGCATCTGGTGGTCGACGGCTACAACGTGACCAAGACGGGCTATCCGACGATGCCGCTGGAGAAGCAGCGGCTGCGGTTGCTGGGCGGGCTGTCGATGCTGGCCGCTCAGACGGGCGCGGAGATGACCTGTGTCTTCGACGGGGCGGAACTGGCGGCCCCGGTGCTGCTCGCGCCGCCGCGCGGGGTGCGGGTGCTGTTCTCCAAGGCCGGGGTGACGGCGGACGAGCTGATCCGCCAGCTGGTGCGCGCTGAGCCGCCCGGCCGGCCGGTGGTCGTGGTCTCCACGGACCGGGAGGTCGCCGACGGGGTGGCCAAGGCGGGTGCGCGGCCCGTGGCGTCCGCCTTGTTGCTGAAGCGGCTTTCGCGCGTTTCGTAACTGCTGGCCCGTATGCCCGAATTGGCAGGGCTCGCAGGGGACGTACCGTCAAGTGCCCGGCACAGAGCGTGCGCTGTAGGTAAAGAAGCTGGTCGGAGAGCAAGTTTTTGCCGACTTGATTTGAACTGATCACAGCGAGGTCACTAAGGTCTGTTCAAACCTTCGTGCGGTAGATCACTCATTCGGGGTGGCGGCGGAGGTGCTGCCGAGTTGCGTTCTTCGGCGGCTCAAGGAAGAAGGAGCTCGCCTTCGTGGCGTCCCACCGTCGACCCAAGCAGCCGACCCGCGCTCGTGTGACCGTGCTCACCGCCACCGCGGCCGCGGCCGTCGTGCTCTCCTCCCAGGGCGCCTCCGCCGCCCCGGCGAAGCCGAGCAAGGACGAGGTCAAGTCCCAGGTCGACGCCCTGTACGAAGAGGCCGAGCAGGCAACCGAGAAGTTCAACGGGGCCAAGGAACGCCAGGAGAAGCTCGAAAAGGAAATCGGGCAGCTCCAGGACCAGGTCGCACGCGGCCAGGGCGACCTCAACGAGCTGCGCAACACGCTCGGTTCGATGGCCAGCGCCCAGTACCGCAACGGCGGCATCGACCCGTCCCTCGCCCTCCTCCTCTCCGAGGACCCCGACAGCTACCTCGACAAGGCCTCCTCCCTGGAGCACTTGAGCGGCAAGCAGGTCGAAGCGGTCCAGAAGATCCAGGCCAAGCAGCGCAGCCTCGCGCAGCAGCGCCAGGAGGCCGCCGGCAAGCTCGCCGACCTCGACGCCACCCGCAAGGAGCTCGGCGAGAAGAAGAGGGTCTCGCAGGAGAAGCTCGCCGAGGCCCAGGCCCTGCTCAACACCCTCACCGCCCAGGAGCGCGCCGCGCTCAAGGACGAGGAGTCGCGCGCCAGCCGCAGCGACAGCGGCCGCGTCGACCTCGGCAACGTGAAGGCCTCCGGCCGCGCCGGAGCCGCCCTCGAAGCCGCGAAGACCAAGCTGGGCGGCGCGTACGTCTCCGGCGCCACCGGCCCGAGCGCCTTCGACTGCTCCGGTCTGACGCAGTGGGCGTACAAGCAGGCCGGCGTCAACATCACCCGCACCACCTACACGCAGGCGAACGACGGCACCCGCATCAGCCGCAGCCAGCTCCAGCCCGGTGACCTGGTCTTCTTCTACGGCGACCTGCACCACGTCGGCCTCTACGCCGGCAACAACATGACGCTGCACGCCTCGAACCCGCGTGGCGGCATCAAGTACGAGTCGATGGACAACATGCCCTTCCAGTTCGGCGTCCGCGTCGGCTGAGTCCGCCCGGACGTCGAACTCCCGGTCCGGACGGCGAACTTCCGGTCGGGGAGTCGAACTTCCGGTCCGGGACGCGCCGTACACCGCCCATCCGGGCGAATTACGGGGCCTCGCCCTGACCACACGCCCCGCCGGTGACCTGCGTCTCCGGCGGGGCGTCACTGTGTGTACCCGTCGGCGGTCGTTGGCCGGTGCCCGGTGGCGCGGCTACTGTCGGCCAGCGCGGACCCGGCACACGGCCGTCCACGGGGGGCGGACCCGGGCACCGCGCAGCGGAAGGGAGCGGTTTCACGTGGCGTCCCATCGCCGGACCGGCCTCAGCGGTCTCGCCGGCCTCGACCGGAACACGAAGGTCACCGTCCTCACCGCCGCCGTGGCCACGGCCGCGGTTGCCATGACGGGCGCACCCGCGAGCGCGGCCCCCGGCCTCCCGCAGGACCCGTCCGACAGCGCGCGCGCCCAGGTCGACCGGCTCTTCGAGGAGGCCGAGCAAGCCACCGAGCGCTTCAACGAGGCAGGCGAGAAGGCCGACCGGCTCCGCGCCGAGGTCGACCGCGCCCAGGACACGGTCGCCCGCGGCCAGGAGCGCATCAACACCATGCGCGGCATCCTCGGCACCTTCGCCGGAGCCCAGTACCGCAGCGGCGGCATCGACCCCACCGTCGGCCTGATGCTCTCCAAGGACCCCGACGCCTACCTGGAGCAGGCCGCCGCACTCGACCGGCTGACCGGTCGCCAGGCCCGGCAGCTCGACGAACTCCGGGAGGAGCAGCGCCGGCTCGGCCAGGAGCGCCGGGAGGCCTCCCGCAAACTCGCCGAACTCGACGCCCTGCGCTCCGACGTGGCCCGGCACAAGCGGTCCGTCACGGCGAAGCTCGCGGCGGCCCGGCGGCTGCTCAACGCCATGCCGTCCGAGGAACGCGCCGACTTCGAGCGGGGCTCGCGCTCCGGCGGCCGCCCCGGCGCGCTGCCCGACCCGTCCTCGCTCGGCGCCTCCTCCGGCCGCGCCGCGACCGCCGTGATGGCGGCCCGGGCGGCGGTCGGCCGCCCGTACGTGTGGGGCTCCACCGGCCCCTCCGGCTTCGACTGCTCCGGCCTGATGGTCTGGTCGTACCGGCAGGCCGGAGTCTCACTGCCGCGCACCTCGCAGGCGCAGCGGCACGCGGGCCACCAGGTGCCCCTGTCGCAGGCGCGGCCGGGCGACCTGGTGACCTACCGCTCCGACGCCAGCCATGTCGGCATGTACGTCGGGAACGGGCAGGTGGTGCACGCGCCGTATCCCGGGGCCAGGGTGCGGTACGACCCGGTGGGGATGATGCCGGTGTCGGCGGTCACGCGGCCTTGAGGTTACGCGGCGCCGGTCGCCGGTCGCCGGTCGCCGGGCTCCGGTCTCCGTTTCGGATTTCCGTTCTCCGATGTCCTTCCGGTTGGCGGGGCGAGTGCGTGTGCCGCTCCCGGAGAGCGTCTGTGCGTACGATCGGCGGGTGTTTGCCCCCCGTCGCCGTCGTGTCGTGCTGGTGCTGCCGCTCCTGCTGTGCGTCCTGCTGGCCGGATGCGGTGCGCGGCCGGCCGGCACCGCCGAGCGGGACATCCGGCGGGCCGTCGCCGACTGGTCGCGCGTGCCGCCCGAGCGGCTCGCCGGGATCCCGCTGGAGGGCTGGTCGTACGAGGTCACCTCGGTGCGGCCGGACGGGGCGCGGGCCTTCGTAGGCGCCGAGCTGCGCTACCGGCTGGCGGGCTACGACACGGCGCCGGGCGGTTCGGCGCGCCGGCTGGAGCTCGTACGCGAAGCCACCGGGGACGGCGGGGGCGGCGAGCAGTGGCGGGTCACCGCGGACCGGCCCGCGCCGGGCGCGCTGCCGCAGCTGTGGGACCAGGGGCCGGTGACGGAGGTCCGGGGCACGCACTCGCTGGTGCTGGGCGGCGAAGGGGCCCCCGACCTGGCCGCGATCGCCGCCGAGGCAGACCGGGCCGTCCCCGCGGCGAGCGCCGCCTGGCCCCGGCCGTGGGCGGGGCGGCTGGTGGTACTGGTCCCGGGATCCCTGGACCGGATGGCGGAGCTGCTGGGCCGGCCGGCCGACGCCTACCGGGGGCTGGGGGCCGTCACCACCGGCCATGTGGGGGCCGGGCCCGCACCCGCGGACCGGGTGGTGGTCAACCCGGAGGGGTGGGCCCAGCTGGGCGAGGAGGGCCGCCGCGTCGTCCTGACCCACGAGGTCACCCACGTGGCCACTCGTGCGGCGACCACCGCGACGACGCCGTTGTGGCTCTCCGAGGGCTTCGCGGACTGGGCGGCGTACCGCGGCACCCCCACCACCCCCAAGCAGGGCGCCCCCGCGCTGGCACGGGCCGTACGGCGTGGCGAGGTGCCGGCCGCCCTGCCGGACACGGAGGCCTTCGCCTTCGGCGGCGACCCCGACGCACTGGCCCGGGCGTACGAGGGCTCCTGGCTGGCCTGCCGGCTGATCGCGGAGAAGTGGGGCGAGGCGGCGCTGGTGGACCTGTACGAGCGGGCGGGGCGCGAGTCCCTCCCGACGGCGCTGCAGGAGACCCTGGGCGTCGACCGGGCGGGGCTGACGTCTGCTTGGCGGGAGGCGCTGAGGAGTGAGCTGCGTTGAGTACTGGGCCTTGCGGGAGGCGCTGCGCAGCCGGCTTCCGTGAACGGTATCGTCGGCTGACGATGTACAAGACGCTGATCGTGACCAACGACTTCCCGCCGCGACCGGGCGGTATCCAGGCCTTCCTGCACAACATGGCGCTGCGGCTGGATCCCGACCGTGTCGTCGTCTACGCCTCCACCTGGAAACGGGGTGAGGAGGGGCGCGAGGCGACGGCTGCCTTCGACGCCGAGCAGCCGTTCCCGGTGGTGCGCGACCGTACGACGATGCTGCTGCCGACGCCGCGGGTGACGGCGAGGGCCGCAGCTCTGCTGCGCGAACACGGCTGCGAGTCGGTGTGGTTCGGGGCGGCGGCCCCGCTCGGGCTGATGGGCCCGGCGCTGCGGCGGGCGGGGGCGCGGCGGATCGTGGCCACGACGCACGGGCACGAGGCGGGCTGGGCCCAGCTGCCGGCCGCGCGGCAGCTGCTGCGGCGGATCGGCGAGGGCACGGACACGCTGACCTACCTGGGGGAGTACACGCGCTCGCGGATCGCCTCGGCGGTGACGGAGCGGGCGGCGGCCCGGATGGTGCAACTCCCGCCGGGGGTGGACGAGAAGACCTTCCACCCGGAATCGGGCGGGGCGGAGGTCCGCGCCCGGCTGGGGCTGACGGACCGGCCGGTGGTGGTGTGCGTCTCGCGGCTGGTGCCGCGGAAGGGGCAGGACACGCTGATCGAGGCGATGCCGAGGATCCTGGCGGCGGTGCCGGACGCGGTGCTGCTGATCGTGGGCGGGGGGCCATACGAGGCGGATCTGCGTGCGTTGGCCGCGGCCAAGGGCGTGGCGGGGTCCGTGCGGTTCACGGGGGCGGTGCCATGGGCGGAACTGCCCGCGCACTACGGGGCGGGGGACGTCTTCGCGATGCCGTGCCGGACCCGGCGGGGCGGGCTGGACGTGGAGGGCCTCGGCATCGTCTACCTGGAGGCTTCGGCGACGGGCCTGCCGGTGGTCGCGGGCGACTCCGGCGGGGCGCCGGACGCGGTCCTGGACGGAGAGACGGGCTGGGTCGTCCCGGGCGGCTCACCCGAGGACGCGGCGGACCGCGTGGCGACCCTCCTGCTGGACCCGGCCCTGCGGGAACGGATGGGGGCCGCGGGGCGTGCCTGGGTCGAGGAGCGGTGGCGCTGGGATCTGCTGGCGGGGCGGCTGCGGGAGTTGTTGTAGGGGCGGTCGGGGGCTTCGGGGGCTTCGGGGCTTCGATGCGGGGCCCGGGCGGGCGGAGTCGGTGAGGACCGGCCGAGGCCGGCCAGGCAGGGCAGTGGCCGGCCCGGGCGTCGGCGCGTCGGATCGCTACGTGGGTGAGGTGATCTGGCGGCGATCGGCCCGGTGCCGCCACGGTTGCGCGACTGTCATGTCTGACTGTCTCTCAGGTGTCTGTCAAGGCGGAGTATGGCTGGACGGCTGGATTCCGCTCATGATGCGGCCATGACATCAAAACTGACGCGCCGTCAAATACTCGGCATCGGCGCCCTTCAGACCGCGGCTGCTCTCGGGTTCACGCGGATCGGGCTCTCCTCCGCCTCTGCCGCCGAGCCGGGCGCAGTCCAGTACGCTCCGGCGATCGTCGTCGGGTCCGGGTACGGGTCCGCCGTTGCCGCGCTGCGGCTCGGGCAGGCCGGGGTGCGGACCGTCGTGCTCGAGATGGGGCGGCTCTGGGACGGTCCCGGGGCCGACGGAAAGGTCTTTCCCTCCACCTCCGCGCCGGACCAGCGGTCCATGTGGTTCCGTACGCGGACCGAGGCGCCGCTGGCGCAGTTCCTCTGGCTCGACGTGGTCAACCGCAACATCAGCCCGTATCCAGGTGTGCTGGACCGTGTGAACTACGGGGACATGTCGGTGTACGTGGGGCGGGGGGTGGGTGGTGGGTCGCTCGTCAATGGGGGGATGGCGCCCACGCCGAAGAGGTCTTATTTCTCCGAGGTGTTCCCCGGGGTCGATGCCGATGAGATGTACGGGGTCCACTACCCGCGCGCCCGCGCCATGCTCGGCGTGAACGACATCGACCCGGCCTGGTTCGAGTCCACGGAGTGGTACCGGTTCGCGCGGGTTTCGCGCAAGCACGCGCAGAACACCGGGCTGAAGACCGTGTTCGTGCCGAACGTCTACGACTTCGAGTACATGAAGCGGGAGGCGGCCGGGACCGCCACCAGGTCCGCGCTCGCGGGTGAGGTCATCTACCTCTGATCTTGGCCAGTGCTCCGCCCTTCAGGGCGGGGGTG
>NZ_JAGGOZ010000012.1 GCF_018614075.1 Streptomyces sp. ISL-94 | reverse complement strand
GACAACAGCATTAGGAGGTGTGCGAGGCCGTCTCCAGCTGCGGGGTGGCGCGCCCGGCGGGGCGCGGCGGGTCCGCCCTTCTCACGCCAGACACCCGATCGGGTTTCACCACCCGGCACACGCCAACGCGCCGGGGCGGGGCCCGGGCCCTGAGCCGACGTCAGGCGCGGGGCTTCGCGCGGACGTGCATGCGCTCGCCCTGGCGGCCGAAGAGGCTGAGGATCTCCACGGGGCGGCCGTCCGCGCTGCCGAACCAGTGGGGGAGGCGGGTGTCCCACTCGGCCGCCTCGCCGGGGCCGAGGACCAGGTCGTGCTCGGCGAGGACGAGCCGCAGGCGGCCGTCGAGGACGTACAGCCACTCGTAGCCCTCGTGCGTACGCAGATCGGGCTCGCTGCCCCGGTCCGGGATGATCATCTTGTACGCCTGGAGGGGGCCCGGGCCGCGGGTCAGGGCCACGGACGTGCCGCCGTCCGGCAGGGAGCGGGGGGCCATCCGTACCCGGGGATCGCCCACCTCGGGGGCGCCGACCAGATCGTCCAGGGGCACGCGGTACGCGGAGGCGAGCGGCAGCAGCAGCTCCAGGCTGGGGCGGCGCTGACCGGACTCCAGCCGCGACAGCGTGCTCTTGGAGATGCCGGTCACCTCGGAGAGCGCCGCCAGGGTGAGCCCGCGCTGGGCGCGCAGCCGCCGCAGCCGCGGGGCGACCTCGTCGAGGACCGCCTGGTGGGGCGGTGGGGTGTCCTGTGCCCGGTCCGGTGCCGGGTCCGGTGCCGTGTCCTGCGCTGTGTCCATGCGGGCATTCCACCCCGCTGTCCCGGAATCGGCAACAAGAATTGCCGTACGGGGTCCGGGGGCGCACGCTCCTCGGCATGAGCACACGCAACGCTTCCGGACACGGACTCTCCGGACACGGACACGGACACGGTCAGGGCCAAGGGCAAGGCCACGGTCACGGACACCACTCCACCACCGAAATCGACTGGGAGGTCATGGCCGCCCACCTGGAGCGCAACGGCGAACTCCAGCTCCCGGTCCTCAGCCGGACCGCGGCCCGCCTGAGGGAGCTGCTCGGCCCCAAGCGCGAGGTCCGGCGCGTCCTCGACATCGGCAGCGGGCCGGGGGTGATGACCTGCGTACTCGCCGAGGTTTTCGCGGACGCCGAGACGGTCGCCGTGGACGGCGCGCCCGGGCTGCTCGACCGCGCCCTGGCCCGCGCCGAGAGGCTCGGGCTCGGGGCCCGGGTGGCCACCCGGCAGGCGGAACTCCCCGACGGTCTGGACGACGCCCTGGGCACGGCTGATCTGGTCTGGAGCAGCAAGGCCGTGCACCACCTCGGCGACCAGCAGGGCGCAGTGGACGCGCTCGCCGGCGTGCTGCGGCCCGGCGGGCTGCTCGCCGTGGCGGAGGGCGGGCTGCCGATGCGTTTCCTCCCGCGCGACATCGGCATCGGCGCGCCTGGCCTCCAGGCCCGGCTGGACGCCGTTCAAGAGCACTGGTTCTCGATCATGCGGGCCGAGCTGCCCGGCAGCACGGCCGTGGTCGAGGACTGGCCCGCCATGCTCGCCCGCGCCGGGCTCACCGGCGTCGGCGGTTTCACGTTCCTCCTCGACCTGCCGGCGCCGCTGGGCGGACCTGCCCGCGCCTTCCTGCACGCCCATCTGACCCGGTTGCGGGAGGCGATGGGCGAGTTGCTGGACGCGGAGGACCGCACCACCCTCGACGTGCTGATCGATCCCGAGGCGGCGGAGGGCATCGGGCGGCGGCCCGACGCCTTCCTCCTCTCCGCCACCACGGTCTTCACCGGCACCCGCCCGGCCGGCGCCTCATGAAGCCGACCGGCATAGGCGAGGCCGCCCGGGCGGCGGGAGGACGTACGGAGCCGGCGCCTCCGGTCCGGTGGGTGCTGGCCGGCCTGTCGTTGTCAATGCTGCTGTCCTCCCTCGGCACCAGCATCGCCAACGTCGGGCTGCCGACCCTGGCGCAGGCCTTCGGCGCCCCCTTCCAGGAGGTGCAGTGGATCGTCCTCGCCTATCTCCTGGCCATCACGACCGTGATCGTCAGCGTCGGACGGCTCGGCGACATCGTCGGCCGCCGCCGGCTCCTCCTGGCCGGCGTCCTGCTGTTCACGGCGGCCTCGGTGCTGTGCGGCTCAGCGCCCGCCCTGTGGCTGCTGATCGCCGCCCGGGCCGCACAGGGCCTCGGCGCTGCCGTCATGATGGCCCTGACCATGGCGTTCGTCGGCGAGACGGTACCCAAGGCGCGGACCGGCAGCGCGATGGGGCTGCTCGGCACCATGTCCGCGATCGGCACCGCGCTCGGTCCGTCGCTGGGCGGCGTGCTGCTGTCCGGATTCGGCTGGCGGGCCCTCTTCCTCGTCAACGTGCCGCTGGGACTGCTGACCCTCCTGCTCGCGCACCGCCACCTGCCCGCCGACCGGCGGCCGGAGCCCACCGCCGGCCGGGCGCGCTTCGACCACCTCGGCACCCTGCTGCTCGCCGTGACACTCGCGGCCTACGCACTCGCCATGACGACCGGGCGCGGCCGTTTCGGTGCGCTCAACCTGGCGCTGCTGGCGGCCGCCGCCCTCGGAACCGGGCTCTTCGTACGGGCCGAAGCGCGGGCGGCGTCACCGCTGATCCGGCCGGCCGTGTTCCGCGATCCCGCGCTGAGCGCGAGCCTGGCCATGAGCACGCTCGTCTCGACGGTGATGATGGCGACCCTGGTGGTCGGGCCGTTCTACCTCTCCCGGACGCTCGGGCTCGGCGAGGCCCTCGTCGGACTGGTCCTGTCGGCCGGCCCGCTGGTCGCCGCGCTGACCGGGGTGCCGGCCGGCCGCATCGTGGACCGTTTCGGCGCTTCCCGTATGACGGTCCTCGGGCTCGCCGCCATGGGGGCCGGTTCCTTCCTCCTGTCCGTGACCCCGCAGACGCTCGGTGTCCCCGGCTACCTCGCCCCCCTCGTCGTCGTCACCGCCGGCTACGCGGTGTTCCAGACGGCCAACAACACCGCGGTCATGGCGGACGTCCCCGCCGACCGACGGGGCGTCACTTCCGGCATGCTCAACCTGTCGCGCAACCTCGGGCTCATCACCGGAGCCTCGGTCATGGGCGCCGTGTTCTCCCTCGCCTCGGCGGCCGCCGATGTCGCCACGGCGCGCCCCGACGCCGTGGCCGGCGGGATGCGGATCACGTTCGCGGTCGCGGGGGTTCTGATCGTCGTCGCCCTTGCCATGGCGGTGGGAAGCCGTACGCTCGCGCGACGCGCCGCCGCGAGGCCCGCGGTCGGAGGGGTCAAGTCCAAGGCATGAGCAGTCGGTTGATCCACCGGTGGGGCGGACCGTCGGAGCATATGCTCGGGCCCCACGTCGGCGCGTCCGTACGTCCGTACATACGCCCGTGCATTCGAATGCCTCGCGAACCGTAAGGGGACCGCGCCGTGAGCGTCCGCATCCAACCCTCCGCCCAGGTCGACGACACGGCCGAGCTCGGTGAGGGGACCACGATCTGGGATCTGGCGCAGATACGGGAGGAGGCCCGGCTCGGGCGCGGCTGCATCGTCGGGCGCGGGGCGTACGTCGGGCCGGGCGTGCGCATCGGGGACCACGTCAAGCTGCAGAACTACGCCCTCGTCTACGAGCCGGCCGAACTCGGCGACGGCGTCTTCATCGGCCCGGCGGCGGTGCTCACCAACGACTTCTACCCGCGGGCGGTCGACCCCGACGGCACGCTGAAGCGCGACGGCGACTGGGAGCCCGCCGGGGTCGTCGTGGCCGAGGGGGCCTCACTGGGGGCCCGTTCGGTGTGCGTGGCCGGGGTGCGCGTCGGGCGCTGGGCCCTGGTCGCGGCGGGCGCCGTGGTGTCCCGGGACGTGCCCGATTTCGCGCTCGTCGCGGGCGTACCGGCACGGCGGATCGGCTGGGTGGGCAGGGCGGGGGTCCGCCTGGTCGAGCGCGCGGACGAGCCGGGCGTGTGGGAGTGCCCGCGCACCGGCTCGCTGCACGAGGAGAAGGACGGAACCCTCGTCGAACGGACCTGACGCCATGTCGGCAACTTGGAACACCGGCATTTCCTCAAAACCGCAATCAACGAGCATCCATGGGGCATACCGTGTCCCTGCACACGGGATCTGGGCCGGCAACACGCTTGTCCCAGTGGGGGGTTGTACACGACGAGAAGCATCGCGGGCAGTGTCGCGCCGGCGCGGATCCACCGCGCCCGCAGAGACTGCCGCTCACGCGTGCCTCCGTCCACGGCATCGCTGGGGGGTCCAGACGCAGCCGTCGGACGGCTCGTGCACCGGCAGAACGAGAAGCACCGCCGGGCACGCGCACCGTCATGCGCAGTCCCCCTCCGCGGAATGACGACCGCCAGGTCCGTCCGAGGAGCGATCAGAGGGGATAGGTGTGTTGGAGCCGAACAGCTCGGACATACGGAGTGCGCTCAATACGCGGAAAGTCGGGGTGGGGACCCGATGACAGCCACACGATCAGCAGCACTTGCCGGCGCGGACGCGCCGCTGCACGCCCTCGCCCAGCGGCTGCTGGCGCTGGCCGAGGCGGGCCTGCCCGCGATGTACCTGCCCGGCGCCGAGACCTTCGTCTTCACCCGGGCGGGAACGGTCGCGCCCGACGGCACCCGCCGCCTGGCACTGCGCGGCACCAGCACCCGGTACGCGGCCATCACCGCCCTCGGGGCCCGCTTCCTGCCTGAGGACCGGCAGCGCGCCCTGTTCGGCGGACGCACCGCCGAGGAGTTCACGGGTCTGCTGGTGCAGCGGCTGCCCGGGGTGACGAACCTCGGGGACGCGGCGCTCACCGCCTGGGCCGCCGCCGAGACCGGCCACCCCAAGCTGTCCGACGCCCTCGACCGGGTGGCCGAGCTGGACCCGCCCGGGCGGCCGCAGTACACGGTCGAGGCGGCCTGGGTGCTCTCCGCCCTCGCCGCCGCCCGCGCCGCCGTGGACGTCGAGGGCCGCCTCGCGGCCGCCCGCGCCCGCCTGCTGGCGGCCAGGACCGGCGACAGCCCGCTCTTCGCGCACGCCACCGGGCCAGGGCTGGTCCCCGGATACCGCTCCCACGTCGCCTGCTTCGCCGACCAGACCTATCCGCTCCAGGCCCTGGCCCGGCTGCACGCGAGCGGCGGCGACCCGGAGGCCCTCGAGGCCGCCGACGCCTGCGCCTCCCGTATCTGCGCCCTCCAAGGGGACGGCGGACAGTGGTGGTGGCACTACGACGCCCGCCACGGCGGCGTGGTGGAGGGCTATCCCGTCTACAGCGTCCACCAGCACGCCATGGCCCCGACGGCCCTGTTCGACCTGGCCGAGGCGGGCGGCACCGACTTCGGCGCCCACATCCGCCGGGGCCTGCGCTGGATGACGGAGGTGCCCGAACTCACCGGGCCGGCCGGCATCCCGCGCGAGCCGATGATCCGCGAGGACTTCGGCGTCACCTGGCGCAAGGTCCACCGCGGCGACCCGAAGAAGGCCGTCCGCGCCGCCCGCGGGCTCACCACCCGCGTTGCGCCGCATGCCCGGCTCACCCCGCTGGACCGGCTCTTCCGCCCCCTCTCGGTGGACCGCGAGTGCCGCCCGTACGAGTTCGGCTGGATGCTGTTCGCCTGGCTGGGGGGTCCGCAGAGATGACGCCACGGCAATCCCTCTTCGGGGTCGGACTCGACCCGCTGACCATGGACGAGACCGTACGGCGCTGCCTGGACGCGGTGGCGCGCGGCGAAAAGATCGAGATCGGCATGGTCAACGCCGCCAAGCTGGTCAACATGCGGCGCGACCCCCGGCTCGCCGAGGCGGTCGTCGGCTGCGACCTGGTCCTGGCCGACGGACAGGCCGTGGTCTGGGCCGGCCGCGTCCTCGGCGTCCGCCTCCCGGAACGGGTCGCGGGCATCGACCTGTTCCTGCGGCTGCTCGCCGCCGCCGAGGAGGCCGGCATCTCCGTCTACCTGCTCGGTGCCCGGCAGCAGGTCCTGGACATGATGCTTCGGCAGATCGCCGAGCGTTTCCCGAAGCTGCGCGTGGCCGGCAGCCGCGACGGCTACTTCGCCGACTCCGAGCAGGAGCCGATCGCCGACGCCATCGCGCAGAGCCGCGCCCAGCTGCTGTTCCTCGGCATGACCTCGCCCAAGAAGGAGATCTTCACCGCCGGCTACGGCACCCGCACCGGCGCGCAGGTGGTCCACGGCGTCGGCGGCTCCTTCGACATCCTCGCGGGCATCACCAAACGAGCCCCCCTGGTGTGGCAGCGGATGGGACTCGAATGGTTCTACCGCACCCTCCAGGAGCCCCGCCGGCTCGGCAGGCGCTACCTCACCACCAATGCCGCCTTCCTCCTCATGACGGTCCGGGAACTCATCCGCCGCACACCGTCTGCCGGTTCCGCGAACAGGAGTCACTGATGCGTGTCGTCGTCGTGGGACAGGGATACGTCGGCCTTCCGCTGGCCATCAGGGCCGCCGAGGTCGGACACCAGGTGATCGGTTACGACGTGGACGCGCGGCGGGTCAAGAGCCTCGCCGCCGGCGAGTCGTACGTGGAGGACGTCACCTCCGAACGGCTGAGCCGGGCGCTGGAGCGCGGCACCTACCGCCCCAGCGAACTGGCCCGGGACTGCGGCGGCTTCGACGTCGCCGTCGTCACCGTGCCCACCCCGTTACAGGAAGGCGCTCCCGACCTGCGCTACATCGAGGAGTCGGCGCACACCCTGGCCCGCTTCCTGCGCCCCGGCGCCACGGTCGTCCTGGAGTCCACCACCTACCCGGGCACCACCGAGGAGCTGTTCGCGCCGATCCTGGAGGACGGCTCCGGGCTCACCGCCGGCGCCGACTTCCGCCTCGGCTACAGCCCGGAGCGGATCGACCCGGGCAATGCCGTCTGGGGCTTCCAGCAGACGCCCAAGGTCGTCTCCGGCGTCGACGCCGCCTCCCTGAAGGCCGTCGAGTCCTTCTACGGGGAACTCGTCGACACCACCGTGCCGGTGAGCTCGCCCAAGGAGGCCGAACTGGCCAAACTGCTGGAGAACACCTTCCGGCACGTGAACATCGCGCTGGTCAACGAGATAGCCATGTTCGCCCGCCACCTCGACATCGACGTGTGGCAGGCCATCGAGGCCGCGTCCAGCAAGCCCTTCGGCTTCATGAAGTTCACGCCCGGGCCCGGCGTCGGCGGCCACTGCCTGCCCATCGACCCCTCGTACCTGTCCTGGCGGGTGCAGCGCGAACTCGGCCAGAGCTTCCGCTTCGTCGAGCTCGCCAACGACATCAACAGCCACATGCCCGAGTACGTGACGCGCCGCGTCATCGACGCCCTCAACGCCAGGCGCCGCTCGGTCAACGGCTCCCGCATCCTGCTGCTCGGGCTCGCGTACAAGAAGAACACCGGTGACGCGCGGGAGTCGCCCGCCGTGCGCATCTCCCAGCTCCTCCTGGACATGGGGGCCAAGGTGCGGGCGGCCGACCCCCACGTCGTGGAGAGCATCAAGGTCGACGCCCGGCTCGTCCGCGTCGAACCGACGCGCAAGGAGCTGGCCGCCGCCGACGTCGTCGTCCTGCTCACCGACCACGACTCCTTCGACTACGCCATGGTCACCGAGCACGCCTCCTTCCTCCTCGACTGCCGCAACCGCCTGTCCGGACCGACGGTGGAGGTGCTCTGAGCCCATGACCAGGATCATCTGCGTCGCCGGAGCGCGACCCAACTACATGAAGATCAAACCCGTGATGGACGCACTGGAACGCCGCGGCGTCGACGTGGTCCTCGTCCACACCGGCCAGCACTACGACGCGTCCATGAACGACGTGTTCTTCCGCGACCTCGGCATCCGCACCCCCGACCGGTACCTGGGCGCCGGCTCCGGCACCCACGCCCAGCAGACCGGCCGGGTCATGGCCGCCTTCGAGCCGCTGCTCGACGAACTGGCCCCCGACGCGGTGGTCGTGGTCGGCGACATCAACTCCTCGCTGGCCTGCGCCCTGGTCGCCGCGAAGGCCGGCCCGCTGCTGGCCCATGTCGAGGCCGGACTGCGCAGCCGTGACTGGAGCATGCCCGAGGAGGTCAACCGGGTCGCCACCGACCGGGTCAGCGACTACCTGCTGGCCCCCTCGCCCGACGCCGCGGCGAACCTGCGGGCGGAGGGCTACCGGGAGGACCAGATCCACGTCGTCGGCAACGTCATGATCGACACCCTCCTCGCCAACCTGGACCGGGCCCGGGAGTCGGACATCCTGGACCGGTACGGGCTCACCCGCGGCGGATACGGCCTGGTCACCCTGCACCGCCCGGCCAACGTCGACGACCCCGCCGCCCTCGGCGGCCTGCTGAAGGCCCTGGGCGAGATCGCCGGCCGCTGTCCCCTGCTGCTGCCCGTGCACCCGCGGGCCGCCGAGCGGCTGGCGGACATCGGCGTGCCCGGCGGCATCCGGCTGGTGCCGGCCGCCGGATACCTCGACTTCCTCGCCCTCCAGGACTCCGCCCGCCTGGTGCTCACCGACTCCGGGGGCATCCAGGAGGAGACCACCGCCCTCGGCGTGCCCTGCGTGACCCTGCGCGAGAACACCGAGCGGCCCATCACCGTCGAGGAGGGCACCAACGTCCTGGCGGGCACGGACCCGGAACGCATCGTCACCACCGTGCACCGGGTGCTCGACGATCCGCCGGCGCCCCGCTGCCCCGCACTGTGGGACGGCCGCGCGAGCGACCGCATCGCCGAGGTCCTGCTGGCAGGCGGGTCCGCGGACACCCGGCTCAGACCCACCGGCCTCGTCCCGCGCGGGGCCGGCACCGCACCGCAGTAACCGTACATCCGAGGGGGAGGAAGACCATGGATCTCGCCGAAATCTGGCGGGTCATGCGCAGGCGCTGGTACGTACTGCTGCCCGGACTGCTGCTCACGGCGGCGCTGGCCGCCGCCGTGCACCTGCTGGTGCCGGTGGAGTACCGGTCCCAGAGCACGGTGACGCTCCTGAACTCCTCGAAGGCCACGGCGGCCTTCGACGGCAACCCCTTCCTGAGTACGCAGGCCTCCCTCACCGGGATGGCCGACGGTCTCGCCCGCAACCTCAACTCCGACGGCTCGTCCGCCGCGTTGAAGGCCATGGGCGTGACCGGGCTGCACGAGGCGAAGATCGCCGACAATGCCCAGGGGCCCTTCCTGTGGCTGAGCGTCACCGGGCCCGACCCGGCCGCCGTCCTGAAGTCGGACGAACTCCTCACCCAGTACGCCGAGAAGCGGCTGCGTGAATTCCAGACCCAGCAGTCGGTGACACCGGAAGCCATGATCCGGATGGCGACGATCGTGCCACCCCAGAAGCCGGAGGCCGAGACGAAAACCAGGCTCCAATACCTCGTCATGGCAGGCGCGTTGGGCTTTGTGCTCAGCCTGGTCGCCACCTTCTTCGTCGAAGCCCGCAGGCGGACGCCCGGCAAGCACCGGCCCGCCCCGGACGAGGCGGCCGCGGCACCCGCGGCACCCGCGGCGGCCCCGGCCGCCGAACCGGCCGGTTCGCCGTGACCGGCTCCGGGACCGATACGGAGGCCGGCCCGGCGCCGCCGGCGCTGGGGCGCAAGGTCGGCTCCGCGGCCCGGTGGAGCCTGGTCAACACCGTCGTCATGCGGCTCGGGAACTTCGTCACCGGGATCATCCTCGCCCGCTTCTTCCTCGGCCCCGAGGCCTGGGGCGTGTACGGCATCGCCCAGACGGTGCTGCTGGTCCTGCTCTCCGCGAACGAACTCGGCGTCTCGCTCGCGATCGTGCGCTGGGAGGGCGACCCGCGCCGCTTCGCCCCGACCGTGCTCACCCTGAGCGCGGCCTCCAGCTGCCTGCTGTACGCGGCGCTCTTCGCGGCGGCCCCCGCCGTGGCGGCGGTGCTCGGCTCGCCGCAGGCCTCCGGGGTGCTGCGCGTGATGTGCCTGTGCGTGGTCCTCGACGGGCTGTCCCAGGTGCCCGCCGGCTTCCTCACCCGGGAGTTCGCACAAGGCCGGCGGATGGCCGTCGACGCCGTCAACTTCGTGCTCAGCACCGCGGTGACCCTGCTGCTGGCCGTCGAGGGCTGGGGCCCGATGAGCTTCGCCTGCGGAGCCGTCGCGGGCAACGTGGCCGCGCTCATCGGCTGCTGCCTCGCCGCACCCGGCACCCTGCGGTTCGGCTGGGACCGGGAACAGGCCCGGGCGCTGCTCCGGTTCGGGCTCCCGCTCGCCGGAGCCAGCATGCTCGCCCTCGGCGTCGTCAACGTGGACACCATGGTGGTGGGCTCCGCCCTGGACCAGCTCGCCCTCGGTTTCTACGTACTCGCCTTCAACATCTCCGGCTGGCCGGTCCGGATCGTCTCCGAGGCCGCCCGCCGCGTCTCCTTCGCCGGATTCTCCCGGCTGGCCTCATCGCCGCAGGCGCTGGCGAGTGGCTTCGGCCGCGCCCTCGGCGTCGTCGTGACGGCCACCGTCCCGCTCTGCGTCCTGCTCGCGGCCCTCGCCGGCCCGATCGTGGAACTCGTGTACGGAGAGCGCTGGCTGCCCGCCGCCCGCGCGCTGCCCTGGCTGATGGCCCTCGGCCTGGTCCGCATCGGCTGCGAGCTGGCCTACGACTGCCTCGTCGCCATCGGCCGCCGCCGCTCGCTCATCGCCGTCCAGGGGCTCTGGCTCCTCATCCTGATCCCCGTCCTGGTCATCGGCGCCGGTACCGGCGGGATCGTCGGGGTGGCGCAGGGGCACGTGCTCGTCGCCGGCGGCGTCGTGGTGCCGGTGTTCCTGATCGCGCTGCACCGCGGGGGCATCCCGCTGGGGACGGTCGCACGGGCCTGCGCCTGGCCCTTCCTCGGCGGAGCGGTGATGAGCGCGGCGGTCCTCGGCCTGGAGCGGTACCTAGGGGACGGCGTCCTCGCGCTCCTCGCGACCGGAGCCGCCGGGACCCTCTGCTACGTGCTGTGCGTCCTGCCCAGCCGCTCCTTGCTCAGAGGGTAGGCCGCCGTGACACGGGACCGGAGGCGGTGGGGAGCCTGGCTGCTCGGCGGGGTGGTGCTGGCCGTCGTACTGACCCTGTACCAGGCCGACCGCACCGGCGTGAGCGAGCCCTCGGCGGGACCCCCCGCGGGGCCCTCCGCCACACAGCCCGGCCGGCCCGCCCCCACGCCGCCCGCCACGGGCACGACCGCCCCCTCGGCCACCACGGGCACCCCCGGACCCTCGGCCACCACGGCGGAACCGTCGCCGAAGGCCTGCGCATCGCCCGGCGCCTGCGGATTCCCCGACGAGAGCAGCACCGGCCCGCGGACCGCCCTGGAGCAGCACGACACGGGCAACATGTCGGTCAAGACCAACGGCACGGTCATCAAGGGCTGGGACATCCGCGGTTCGCTCGACGTCTACGCCGACGACGTCACCGTCATCGACAGCCGGATCACCTCCGCCAACTGGTGGGGGATCAACCTGCGCCCCGGCTTCCGCGGCCTGAAGGTCCTGCACACCACCATCACCGCCGTGCCGGGCAAGGGCCCTGACAACGGCGGGGTGAACTACGCCGTCTCGAACATGGGCGACAGCTCGATCGAGGTCGGCTGGTGCGACATCTCGGTGTTCGGCAACGCCCTGTCCATGGGCCAGGGGGAGCTGCACGACAACTACGTGCACGACATCGTCCCGTTCCGCAACCAGGGCGGCGAATGGCAGCACACCGACGCCGTCATCAGCGGAGGCGGCAACAAGGGCCGGCTGACCGTCCGGCACAACACCCTCCTGAACTCCGTACCCGTGGACAAGGGGGCCACCGCCGCCCTCGGCCTCTTCGCCGACACCGGCACCGTCTCCTCGGTCGTCGTCGACGGCAACTGGCTGGCCGGCGGGGCCTACGCCCTCTACGGCGGCGGCCCGGGCGCCACCGGCATCCAGGTCACCGACAACGTCTTCTCCACCCAGTACCACCCCGGCAGCGGGGCCTACGGCCCGGTTGCCGCCTGGAACGCGGGCGGCGCCGGGAACGTCTGGCGGGGCAACCGCATGACCGATGGCCGCCCGGTCGTGCCCGAACCGGCCCCCTGACCCCCAGTGACCACGGAGAGTTCATGATGCGCCGTATCGCCCGGGCCCCCTGGGAGCTGCTCAAGCGGGTCTTCGGCTGGCTGGTGCTCTTCGAGGCCTCCAACAAGGTCCGCCTCTTCCCCTCAGCCGTCCGGCTGCGGCGCTTCGAGGACGCCGAGACCACCCGGCTCGCGGCCCTCCTGGGCCGGCCCCCGGCCGCCCTCGTCGCCACCGTGATCGCCACCCACCGGCGCCCCGAGGCGCTGCGGGCGGCGGTCCGCTCGGCGCTGGAGCAGACCGTGGCCGACCAGGTGGTCATCGTCGTCGACGACGGCGCAGGCCTGCCCGGACTGCCCGCCGACCCGCGGCTGTTCGCCGTTTCCCTGGCCCGCAACACGGCCACCGCCGGAGTCGTGCGCAATGTGGGGATCCGCCTGACCAGATCGCGGTACGTGGCCTTCCTGGACGACGACAACCTCTGGGAGCCCGACCACCTGGAACAGGCTCTGGCGGTCCTGGAGCCGCCCAGCGCGCCCGACGCCGTCTACACCGCACTGCGCAGGATGCTGCCCGACGGCACCGAGAAGGACGTCCTGTCGGTGCCCTTCGACCGCCGCCGCGCCGCCCACGAGGCCTTCCTGGACACCAACGCCTTCGTCGCGCGCCGCACCCGCTCCCTGTACTTCAGCCGCCTGCGGCGCACGCCCGAGGTGCTCCCGCGCGAGGACTGGGAACTGGTCCGCCGCTACAGCCGCCACCACGAGGTCCGCCACCTGCCCCGCGCCACCGTCCGCTACCTGGTCAACCCGGGGAGTTTCTACACCGCCTGGGACCAGGGCCTAGGGCCCGGGAGTGGCGCGCAGCGCGGAGGGGCCGGCCAGGGCCCGGGCGGCCGCTCTGCTTGACGCCCGGCCGAGGGCCGCCCGGGAGGTCTCCCGCAGCAGGACGGCCGCGCGGAAGGCGGTGGCAGCGGCGAGCCCGTGGCGGCGGCGGTAGAGCCGGACGCGGTTGAGGGTCAGCAGGGTCCACAGGCGCGGTGACACCTGCGAGTCCCCGCCGAGATGGGTGGCCGCGGCCGCGGGCTCCAGGCGGGTGACGAAGCCGCGGTCCCGGGCCCGCAGGCAGTACTCGGTCTCCTCCGAGTACAGGAAGAAGGATTCGTCCCAGGCGCCGCACGCGTCCAGGCAGGCCCGGGACAGGGCCATCAGCGCGCCGGTCGCCCAGTCCGCGACCGTCGCCCGCTCGTAGGCGGACGGGTCCGTGACCAGCTCGCTCCAGCGCGGGAAGCGCCCGGCCCGGCGGTTGCCCAGCACCGCCTCGCCGAGCGCCCGGGTCACGCTGGACTCGCGGCGCAGCGAGTGGAGGAGCGTACGGCCGTCCTCCTCGTACAGCAGCGGGACGCTGATCCCGACGCGGCCGCCGCCCCTCTGCGGGGCGTCGAGCGCGTCCACGAGCAGCAGGGCGCAGCCCCGCCGCATCCGGACGTCCGGATTGCACACCACGGCGGCCCGGAAGCCGCCCTCCCACTTCGCGGCGGCCTCCAAGGCGGCGTTCACCCCGGCCGCGTATCCGGCGTTGCGGCCGGTCTGGACGATGGTCGTCTCCGGGGCCAGGGAGCGGATCAGATCCACGGTGCCGTCGGCCGAGTCGTTGTCGGCGACGACGAGGCGCCAGTCGAGCCCGGCCATGCCGTCCGGCAATGAGGCGAGGAACTCCGGCAGCACCGCGGCGCTGTTCCAGGTGACGACGAGGACGGCTACGGGACCGGCACCCGGGGCGGGGTGACCGGCGGTCGGGCGGTCGGAGGGCATGGGGACTCCACGATCGGGGGCTGGGCGGGCGCCGCGCGCCGGACGAAGCCGAGGCAGCTGCCTCCGGCGGCGATCGTCAGGAAGAACATCCCGGCGAACATCGGGAAGCTGAGGGCGTCGAAGGTGGCGCTGATGACCAGGGCGACGAGGGCCGAGGCGAAGAACGCCTGCCCGAGCTCCCGGTCGGACTCGCCGCGGGCCAGCCGGCGGATGGCGCCGCCCTGGTGGATCCCGGTGAAGAAGAGGAGCAGCAGGGCGATCAGGCCCAGCGCGCCCGTCTCCGCGAGGGTCAGCATGTACTGGTTGTCGGTGAAGAAGTAGAGCTCGGGGATGAAGGTCCCGAAACCCCGTCCGAACAGCGGGCGTTCCTCCACGTAGGGGAGGATCGCGCTGTATTTGAGGGTACGGGCCTGGGTGCTGCTGTCGGAGTTCGTCAGGAAGGAGGCGAACAGCGTGCCGATGGTCCCGATCAGCCCGGGGACGATCACCTTGAAGCAGGCAACAGCGCCCGCCAGCATGCCGATCGCGGCCCACCGGCGCTGCGGCTTCCAGCGCAGCACCATCACCAGGACCACGATGAGCACCCCGATGATGGAGGTCCGCGACACCGTCAGCGGCAGGGCGCCGCCCATCAGCACCACGGGCCCCCAGCGGTGCAGCCGGCTCAGGTGCCCCCGTACGGGATCGAAGGCCTGCTGGACGGCGAAGGGCAGCAGGAGCGCGAGCATCCCGCCGAACTCCAGAGGCTGGGCCGTGGTGGAGCGCGGCCGGGTGAAGGCGCCGCGGTCCAGCGTGGTGATCTGGGGGACGCTCGACTGGAGTCCCGGGATGCCGATGTGGTCGGCGATGTTCGTCGCGGTGAAGAAGTCGTAGTAGCCGATCGCGGCCACCACCGACGCCATCACGACGGCCCGGCGCAGCAGGACGTCCAGGCGCGCCCGGTCCTTGATCCCGGCGGAGACCAGCACCACCAGGGACACCCAGACGAGCAGCGCGATCAGGCCGCGGTCCGCTGCGAGGATCTCCTTGTGCACGCTGCCGCGGGTGGCGTTCGCGAGGTACGAGGCCAGGACCGCGACGGCCAGCAGGCACATCACCACCCGGGGCAGCCGGGTGCCGGGGGCCGCCCGGATGCGGCCGGTGATCCAGGCCGCCAGGTACCAGAACAGGCCGAGCAGCGCGAAGACGTTGGCCGGGGTGCCCACCCCGCCCATGCCCGGCAGGGTCAGGTTGGAGGGGATGAAGAAGGCCAGAGCCAGATAGCCGGTGAGCAGCCGGGTGGTGTCCAGGTTCAGGGCCTGGAGCCCCCGGTGGACGCGCCGTTTGCGCGGTGACGCCGGGGGGGCGGCCGAGGGCTCGGCCGCCTCGCGCCGGCGGCGGCGCGCCATCAGCACGCTCTCCGTCACGAAGGAGAGCGTGAACCCGGCGGTCGTGCCGAGGATGATGACGCCCAGCACCTGCTGGTAGCGGCTCTTCAGCTGCGGCACCGGAGTCTGCGGCAGCACCACCGGGGCGGTCTGCACGAAGTACGCGGGCTGCACCTGGGCCGCCGCCTGGAGGGCGTTGAGCTGCTCCCCGGCGAAGGCGGTGAGCGTACTGGTCTCGCCCAGCACCTTCGCCCGGTCGGTCCCCGTGACGGTCAGCGTGATCAGCGGACCCGAGGTGTTGGCGGCGAACCCGACCGTGTAGGGGTCCGTCACCCCCAGGCCGTGCAGGTCCCGCGCCGCGTCGGCCCCCGACAGGGTCCTGATCAGCACGTCCGCGGTCACGACCAGCGAACCGCCGGCGTTCGAGATGGGATTGCCGAAGGCGGGCGGCAACTGGGAGTTGGCCGTGGAGTCGAGCAGCGCGACCGAGCTCTGCGACTGGTACGCCACCGGCACCGAGCGGTACAGGTGCAGCGCCGCGAGCAGGCCGAGCAGGGCCAGGGGCAGCATCACGTACCAGCGGCGGCGCAGCACCGCGCCTATCTCGCGGATGCTCACGAACACCCCTGCGGCGCATCGGATTTGATGGCGGGCCTACCCGTGTCCTGCGAGCATCGGTCACGATGGAAGGAATCCCCGTGTCGCCTGGTGAGTTGGTCCGCGCACTGCGCCGGCGCTGGTACGTCCTGGTCGTGGTGATGCTGCTCGCGGCCGCCGGGGCCCTCCACGTCCTGCGCCCCGACCGCACGTACGTCAGCTCGGCGGTCGTGGTGCTCAAGCCGCCGGTGACCGGCAGCCAGCCGAACCAGCTCGCCAACCTCCAGCCGCCGCTGGCGGCCGTCTCCTACGCGGTGATACAGCAGCTGCTCGCGCCCGACGGCGCGGCCGAGCTCAGGGCCGCGGGGGTCGAGGGAACCTACCGGCTGGTCCCGCGGAACAGCGGCACCAGCGTCACTCCGCGCCACCTGATCCCCTCCTTGCAGGTCCAGGCGGAGCAGTCCGATCCGGCCGCCGCCGACGCGGCCGTGCGCACGATCACCGAGGTCTACGCCAAGCACCTGTCGGACCTGGAGACACGGCAGGGGATCCCGGCGTCGGCGCGGATGAGCGTGGACCTCCTGGTACCGCCGACCGCGGTCGAGCGGACCAGCGACCGCAGCCGCGGACTGGCCGGGGTGGCACTGCTCGCCGCGGTCGGCGGCGGGGCGGCGGCCCTGTGGACCGATCAGCTCCTGACACGCCGGGACCGGCGCCGGCGCGAAGGCGCCGACACCGGTCCCGAGACCCCGGCGCGGGACGGCCGCGTGCCGCACGCCGCGGCGTCCCGCTGAGCCGTGCTGGTGGTTCATCAGATCCCCCGGCGCTTCCAGGACTGCCACCACAGCCACTCGCGGCCCCGGTCGGCGACGGCGGAGAGCACCAGCGGCTGGAGGCAGGGCATGGCCCGCGCCCCGATGCGCCGCCGCCGGCGCAGCGCCCGGTACTCGCCGAGCGAGGTGTAGCCGCCGGGCAGGCACTCGGCGGCGAACGCCTCCAGCTCCTCGACCGGTACCACCGCGGTACGCCCACGGTCGTAGGCCCGGTAGGCGCGCCGCAGCGCGTACCGGGCCAGCCGGGTGCGCGCCGCCAGCGACAGCCGGTCGGCCCCGGGCAGCAGATCGGCGCACTTGTCGAGCACCGAGTCGAAGGCGACGAGGCGCTGGCGCAGGTCGTCGAGCTGCCCGCCGAAGTCCGTCGTGGACATGTTGTTGCCGTGGACCCGGTAGAAGGCCTGGTCGGCGCCCCGGATGTAGCCCACGTCGGCGTGCGCCGCGAGCCGCATCCACATCTCGATGTCCCCGGCGTGCGGGAGCTGCGGATCGTAGCCGCCGACCTTGTGCTGGAGGCTGGTGCGGACCACCACCTCGGGCGAGGTGATGCACCCGGTGCCCTCACGGAAGCGCCGGTCCAGCCACCACCGGCCGGGGTAGACCACCGAGCCGGTGCTCCGCGTACGGGCCGCGGGCAGCGGGCCGCCGTGCCGGAAGCGCAGCGGCCTGCCGTAGCAGAAGCCCGCCTCCGGATGCGCGTCGAGCAGGGCGGCGGCCCGGACGAGGGCCCCGGGGACCAGCCGGTCGTCCGCCGAGAGCAGGGCCACGTAGTCGCCGTCGGCCCACTCCAGCAGGCCCTCGTTGTAGGTGGCGATGTGGCCCCGGTTGCGCTCGTGGACCCGGACCTCGATCCGCGGGTCGGCGGCGGCCAGGGCCCGCGCGACCGTCGCGGAGTCGTCGGGTGAGGCGTCGTCGATGATCAGCACCCGGACGTCGACACCCTCCTGTTCGTCCAGGACGCTCTTGACGCAGTCGGCCAGGAAGTGGCCGTACTTGTAGCAGGGGATCACCACGCTGACCGTGCTCACGGGCCGGTCACCTCCGAGGAGGCCGCCGGCGGGGCGGCGGCCGGCGCGGTGGTGGTAAAGACCGGGCCGACCCAGTAGTTCACCGAGCCGAAGGTGTTCGCGGGGAAGGACGTCGCGGAGCCGTACTTGTACAGCCCGTTGGCGCCGCCGCTGCCGTCGGCCGGCGCGACCAACGGATAGGAGCGGTGCGCGCCGGTGAAGTAGCCGCCGTCCACCGAGTAGTTGCCGTTCGGCGCGTGGTACGAGGCCACGTACGAGGTGCCTGCCGTGACGGGCACCGCAGTGGCGAACGTGAGCTGCTGCCAGCCGGACAGGGTCTCGCTGCCGAACGTTCCGGTGGCCAGCAGCGTGCCGGAGGCGGACCACAGGCTTCCGGTGTGCGTGCCGGTGTTGCCGGGGCCCTTGTAGAAGGTGACGCCGGTGATGTAGCCGTTCACCGCGGACTGGAAACGGGTGCCCAGCTCCACGGAGTTGGCGTCGTCCCCTGCGTTGGCGGTGCTCGGTGTGGCGCCGCTGCCCCACAGCGTGCACGGGCAGTTCACCGCCGGCGGCGAGGAGCTGGTGGTGAAGTTCCACGTGACCGGCGCGGCCATGGTGTTGCCCCACAGGTCGGCGGCCTGTACGGACGCCGTGTAGGTGGTGTTCAGGGCCAGTTCGGTGGACGGGGTGAAGGTCGCGCTGTTCGCCGCGCCGAGGGTCTTGGTGCCGGGCACGGTGGCGCCGCCGGAGTCCTTCAGCGTGAAGGCCAGGGTGTCCGCGTCGACGGCCGTGCTGAAGGTGGCTGTCGCCGCCGCCGTGATCGGGGTCCCGGTCGCCGCGGACTGCGGCGAGGTCGAGCTGACGGTCGGCGGTGTGGTGCTCGCGGTGGAGGTGTCCAGGACCGCGTCGACCCAGTAGTTGCTGCCGCTGGAGGCGGTGGCCGGGAAACCGCCTGTGGCGCTGTAGCGGTAGACGCCGTTGCCGCCGTCGGTGCCGCTCTTCAGCGCGGTGAGCGGGACCAGCCCCGCCTCCCCGGCGGCGAAGGTGGTGTCGAAGGAGTAGCCGCCGTGCGGCGCGAAGTAGGAGGCGATGTAGGTGGTGTTCGCCTTCACCGGCACGGGGGAGGGGAAGTTCAGCTGCTGCCAGCCGGACGCCGTCTCGTTGGTGAAGGTGCCGGTGGCCAGGCGCTGGCCGGTGCTGCTCCACAGGCTGCCGGTGTGCGTGCCGGTGTTGGCGGGGGACTTGTAGAACCGGACGCC
This sequence comes from Streptomyces sp. ISL-94, assembly GCF_018614075.1. GTDB lineage: Bacteria > Actinomycetota > Actinomycetes > Streptomycetales > Streptomycetaceae > Streptomyces. Next base: position 21,707 of record NZ_JAGGOZ010000012.1, on the reverse strand, counting down.
GGTGATCGAGCCCGCCACCGAGGTGCGGATCTTCACGCCGAGCTCGACGGCGCTGCCGTCACCGGCGTTGACGGTGCCCGGGACCGCCGCGGCCGGCCAGACGGTGCAGGGGCACTGCTGGGGGCCGACGGTCAGCGGCACCGTGGTGGTGGCGCCGATGTTCACGCTGTCGTCCACCGCGCGCACCTTGATCTGCACGGGGCCCGGAGCGGTCGGGGTCCACTTGTAGCTCCAGGAGCCGAGGCCCGTGGTCGCCTTCCAGGTGGTTCCGCCGTCGGTGGACACCTCCACGCGGGCCACCACGCCGCCGCCGGAGTCCGCGGCCGTGCCCGTGACGGTCACGGGCCGCAGCGCCGGTACGGTGGCGTTCGCCGCCGGGCTGGTCACCGTGATCGCCGGGCCCACCGCGTCCGTCGAGGCGGTCGAGGCGACCAGATCGCCCTGGAGCGACTTGGGCTGGACCCCCATGTCGGCGAACACGTTGACCGTGGCCTGCTGCATGCGCTTGTCCTCGGTGACCACGGTGTCGTCCGGGTTGCTCGCGGGCATGTTCGTCAGGCCCCAGGACCACTGCACGGTGCCCGCGCCGAAGACCAGCGCGTGCGAGGTCTGGTCGCGGAAGGCGACCAGGCTGTGCGTCGCGGTGCCGTTCCCGTACGTGTTGCCGTAGTCCTTCAGGAGCTTCCCGTCGTTGATGTCCACGGTGGTGGACGACAGCTGGATCTGTCCGGCGGGGCGGGTGGCGTTCTCCGCGTCGCTGTCCCACTCGTAGCCGAGCGTGCCGGTCGGGAAGGTGGCGGTCTGGGAGGGCGCCAGGTTCGCGACCGTGGTGCCCCGCCACAGCCGCAGTTTGGCGAAGGAGCCCGGCACGGTGATCGCGTCGCCGCGGTAGCCGTTCACGCTGAACAGCGAGCCGGTGAGCTGGTTCTGCAGCTGGTAGGGCCGCCCGTTGGCGGCACTGGCCGGGTCCATGAAGGTGCCCGTCCAGATGCCGCTCGGGTCGGGGATGCCGTTCGGCTGCGGGAAGGACAGCTTGGTCTCCTTGTAGCTGACCAGCGTCCGGTTGGCGGTGGCCGCGCCGTCGATGCTCGGGGCGAGGCGGGTCTTCCAGAAGACCTCGTTGCCGCTGAAGTACGTCTGGTGGACCCCCGCGCGGCGCGCGTCGAGCGCGTTCGTGAACTGCTCCTGGGTCCAGTACTCGTCGTGGCCCGAGGACACGAACACCTTGTGGTTGCGCAGCAGCGGGCCGCGGGTCGCGGTGTCGATGCCGGTGGTGTAGCTGACGTCGTAGCCGTTGCGCTCCAGCCACGAGATCATCTGGAACTCGGATCCGAAGATCCCGTTGTCCCCGCCGATGTCCAGGGGCCGGTTGTAACTGACCTCGTACGCCCGCCCGTCCGGCGCCGGGCCGCCGCCGCCGTAGAGGTCCTGGCCGCCGTAGTCGTTGTACGCCTGCCAGGTCTCGTCGCTGGTCTGCACGACGATGTCGGAGTGGCTTGAGTCGTTGCGGACGACGAACGGGTAGGGCATCACCCCGCCGCCGTCCGCCTGGTCGAAGTTGGCCATGTACAGGCCGGAGACGGCGTCGGCCGGCACGGTCCACGTCGAGGTGACGGGCCAGTTGCCGCAGTCGACCAGGCCGGTGGCGGGCTTGGTGGTGCAGCTGCGCGGGTTCCCGCCCGCCGGGACGTTCGCCGGGTACGTCGTGGCCGCCTGGGCCGGGGTCGACAGCAGGCGGGCCCCATTGCCCGCGTAGTGGCCCAGCCGGTAGACGGAGACGCGGTACGGAGTCGGCGACTGGATCTTGAACTGCACGGTCTCGCCGGCCTGGACGCTCGTCTGTGCGCTGAACCCCTTGATGTCGCCGTACGCGTTGGGCGCGAACCAGTCGGACATCGGGCTGCCCGGCTTGGAGTTCTCGCACACGACGGCGTTCGAACCGGGACCGCAGGGGTCGGCGGCACCGGCCTCCGCGGACGGGGGCAGGACCGTGGCCATCAGCGTCGCGACCACGGTGAAGAGACCGTACCGGAGCAACCTTCTCCGTCTGTTCATCTGGACCTCATTGGGTACGTGAGCACGGGGCGTCAGCGCAGCGCGTCGGTGAGCGCGTCCACGACCCGCTGCTGTTGGGCAGCGGTGATCTGCGGGAAGAGCGGAAGCGAGAGCATCCGCTCCGCGGCCCGCTCGGCGTGCGGGAAGGCACCGCGGCCGTACCCGAGGTGGGTGAAGGCCGGAGTGAGGTGGACGGGAGCCGGATAGTGCACGCCCGCGCCGATGCCCTCGGCGTTGAGCTTGCCGACGACGGCGTCGCGGTCCGCACCGGAGACCCGTACGACGTACAGGTGCCACACGTGGACGTTGCCCCGGGCCGTGACCGGCAGGGTCACGCGGCCGGTGGCCGCCAGGCCGCCCAGCAGCGTGTCGTACCGGGCGGCGGCGGCCCGGCGGGCCGCGTTCCCGTCGGCCAGCCGGGCCAGCTTCGCCCGCAGGACCACGGCCTGGAGACCGTCCAGCCGGCTGTTGAAGCCGGCCACGTCGTGCCGGTACTTGGCGGTCCCGCCGTGGTTGGCCAGCGCCCGTACGAGGCCGGCCGCCTCCTCGTCGTCGGTCACCACCGCGCCCGCGTCTCCGTACGCGCCCAGGTTCTTGCCCGGGTAGAAGCTGGTCGCGGCGATCCCGCCGCTGCCGGGGGAGCGGCCGTCACGGGTCGCGCCCTGGCTCTGCGCGGCGTCCTCGACGATCCGTACGTGCGCGGGGAGTGCGGCGGCCAGTTCCGCGGTGGCCGCGCACTGCCCGTACAGGTGGACCGGCACCACGGCGCGCGTGGCCTTGCCCACCGCGTCCAGCGCGGCCTGCGGGTCCATCAGGAGCGTGTCGGGGAGGCAGTCGACCAGGACCGGGCGGGCGCCGATCCGGGCGGTGGCGCCCGCGGTGGCGATGAAGGTGTTGGCGGGCAGCACCACCTCGTCGCCGACGCCGACCCCATGGGCGCGCAGGGCCAGTTCGAGGGCGTCCGTGCCGTTGGCGACGCCCACGCAGTGCCCGACCCCGGCAAAGGCGGCGTACTCGCGCTCGAAGGCGCGGACCTCCTCGCCGCCGATGAAGGCGGTGTCGGCCAGCACGCGGTCGAACCCTGCCCGTAATGCGTCGGCGACCTCGGCGTGGGCCGCCTTCAGGTCGACGAGCGGTATCTGGTTCATATGGCGGGGTTCCCCATCCGTGTGTCCGGCATCGGTGCGTCCGGCGTGCCTGTGTCCGGCGTGCGGGCTTCCGGCATTCGTGCCGCTGGCGTCCGTGCGTCCGGTGTCCGCGCCTCCGGCGTTCGTGCCTCCGGCCGTGGGCCGGTTCCCTCCCCCTGGCCGGCGTCCCCGGCGTCCCCGGCGGCTGCGGCGGCCCGGGCCGCGTCGCGGGCCAGTTCGTCGAGCGCCGGACCCCCCGCCGCGCGCAGCCGGCGGGCGGGGCTCCCCGCCCAGACCTCGCCCGGCGGCACATCGGCCAGGACCGTGCTTCCCATGCCGGTCAGCGACCAGGCGCCGACCTGTGTGTACTCGCGGACCAGCGACCCCGCGCCCACGTACGCCCCGCGCCCCAGCCGCACCCCGCCGCCGAGGCGCACCCCCGAGGCGAGCGTGGCGAAGTCCCCGACCGTGTCGTCGTGGGTGAGGACCACCTGCGGCATCACCGCCACATGCTCCCCGACCCGGACGGCGGCGGTCAGCACGCAGTGGGCGAGCAGCACCGAGCCGGCGCCGAGGACCGAGGACCCCGACACCACCGCCGTGGGGTGGACCACCGTCGCGTACCGGCTCCCGGGCAGCCCCAGGCGCCGTACGAGCCGGGCCCGTACGGCGTAGTCGCGCGGACTGCCGGCGCAGACCACCACCCGGGCGGCCGGCAGCGCGTGCACCCGGTCGCAGCCGCCCAGCACCGGCACGCCGTCCACCTCCCGCCCGTGCAGGGCCGGGTCGTCGTCGAGGTGCCCGGCGAGCCGCCACCGCGGGGCGCGGCCGTGCGCGGCGTCCGCGGCGGCCGCGTCCCGTACGGCCTGCGCGGTCTCCCGCGCGAACCCGCCCGCCCCGACGATCAGCAGGTCCTCGGTCACAGTCCCGGTCACGGTCCCGGGCTGCGGCCCGTTCATCCGCCGGCCGCTTCGCGCAGCGCCGCCACCACCCGGTCCTGCTCGGCCTCCGTCATGGTGTGGAACAGCGGCAGGATCAGGGAGCCGCGGCTGATCCGCTCGGTCGCCGGCAGCGGGGCCGCGCCGTGCCCCGCGTAGGCCGGTTCCAGGTGCGAGGCCATGATCCCGCGCCGGGCCGAGATCCCGGCGTCCGAGAGCCGGGCGAGCAGTTCGTCCCGGCCGACCGGGAAGTCCTCGGCCGGCAGCACCCAGTACGACTGGAAGTTGCCCTGGCCGTAATCGGGGTCCCGGACGGGTCGCAGGCCCGGGATCTCAGCCAGCAGCTCCGTGTACCGGGCGGCGAGCGCCCGGCGCCGCGCCACGATCGCGTCCAGCTTGCCGAGCTGAACCAGGCCGACCGCGGCCTGGATGTCGGTCATCCGGTAGTTGTAGCCGACCTCCAGATAGCTCTCGACGATCGGCTTGCCGCTCGCGTGCCGCTGCGCGGCGGACACGTTCATGCCGTGCTCGCGCAGCCGGCGCAGCCGCTCCGCCCACCGCGCGTCGTCCGTGGTGAGCATGCCGCCCTCGCCGGTGGTGATCACCTTGCGGGGGTGGAAGGACCAGGCGGCGAGCAGCGCGCCGTGCCCGACGGACTTGCCGCCCACCGTCGCGCCGATGCCGCAGGCCGCGTCCTCCACCAGCGGAAGGTCCCACTCGGCGCAGGCCGCGCGCAGGGCGTGGACGTCCGCGGGCACCCCGCCCTGGTGGACGGCGAGGACCGCCTTCGTACGGGGCGTACGGACGGCGTCCACGGTGGCCGGAGTCAGATTGCCGGTGGCCTCCTCGACGTCCGCGAACACGGGGCGGGCTCCGACGTAGCGCACCGCGTTGGCCGTGGCGATGAACGACAGCGAGGGGACGGCCACCTCGTCGCCCGGCCCCAGCTCCAGCGCGATGAGGGCCAGGTGCAGGGCGCTGGTGCACGAACTCACCGCGATGCCGTGCTCGGCGCCCACCCGGTCGGCGAAGGCCCGCTCGAACTCGGCGACCCGGGGCCCCTGGGCGACCCAGCCGGAGAGCACCGCGTCGGCGGCGGCCCGCGCCTCCTCCTCGCCGAGCCAGGGCACCATGACCGGGATACGGGCGGGCGCGGGCGCGGGCGCGGGCGCGGGCGCGGGCGCGGGTACCGGACCGGGATCGGGGGCGCTCATCGTCCGGCCTCCCCGGCCGCGTCGGCGGCGCGCTCGGCCCGCCACCAGTCCACCAGGTCCCGCAGCCCGCCGCGCAGACCGATCTCCGCCGTGAAGCCGAGGCGCTCGGCGGCCCGCGCGGTGTCGGCGAGCCGGCGGGTGACCCCGTTCACGGCGCGGGCCGGCCCGTGCACCGGCGCCAGCCCCTCCGCGCCCATCGCCTCCAGCAGGCCGAGCGCCAGGTCGAGCAGGCTGGTCTCGGCCCCGCTCGCGACGTTGAACACCTCGTCGGTCAGATCCGACTCCGCGGCCAGCAGATTGGCCCTCGCGATGTCCCGCACGTCGACGAAGTCCATCGTCTGGGTGCCGTCGCCGAGGATCAGCGGCGGTTCGCCCGACGCGATCCGCTCCATCCAGCGGATGAGCACCTCGGTGTACAGCCCGTGGATGTCCATCCGGGGCCCGTACACGTTGAAGTAGCGCAGCGCGACGTAGTCCAGCCCGTACATGGAGTGGAAACTGCGCAGCACCCCCTCGTTGAAGGCCTTCGCCGCCCCGTAGAAGGTGTCGTTGTTGTACGGGTGGTGGCGCTCGGAGGTCGGGAAGGTCTCGGCGAGCCCGTAGACCGAGGCCGAGGAGGAGGCGATCACCTTGCCCACGCCGGCGGCGGCCGCCGCCTCCAACACGTTGAACGTGCCGTCCACCAGCACCTCGTTCGCCAGCCGCGGCTCCTCCGCGCACTGGGTGATCCGGATGGCGGCGAGGTGGAACACCAGCTCGGCGCCCTCGGTCGCCTTGCGCACCGCGGCCACGTCGCGGATGTCGCCCTCGACGACCTCCACCACGCCGCTCGGCAGCGCCCGGGCCAGGTTGGCCGCGCGCCCCCGTACGAAGTTGTCGAGCACCACGACCTCGCGTGCCCCGTTGTCCACCAGCAGGTCCACCACGTGCGAGCCGATGGTGCCCGCCCCGCCGGTGACCAGAATCCTCTTGCCCTCTACGCTGCTCAACGCCCTGCCCCCACTGAGTTCGTCATGTTCTTGCGTGCGAACGGTCCGGCAGCGCTCAGCGGCCGGTGCGCAGTCCGACGACCGCGCCGCGGAACTCCAGGCTCCTGGAGGCCGCTTCGAGGATGTCCAGCACCCGCAGCCCGGCCCGGCCGTCGGTCAGCGCCGGCCGCCGCGTCTCGATCGCGTCGGCGAACTCCTCGACCATGCTGCGCAGCGCTTCCTTCTCGCCGATCGCGGGCGCGACCATGTCACCGGTCCGGTAGGAGATGAGCATGTCGCGGCGCTCGTCGGCGCCGATCTCCTGCGAGGCGGCCAGGTCCACCCCGCGGTCGAAGACCGCCACGCGCTGGGCGGGGTTGAGGTCGTCCCAGACCAGGGTGCGCTTGGAGCCGCCGACCATGGTGGTCCGCACCTTCGTCGGGGAGAGCCAGTTGACGTGCACGTGGGCGATGGCGCCGGTGTTGAGCTGGAGCGTCAGATAGGCGACGCAGGACTGCCCGGCTCCGATGGGGTCGGCTCCGTGCGCGGCGACGGCGACCGGCCGGACGTGGTCGGGGAGGATGAAGTCGAGGATCGACAGGTCGTGGGGGGCCAGGTCCCACAGGACGTCGATGTCCTTCTGGACCAGGCCGAGGTTGATCCGTACGGAGTCGACGAACTGGATCTCGCCCAGCTCGCCGGAGCGGACCATGTCCCGGATGCGGGCCACCGCGGGGGTGTAGCAGTACGTGTGGTCGCACATCAGCGTGAGGCCGCGTTCCTCGGCCTCGGCCACCAGCCGCAGTCCGTCCTCGTAGGTGGCGGCGAGGGGCTTCTCCACGAGGACGTGCTTTCCGGCGCGCAGGGCGGCCAGCGCGACGTCCAGATGGGTCCCGGCCGGGGTGGCCACGGCGACCGCCTCGACGGCCGGGTCGGCGAGGACCTCCGCGTAGTCCGAGGTCGCCTGGACCGTGGAGTATCCGCCGAGCACCTGCCGGGCCCGGTCCACGTTCAGATCGCAGAGCCGGCGGAGCCGGAACCGCGGACTGGACTGGAAGTTGCGGACGAGGTTGGGACCCCAGTAACCCGCGCCGACCACGGCGACGCCTAACGGGCCCCCTGGCTCCCGGTCGCCCGCGTCCTGCACCGCGTCCTGCACCGCGTCCTGCACCGTGTCCTGCACAGCGTTCCCCTTCCTTCCGCGACGCACGCCGACTGGCGTGTCGACAACTCATGGCCGGACGCGTGCGATGGATGGAAGTGCCGTCGGCAGCGGGCCGGACGCGTGCGCGACCGGTGTGTGACCCGCTCAACGGTGATGGACCCCCCACAACCGATGCCCTACGTGATCCGCCTGCCTTCGCCCCCCGGCGTTCCGGATTGATCCCCGCCCCGCCGAAGCACGCCGAATCCGGTCGGCGACGCTCAATCTAGACCACCGGGCCTACTCCCGGGCAGAGTTGGGGGAATCGCCCGGTGCAGGTGTTCGAGCGTGCATACTGCCCGGGTGACCAGCATCGTGATACCGGCCCACAACGAGGGCCGGGTCATCGGCCGCCTCCTCGACGCACTCCTGGCCGACGCCGCGGCCGAGGGCACCGACACCGGCTTCGACATCGTCGTCGTGTGCAACGGCTGTACGGACGACACCGCCCGGGTGGCGGGTGCGCGCGGGCCCCGGGTCCGCGTGGTCGAGATCCCGACTCCGTCCAAACACAGGGCACTTCGGGTGGGCGACGAGCATGCGCGGGGCTTTCCCCGGCTCTACGTCGACGCCGACGTGGTCGTCGGCGCCGCCGACGTACGGGCCCTGGCGGGTGCGTTCACCGGGAGCCCCGAGCTGCTGGCCGCCGCGCCGGACCGCGAGATCCCGCTGGCCGGGTGCGCGTGGCCGGTGCGGGCGTACTACGGGGTGTGGCAGCGGCTGCCGGCCGTCCGCGAGGGGCTGTTCGGCCGGGGGGTCATCGCGGTGTCGCAGGCCGGGCACGCGCGGATCGCCGCCCTGCCCCCGCTGATGGCCGACGACCTGGCCGCGTCCCAGGCCTTCGGGCCGGGGGAGCGGCGCGTGGTCGAGTCGGCCCGGGTGGTGGTGCGTCCGCCGCGTGCGTGGTCGGACCTGGTCAGGCGGCGGATCCGCGCGGCGACCTCGTCGGCGGAGTTCGAGCGCTTCCAGGCGTCGGGGCGGGCGCCGGTGCCGGCCGGGTCGGGAGGGTCTGCCGTAGCGCGAGGGCCGGGAGCGCCGGCCGGGCCTGCGCCTTCCGCACCGGCCGGGCCTGCGCCCTCCGCGCGCACCGGCACGGCCGATCTGCGCGCCCTGCTGCGGGCCCATCCGCGGCTGCTCCCCGGGGTCGTGGTGTTCGCAGCGGCGGCCCTCGCCGCCCGGCGGGGATCGCGCAAGGCCATCCGGAGCGGGGACTTCTCCACCTGGCTGCGGGACGAGAGCAGCCGCACCGGGAGCTCCTGACCATGTACCTCGCGGACCGCTCCGCTCCCGCCGGAGCGAAGAACGGGCCGGGCCGCGGACCCGTACGGGCGCCCGCGGTCGCCTCGGCCGTCCTCGCACTCGGCACGGTCAGCATGGTCACCGACGTCTCCTCCGAGATGGTCACCGCCGTCCTGCCCCTGTACCTGGTCGCGGGACTGGGGCTGAGCCCCCTCGGCTTCGGCGCGCTCGACGGCGTCTACAACGGAGTCAGCGCCCTGGTGCAGCTGACCGGCGGGCACCTCGCCGACCGGGTCCGCAACCACAAGCTGATCGCCGGACTCGGCTACGGCCTGTCCGCCCTGTGCAAGCCGCTGCTGCTGCTCGCCCACAGCCTCGGCCCGGTGGGTGTGGTCCTCGCACTGGAGCGCACCGGCAAGGGGCTGCGTACCGCGCCGCGCGACGCGCTGATCTCCCTGTCCACGCCTGCCGGGTTACAGGGGCGTGCCTTCGGTGTACACCGGGCCATGGACACCACCGGGGCGCTGCTCGGCCCGCTCGCCGCCTTCCTCATCCTGAGCGTGGTGGCCGACGGCTACGACACCGTCTTCGGCGTGAGCGCGTGCGTGGCCGTCCTGGGCGTGGTGGTCCTCGTGCTCTTCGTACCGGGCACCCCGGGCCCGGGTGTCAGGGGTCCGGGCGGCGAAGGCCCGGGCGGTACGGGCGGCACGGGCGGTACGGGCACGCGTGGCGGGCCGGCACCGGCCGGGGTGCGGCCGCCCGCCGTGGGCCTGCGCGACGCACTGGCCCTGCTGCGCCTGCCCCGGCTGCGCGCCCTGGCGGCCTGCGCCGCCCTGCTGGGCCTCACCACGGTCAGCGACGCCTTCGTCTACCTGCTGCTGCAACGCCGCACCGGCATGGGCGAGCAGTGGTTCCCGCTCCTGCCGCTCGGCACCGCCGCCGTGTTCCTGCTGCTGGCGGTACCCGCCGGTGCCCTCGCCGACCGGATCGGGCGGCGCACCGTGTTCCTGACCGGGCACGCGCTCCTGCTGGCGGGGTACGGGCTCCTGCTGTGGGTCCCCGGCCGGCAGCCGGCCCTGCCGTACCTGGTCCTCGTACTGCACGGCCTCTTCTACGCCGCCACCGACGGCGTGCTGCCCGCCGCCGTCGCCGCCATCGTCCCCCGGCAGCTGCGGGCCACCGGCCTGGCCCTCGTCGGCACCGGCCAGGCGCTGGCCCGCTTCGGCTGCTCCCTGGCCTTCGGCGGGGCGTGGACGCTCTGGGGCCCCGGCCCGGCCCTCGCCGCGGCGGCGGCGGGGCTGCTGTGCTCCGCCGTCGCGGCCGCCTTCGTGCTGCGCCCGCCTGCCCCGTCTGCCCCGACCGCCCCCGACGCTTCCCCACGCCCGCGAGGAACCCGATGACGCTGTCACGCCGCCTGCTCGTACTCGCCGCGGCGGTGCTGCTGCTCGCCGGCCTCGCCACCACGCTGGTGCTGCGCGGCGCCTCCCGCGCCGACCAGCCGCAGACGGGCAACCCGGCGGTCACCGCGGGCCCGGTCACCCTCACCCGGCAGGACACGCTCGCCTTCCTCAACGCCGACCGCGGCCCGCACCGCGGCGCCCTCGTCTCGGTCCCGGCCGGCACACCCCAGGCCGGGCGGACCGCCTCCGGGCTCACCTGCCAGCGCTTCCACGCCGCCGCGAGCACCGGTGTGTGCCTGCGCTCCACGCCCGGCGCGCTCGCCCAGGACAACCGCGCCCTCATCGTCGACGCCGAGCTGCGCACGCAGCGCAGCTTCCCCCTCGCGGGCACGCCCAGCCGGGCCCGCGTCTCGCCCAGCGGCCGGTTCGCCGCCTGGACCGTCTTCGTGTCCGGCGAGTCCTACGGCTCCGCGTTCTTCTCCACCCGCACCGCGATCGTGGACACCCGCAGCGGGGAGCTCGTACCCAGCCTGGAGGAGTTCGCGATCCTCATGGACGGCCGGGAGTACCGCGCGGCAGACGTGAACTTCTGGGGCGTCACCTTCTCCAAGGACGACGACACCTTCTACGCCACCCTCGCCACGGCCGGCCAGACCCATCTGGTGAAGGGCTCGCTCTCCCGCCGCACCGTCACCACCCTCGCCCAGAACGTCGAGTGCCCCTCCCTCTCCCCGGACGAGACCCGTATCGCGTACAAGAAGCGCGTGCAGCGCGGCGCGTCGCTGTGGCGCGAGCACGTCATGGACCTCGCGACGCTCCGCGACCACCCCCTGACGGAGAAGCGCAGCGTGGACGACCAGGCCGCCTGGCTCGACGACCGCACCCTCGCCTACGCCCTGCCCACCGAGGGCGTCGTCGACAGCACGGACCTGTGGACCGTCCCCGCCGACGGCACCGGCTCCCCCCGCCTCCTGACCCCGTCCGCCGGCTCCCCGGCGCGCCTCGGCTGACCTCCGGCGCGCGGAGGAGCCGACTCTTTCCCCGGTACGAGGACCGGCGCCGCCTGCCGGCACACACCGGGCGTGAGGGGCCGGTCACCGCACGCGCCTTCCGAAAATCTGCACATCGTGTGCGTGACCGGGACGACCCGGCTCCACAACTGCCGGAAAAGCCGCAGCCGTAGCCTCGGATTGGTGGTGGTTTGCCCCGTTGGGTTCCGTGTAAGCAGCGGGCGGCGCGTATGTGTTACTCGATCTTGTGAAGAAGTCGTCACTTTTCGGTGAATGAAGCTCCACGCCGGTCGTCGGCGGCGGCCATCCGGCCGTGATGGAGCGTCAACAGGATTGGCCGGGCCCCCCGTTCGCGTGCTTTCATCATGCGCACCGCGGCGGTTGTGAATGGCGGCCGGGTTTTGGGCCCCCAGCCGCCGCGGGAAGTAATTCCTCCCCCCAATGAAAGGTGCGCGCCATGCGTAACGACATCGAGACCCGTGAGATCGCCGACACCGAGCTGGACGCCGTCTCCGGCGGCATCATCACCGTGTCCGGCGGCCTGGCCGGCGCCGCGACCAGCGACGTCAACAGCGCTGTCGGCCTCGTCGGCTCCCTCAGCACCGTCCAGACCGCCACGGGCATCGTCTCCCACGTCCCCGGCCTGGTCTCGGGCATCACCGGCGTTTCGGTGAACACCGGTCGCGCCGGTCTCTGATCGGGATATCCCCATGAACCCCGGAGTGCGCCCCACGGCTCCGGGGTTCATGGCTGCCCGCACGCCAGGCCCATACGAATGCAGTTGAAGGAATAGTCCGTGCAGTTTCGCCAAAAGGCTCTTTCCAAGCTGCAATCGCCCGAAGAACTCGATTTGCCCGTGCGTTTCGCGCGCCCGCAGGGCCGGCTCGTCCTGGCCGTCACCGTCGTCGTCATGGCCGCCGCGGGCTTCTGGGCCTTCACCGGCACCGTGTCCTCCAAGCTGACCGCACCCGGCATCCTCACCCATGCCGACGGCAGTTACGTGCTCCAGAGCCCGGTCGCGGGACAGGTGACCGGAATCCTCGCCGAGGAGGGCCAGCTGCTGGCCGCCGGTGCGCCCCTGCTCAACGTCCGTACGGAGCAGGGGGACCGCCCCGTGCGCGTGGTGACCGCCGGCCGGCTGACCACCCTGGTCGCGAAGGTGGGCTCGGTCGTCACGACCGGCGCGGACGTCGCCACGGTGGAGCGCGTGCAGGATCCCGAGGACCCGCTGGTGGCCGTGCTGTACGTACCGGGCGCCGGCGGCGCGGCGATCCCGGTGGGCGCCGCCGTCGACCTGAGCGTCCAGTCCGTCCCGCAGCAGCAGTTCGGCATGCTGCGCGGCCGCGTCAAGGCGGTCGGCCGCGCGCCCCAGACGCAGGCGCAGATCAGCGGCTTCCTCGGCGACGGCGTGCTTGCCGAGCAGTTCTCCCGCCACGGCAGCCCGATCGCCGTGCTCGTACAGCTGGAGCGCTCCTCCGCCACCAAGTCCGGCTACCGGTGGTCCTCCGCGGACGGCCCCCCGTACGCCGTCGACTCGACGACCCCGGTCACCGGCGCCGTCCACCTCGCCGCCCGCCGCCCCGTCGACTGGCTGCTGCCATGACCGCCCCGCAGGCTCCCCAGCTCCCTCCCGCCGGACGCCGGCGCCACCGCCCCGAGCCCAAGGGCGGCGCCCGCCGCAGGTCCGCGCCCGCCCCCAGGGGCAGGACGCCCCGCCCCGTACGCACCCCCACCGTGCTCCAGATGGAGGCAGTGGAGTGCGGCGCGGCCGCCCTGGCCATGGTGCTCGGCCACTACGGCCGCTTCGTCCCCCTCGAAGAGCTGCGCATCGCCTGCGGCGTCTCCCGCGACGGCTCCCGCGCCAGCAACCTCCTCAAGGCCGCGCGCAGTTACGGGCTGGCGGCCAAGGGCATGCAGATGGACCTGGCCGCGCTCGCCGAGGTACGCGGCCCGGCCGTGCTCTTCTGGGAGTTCAACCACTACGTCGTCTACGACGGCATGGGCCGCCGCCTCGGCCGCAGGGGCGTGTACGTCAACGACCCCGGCAAGGGCCGCCGGTTCGTTCCGATGGAAGAGTTCGACACCAGCTTCACCGGCGTCGTGCTCACCTTCGAACCCGCCGAAGGCTTCCGCCGCGGCGGCCGCAAGCCGGGCGTGCTGGGCGCCATGCCGGCCCGCCTGCGGGGCACTTCGGGCACCATGGCCGCCGCCGTGGTCTCCAGCCTCCTGCTGGTGGCCGTCGGCGTGTCCGTCCCGGCCCTGAGCCGCACGTACATCGACATGTTCCTCATCGGAGAGCAGACCTCCCTGCTGGGCGTGCTGTTCGCGTCGATGGCCGTCGCCCTCGCCCTCACCGCGACGCTCACCGCGGTCCAGCAGGCCAATCTGCTGCGCGGGCGCATCATCTCCTCCACGCTGGGCAGCGCCCGCTTCCTCAGGCACCTGCTCAGGCTCCCGGTCACCTTCTACGCCCAGCGCAGCCCGGCCGATCTGGTCCAGCGGCTCCAGTCCAACGACGCGGTCGCCGAGACCCTCGCCCGGGACCTCGCCGCCGCGGCCGTGGACGCCGTGGTGGTCGTGCTCTACGCAGTGCTGCTGTGGACGTACGATCCGCAGCTCACCCTCGTCGGCGTGGCTGTAGCGCTCCTCAACGTGGTGGCCCTGCGGATCGTGATCCGCCTGAGGGCCACCGGCACCCAGAAGCTGCGCGCCGAGAGCGCCCGGCTGACGAACACCTCCTACAGCGGCCTCCAGCTCATCGAGACGATGAAGGCCACCGGCGGCGAGAACGGCTTCTTCCGCCGCTGGGCCGGACAGCACGCGGTCACCCTCGACGTGCAGCAGCGGCTCGGCGTGCCCAGCGCATGGCTGGCGACGGTCGCGCCCACGCTGGCGGCGTTCAACAGCGCGCTGATCCTGATGATCGGCGGCCTGCGGGCGGTGGAGGGCCACCTCACCGTCGGTCTGCTCGTCGCCTTCCAGGCCCTGGTGACCAGCTTCACCGCGCCGATCTCGCGGCTGGGCGGTGTCGCCGGAAGAATCCAGGACTTCGCGGCCGACGTCGCCCGCCTCAAGGACGTCGAGAACTTTCCCGTCGACCCGGTCCACTCGCGGCGCGAGCCCGCCGGCGCCACCCGCCGCCTCAAGGGCCACGTCGAGCTGGAGAACGTCACCTTCGGCTACAGCCCGCTGGACGCCCCGCTGCTCAAGGACTTCTCGCTCTCGGTCGGTCCCGGCCGCCAGGTCGCGCTCGTCGGCGGCTCCGGCAGCGGCAAGTCCACCGTCTCCCGGCTGATCTCCGGCCTCTACGCCCCCTGGGAGGGGACCATCCGGATCGACGGGATGCGGCTGGAGGACATCCCGCGCGGCGCACTGGCCGCCTCCGTCTCCTTCGTCGACCAGGACGTCTTCCTCTTCGAAGGCACCGTCCGCGACAACGTCACGCTGTGGGACCCGTCCATTCCGGACGAGGCCGTCACCGCCGCCCTCGAGGACGCCGCCGTCCTCGACGTGGTCGCCCGCCGCCCCGGCGGCATCCACAGCCGCGTCGAACAGGACGGCCGCAACTTCTCCGGCGGCCAGCGCCAGCGCCTGGAGATCGCCCGGGCACTGGTGCGCCGCCCCAGCGTCATGGTCCTCGACGAGGTGACCAGCGCCCTGGACGCGGTGACCGAGCAGGTCATCATCGACAACCTGCGCCGCCGCGGCTGCGCCTGCGTGGTCATCGCCCACCGGCTGAGCACGGTCCGCGACAGCGACGAGATCGTCGTACTCGACCGGGGGACGGTCGTGGAACGGGGCCGGCACGAGTACCTGGTCGCGGCGCAGGGCCCGTACGCCGAACTCGTCAAGGAGCACTGAGGTGACGTACGCACACCACGACACCATCACGGCGGCGTCTTCGGGCCGGGAGGGCGGGGCCGCCCCCGACCCGGTCGTCGCCGCCCTCGGCGGACTGGGATCGCCGGTCGACTGCACGGGGCTGCGCAGCCTGTCCCTGGTGGGCCCGCTCGTCCTGTGGCTCGTCGTACAGGGAGAGCTGGACCTCTTCGCCGTCGACGCCGCACAGGCCGGGCACTGGCACTTCCTGGGCCGGCTGGAGCCGGGCACCCTGCTGCTGGGCCCGCCCGAGGGCCCGGACCACACCCTGGTCGGCCGGCCCCTGCAGGGGTGCGGGCTGCGCCGCATCGAACTGCGGGAGCTGTACCGCGCGGAGTACGGCGACCAGCCCTACGGCGACCAGTCCTACGGTGACCAGTCCTACGGTGACCAGTCCTACGGTGACCAGTTCCACGGCGGACCGTGGTACGCCGATCAGGGGCCGTACGGCGCCGCCGCCCCCGTTGCACAACCGAGCCCCCTCGAAGACGCCTTCGCGCGCGGCATCGGCCGCGGCCTGCGCGTGCTCTACCAGGCACAGCCGGACGGAAACGTCACCCCTTCCGGCCAGGGCGGGGCCGACGACGACATCCTGTGGATGCAGATCACCCCCGGCAGCTTGCAGTACGGCGCCGTGTACGAGGCGGAGGCGGTCGGCACCCTCCTCGTCGACGCGGCGATGTGGCAGGGCATGGTCGACCAGCAGTACCGGCTGCTGTACGCCCTGGACCGCTGGATCGAACGGCTCGAACGCGCCCACGAGGACCGTACGGCGGCCGGAATCGAGGCCGGCCGGGCCGCCCGTACCCAGGCGGACCGGACGCTGCTGGCGTCCATCGCCCGCTCCGGCCGGGACACCCACCGGGCCGCGGGCGCCGACGCCACCTTCGCCGCGTGCCGCCTGGTCGCCGCCGAAGCCCGCATCACCCTGTCCGAACCGGGCGGGGGCGCCGGCACATCAGACCAGCTCGATACGGTCGATCCCATCGAACGCATCGCACTCGCCTCACGGATCCGCACCCGGGCGGTCCGGCTCGGCGGACGCTGGTGGCGGGAGAACAGCGGCCCGCTGGTGGGCCGGCGCGAGGAGGACGGGACCCCGGTCGCACTGCTGTGGCGGCGCGGCGGCTACGAGGCGGTCGACCCCGCCACCGGCACGCGCGAGCGCATCGGCAAGGCCAACGAGGCCGCCTTCGCACCGCAGGCCGCCATGCTCTACCGCCCGCTGCCCGACGGCCGGGTGGGACTGCCGGCCCTGCTCCGCTTCAGCGTGCGCGGCACCCTCCCGGAGCTGCGCAGCATCATCCTGGGCGGGCTGGTCGCGGTGGTCCTGGGCGCGCTGGTGCCCGTAGCCACCGGCGAGGTCCTCGGCCGGTACGTCCCACAGGCCGAGACCGGCCTCATCGTGCAGACCGGGCTCGCCCTCATCGCGACCGGCGTCGTCTCGGCCGCCTTCATGCTGCTGCAGAACACCTCCATCCTGCGCATGGAGGGCCGTATCGAGGCCACCTTGCAGCCGGCGGTGTGGGACCGGCTGCTGCGGCTGCCGACCACGTTCTTCGCCGGCCGCTCCACCGGCGAACTGGCCGGCGCGGCGATGGGCATCAGCGCCATCCGCCGCGTGCTGTCCGGAATCGGCTCGGTCTGCGTACAGGCGGGCACGGTCGGCACGATGAACTTCGTGCTGCTGCTCGTCTACAGCGTGCCGCTGGCGATGGCGGCGCTCGCCATGCTGGCCGTCATCGCGGCGGTGTTCCTGGGCCTGGGGCTGTGGCAGCTGCGCTACCAGCGCCGGCTGATCACCCTCGGCAACAAGCTCAACAACCAGGCCTTCCAGACCCTGCGCGGCCTGCCCAAGCTGCGCGTCGCGGCGGCCGAGAGCTTCGCGTACGCCGCCTGGGCACGGGAGTTCGCCCGCACCCGCGACCTCCAGCAGCGCATCGGCCGGATCCAGAACACCATCACGGTGCTGGGCGCGGTCTACCTGCCGCTGTGCACCCTGATCATGTTCATGCTGCTGGCGGGACCCGCCCGTGGCGCCATGTCGGCCGGCGAGTTCCTCACCTTCAGCACCGCGCTGACGATGCTCCTGTCCTGCGTCACGCAGCTGACGGGCGCGCTCATCTCGGCTGCCGAGGTGCTGCCGATGTTCGAACAGGTCAAGCCGCTCCTGCGGGAAACCCCGGAGGCGGGCCGCTCCAGCACCCGACCGGGCCGGCTGACGGGCGCCATCGAGGCCAAGAACCTGACCTACCGCTACGCGGACGACGCCCCCCTGGCCCTGGACAACGTCAACTTCAAGATCTCCCAGGGCGAGTTCGTGGCGATCGTCGGGGCCAGCGGCTGCGGCAAGTCGACACTGCTGCGGCTGCTCATCGGCTTCGACAAGCCCGTCTCCGGCAGCGTCCTGTACGACGGCCAGGACCTGGCGGCACTCGACCAGGCGGCCGTGCGCCGCCAGTGCGGAGTCGTCCTCCAGAACGCCCAGCCCTTCACCGGCTCGATCCTCGACTGCATCTGCGGCGCCGGAACGCACTCGCTGGAGGAGGCCTGGGAAGCCGCGGCGATGGCGGGCCTGGCCGAGGACATCAAGGCCATGCCGATGGGCATGCACACCATGCTGTCGGACGGCGGCGGCACCGTCTCGGGCGGCCAGCGCCAACGCCTGATGATCGCCCAGGCCCTCATCCGCAAACCGCGCATCCTCTTCTTCGACGAGGCCACCAGCGCACTGGACAACGACGCCCAGCGCGTGGTCATCGAATCCACCCGCGCCCTGCAGGCCACCCGCATCGTGATCGCCCACCGACTCTCCACGATCATGGACGCCGACCGGGTGATCGCCATGTCGGACGGCCGCATCGTCCAGCAGGGCCCACCCGCCGAACTCCTCGCCGACCCCACCGGCCTCTTCCACGACCTGGTCCGCCGCCAACTGCGCTGACCCGTGGCGTCGCAATCCCGTAGGCGCTTCCCGACTGATGGCGCCAGAGCGCCATCTGCGTCGACGACGGCAGCCGTTCAGAAACCGCCGACTCGCCGGGCCGCCTCGGAGCCCACCCGGCGGCCAGTCGGGCGCTACCTCCAAGCCCGGCCCTTCAGGTCCGGGTCAAGTTGACAGCCTTTCATCGTCATGCCGTGTTACGTAGCCGATTCTCCCCACGCGCCCCCAAGGCGGCCTCCGTACTCCCCAGATTCTCCCCAGAGGGACGGCGTCCACCGGTGACGGCGATGGCGGTCAAAGGTCCGAACGAGGGGGCACTTGTCGCTCCCCTGTCGAGAAAGCGGCCAAGCGAACGGGGAAGGCAACGGGTATTCGGTGCTCGCACAAGAGATTGCGGAATCATTCGCTCCGACGTGACGGCCGCTGGGAAATTTCCGCGACTCGCGCGACGGACCCGCACCCTGGCCGCGTAGAGCAGGTGAAGAGGCCGGGGAAGTGCGATGAGGGAGGGGTCTGACGGATGGCGGATCGGTTGCCGGTGCGGATGTGTAAAGGCGTGCGGGGTACGGCGGTCGCGGCGGCGGCCATGGCGGCGCTGACCGGCTCACAGGCGCCCGGCCTCGCGGCGTCGGCGTCCTCCCCCGTGGAGGCCACCATGTCACCGAATCAGGGCACTTCGGGCGATTCCTACTACTTTCGCGAGTTGCCCCCACTTGCGTCGCACGGCCCGTCCGCACAGCAGCCGTCCTCGGCCGGTGCCATCTTCGCGGCCGGCCGTGCGGCGCTGCCCGCCACCGTCCTCGCCGCGTACCGCAACGCGGAGTCGACGCTCGTGCGGAGCACCCCGCGCTGCGGTCTGCGCTGGCAGCTGCTCGCGGCGATCGGCCAGGTGGAGTCCGGCCAGGCGCGGGGTGGGAGGGTGGACGCGGACGGTACGACGTACGCGCCCATCATCGGCCCGCAGCTGAACGGCCAGGGGTTCGCCTCGATCCGGGACACCGACGGCGGCGCGTACGACGGCGACCCGTCCTACGACCACGCGGTCGGCCCGATGCAGTTCATCCCGTCCACCTGGGCCAGATGGGGCGCCGACGGCAACGGCGACGGCAGGACCGACCCCCATAACGTCCACGACGCGGCGCTCGCTGCGGGCCGCTACCTGTGCGCGGCCGGACGCGACCTCTCCCGGCCGCAGGACCTCGACCGCGCGATCCTCTCCTACAACCATTCCCGGGAGTACCTGAGCGTCGTCCTGTCCTGGTACGCCTACTTCAGGGACGGCCACCGTGTGGTTCCGGACCAGGGCGGCGCGGGTTCCGGTACGGAGGCCGACTCGCCCGGCACGGGGCGGACCGAGCCGGCCGGCCCGGAGCCGGGTACCGAGACCCCGCCCGCCTCCCCGGCGCCTACGCCCCCGCCCGGGCCGAAGCCCGCGCCGACGCCCGCCCCGTCACCGACCGCCGGCCCGCCGGACGGCGGCGCGAAGACCAGGCCGCCCCTGGTCGCGGCCCCGAGTCCCGCTCCCGGCGCCGGGATCGACGTGCCCGGTGACGGCGTCCTTCCGGATACCGGCATGGTCCCCGGCAACGGTTAGGACTCACTCGCGCATCACCCCCTCCACAACACCATGTACCCGGCGGTAACCTTCCGGGTCATGGCGACGGACAGGCATCCTCCGCACCCGGCCGAACCGGGTGACGACTCGGCCCACCTGCGGTGGCAGCGCATGTGGGGCCATCGCGAGCAGCTGCTCAAGGTGGCGCGCCGCAGGTCCATGAGCGCCGAGGACGCCGAGGACGCGGTGCAGGAGGCGATGCTGCGCGGCGCGCAGCACACACACCTTGACGAGGCGCGGCTGGGCGCATGGCTGACGACCGTGACCATGCGCCTGTGCGTCGACCGGTACCGGCAGGTCCACCGCGAGGCCCAGCTGTGCGGTACGCCCAAGCTCACCGTCCCCGGCCCGGTCCCCGTCGACGAGGCGGTGTGCGACAGGGCGGAGGCCAGGTGGCTGGCCTTCCGGAGCAGGGAGCTGCCCGCCCGCCAGGCGGAGGCACTCCGCCTGAAGGCGGAGGAGCGGGACGTCGGGCAGATCGCCCGCGAGATGGGGCTGAGCTACGAGGCGGTCGAGTCCCTGCTGGCCAGGGCCCGGCGTACGCTGCGCAACTCGCTGGCCGGGACGCTGGCGCTCGGCCTGTGGCTGATCGGGCGCGGCCGGGACCAGGCGGGTCAGGCGGGTGCGCATGCCCCCGCCCTGGCCGCGGTCTCGGCGGCCGCGACACTGGCCATGGTGGGACTGGCCCTGCCCTTCGCGTACGAGCCGAGTGCGCCGGTGCCGCCTGCGCCGGAGATGGCGGTGGTGGGGGAGGAGCCGGGCGCGGCAGTTGACCGTGTACCGGCTGCCTCGTCCGTACGACCGGACGCCCCCGGCTCCGTACGCCCGACCGGAGCGGTGTCGCCCACGGCCCTCCCCAGCGCCCTCCCGGCGGTGCTGCCCGAACTGCCGGAGGTGGCGGCGACCCTGCCCGCCGCACCGGGCCTGCCCACCCCGGCTCTGACCGCCCCGGCCCTTCCCGCCCCGGTCCTTCCCGCGCCCGCCGTGTCCGTGCCGCCGGTGCCGTCCACGCCACCGCTCCCCGACAGCACCACCGTGCCGGACCTCCCCGGTGCCCTCTCCACCCGCTTGCCGTAAAAAATCTTGGTTTCGCCGCGACGGACCCGCCGCCCTTCCCCGTAGAGCAGATGTCGGAGCTGCTCCCCGTTGAAGGGTGAACCGGATGGGTGTCGAGATCTGCGTGGAAGGGTTGACCAAATCCTTCGGCCACCAGGTCATCTGGCAGGACGTGTCGCTGACGCTGCCCGCCGGGGAGGTGTCTGTCATGCTCGGCCCCTCGGGTACGGGCAAGTCGGTGTTCCTCAAGACACTCGTGGGCCTGCTCAAGCCGGACCGGGGATCGATCCGGATCGCCGGTACGGACATCACCGAGCTCCGCGAGCACGACCTGTACGAGGTGCGCAAGCTCTTCGGCGTGCTGTTCCAGGACGGCGCCCTGTTCGGGTCGATGAACCTGTACGACAACATCGCCTTCCCGCTGCGCGAGCACACCCGTAAGCCGGAAAGCGAGATCAGACGGATCGTCCTGGAGAAGATGGACATGGTCGGTCTGATCGGTGCCGAGGAGAAGCTGCCCGGCGAGATATCCGGCGGGATGCGCAAGCGGGCGGGCCTGGCGCGGGCGCTGGTGCTCGACCCGGAGATCATCCTGTTCGACGAGCCGGACTCGGGGCTCGACCCGGTGCGGGTGGCCTATCTCAATCAGTTGATCGTGGACCTGAACGCGCAGATCGACGCGACCTTCCTGATCGTCACCCACGACATCGCCTCGGCCCGCCAGGTCCCGGACAACATCGGGCTGCTGTTCCGGCGCGAACTGGTGATGTTCGGCCCCCGCGAGGAGCTGCTGACCAGCGACGAGCCGGTCGTACGGCAGTTCCTCAACGGCCGTATGCAGGGGCCGATCGGCATGGCGGAGGAGAAGGACGCCGCCCAGGTCGAGCAGGAGCTGGCAGGCCTCGCCGGCGGGGACGACGCCATTCCCGAAATGACCCCGCGCCTGCTGCCCAGCCCCGGGGTCACCCGGCCGCCCCGCTGGCAGGCGATCGCCGACCGCGAGGCGGAGCTGCACCGCCCGGACCCCTCCGGGGAGGCTGCCCCGGCCCCGGCCCCGG
>NZ_JAGGOZ010000128.1 GCF_018614075.1 Streptomyces sp. ISL-94 | reverse complement strand
GGACCGGCCCGAACCGGAGAGACGATGAGACTGACGGGAAACCCCCAAACCCTCCCTGCTCCCGCTCCCTTGAGTCCCGACCCCCACGCCCCCGACCCACGTTTCGACCCCGCCCCTGCGACCGCCGCCCCCTCCGCATCCGCCCGCGCCTGAAACCCCTGCCCCGCCCCCGCAAGTACCGCCACGCGGCGCACGCCGCACGGCACGCGCCGCACCGCCACGCGCCACCCGGCGCACCAGAATGCGACTCCCCCGGCCGGTGACAAACCGGGCGAATATTCGGATGCGGGCGCTGGGGCTCGGCACGTAGCGTCGACTCACGTGGAACCGCTCAGTGAGAACCAGATCCGCTCGTCCTTCGTGAACTGCACCAAGGGCGAGGCGACGCGCCTGAAGATCCCGCTCGACTTCGCCGAACTTCCTTGGGAGCACCTCGACTTCCTCGGGTGGGTCGATCCGGGTGCGCCGCTGCGGGCGCACCTCGTCGTGCCGCGGCCCGAGGGGCCGGTCGGAATCACCCTGCGGGTGCCCGGCGCGGCCCGCACGAGTGCGGTGAAGTCCAGCCTCTGCCAGCTCTGCCTCACCGGGCACGCCTCCTCCGGCGTCACCCTGCTCACGGCCCCGCTGGCCGGCCCCCGGGGCCGCCAGGGCAACACCGTCGGCGTCTACGTGTGCGCCGACCTCGCCTGCTCCCTGTACGTACGGGGCAAGCGGCAGCCCAAGCTGCGCGCGGGACAGCACGAGGAGAGCCTCACCGTGGAGGAGAAGGTCGAGCGCACGCTCGGCAACCTGGACGCCTTCGTGGCGCGGGTGATCCAGGGCTAGCCGCCACCCGGGCCCGCCGTGCGGCCCGGGCGAGCGCGGACTTGTCGATGAGGAACCGTCCTCACGCCCCCGCCCACAGCCCCTCCCCCGTCAGCCCCAGCAGCTCGATCGCGTTGCCGCGCACGATGCGGTCCACCACGTCCGGCGCCAGGTGGCCCATCTGGGACTCGCCGACCTCGCGGGACTTCGGCCAGGTCGAGTCCGAGTGGGGGTAGTCCGTCTCGTAGAGGACGTTGGCGACGCCGATCGAGTCCAGGTTCTTCAGGCCGAAGGCGTCGTCGAAGAAGCAGCCGAAGACGTGCTCCGCGAAGAGCTCGGACGGCGGGCGCAGGACCTTGTCCGCGACGCCGCCCCAGCCGCGGTTCTCCTCCCAGACCACGTTCGCGCGCTCCAGGATGTACGGGATCCAGCCGATCTGGCCCTCCGCGTACATGATCTTCAGGTTGGGGAAGCGTTCGAACTTGCCGCTCATCAGCCAGTCGACCATCGAGAAGCAGCAGTTGGCGAAGGTGATGGTGGAGCCGACCGCCGGCGGCGCGTCCGCCGAGGTCGACGGCATGCGCGACGACGAGCCGATGTGCATGGCGATGACCGTGCCGGTCTCGTCGCACGCCTGGAGGAAGGGGTCCCAGGCGTCCGTGTGGATCGACGGGAGCCCCAGGTGCGGCGGTATCTCCGAGAAGGCGACCGCGCGCACGCCGCGCGCCGCGTTGCGGCGGACCTCGGCGGCGGCGAGGTGCGCGTCCCACAGGGGAATGAGGGTCAGGGGGATGAGGCGGCCGCGGGCGTCCGGGCCGCACCACTCCTCCACCATCCAGTCGTTGTACGCCCGTACGCCGAGCAGCCCCAGCTCGCGGTCGGCGGCCTCGGTGAAGGTCTGGCCGCAGAAGCGGGGGAAGGTCGGGAAGCAGAGGGCCGACTGGACGTGGTTGACGTCCATGTCCGCGAGCCGCTCGGGAACCGAGAAGGACCCCGGGCGCATCTGCTCGTAGGTGATGACTTCCAGCTTGATCTCGTCGCGGTCGTACCCGACCGCCGTGTCGAGGCGGGTGAGCGGCCGGTGCAGGTCCTCGTACACCCACCAGTCGCCGATCGGGCCGTCGTCGCCCTTGGCTCCCATGACGGGGGCGAACTTGCCGCCGAGGAAGGTCATTTCCTTCAACGGGGCGCGGACGACGCGCGGGCCGGTGTCCCGGTACTTGGACGGGAGCCGGTCCCGCCAGACGTGGGGGGGCTCAACCGTGTGGTCGTCCACCGAGATGATCTTCGGGAAGGTCTCCATACCCGATACGGTAGCGCTCATCTGACGAACCGTCAGCTAGTTGGCAGGCGATCGGTCCGGGACGGGCTGACGGGTACGTGCAAGACAGGGCAGACTGACCCTTAAAACGACGGAAGGCAGGGGGACGACAGATGGACGGCGTACCGGCCATCCCGCACCCACGGAAACACCCCGAGGCATCCCGGCGCACCCGAAAAGACGCAGATCCCGCGCGTACGGCCCGCACCCCCGCAACGCCCGCACCGCGCGCGGCGCTCGCCGTCCCGGCCGCGGCCGCCGTGCAAGCGGAACCCGCGCCCGGCCGCGCGTTGCAGGGCCTCGGCCCCACCCCCACCGGCCCCGCCGCACCCGACCCCGCCACCACGACCTCCTCCGGCGGCTCCCGCTTCGCCGTCCTCGGCCCCATCCGCGCCTGGCGCGGCGCCGAGGCCCTGCCCTCCGGCACCCCCCAGCAGCGCGCCCTGCTCGCCGCGCTCCTGCTGCGGGGCGGCCGCACCGCCACCGCGCCCGAGCTCATCGACGCCATCTGGGGCGAGGACCCGCCGCAGCAGGCCCTCGCCACCATCCGGACGTACGCCTCCCGCCTGCGCAAGGTCCTCGACCCCGGGCTGCTCGTCACGGAGTCCGGCGGCTACGCCATCCGCCTGCGCTCCGCCGCCACCCTCGACCTCGGCGTCGCCCGCAGCCTCGCCGCCGACGCCGAGGCGGCCCGCGCGGCCGGCGACCGCGCCCTCGCCCGTACGCTGCTCGCCCGCGCCCTGGACCTGTGGGACGGCGAACCCCTCGCCGGAATCCCCGGCCCGCACGCGGAGACCGAGCGCACCCGGCTGGAGGAGTGGCGCCTCCAACTCCTGGAGACCCGCCTCGACCTCGACCTGGAGGTCGGCCACCACGCCGAGGCCGTCTCCGAGCTCACCGCCCTCACCGCCGCCCACCCCCTGCGCGAGCGCCTGCGCGAACTGCTCATGCTCGCCCTCTACCGCAGCGGCCGGCAGGCCGAGGCCCTCGCCGTCTACGCCGACACCCGCCGGCTCCTCGCCCGCGAGCTCGGCGTCGACCCGCGGCCCGAGCTGGCCGCCCTCCAGCAGCGCATCCTGAACGCCGACGCCGACCTGGCCCGCGCCGAGGACCCGGCCCCCGCAGCCGCGCCCATTCACGTGCGGCCCGCCCAATTGCCGGCGACCGTCCCGGACTTCACCGGCCGCAGCAGCTTCGTCGACGAGCTCGGCGCCATCCTCTCCGGCGGGGCCGCAGACCAGGTCATGGCCGTCTCCGCGCTCGCCGGCATCGGCGGCGTCGGCAAGACCACCCTCGCCGTGCACGTCGCGCACGCCGCCCGCCCGCACTTCCCCGACGGCCAGCTCTACGCCGACCTCCAGGGCACCGAGGCCCGCCCCGCCGAACCGGAAGCCGTGCTCGGCTCCTTCCTGCGCGCGCTCGGCACCCCCGACACCGCCATCCCCGACTCCCCCGCCGACCGCGCCGCGCTCTACCGCTCCACCCTCGACGGCCGCCGCGTCCTGGTCCTCCTCGACAACGCCCGCGACGCCGCCCAGGTCCGCCCGCTGCTGCCCGGCACCGCCGGCTGCGCCGCCCTCGTCACCAGCCGGGTCCGCATGGCGGGCCTCGCCGGGGCCCATCTCGTCGACCTCGACGTGATGAGCCCCGAGGAGGCCCTCCAGCTCTTCACCCGGATCGTCGGCGCCGAGCGGGTCGGAGCCGAGCGCCAGGCCGCCCTCGACGTCGTCGGCGCGTGCGGGTTCCTGCCGCTCGCCATCCGCATCGCCGCCTCCCGCCTCGCCGCCCGCCGCACCTGGACCGTCTCCGTCCTCGCCGCCAAGCTCGCCGACGGGCGCCGCCGCCTCGACGAGCTCCAGACGGGCGACCTTGCCGTCAAGGCCACCTTCGAGCTGGGCTACGGCCAGCTGGAGCCCGCCCAGCAGCGCGCGTTCCGCCTGCTCGGGCTCGCCGACGGCCCCGACATCTCCCTCTCGGCGGCAGCGGCCGTACTGGACCTGCCCGAGTACGACACCGAGGACCTCCTCGAAGCCCTGGTGGACTGCTCGCTCCTCGAATCCGCCGCCCCCGGCCGCTACCGCTTCCACGACCTCGTACGGCTCTACGCGCGTGCGTGCGCCGAGCGCGACGAGCAGCCGCCGGGCGGGCGCGACGCGGCCCTGGACCGGCTGCTGGACTTCTACCTGGCCACCGCCTCCGGGGTCTACGCCCTGGAACGCCCCGGCGACCGGCTCCCCGCGCACCTGTCCGACACCCACTACCCCGGGCTGGTCTTCGGCGAGCCGCGCGCCGCCCTGGACTGGCTGTACGCGGAGGCCGACCCGCTGCTGGCGTGCGTCCGGCAGGCCGCCGTACGCACCGACGGGACGGCCGACGGGACGCCCGGCGGGAGGAGGCAGGTGCTGCGCCGGGCCGTGGACCTGCTGTGGGCGGCCAAGGACCTGGCCGAATCGGGGGCCAACTCCAAGCAGTACGAGTCGGCCGCCGTGGCCGTGCGCGACGCGGCGCAGGCCGCGAAGGACCCGTACGCGGAGGGCCGGGCCCGCACCACCCTCACCAACGTCCACCTCGTCGCCGGCCGCTTCACCGAGGCCGACGACGAGGCCCGCCAGGCCACGGCGCTCGCCCGCGAGGCCGGCGATCCGCTGCCCAGCTGCTGGGCGCCCAACGACCGCGGGATCATCGCCCTCTACCAGGGCCGGCACGCCGACGGCGAGCGGTACCTGCTGGAGGCCATCGAGAACTTCCGCGCCGACGGCAACAACGTCGGCGAGGCCAGCGCCCTGTGCAACCTCTCCCGCATCCACGTGGAGCTGGGCCGGCTGCAGAGCGCCATAGACCTCGCCCAGCAGGGCATCACCATCTACGACCGGATGGGGCTGACCCTGCGCCTGGCCAACGGCCGCTATGCGCTGGGCATCGCCCTCACCCAGGCGGGGCGGCTCGGCGAGGCCCTCGCGCAGCTCGCCGAGGCGCTGTCGCTGTTCCACGACAACCGCCAGCCCCTGTGGGAGGGCGTGACCCACTTCCGGCTGGCCGAGGCCCACCTGGCTGCGCGCCGGCCGACGCTGGCCGCCTCGCACGCCGAGCAGGCGATCGCGCTGCGCGGCATCGGCGGCGAGTGGCGGCGGGCGACGGTGCTGACGGTCCTGGGCAAGGCGCTGCGGCGGCTGGGGCAGACGGACCGGGCGCGGGCGTGCTGGCGGGACGCGGAGGCGGTCTTCGCGCAGCTGGGCTCGGCCGAACTGGCCGAGGTCCGGGCCCTATTGGCCTCGGAGATCGCCGCCTGACGCCGCCTGACGCCGTCTGACCCCGCCCGACCTGTGCTGACGCCCGTTGAACGAGGCGTTCATCGTTCGTTTATCGCCGGGCGGCACGATAGGTGCATCGACCCGGCGCGCCGGGGGAGGCGCCTGGGTCGGTTGGAGGACTACCCGTTCGGCGGTCCGCGGGGGAATCGCCGAACGGGCCCTACCCATCCAACAGGAGATCCGATGACGACGAACGAGAACACCTTGCCGACCGACGGCACCGTCAAGCCGCTCGACAATCACGCCTCGGGCGTCGAGATCGAAACTCTGGACAACCACGCGTCGGGGATCGAGATCAAGCCGCTCGACAACCACGCTTCGGACGAGGAGATCCAGACGCTGGACAACCACGCGTCCGGTCCGCGTCCGTAACGAGCAGCACAGCAGGTACGCAGGCGCGCACGCAAAGACGTACGGGGGACACGTACGGGGGGACGGCGGCCGCGGTGGCCCGGAGGGGGAGCCACCGCGGCCGCCGCCGTATGCCCGCGCCCAGGATCACCATGGCTGCCGGGGATCTAGGCTGGGGTCGTGTTCACCAGCCACGGGCCCAGCGTCCGCGAACTCGCCGTGCAGGCCCTGTCCTCCGTCGAGCGCGGCTACGACCTGCTCGCGCCGAAGTTCGACCACACCCCCTTCCGCACCCCCGACCGGATCCTCGACGCCGTCGAGGAGACCCTCGCCCAGCGGGAGGGCTCCTTCGGCGCCGGGCTGGACCTGTGCTGCGGCACGGGCGCCGGGATCGGCATGCTGGAGCGGCTGTGCCGGGAGCGCGTGACCGGGGTGGACCTCAGCGCGGGCATGCTGGCCGAGGCCGAGCGCACGTACGGAACCCGCGGGGGCGCCGCGCCGGCCCGGCCGGGCTCCCCGCCCGTGGACTTCGTACGGGCCGACGCGCGGGCCCTGCCGCCCGCGCTCGAGGACGCGTACGACCTGGTGGTCAGCTTCGGGGCCTTCGGCCATTTCCTCCCGGCCGAGCGGCCGGCGCTCTTCGCGGGGGCCCACGCCGCACTGCGCGACGGCGGGGTCTTCGCCTTCCCGATCGGTGCCCCGATCCCGCCGAGCCACCCGCTGTGGTGGGCGGTGGCGGGCTTCGACGCGGCGATGCGGGTGCGTAACGCGGTGTGGCGGCCGCCCTTCGTCATGTACTACCGGACCTTCCCGCTGAGCGGGGTCCGCACCGACCTCCAGGCGGCCGGGTTCACGGTCCAGACCGTCCCCCTGGAACCCTTCGGCCGCCTGCCCTCCGGCGCCCCCCGCTGGCGGCTGGTCCTGGCCCGGCGGGCCTAGTGCCGCAGCTGCGCCAAGCGCCCGTTCGGCAGGGCGCGGCCGAGTAGTCTGGCCCAGCACCCTCTGGAGGACACCATGGCAGCCGAGCTCCCCGAATGGATGCTCCCGCCCCGCCCGAGCGGCTGGGAAGCGGACGACCTCGACCACTGGCCCCAGGCCCCCCGGCACACCGAGCTCATCGACGGAGCGCTGATCTTCATGATGTCCCCGCAGCGGTCCTGGCACTCGCGGCTCGTGGAGAACCTGACCTTCAGCCTGCGGCAAGCCGCGCCCGACGGCATCGAGATCGAACGGGAGATGACCGTCCGGCTCGACAGGAAGAGCCGCCCCGAACCGGACATCCTGGCTGCGACGGTCGCCTACGATCCGGACCGTACTCGCTACCTCCCGGACGAGGTCGCCCTGGTGATCGAAGTGGTGTCCGAGGAGTCGGCAGACCGCGATCGCTCCATCAAACCCTTCAAATACGCCCAGGCCGGGATCCCCCACTTCTGGCGGGTCGAGGACGAGGTGAGCGGACCCGCCGTCCACGTCTACGAGCTGGACACGGTCACCCGTTCATACGTTGCCACCGGAATCCACCGCGAGTGGCTCAAGGTGGCGGTCCCCTTCCCCGCAGCCATCGACCTGGCCACGCTCGTCCCCTGACCGACCGGGTCGGACGGCGGGCCTCAGCGTGCGCGGAGCTCGCGCTTGAGGACCTTGCCGCTCGCGTTGCGCGGCAGGGCGGGGACGAACTCCACCGCGCGCGGCACCTTGTAGTTGGCCATCTCCCGCCGGGACCAGGCGATCAGGTCGTCGGCGGTGAGGGTGGCGCCGGGGCGGCGGACCGCGTAGGCCTTGCCGACCTCGCCGAGGCGCGGGTCCGGCACGCCGATGACCGCGACATCGGCGATGTCGGGGTGCAGGCCCAGGAGTTGCTCGATCTCGGCCGGGTAGGCGTTGAAGCCGCCGACGATGAACATGTCCTTGATCCGGTCGGTGATGCGCAGGTTGCCTGCCGCGTCGAGGACGCCGACGTCGCCGGTGCGCAGCCAGCCTTCGGGGGTGACGGCGCCGGCGGTCTCGGCCGGGTCCTCGAAGTAGCCCTGCATGACGTGGTGGCCGCGGACCCACACCTCGCCCGCGGTGCCGGCGGGCTGCGCGTCCCCGTCCGGGCCGGCGATCCGCACCTCCGTGCCGGGGATGGCCCGTCCGGAGGTGGCGGCGATGATCTCCGCCGGGTCGCCGCGGCGGCACATGGTGACGATGCCGCTGGCCTCGGAGAGCCCGTACGCGGTGAGGACGGTGGCGATGCGCAGCTCGGTGCGGAGCCGCTCGACGAGCTGGAGGGGGACCACGGCCGCGCCCGTGACGACCAGGCGGAGGGCGGAGAGGTCGTGGTGGTCGCGCTGGGGGTGGTCGAGGAGGGACTGGTGGAGGGTGGGCGGCCCGGGGAGTACGGAGATCCGCTCGGCGGCGACGTTGGCGAGGACGGTGTCCACGTTGAAGACGGGCTGCGGGATCATCGTGGCGCCGCGCATCAGGCAGGCGATGATGCCCGCCTTGTAGCCGAAGGTGTGGAAGAAGGGGTTCACGATCAGGTAGCGGTCGCCCTCGCGCAGTCCGGCGAGCTCGCTCCACACGTCGTAGCAGCGCAGGGACTGGGCGTGGGTGATGACGGCGCCCTTGGGGCTGCCGGTGGTGCCGGAGGTGAAGATGATGTCGGAGGGGGCGTCGGAGGTGATCGCTCCGGCGCGCTCGCGGACGGTTTCGGCCGGTACGGGGTCGCCGCCCGCCAGGAACTCCTTCCAGGTGCGGAAGGAGTCGGGGGCGTCCTCGGCGAGGACGACGACCTGGTCGAGGTGGGGCAGGCCGGGCAGCGGGCCGGAGCCGGGGCCTTCGGCGGCGGCGCGGCGCAGGGAGGCGACGTAGGAGGTCCCGAGGAAGGTGCCGGTGACGAAGAGCAGGCGGGCCCGGCTGCGCTGGAGGACGTATGCCGCTTCGGCGCCCTTGAAACGGGTGTTGAGGGGGACGAGCACCGCGCCGGCGGAGACGGCTCCGAGGGCGGAGACGATCCACTCCAGGGTGTTGGGCGCCCAGACGGCAACCCGGTCGCCGGGCTCGACGCCGGCGGCGATGCAGGCGGCCGCGGCGCGCTCGACGCGGTCGCCGAGCTGCGCGTAGGTGATGCGGGCGCGCCCGTCGACGACGGCCTCGCGGTCGGCGTACCGGTCCGCCGCGTCCCGGACCAGTCCGGCGATGCTGCCCCAGCGCAGGTCGCCGCGGGGGCCGGGGCCGGCGGGGGCGGGGTCTCCGGGGGCCGGGCTGCCGGGGTCAGGGTCACCGGGTTCTCCGGGGGCCGGGTCGCCGGGGCCTCCGGCGGCCGGGTCGCCGGGGCCTCCGGCGGCCGGGTCGCCGGCGTCGGGGGCCGGGGCGCCGGGATCTCCGGGGGCCGGGACACCGGGATCTCCGGCGGCCGGGGCACCGGGGCCTCCGGCGGCCGGGTCACCGGGATCTCCGGCGGCCGGGGCACCGGGGCCTCCGGCGGCCGGGGCACCGGCGTCGGGGGCGGCCGGGGCACCGGCGTCGGGGGCGGCCGGGGCACCGGCGTCGGGGGCGGCCGGGGCACCGGCGTCGGGGGCGGGATCTTCGGGCGTCGGGCGGCCCACATCCGCACCCGCCGCCGCAGGCTCGGCTCCCGGCTGGCCGCCCGCGGGGCCGGCCGCCCCGTCGTCCACGCGCACCGCCTCGATCCCCGCGCCCCCTGCGGGAGCCACCTCGCGCCCGTCCTCGTCCATCGTCCGCCGCCCTCCCAGTACCGATAGCTGACTATCCGTCAGATTAGCTGTAGCCTTCGCGGCTGTCAGTACTGGTGCACCCCGGAGGTGGCGATGGCGGCAACGCTCAAGGACGCGACGGCGATAGTCGGCATCGGTCAGACCCCCTTCGCCAAACAACTACCCCAAACCGAGAAGGAATTGGCCTGCCGCGCCATACTGGCAGCGCTCGCCGACGCCGGCATCGCCCCGTCCGAGGTCGACGCCTTCTCCTCCTACACCATGGAGGAGACCGACGAGGTCGAGGTCGCCAAGGCCATAGGCGCCGCCGACGTCACCTTCTTCTCCAAGATCGGCTACGGCGGCGGCGGCTCCTGCGCCACCGTCGGCCACCTCGCCGCCGCCGTCGCCACCGGCCAGGCCACCGTCGGCGTTGCCTGGCGCTCCCGCAAGCGCGGCTCGGGCCCGCGCCCCTGGAAGAACACCGCCGTCCAGCTCCCCACCCCCGGCCAGTGGACCCGCCCCTTCGGCCTCCTGCGCCCCGCCGACGAGATCGGCATGCTGGCCCGCCGCTACATGCACGAGTACGGGGCCACCCGCGACCACCTCTTCAACGTGGCGATGGCCTGCCGCAACCGGGCCAACGAGAACCCGGCCGCGATGATGTACGAGCGCCCGCTGACCCGCGAGATGTACATGACCTCCCGCATGATCAGCGACCCGCTCTGCCTCTTCGACAACTGCCTGGAGACGGACGGCGCGCTCGCCTGCGTGATCGTCTCCGCCGAGCGGGCCCGCGACTGCCGCCAGAAGCCCGTCTACGTGCACTCCGCCGCCCAGGGCCTGCCCGCCCAGCACCACGGCATGGTCAACTACTGGAACGACGACCCGCTGTCCGGCCCCGCCTGGACGGCCGCCCGGCACCTGTGGAAGCAGGCCGACTTCGGGCCGCAGGACGTGGACGTCGCCCAGATCTACGACGCCTTCACCCCGCTCATCCCGCTGTCCCTGGAGGGCTACGGCTTCTGCGGGCGCGGCGAGGGCGCCGCCTTCACCGAGGGCGGGGCGCTGGAGATCGGCGGCCGGCTCCCGATCAACACCGGCGGCGGCGGGCTCAGCGAGGCCTACGTGCACGGCTTCAACCTGATCAACGAGGGCGTCAAGCAGCTGCGCGGGATCTCCACCGCCCAGGTGCCGGACGCCGCGACCTGCCTGGTGACGGCGGGTGAGGGTGTCCCGACGTCCGCGATCCTGCTGCGAGCCTGAGGAGCCGATCATGACCGCCCCTGCCTCCGACGACCGCCTCCTCCTCCCCGTCCCGGACGAGGACGGCGCCCCCTTCTGGGAGTACGCCGCCCGGGGCGAACTCCGCGTCCAGGCCTGCGCCGACTGCGGCCGGCTGCGCTTCCCGCCCCGGCCGTGCTGCCCGCACTGCCAGTCCTTCTCCTCGGAGTGGCGCCCGATGAGCGGCCGCGGCCGCATCTGGTCGTACGTCCGGCCGTATCCGCCGCTCCTTCCGGCGTACGCCGCGCAGGCCCCGTACAACGTGATCCTCGTGGAGCTGGCCGACGCCCCCCACATCCGCCTGGCCGGGAACCTCGTCTCCTCGCCGGACGCCCCGCTGGATTCGGTGGACCCGGCCCGGCTGCGCATCGGCGCGCGCGTCCAGGTGGCCTTCACCGAGACGGGCGGGATGACCGTGCCGCGCTGGATCCTGGAGAAGCCGTGACGCTGCGGGTGGAGCGGGACAAGGCGACCGGGGTCGCGGTCGTCACCCTGGACCGGGAGCGGAAGCACAATGCCATCGACCTGGCGACGGCCGGCGAACTGAGCGCGGTGTGGCGGGAGTTCCGGTACGAGGAGGACGTGCGGGCGGTGGTGCTCACGGGCGCCGGGACGGCCGCCTTCTGCACCGGCGTCGACCGGGGCGTGGACGTCCCGCAGCCCTCCTCCCCGTACTCGATCGACGATCCGCTGGTCGCGATCGGCCCCAAGGCGGGCGACCTGTGGAAGCCGGTGATCGCCGCCGTCAACGGGATGGCGTGCGGCGGGGCCTTCTACCTGCTGGGCGAGTCGGAGTTCGTCATCTCCTCCTCGTCCGCGACGTACTTCGACCCGCACACGACGTACGGGATGGTCAGCGCCTACGAGGCCGTGTACATGGCGCAGCGGATGCCCTTCGGCGAGGTCGCCCGGATGTCGCTGATGGGCACGGCGGAACGGCTCTCCGCGCAGCGGGCGTACGAGATCGGCCTGGTTTCGGAGGTGACGCCGCCCGGGGAGCTGCTCCCGGCGGCCCTGCGGGCGGCACAGACGCTGGCCCGCTTCCCGACGGAAGCCGTGCAGGGCACCGTACGGGCGCTGTGGTCGGCGAAGCTGGCGGCGCTCCAGCAGGCCCTGGCGCAGGCTCCGGCGCTGATCACGCTGGGGAACCTGGCGCCGGAGCGGCAGGCGGAGCTGTTCGGCGGGCGGCGGCCGGGGACGGAGTTCCGGCTGCGCTGATCAGCGCTTGGCGGTGGACTTGGCCGGCTTGGGGGTGGCCTTCGGCGTGGACTTGGAGGTGCCGGTGCCGTCGGCCGGGGTGGGGCTGCCGGTGGCCGTGTCGGTCTCGGGCGTGGCGAGGCGGCAGTTCTTGACGTCGGCGGCGTGCGACGGGCCTTCGAGGGCGACATCGACCGTGCGGGTCTCGCGCGCCTCGAGTGTCACGCGGACGACGGACGATTCGAGGACCGTTCCGTCCGCCCTCTCGCGGGAGAGGTTGACCCTGACGTTCGCCTTGCGGTCCAGCCGGGAGGTGAACCTGACGGTGGTGGTGGCCTGCTGCGGCCCCGCGCACGTGACGACCACGACGGTGGCCGGATCACCGGTCGGACTGGCCGAGGCCGAGGCGGAGGCGGACGCCGTGCTGCCGTTGCTGCCGCTGTGGGACTTCCTCTTGCTCTTGGAGCTGGAGCAGCCTCCCCCGCTGCCGCTGCCGCTGCTCTTGCTCTTGCTCTTCCCGCTACTGCTGCCGCTGCTGCTGCTTCCGCCGTGCGACGAGAACCCGGTCAGCGCGAACACGACGGCCACCAGTACGGCGGTGAATCTGATCTGTCGTCCAGCCACCACGATCCGAACCCCTCCCCTTGTACGGACGGCCGGTCACGCTATCAGCCGCCGCACGCGAGCGGACCTGAACCGAAGGGTGCAGTCCTGCGCCTGAACCGAACGGTTTACCGGGGTGGCCGCGGGAGCCATACGGGCTTCCCGGCATGCGGGGGCCACGGGCCGGGCGTAGCGTCGGGATCGAGACCCCAACCTCGGAGGGCCAGGCATGATCCGCAACGTTCTCGGCTCGCTGATGGGTCTCATCGGAGCGACGGCCGCCGTCTGGAGCCCCTTCCGTGCCTGGTACGACGGCCGTCACGGACGCGACTACCGCATCCAGGACCTCTTCACCCCCACCGGAGTCACGGGCCACGGGTCCACCCTGCTGCTCTCGCTCTTCCTCCCCTGCCTCATCGCCGCGCTCCTCACCGTGGCGGCGGTCCTGCGCCGCTCGCGGCTGCTCATGGCCCTGGCCGGGGTGGTCGTGCTCGGCTTCGCCGTCCTGTGGATGGTCCGCCAGGGCCAGGCCGCCGGAAGCCTCACCGTCGGGTCCGACGGCAAGGGCCTCGGCGACGGAGTCGCCAGCGCCTTCGGCGCCGGCGCGCTGATCCTCCTCGGCGCGGCCGTGATGCGCGGCCGCCCGAGGCGCCGCACGCGCGCCCTCCCCCCGACCACCACCGCCCCGGAACCGACCCCGGGCGGCCCGACAACCCCGCCCGACGAACCGCGGCCCCCGCACCCGCAGCAGGACCACACGTAACCCGGATCAGCGGTACTCCATAGCGCGCTGGAAGTCGGTCACGATCCGGCGGTAGCCGGTGTGGCCTGTGCGGCCCGCATGACGCAGGGACCACACTGACGGGGCGTCCACGTCGTCCGCCGGGCCGGAAGCGTCGAGGCATGAGGTGCACTCGGACTCATAAACCGGCCCGCTCCCCGTACGGTCTGCGGCCAGCAGCCAGCCCGACGGACTCACCACCCGCTCGCCGCTCACAGCGGCACCGCCTTCACTGACAGCTCCGCCCAGACGCGTTTCCCGGGTCCGAGCCGCTCCCCAACGGCCCACCGGTCGGCGAGTGCGGACACCAGGAACAGCCCGCGCCCGCCGTCCGCGCCGATGTCGGGCACCCTCGCCTCCGGCCGTCCGGCGCACACGTCGTGGACCTCGATCCGCAGTCCGCCCGGCAGTCGTACGTACCGGGTCTCGATCTCCCGATCCATGGGGGCGACCGCATGCCGTACCGCGTTGGTGACCAGTTCGGAAACCACCAGCAGTGCATCCCCCTCCAGCTCGGAGAGCCCCCAGTTCTGCAAGGCCTTACGCAGCTCCGTCCGCGCAAGCGGCACGCAGCGCGCCTCGCGACGCCATCGCCGTACGACTTCGACTTGGCCCACCGGCAGGCCGATAAAATGCTCCATGCTGACGCTCCTTCGAAGCGTTGGCCACGCCCCCGGACCGTTCGCGCGGTTGCGGGGGTATCCGCCTTCATCGAAGGAGACTCGACCGGTGGACCGGTCCAGTCAACCCCCCTGATTCATCGAATAGTTGTCCGTGCGCTCCCACAGTCCCTCGGGGGTGACGCCTTCCTCGCAGACCAGGACCCCTCCAGCCTCGTCATAGGCGGTGTGAAGGACCACCGCCACCGCGCAAGGACGTTTCACCTGAAGGAGTTCGGCCTCCGCGCTCGTTGCCAGGCGTACTGATGTCGTGTCCGTACCGCGCACCGGCAGCCGCCCCGTCATGCGCCGCACGTAGTGCGTCGTGCCCTCGGCGATCGGCCCGTTCTGATGGAGCCGTGGGCAGACATTCGCGATCTGCGACGGGAACCAGGCGACCACCTGCGATTGCGGCCCGCCCTCCTCCGTGAGGACCAACCTGGCGCGGTGGAGGGCCCGGATGCCCGCTGCCAGGCCGAGGGCTTCCGCGATGTGCGAGGGAGGCACCAGCATCTCCGGCACACCGAGCCGGCGGTACGGGGCGGCTCCCTGCACCCGGCTCGTTCCCGGCCCCCGCCCACCTGCCGGCCGGGCAACCGGGGTCTGCGTCACGACGAATCCACGGCCCTGATGCGGAACCACCAGTCCGTCGGCCCGCAGCACTTCCATGGCCTTGATGGCCGTCGCCCGCGAGACCGCCCACTGCTCGCACAGGTCACGGCTGGAAGGGAGCAGGTCCCCAGGTTCGAACTCGCCTTCAGCGACACGCCGCCGCAGGCTCTCCGCGATCTGCTCGTACTTCAGAAGTGGCATGTGCGTTCCTTGGGACGTAGGGCAACCGGTTGACCGGTCAGGCTAGGGGCTACCGCTCCATGCGGCCAGCCCCGAGAATCGGAGCCATGCCCACACACTCCGTAGGCCCAGAGATCATCGCTTTCTACAGCGAGACGATCAGCGAATCCGACCGGCTGAGCACCAGCGCGGACGGGGTACTCGAGATGGTCCGTACTCAGGAGCTGCTGCGGCGCCATCTCCCGGCCGCGCCGGCCCGGATCATCGACATCGGCGCAGGCCCCGGCGCGCATGCCCGGTGGCTCACGAAGGACGGGTACGACGTCGACCTCGTCGATCCTGTACCGCGCCATGTCGCGGAAGCCGAGGCCGCCGGATTGCGCAGCACGCTCGGCGACGCACGCGCGCTGACCGCCGCCGACGACTCGTACGACGTCGCGCTCGTCTTGGGCCCGCTGTACCACCTGCTCGACCACGGCGACCGTATCCAGGCCCTCCGCGAGGCCGCCCGCGTCGTCCGCCCCGGCGGTCTCGTCGCGGCCGCCGCCATCGGCCGGTACGCCTCCCTCTTCGAGCACGTCGCCACCACCATGCTCACGGTCGACAGGGTTCGCGACGCCGTAACCGACATCCTCGTCAGCGGAATCCACGAACCGGGCCGCAAGGGCTTCACGAGCTCCTACTTCCACACCGGCGAGAGCTTGGCAGCCGAGATGCGCGAAGCAGGCTTCAGCCAACCGCGCGTCTACGGCATCGAAGGCCCGGCGTGGTCGGCGCTCAAGGCGACCGAGCAGCACACCAAGGACAGTCTGGTCGACTCGAAGATATTCGAGGCGGCGCTGACGGCGGCACGCATCGCCGAGCCGCACCCGGAGCTGCTCGCCGCGAGTTCGCACATGCTCGCCGTGGCCCCGGTGGAGAAGTGACGTCAGACATGACAGATAAAAGGAGCTCTCGAAACGCGGCGGACATCGTGGCCGCGCAGTGGCAGGCCTTCTTGGCGTTCAGCGACGAAGTCATCGACCCCGAGGTGGTCCGTGCCGCGTATGCGCAGCCGCCGCTGCGGGAACTGTTCCCCGCGATCAGCCACGGCGTGCTGTACCTCAGCCGTTGTACCCAGTACCCGTGGACTCACGATGTCGGCACCGCGTTCCCGCAAGCCAGTGGCGGCTACCGGGTGCGCCGCCAGTCCGACAACACGCTTCCTGGCGTGACGGAGACACTGGAGGAGGCCTACCGCCTGATCGCCGCGAACCTCCCCGAGGGCTGCGGCCCTGCCATCGACGGAACGGCGAACGACCTGTGAGGCGGGCGGGTTGAGGGCCGGGCATGACGGCGGCCCCGGCCCCCGGGGTGGGGGCGGGGCCGGCCAGCCGTTGCGGGCGGGGTGGTGATCAGGCAGCGTCGACGACGCCCGAGGCCGCGATCTCGACCTTGGCCTTGGGGGCGCCGGACTGGGAGCCCAGGGCCTCGATCTGGTCGACCAGTTCCTTGCCCTCGACGACCTCGCCGAAGACGACGTGCTTGCCGTCGAGCCAGGAGGTGACGACGGTGGTGATGAAGAACTGCGAGCCGTTGGTGTTGCGGCCGGCGTTCGCCATCGACAGCAGGTACGGACGGTCGTGCTTCAGCTCGAAGTTCTCGTCGGCGAACTTCTCGCCGTAGATGCTCTTGCCGCCGGTGCCGTTGTGGTTGGTGAAGTCACCGCCCTGCAGCATGAACTGCGGGATGACGCGGTGGAAGCCGGAGCCCGCGTAGCCGTAGCCGTTCTGGCCGGTGGCCAGCTCGCGGAAGTTCTGCGCGGTCTTCGGGACGACCTTGTCGAACAGCTCGAAGACGATGCGGCCCGCGGGCTTGTCGTTGATGTTGATGTCGAAGTAGACGTTGCTCATGGGGTCCATCCTGTCACTCCCGGTGCGTTCCGCTAGCGGGAGGGGGCCGAGTCGCGTCAGCCACTCGTACGGGTGCCCGTTCCCTTCACCGCGTCCAGGGCGTACACGCAGCGGTCCTTGCTGCACGCGTAGACCACGCCCGCCTCGGCCACCGGGGCGCCCGTGATCTCGCCCCCCGTGGCCAGTTTCCAGCGCAGCTGGCCGCCCGCCGCGTCCAGGGTGTACAGGCAGTGGTCGGCGGAGCCGAAGTGCACGCGGCCGTCCGCGACCGCCGGGAGGCCGGTGATCTCGCCGCCCGCCGCGAACCGCCACTTCGGGGTGCCGGTGACCGCGTCGAGGGTGTACAGCGCGCTGCCCGCGCCCAGGTGGACGCTGCCGTTCGCGACGACCACCGGGTCCGAGGACGGGCGCGACTCGGTCGCGATGCGCCAGCGGTCCTTGCCCGTGGCCGCGTCGAGGGCGTAGACGGTCCCGAGGTAGTCGGCGAGGTAGACCCCGCCGCCCGTCACCGCCGCGCCCGGCGCGAAGGCCGGCGGTGCGAGGAACACCGCGGGGGCCTCGAAGTGCCAGCGGACCCGGCCCGAGGGCCGGTCCACGGACAGGACGCGGGTGCCGGCCACGACGTAGACGTTGCCGTCCGGCGCCGGGGTGACGCGGACCGGGACGTTTCCGCAGGAGGCGGCGTCGCCGACCGGGTAGGACCAGGACTCGCGGCCGCTGCGGGCGTCCAGGGCGCGCAGCCGCGCGTCCTGCCAGACGTACACCGTGCCGTCGTGGAGGACGGGGGCCGCCTCCGGGGTCTCGAAGTCGGTCTGCGCGCCGGTCAGCTCCCACAGCTTCTGGCCGTTGGACGCCTCCCAGCCCTGTACGCCGCCCCCGCGCGTGGCGGTGACGACCGTGCCGCGCTCCGCGCGCACGGCGTACACCCAGGCGTCGGTGGACAGCCGCCACCGCTCGGAGCCGTCGGTGGCGTCGAGCGCGTAGAGGGAGGGGCCGTCGGAGGCGTGGATCCGGCCGTCGGAGACGGCCATGGACCAGGCGACGTCACGGGTCTTGAACTGGCGGCGGCCGCTCGCCACGTCCAGGGCGTGGACCTCGAAGGAGGTGACGTAGAGCAGGTCGCCGGCGACGGTCGGGGTGCCCCAGACCTCGTTGGACATGCGGAAGCGCCACGGGCGCCAGCGGCCGCTGTCGGGGGCCGGGCCGCCGGGTCCGGGTACGGACGCGGCCCCGGACGCGGGCGCCGGTACGGGTGCCACCGCCGCCGAGCCGCCCGGCGGGCGGACCCAGCCGGTCGCCGAGTCGGCGGAGGCGTGCCCCGCGGGCGCCGAGGCGGTCGCACGCGGCCCCGGCCCGACCGGCACCGGCGAGCCGCCGAGGCGGACGGGCTCGCCCGAGGGCACCGGGGACATCGGCGGGTGGTGCGGGCGCTGCGGGACGGCCTGCCCGGTGCGCGGGTCCACCCAGGGGTCGGCCCCGCGCTGGGCGCGGCGGTGCGTCGCGGCCGCGGAGATCGGCCCCCGGGCACCGGCACCGGCACCTGCACCGGCACCTGCACCGGCGCCACCGCCGCCGGGTTCCGGCACGGGCGTCGCAGGCGGCGTACGGTGCCCCGCCCGCCGGGCCTCGATCATCGCGACGGCCCGGCCGGGCAGCCATGCCGAGGCGGTGCCGCTCTCGTCGTCGCCTTCGAAGAGGTGCGGGGCGAGCTGCGCCTGGAGGTCGGCCGGGGTCGGCCGCAAGGTGGCGTCCATCTGCATACAGGACTCGATCAGCGGCCGCAGCTCGTCCGGGAGCCCCTCGAGGTTGGGCCCCTCGCGCAGCAGCATGAAGACCGTCTCCACCGGGTTCGCCCCGTGGTAGGGCGGATGTCCCGTCGCGGCGAAGACCAGCGTCGAGCCGAGCGAGAAGACGTCGCTGGCGCCCTTGACGCTGCGCGAGTCCTTCGCCTGCTCGGGCGACATGTAGGCGGGGGTGCCGACGGCGACGTTCGTCATGGTCAGGCGGGTGTTGGAGACCCCGCTCGCGATGCCGAAGTCGATCACGCGCGGGCCGTCCTCGACGACGAGCACGTTGGACGGCTTCAAGTCGCGGTGGACCAGTCCTGCACCGTGGATCGACTGCAGCGCCTCGGCGATGCCGGCCGCGAGCCACCGTACGGCCTGGGCGGGCATCGGCCCGCACTCGTTGACGATCTCCTCCAGAGAGGGCGCCGGGACGTACGCGGTCGCCAGCCACGGCACGGCGGCGCGCGGGTCGGCGTCGACGACGGCCGCGGTGTAGAAGCCGGACACGGCGCGCGCCGCCTCCACCTCGCGGGTGAAGCGGACACGGAAGAGCTGGTCCTCGGCGAGCTCGGTGCGCACCGTCTTGATCGCGACCCGCCGTCCGGACGCGGACCGCGCGAGATAGACCAGCCCCATGCCGCCGGCGCCGAGCCGTCCGAGCACCTCGAAGGGGCCGATCCGTCTCGGGTCGTGCTGCGTCAGCTGCTCCACCACTCGCCTCCACACCTCCCCGTACGGGCCCTCGCCGGGCCCGCTCCTTCGACCAGCACGCCATCAGCGCGCGAGTCGGCCGGGGGCCTGCCCCCTGCAACGTCTCACTCCGGGCGCCGCCCGGGTCGCGCACCCCTGATTCTGTCAGGCCCGGGCCCGGTCCGGCCCCGGCACGGCGATCGGCACAGTGATCCCGGTTACGGTGCCGTCCGCGTCCGGGGGTCCGACAGCAGCCCGAAGACCGCACCCTGATTGTCGGCGACGACCGCGATCCGCCCGTACGGGGTGTCGAAGGGATCGGCGGTGACCCGGCCGCCGAGCCGCTGCACCACCGCGACGGACTGGTCGCAGTCGGGGACGGCGAAGTAGGCGAGGAAGTGCGCGGGCATGATCTCCGGGAAGGCGTCGGTGATCAGGGTGCGGCCCAGGACGGCGGTGTCCGAGCCGGGCGCGCGGCCCGGCGGGGACCAGACGCGGTATTCGACGCCCGCGTCGTCCTGGTCCTCCGGGACGTAGCCGAAGACCTTGGCGTAGAAGACGTCCACGGCGTCGCGGGCCCGCGTGTAGACCTCGCTCCAGCAGTACGTGTACGGCTCCCTCTGGGCCTCGAAGCCGTGGTGGGTGCCGGGCTGCCACAGGCCGAAGACGGCGCCGCCGGGGTCGGCGGCCATCGCGGCGGTCCCGTACGGGCCCACCGGCATCGGGTCCATCACCATCTGGCCGCCGGCGGCGCGGATGCGCTGGGCGCAGGCGTAGGCGTCGGTGGTGTAGAGGTAGACCCCCCATACGGTGGGCATGCGGCCGTCGGGCTTGGGGGCGAGGGCGGCCACGTTGCGGCCGCGGCTGTAGGCCTGCGTGTAATGGCCGTACTCGGCGCCCGCACTGTCCGCGAAGGTCCACCCGAAGAGCTCACCGTAGAAGCGCTTGCCCGCCTCGACGTCCGGCAGCGAGGCGTCCACCCAGCAGGGTGCGCCTTCCGCGAATGCGGCCATGAGCCCGGTTCCTTCCGTTGTGCGGGGGTGTGTACCCTCCCACCTCTCCCAGCCATGATCCGCCCGAAAACTTGTCCACAGCCTGTTGATAAGACTATTCGGGGGAAAATCTGAGGAACCGGGCGACGCGCCGGGGCGCCGCGACGGCCGGATTCCGCCCCCTCGGCCGCGCCCGACCGGTCACCGCCCAGGCCAGGGGCCCCGTAACCCCATTTGCAGGCGGCCGAATAGCGCGCCGATCACCCCTCGGTAAGCTGACGGCATGACAGGACAAGTACGCACCGTCGACGGGCGTGTCGCCGGCCGGCGCGGCCAGGCGACGCGGCAGAAGCTGCTCGACTGCCTCAGCGAGATGCTCAGCTCCTCGCCGTACCGCGACGTCAAAGTGATCGACGTCGCCCGCAAGGCCGGTACCTCCCCCGCGACCTTCTACCAGTACTTCCCGGACGTCGAGGGCGCCGTCCTGGAGATCGCCGAGGAAATGGCCACGGAGGGCGCGCAGTTGACGTCGCTCGTCGAGGGCCGCACCTGGGTCGGCAAGTCCGGATGGGCCGCCGCCGAGGAACTCGTCGAGGGCTTCCTGGACTTCTGGCGGCGCAACGACGCGATCCTGCGGGTCGTCGACCTCGGCGCGGCCGAGGGCGACAAGCGCTTCTACAAGATCCGCATGAAGATCCTG
Organism: Streptomyces sp. ISL-94; assembly: GCF_018614075.1. Classification (GTDB taxonomy): domain Bacteria; phylum Actinomycetota; class Actinomycetes; order Streptomycetales; family Streptomycetaceae; genus Streptomyces. The sequence goes on along the minus strand of NZ_JAGGOZ010000128.1, from coordinate 5,732 downwards.
AATTCGGTCACCAACTCCCTGACGGAGTCGATGAAGGAGCTCCAGGCCAAGGGCAAGGTCGACAAGGACGTCAGCCCTGCGGCGATGGCCGGTTCGCTGGTCGCGATGCTGGCCGCGGTCGCCTCGCACCAGAAGGGCTTCCAGACCTGGGGCGTCAAGCAGAACGAGCTCAAGCCGAATCTGGCGCTGCTCGTCCACCTCGGCATCACGGGCAAGAAGCCCACCAAGTGACGGCGGACCCTCCGGGGTCCGCCGCCCGTGCCGCCGGTGCTCCCTGCGCCACCGGCGCCACCTGTGCCGCCGGCGCTACCCGCGCCACCGGCGCTACCCGTGCCGCCCGCCTGCGATCAGCGACGCTCCAGGCGGAACAGCCGGATCTCGCGCTCGATGCGCGCCTGGTACGTCGCGTACGGCGGCCAGAACTTCAGCACCGCCTGCCACGCCGCCGCGCGCTCCTGCCCCTCCAGCAACCGGGCCCGTACGGCGATGTCCTGGCCCTTCCAACTCACGTCCGCGTCCGGGTGCTTGAGCAGGTTCCCGGTCCACGCCGGGTGCCCGGGCCGGCCGAAGTTGGAGCCGATCAGCAGCCAGCTCGCCCCGTCGGCCTCCGGCATGCAGGCGAGCGGGGTGGTGCGCGGCTCGCCGGTCTTGGCGCCCTTGGCGGTGAGGATCACGCCCGGCAGCATCTGGGCGCTGAGCATGACCTTTCCGCGGGTCAGCTTGTGCACCGCCTTGTCCATGGCGGGGATGAAGTGCGGTGCGATCTTGGCGAACAGCAGGGTCGAGGAGACCTTCTGCATCACCTTGACGCCGATGCCGTTGCCGTTGCCGGTGCCGGTGCCGGTGCCGGTGCCCTTGCCGTTGCCGTCGCCGTTGCCGGAGCGGGTGCCGGGAGCCTCGCGAGACATCAGACGGCCACCTTCCGGGGCAGGGGGGCGAACAGGCCCGCGCCGTCCGCCGCGTGCGCCCGCAGCCGGTGGACCGGGCCGAACAACAGCTCGTCGGCCGCCGCCCGCTTGAAGTACAGGTGCGCGTCGTGCTCCCAGGTGAAGCCGATGCCGCCGTGCAGCTGGATCGCCTCGCCCGCGGTCGTCCGCAGGGCCTCCAGCGCCTGGGCGAGGGCGAGGCCGCCCTGGTCGGGGTCCCAGGCGGCGTAGTAGGCCGCCGAGCGGGCCGCCTGCACCTGTACGTAGAGGTCGGCGAGGCGGTGTTTGACCGCCTGGAAGGAGCCGATCGCCCGGCCGAACTGCTCGCGCTGGTTCACGTACTCCACGGTGCGGGCGAGCGCCTGAGCGGCCGCGCCGACGGCCTCGGCGGCGAGCACGGCGGAGGCGGTGCGGCCGGTGGCTGCCAGGGCGCGGAATACGGGACTTGTGTGCGCGGCCTCGGTCTCGAGCTCCCGCTTCGCCTCGGCCTCGACCCTGGCCTCACCGAGCAATTCGGCTGGCACGTCACGGAGTTGGATCCTGGCCTGCGGGCGGGTCTCGTCCAGTACGGTCTGTCGTGTCCGTACGAGTCCGGGCGCGTCCTCCCGTACGAGGAAGAGCAGCGTACGGCTGCGGGCGAAGCCGCCGGCGTGCGCGGCAACCAGCAGCAGCGAGGCGCTGTGCCCGTCCAGCACCTGCGCGACCTCGCCGTAGAGCCGCCAGCCGCCGCCCGTTTCCTCGGCGCGGGCCTGAACCCCGCCCGCGCGGCCGCCGCCGGACCACTGGCCGGCGGTGTTGTCGCCGGTCAGCGCGAGGGCGGTGGCCAGGGCCGGGCCGGGGACGGCGAGGGCGGCGGTGAGGCCGCCGGCGGCGAGCGGCGGGAGCAGCTCGGAGCGCTGGGCGGCGGTGCCGAGGGCGGTGATCAGCGGCACGCAGAGCACGGCGGTGGCCAGGAGCGGCGAGGGTGCGAGCACCCGGCCGGTCTCCTCGCAGGCCAGGGCCAGGTCGGCGGGGGCGCAGCCGACACCGCCGTACTCCTCGGCGATGGCGAGGCCCGGCAGGCCGAGCCGCTGGGCGAGCTGCTGCCACAGCTCGCGGTCGTGTCCGGCGGCGGTGCGGACGGCGGCTTTGACCTCGTCCGGGCCGCAGCGTTTGCCCAGGATCTCGCGCAGGGTACGGCGCATCTCGTCCTGCTCCGCGGTGAAGGCGGCATCCATCGTCGGGCTCCTCCCCGTATCTGACGGGCCGTCATGTTAGGGCGGGCGGCGGCAGATGCACAGGGGTGGGACGGGTCGGGGATGCGAGTCGGCGGGCAGCTCGATACCGGCGCACCGGCAGCCGGCACCGGCAGCCGGCACCGGCGGCCGGTACCGGTGTCTAGCATCTGACGTATCGTCAGATGTACCTTCCCTGCATGCCTGGACTCACACCCGGACCCGGAATCGGATCCGTTCCCGCATCCCCCCGCCGCAGGGTCGCGGTGGTCGGCGTCGCCCTCTCCGACTGCGGCCGGGTGGACGGCCCCACCCCCTACGCGCTGCACGCGCAGGCCGCACGGCGCGCCCTGGCCGACTCCGGCCTGGACCGCTCCGTCATCGACGGCTTCGCCTCCGCCGGCCTCGGCATCCTGGCGCCGGTGGAGGTGGCCGAGTACCTCGGACTGCGCCCCACCTGGGTCGACTCCACCTCCGTGGGCGGCTCGACCTGGGAGGTGATGGCCGCCCACGCGGCGGACGCGATCGCCGCGGGGCACGCCAACGCCGTCCTGCTGGTCTACGGATCCACGGCCCGCGCGGACATCAAGGCCCGCCGGCGGACCTCGAACCTGTCCTTCGGGGCGCGGGGACCGCTGCAGTTCGAGGCCCCGTACGGGCACACGTTGGTCTCCAAGTACGCGATGGCCGCGCGCCGCCACATGCACGAGTACGGGACGACGCTGGAGCAGCTCGCCTCGGTGGCCGTGCAGGCGCGGGCGAACGCGGGCACGAACCCGGACGCGATGTTCCGCGACCCCATCACGGTCGAGGACGTCCTGTCCGGGGAGATGATCGCGGACCCCTTCACGAAGCTGCACTGCTGCATCCGCTCGGACGGCGGCTGCGCGGTGCTCCTGGCGGCCGAGGACTACGTACCGGATACGGCGAAGGCTCCGGTGTGGATCCTGGGGGCGGGGACCTCGGTCTCCCACACCACGATGTCGGAGTGGGAGGACTTCACGGTGTCCCCGGCGGCGGTGTCGGGGCGGCTGGCCTTCGAGCGGGCCGGGCTCACCCCGGCGGACGTGGATCTGGCGGAGGTCTACGACGCCTTCACGTACATGACCCTGGTGACCATGGAGGACCTCGGCTTCTGCGCGAAGGGCGAGGGCGGGGCCTTCGTGGAGAAGGGCCGGCTCCTGCGCGACGGGGAACTCCCGGTCAACACGGACGGCGGCGGCCTCTCGGCCTGCCACCCCGGGATGCGCGGGCTGTTCCTGCTGGTGGAGGCCGTCCGCCAACTCCGCGGCGAGGCGGGCCCGGGCCGCCAGGTCACCAAGGCCGGCGGCCGCCTCCCGGAGGTGGCCCTGGCCTCGGGCACGGGCGGCTGGTTCTGCTCGTCGGGGACGGTGATCTTGGGGCGGGGGTGAGGGGGCCGCCATGGGTGACGGGCGTTGTCAGAGGGGCCGGTCAGGATGGCCGTCATGACGAACGGAACGACCTGGCTCGCCGCCCGCCAATCCGTCGCCTTCGGCGGCTACCACGTGGTGCTCGCCCGCGGTCTCTCCCCGGAAGAGCTCGCTGACCGCCTCGCGGCGGCCGTGGAATACACGGAGTGCACCGCCGTGGCGGTCGGGGAGCACACCGGAGAGTCCCTGCTGGAGCTCATGGACGACACGTACGGCGGTTCCATGGACGGCATCGGCCTGCGCCTCGGCCGCGCCGGGGACTGGACGTACGCGGTCGCGTACGGCGGTTGGCAGGGTGAGTTCGGGCCGCTGGCGCCGGTATCGCGCGGCGGCGCACACGTCTGCCTCCTGGAGTACGAGGAGGAGAACGGCAAGCCGGTCCCGCCGCAGTTCGCGTACTTCCTCGACGGCCGCCTGCTGAGCGCCTGCAATCTGCACTTGGATGCCTCGTGGGGCTACCAGGGGGTCGACGGCGACGCCGCGACGGCCGCCCGCTTGCAGGAGCTGCTGACCGCCGCCGGACTGCAGGACCCGGAGCGGGACCGGAGGGAGGTGCACGGCACCGCGCTGGGCATCATCCAGGCGTTCTTCGGGTTCTCGCTGCCGAAAGCGCCGATCGTGGACGGTGTCCTGCCGGCCGTCCTGCTGGAACCGGCGTGATCCGATCGCCAGGTGACCCGTGCTCGCCTTCTAACCTGTGGGGATGACCCCTGAGATCAGTAGTGACGAGTTCCGCGATGTCCTGCACTCCCTGCGCGTGTGGGACCGCCCGCTTCCCGGCTTCGATGTCGGGGAGGCGCCCGGGGAGCCGTTGGCGCTGTTTCGCGAGTGGTTCGTGCACGCCGCCGGGGCAGGGCAGTTGGAGCCGCACACCATGACTCTGGCGACCGTGGACGCGCAGGGGCGGCCCGACGTGCGGACGCTGATGCTGCACGATGCCGACGGGCGGGGGTGGCATTTCGCCTCGCACTCCATCAGTGCCAAGGGGAGGCAGCTGGCCGGGCGGCCGGAGGCTGCGATCGGGTTCTACTGGGCGGCCGTGGGGCGGCAGGTGCGGATCCGGGGGCGGGTCGGGGCCTGCGGGCCCGAGGAGAGCCGGGCGGACCTGGCCGCGCGGTCGCGCGGGGCGCTGGCCGCTGCTCTGACGGGGCGGCAGAGCGAGGTGCTCGGCTCCGCCGAGGAGCTGGCGCGGGTATCGGCGGCCGCGTGGGAGCGGGCCGGGGCCGAGCCGGACGCGCCGGCCCCGACGTGGACGCGGTACGTGCTGGAGCCCGCCGAGGTGGAGTTCTTCCAGGGTGATGCCGCCCGCCGCCACGTCCGGCTGCGCTACCGGCGCAACCCGGACGGGGGCTGGGCGCGTGAGCTGCTCTGGCCCTGATCAGGCGCCTAAGGCTGCGGATGCGAATCGAGTTTCCGGCCGTGGGGCGCCTCCATGGCCCCCGCAACGCCGCAAAGGAGCGGTGCGCGTAACTCGTGATCTTGGCGGGCGTGGGTCCGCTCACGATCGGCGTTGCCGGATACGAGGAATGTCATTTCCGTAGGACCGCCCGAAGCCAGGCAGGGTGGGACGGGCCCTAGCCCCCTTGGGAGACGACGACCTCACTGTCGGCGGGGGGCCGGATCTGCGTGATGGTCTCGAAGTCGAAGTAGGTGATGTCGGACTGTTCCTGACCGGTCTCGGTTCGCCTCAGCAGGTACGGACGGCCCTGCGCGGCGACGTATTCCGTGACGGTCCCGCCCTCCGGACCTGGATACGTGAGGGTGATGGCGGGCTGTCCATCGACGGTTGCGGCGGCCCCTCTCGTGATCCCGGGAGTCTCCAGCTCCTTCAGCAAGATCATGGGATTCTCCAGACCGCAGCCGTAGGTGAGTGCCCTGGCGTCCTCGTGTTCGGCATCGAGTCTGACCCAGCGGTCGGCGACCCGCTCGACCACCGCGTCTTCCTGAGCCTTCGTACCGTTGAGGACTGCCCGCCATGCGGCGGCGTCGCGCTTGGCGTGGACGACCTTGGTAGTGGCGTGGATTTCCGTCCTGCCCAGGCCGTCGCCAGTGAGGGTGCCCGCACAGTCCATACGGACGAAGGTGAGATCGAGCGTGCCGGTCAGCCCCTTCCCACTCAGCCTCGATCCACCGGTTTGATG
>NZ_JAGGOZ010000127.1 GCF_018614075.1 Streptomyces sp. ISL-94 | reverse complement strand
ACGAGGTAAAGAAACGGGACCAACCCCGCACTCCCAGTCACGTGCACTACACACTCAAAATCGCGAGGTACCCCACCTGACCTGCACCGACTCGCTAACTCACCGGCATTGCAGGTCAGTCAGTCTGTTCCCCGCGCACGCGGGGATGACCCCTCGGTCAGGGCGGCGAGCTGGTCAAGCGTCCAGTGCTCCCCGCACACGCGGGGATGACGCTCGAGGCGTTGAAGTCGCGGACGGCGGTGGGTAGGTCGTCCAGGGCGTCGGTCGGGCGGGGTGAAGGCGGCCGCGTCCTGTGGGGGCTTCGTGATCAGGGCGACACCCGTCATGCCGTACGGGACTCAGTCGTCCCTACGTTGTTGACCGGGCTGAGCGAGCCATTCGTAGGGTTGGCTCACCCAGGGGTGCCGGGTGTGGCTTTCAGTCGTCTGCCGCGGTTGTGGCTTCTGCCGATTCGCCGCCCGGCGCCCCACGACGACTCGGTCTGCTCATTAGGAATTGCGGCACTGATCGCTCAGTAGGGACTCGACAGCGAGGTCGTCCGTGGTGCCCGTACGAACACGACCTGCGGAGAAGCACGTGACAGCGATCTGGGCCGGTATCGACGCCGGGAAGACCCATCACCACTGCGTGGTGATCGACGACACCGGCAAGCGGCTGCTGTCGCGCCGCGTCGCCAACGAGGAGGCCGAGCTGTTCAAGCTCCTCGCGGACGTTCTCGCCCTGGGCGACGAGGCAGTCTGGGGCATTGACCTGGCGGACGGCGGGGCCGCCCTGGTCATCACGATCCTGATCAATCACGGTCAGCAGCTGCTCTACATTCCCGGGTGGGCGGTCACCCGGGCCTCGAGGGCTACCCAGGCGACGGCAAGACGGATGCCAAGGACGCGGCGGTCATTGCCGACCAAGCCCGTATGCGACGAGACCTTACCCCGTTGCGACCCGGTGACGAGCTGGTGTCCGAGCTGAAGGTCCTCACCCGGCACCGTCGAGACCTCAGCGACGACCGCACGCGGACCATCAACCGGCTTCGTGGCCACCTCACCGAGATCCGTACGACCCGAAGCTCGACGTCGACTTCACCCTGCTGCGCGAAGGGGATCTGAACGTCGTCGGCTTGGACCAGGCCGCGTGATGCCGGGTGCGGCCACGAGCGGTGAGGCGGCGAGCAGCCCCGTGCGCGCGGGCCGGTGTCTGTACCGCGCCGGGTGCGCCCGCGGCGACGACGCGGGCGCCGAGTCGTCAGGCGGGCTGGACGGTGATTGTGCAGAGGCGCTTCGTGGCCCGGGTCAGGGCTACGTACAAGTCCCTTTCCCCACCGGGGCGGGCCGTGATGATTTCCTCGGGGTTCATGACGACGACCCCGTCGAATTCCAGGCCGCGTGCTTCGGACGCCGGCACGATGCGTGCGTGGTGAGCGATGCCCTGGGCCGTCAGCTCGCTCACCCTGGTGTCCGCGCAGATCACTCCCAGAAGCTCGCCCAGGTGCGCGGTGCTCTGGGCGCGGAGTTCCTGAACGACGGCGGTGACCAACCCGTCCGGAGGTGTGGTCACGGTGCGAGGGCTCTCACCGCTTCGCAGTGACCGTGTGGGCTTCTGGTCCGGAGCGATCCGCGTGAGCAGGTCCCGGACGCTCTCCAGGATCTCCTGCGTGGTGCGGTAGCTGACGGTCAGGTTGTGCAGTTTGAACCGCGGTCCGACGTGGGGGCTCAGTGCTTCCTTCCAGTCGCGTGCTGTCGCGACCGGGCCTGCCTGGGCGAAGTCACCCACCAGCGTCATCGCCCTTGCCGGGCAGCGGCGGACGATCATCCGCCACTGCATGGCGGTCAGTTCCTGCGCCTCGTCGACGACGACGTGCCCGTACGTCCGCTCGGGGGGGCCGTCGACCAGGCTCGCCGCCTCGTCCAGCAACGGCACATCGGCATCGGTCCACGGGTCGTCCTGACCGCGCAGCAGAAGGGACCGCTCCTGCGCGGTCAGGCGGGGCAGGCGCTCGGCGAGAGCGCCGGCGTTCGTCAGGAGCGCCTTCACGAGGTCACCGGGTAGCAGCCGCGGCCACAACACCTCGACCGCTCGGTCGACGCCGGCGTCGTCGAGGAGATCGGCTCGGATGGCGTCCAGGTCCAGCTCGTGGACCGGACCCGAGTCGGCCGCACCTTCGGCACGGCGCTGGGCGGCTCCCGTGAACCGGTCGAGGTCCATGCCCGTCATCTTGGCGGCATCGGCGTCGATCTGCTCCAGGAGGTCGCCCATGTCTCGTTGCATCGCGTCGGTGACGGCGTCGACCAAGAGCTCCCTGAACACCTGGCGCGCGGGGTTGTGCCCCGGTGCGGCTGCCACGGCGGCGTCGCGTGCCGTGGCGACTTCCTCGCCGGACAGGTGAACCAGTTCCTGTCCGACCCGCACGGTGAAGTCACCGGCGGGGGCTTGGTGGACGCGCAGCAGGCCGGCCAAGGCGTCGGCGAGGTCGGAGCTGCCCTTGAGACGCGCCGCATCGAACGGGTCCACCGTGTCCGTGGACACGCCGGCCAGTTCCCGGCAGGTCGCCAGAACGACGTCGTTCTCTCCGAGCGAGGGAAGGACCTGGGAGATGTAGTCGAGGAACCGGGCGTTCGGGCCCACCACCAGGACACCCTCCTCCGCGGCGCGCGGGAACGCGTACAGGACATAGGCCGCCCGGTGCAGGGCGACCACCGTCTTGCCGGTGCCGGGCCCGCCCTGCACCACGGTCACCCCGCGGTGGGCGGAGCGGACGATCTCGTCCTGCTCGGCCTGCAGCGTCGCGACGGCCGCGTGCATCCTGCCCGTACGCCGTGCCGACAGAGCCTCGGTCAACGGGCCGTCCCCCACAACGTCCTCGTCGGTCGGGGCGGTCCCGTCCAGCAGTTCGTCGCTCACCGAGATGACCGTGCGCTTCTCGAGGCGCAGGTGCCGGCGCCGCCGCAGGTCCATCGGGTGGACCGGTGTCGCCTCGTAGAAGGGCCGCGCCGCGTTCGCGCGCCAGTCCACGAGCAGAGGCAGGTCATCCTCCTCCGTATGCAGTCCGATCCGCCCGATGCGCAGGGCCGTGCCATCCGTCCAGTCGATGCGCCCGAAGACCAGCCCCTTTTCGGCGCCCTCCAGCCGGCCGATTTCCTTGGCCAGACGCTCGGCGGCGATTTCTCTCTCGTATGCCTCACCGGCGCTTTCCGCCGGGGCCTTCAGCACACTCGCTCGGTGTACTCGCGCCTCGGAAAGCCGCTCGGTAAGCAACTCATACAAGGAGGACACATAATCCCGCTCCGATTCAACCGCACGCACAGCGGGATCATTCATTTTCGACAACAGGGGGCTCCTTCGATTCGAGCCACACCATACGGTCAAAGTTCCCTAAAAGATAAGCCTTGACTTACTTGGTGAAGTTTGCCGCTGCTGCCAAGCGCACCGCCCGGCCCACGGCATACTCGGCGGATCCGCATCAGACCTTCATTTGCCCAGTTCATCGCCTTCCTCCTGTGGTGACTAACGAGCGACCGAGTGCGTAGGGACGGCATCATGACCCTACGACTGAATCCATGACGGCTGACCGTATGGCGTATCATGCATTCCGCCGTTCCGTATATCGCTAATTGCGCTCCCGATGCCCGCCTGCCTTATGGGCGAGCCCGCCATTGGATGCCGGCGATGTTTTGCCGCGCTCGGGAAAAGGGGGAAGATCCGGCGAGGCGACCGGCGCCATCGAGCTCACTGCCAGGGGGCATCTGGTCGCTTCGTCTGGCGACCCGACCGAGGAGACGAGCACAGAATGGGTTAAGCCCTCGACCGGTCCACCACTGCCCGACCCGTGCCGACGGCCCCATCTCAGGACCGCAGCACCACGCCGCCGTCGGTCGCGGCCGACCCAGAGAACGGATCGGTGAACTCTCACCCCGTTCGCCGCCGCGACGCCCGGCGGCAGGCCCGTCCGTGCCCGGACCATCCGACCCGGCCCAGCCCAACCTGGATCCGCCGATCTTCGGCCTCCGCGTCTTTGATGTCGTCAAAGGAACGAATGACGACAGGCGCGGCGGGCGTCCAATGAGCCCGGGCTTTCCGGGGTCCCGGCGGCGGCGCCGATCCAATCAGATCCGATGACGGCTGATGACAGGGTTTGCTGACAGCTAGGGTCGAATGCGACCACCACAACGGAGCGGCATGGCCAAGCTGGTCTACGGCCTCGGGGAACAGCGGTACAGCGGTTAACGCTAAGCCGGTGATCATGGGCCTCTAGCACAGGTGATCGGCCTGCCGCCGGGGTTCGGCAGATGATCGTTGAGCGGCTGTGGACGCCCGTAGCGTCAGGTCCATGCCAGTGGAGTTCTTGACCGACGATCAGGCCGCTTCGTACGGGAAGTTCAACGAGGAGCCGACCCGGCCGGAGCTGGAGCGGTTCTTCTTCCTCGACGACGAGGACCGCAAGCTGATCGCAAAGCGGCGCGGTGATCACAGTCGGCTGGGGTTCGCCCTTCAGATGTGCACCGTGCGCTACATCGGCCGGTTCCTCCCGGACAACCCGCTGGACGTTCCGTGGGTGGTGGTGGAGTACCTCGGCGAGCAGCTCGGCATTGAGGACGTCAGTTGCGTGAAGCAGTACACGGAGCGCAAGCCGACGGCGTACGAGCACGCGTGGGAGATCCGGGACGCGTACGAGTACCACGAGTACGACGATGCGGAGTGGGGCCGGAAGTTCCGTACGTTCCTGCACGGGCGGGCATGGACACACGCTGAGGGGCCGGTGGCGCTGTTCAACCAGGCGGTGGGATGGCTGCGCCGGCACCGGGTGCTGCTGCCGGGGGTGTCGGTGCTGGCCCGGAAGGTGTCGGAGGTCCGTACGGTCGCGGAGAGGCGGCTGTACGCCACGGTCGCCAGGGCCGCGCACCGCGCGGACGGCGCACTGCCCGGGGATCTGGTGACCACGTTGGCGGTGCCGGAGGGTGCCCGGTTCTCGGAGCTGGAGCGGCTACGCCGGCCGCCGACGCGGACGACGGGCACGGCGTTCGCCCGGTCACTGGAGCGCGTGGATGAGATCGGCGCGTTCCAGCTGGGCCGGGTGCGGCTGGCGCAGGTTCCGCCGAACCGGCTGTCGGCGCTCGCCCGGTACGGGCTGGGGTCGAAGGCTGCGAGCCTGGAACGGGCCGAGGAGCCCAAGCGCACGGCGATGCTGACCGCGGTGATGCGCCATCTGGAGGCGAAGGCCATCGATGATACCCTGGACCTCTTTCAGGTCCTGATGGCGACGCGGCTGATCAGCACGGCGAAGCGGGTGACCGAGAAGGAGCGCCTCTCCACGCTGCCGCAGCTGGAGAAAGCGTCACGGGTCCTGGCGCGGGCGGCGAAGGTGTTGTTCGAGGAACTGGAGCAGGTCGAGACGCACGGCGCCGACTTGGACGCGGCGGCGCTGTGGGCAGCGGTCGAGGAGGTCGCGCCCCGGGAGACGGTGATGACCGCGGCCGCGCTCGTGGTGTCGCTGGTGCCCGAGGACGAAGGTTCGGCCGACGTCGCGATGCGGGCGGCCCTGACCACCCGCTACAACACGGTGCGCCCGTTCCTGGCGCTGCTGGGTGAGTCGAAGGCGCTGGACGCGGCGCCTGGCGGTGCGCGGGTGTTGGCCGGGGTGCGGCGGCTACCGACGCTGGCGAGGCGTCGGGTGAAGGACAAGCCGCTGCTGCCGCGCTAGGTCGACGACGAGCTGGTGCCGGCCGCCTGGCGCAAGGCGGTGTACGCGAACGCCGAGCTGCCGCAGGGGTCGGTGGACCGGGACGCGTACGTGGTGTGCGTGCTGGAGCAGCTGCACCGCGCCCTCCAGCGCCGGGACGTGTTCGCCTCCCCCTCGCACCGCTGGTCCGACCCGCGCGCCCGGCTCCTGGACGGGGCCACGTGGGAGGCGGTGTGCGAGGACGTACTGGCCGGTCTGAGCCTGGACATGCCGGTCACCGAGCACCTGGCGGAGCTCGTGCGGGCCCTGGACGCGGGCTGGAAGCAGATGGCCGAGCGCCTGGAATCGGCGGGCAAGGACGCGAAGGTCTCGCTCGACGTCCAGCCGAACGGCCGGGTGAAGCTGAACGTGGAGAAGCTCGGCGCGCTCGGCGAGCCGAAGTCCCTGACGTGGCTACGCAAACGGGTCGAGAAGATGCTCCCGAAGATCGACCTGCCGGACCTGCTCTTCGAGGTCCACTCCTGGACCGGGTTCCTCGACGCCTTCGTGCACCTGGGCGACGGCACCACCCGGATGAAGGACCTGACCACCTCGGTGGTCGCACTGCTGGTCTCGGAGGCGTGCAACATCGGCATGACCCCGGTCACCAACCCCGGCCACGAAGCCCTCACGCGCTCCCGCCTGGTCCACGTAGACCAGTTCTACCTGCGCGCCGACACGATCGCCGCGGCGAACGCGAAGCTGATCCAGGCCCAGTCCGAGGTACCGATCGTGGCGTACTGGGGCGACGGGCTGCTGGCCTCCGTGGACGGGCTGCGGTTCGTCGTCCCGGTCCGCACGATCAGCGCGGCGCCCTCCCCGAAGTACTTCGGGTTCAAGCGGGGCATCACCTGGCTCAACGCCGTCTTTCGGGCCAAGTTGCATCTG
>NZ_JAGGOZ010000126.1 GCF_018614075.1 Streptomyces sp. ISL-94 | reverse complement strand
GCACGATGACGCCTCCCGCGCCTACTACGACAAGCAGCGGGCCACCGGCAAAACCCACACCCAGGCCCTCCTCCGCCTCGCCCGCCAGCGCATCAACGTCATCCACGCCATGCTCCGCAACGGCACCCTCTACGAACCCCGCGAACCCAAGAACGTCGAACTCGCCGCATGAACCCGCCACGGACGAACCAGCCCAGAACAGGCGGCGCGGGGTTGACGAAAGACATAGGGGCACCCCCCCGCACCCGGGGCTCCGCCCCGGACCCAACGGGGGCTCCGCCCCGAACCCCGCGCCTCAATCGCCGGCGAGGCCGGAGTGCACCGGCGGGGCTGGAGTGCACCGGCGGGGCTGGAGTGCGCCGGCGGGGCGAGTGGCGCTGCGTGCACCTCTGGGGTAGGGCGGCCATATCCAGCCTCGCCGGCGTTTGAGGCGCGGGGTCTGGGGCGGAGCCCCAGGGGCTTCCAGCCCGTCCGGCGTTTGAGGACCGGGTCCGGGCAGAGCCCGGTTTCGGGAAGGGGCGGGGTGGAGGAAAGCCCCGCGCAGCGGCGCCCGCACCCGGTCGGCCGGGTGGTCGGGACGCCGAACGCCCCCGGTGGGAGCGGGGCTCGCAGCGGGGGCGGGGGAGGCGCGGCGGTCCGGGCCTGCCGTCGGGGGTCGGCGTCCCGGCGGCGCGACCGCAGGGTCAGCCGCTCCGGGGACCGGGGAAGGCGGGCGGCCGGGACGCACCCGCCACAACCTGGGCACCCTCGTGCAACGGCTGCGGCGGCCCCGAGCGCGCCGCCGGGATCGACGGCAGCGGCCCCAGCGTCCGCGTCGTCGTCCCCTCGACCGGCGGCTCGGCGGACTCCGCCGCCTGCGCCCGCCGCGCACCGTACCGCCGGTGCACGGCCTGCTTGGTGACACCGAGCGCCGAACCGACCGCGTCCCACGAGAAGCCGAGCGAGCGGTCGAAGTCCACCGCGGCGGTCACCAGCGTCTCGACGCTGTCCCGCAGCTCCTGCGCGAGGCGGACGGTGGGCGCGGGCGCCCGGCCGTAGACGACGAAGCCCGTGGAGGGGCCCGAGCGGCGGGGGCGGTACACATTGCCGAGCTGGGCGGTGAGCGTACGCAGGGCATCCACCTGCCGGCGAACCCGCTCGATGTCCCGCACCAAGAGGTGCAGGCTGGCCCGGGCTTGGGCGTCGTGGGTGGCGTGGTCGGCCATGAAGAAGCCTCTCGAACCGGTGCTGAAGGGCGGATCGGGCCGCTGAAACCGTTCACGACGCGGCCCGTTTTGGTCAATCTCTCTTGACCAACGCGCCACCTGGCGCCCAGGTCACGGTATGGGGGCGTGTCGGCATATGCGAGGGGCGCGCGTGTGTGTGTACGCCCCCTGTCGCTCTCCTCAAGGGGGCAGCTCGGCCTGTGGTAGTTTCGACACGCCCTGTAAGGGGTCGGTTCGGCTGGACCGCAGCCTTCGGGTTGGAAGCTCGCCGCGCGAGCGGGGGGTGGAGTCACAGACTGGTGCGCTGCCGGCAGCCCTCGTGGCCGCCTACAGAGAAGCTCCAGAAATGAGGTATGACCCCAGTGAAGCTGGTCTTCGCAGGCACTCCTGAGGTCGCCGTGCCGGCCCTGGACGCTCTCATCGCGTCCCGGCGGCACGAGGTCGCCGCAGTCGTCACCCGCCCGGACGCCCCCGCCGGCCGCGGCCGCCGCCTGGTCGCCAGCCCGGTCGCCGAGCGCGCCGAGGAGGCCGGGATCGAGGTCCTGAAGCCCACCCGGCCGCGCGACCCGGAGTTCCAGGCCCGGCTCCGTGAGATCGACCCCGACTGCTGCCCGGTCGTCGCGTACGGCGCGCTGATCCCCAAGAGCGCCATCGAGATCCCCAGGCACGGGTGGGTGAACCTGCACTTCTCGCTGCTGCCGGCCTGGCGCGGCGCCGCGCCCGTCCAGCACTCGATCATGGCGGGGGACCAGGTCACCGGCGCCTCCACCTTCCAGATCGAGGAGGGCCTGGACTCCGGCCCGGTCTACGGCATCCTCACCGAGGAGATCCGGCCCACCGACACCAGCGGCGACCTCCTCACCCGTCTCGCCTTCGCCGGCGCCGGCCTGCTCGCCGCCACCATGGACGGCATCGAGGACGGCACCCTGCGCTCGGTCGAGCAGCCCGCCGACGGGATCTCCCTCGCGCCCAAGATCACCGTGGAGGACGCCCGGATCGACTGGAAAGCCCCCGCGATGCGCGCCGACCGCGTCGTACGCGGCTGCACCCCGGCCCCCGGCGCCTGGACCGTCTTCCGCGGCGAGCGGCTCAAGCTGATCTCGGTCGGCCTGGTGCCCGACCGCACCGACCTGACCCCCGGCGAGCTGGCCCCGGCCAAGAACAACGTCTACGTCGGCACCGGCTCGCACGCCGTGGAGCTGCTCTGGGTTCAGCCGCAGGGCAAGAAGCCGATGCGCGGCGCCGACTGGGCGCGCGGGGTGCGGATCGCCCCCGGCGAGCGGCTCGGCGGGGCGGACGTAGGCTGATCCGTGTAGTCGAGCCGGCAGGCATGACCGCCGGCGCCCGCAGTAGCGCGTCACTCCCGCAGCACTCGTACATCCGGAGCACCTTTCAGTGAGCGAACAGCCCCGCCGTCCCGCCGCAGGCGCGGGTGGCAAGCAGACCCGGCCGGCCAAGCCGCACCGCAGGCCCCAGAAGGACCCCGTCCGGATGCTGGCCTTCGAGGTGCTGCGGGCGGTGGGCGAGCGCGACGCGTACGCGAACCTCGTGCTGCCCCCGCTGCTGCGCAAGGCCCGCCAGAACGAGAGCTTCCAGGCGCGCGACGCGGCGCTGGCCACCGAGCTGGTCTACGGGACGCTGCGCCGGCAGGGCACGTACGACGCGGTCATCAAGGCGTGCATCGACCGGCCGCTGCGCGAGGTGGACCCGCCGGTGCTCGACGTGCTCTCGCTCGGCGCCCACCAGCTGCTCGGCACCCGCATCCCGACCCACGCGGCGGTCTCCGCGAGCGTGGAACTGGCCCGGGTGGTGCTCGGCGACGGCCGCGCGAAGTTCGTGAACGCCGTGCTCAGGAAGATCGCGGCGCACGACCTGGAGGGCTGGCTGGAGCGGGTCGCGCCGCCGTACGAGGAGGACGCCGAGGAACACCTCGCCGTCTACCACTCGCACCCCCGCTGGGTCGTCAGCGCCCTGTGGGACTCCCTCGGCGGCGGGCGCGCCGGGATCGAGGACCTGCTGGAGGCCGACAACGAACGGCCCGAGGTCACCCTGGTCGCACGGCCGGGGCGGTCCACCACGGAGGAGCTGCTGGAGGCGGTCGGCGAGGACTCGGCGCTGCCGGGCCGCTGGTCCCCCTACGCCGTCCGGATGGCGGAGGGCGGCGAGCCGGGCGCGCTGGAGGCCGTGCGCGACGGGCGCGCGGGCGTCCAGGACGAGGGCAGCCAGCTGGTGGCGATGGCCCTCGCGGCCGCGCCCGTCGAGGGCCGCGACGAGCGCTGGCTGGACGGCTGCGCGGGCCCCGGCGGCAAGGCGGCGCTGCTCGGCGCGCTCGCCGCGCAGCGCGGGGCGTTCCTGCTGGCCTCCGAGAAGCAGCCGCACCGGGCGCGCCTCGTGGAGCGGGCCCTGGCCGGCAACCCCGGCCCGTACCAGGTCATCACGGCCGACGGCACCCGGCCGCCGTGGCGGCCGGGCTCCTTCGACCGCGTCCTGATGGACGTGCCGTGCACCGGCCTCGGCGCCCTGCGCCGCCGCCCGGAGGCCCGCTGGCGCCGCCGCCCCGAAGACCTGGAGGGCTTCGCCCCGCTCCAGCGCGGCTTGCTGCGCGAGGCGCTGGCAGCGGTACGCGTGGGCGGCGTCGTGGGTTACGCGACGTGCTCCCCGCACCTGGCGGAGACCCGGGTCGTCGTCGAAGACGTCCTGAAGGGCCGCGGCGCGGGCAACTCCCCGATCGCCGCCGAGCTGATCGACGCCCGCCCGTACATGGCGGGCGTCCCGGGCCTGGGTGACGGCCCGGACGTCCAGCTGTGGCCGCACCTGCACGGCACGGATGCGATGTACCTGGCCCTGCTGCGGCGGATGGCGTAGGGGTCAGGAGTAGAAGTTGCGCTCCCAACGGTGCTTGGCGAGCACGGCGAGCTGATCGGCGGTCAGGGGACGCCCGTCGCTCACGGCGGTGTTGCGCTCCACGTTCCGCACGGTGCGCATGCCGGGGATGACAGTGGAGACGGCCGGTGCGCTGAGTACGTAGCGCAGCGCCGTCTCCGCCATCTCGCCGGTGGAGATGCCCAGGCCGGCGGTGATCGCGTCGACGCGCCGCTCGACCTGCGCGGGACGGTCGCCGCGGAAGTAGCGGCTGCGGAAGTCCCCCTCGGGGAAGGTGGTCCCGGCCGTGACACGCCCCGTCAGGCCGCCCTCGTCGAGGGCCACGCGGACGATCACGCCGACCCCTTCCTCCTCGCAGGCGGGGAACAGGGTGTCGGCCGGGGCCTGGTCGAAGATGTTGTAGATCACCTGCACGGTGTCCACCACACCGCTGCGCACCAGGGCGAGGGCGTTCTCCGGCTGGTGGTCGTTGACGGAAACGCCGAACAGCCGGATCTTCCCCTGCCGCTTCAGCTCCGCAACGGTCTCCAGCCAGTCGCCGCGGCCGACCCACTCGTCGCTCCAGACGTGGAACTGCAGGACATCGAAACGATCCAGGCCGCTTGCCCGCAGGCTGGCCTCCAGGCTTTCGCGGATGTGCGCGCCCGGAAACGCCTCCGAGGGGTCGAGGCCGCCGGGGGCGGGCCACACGCGGTTCTTGGGCGGCACCTTGGTCGCCACGTACACCTGATCGCCGGCCCGCTCGCGTACCACCCGGCCCACGATGCGCTCGCTGTCCCCGTAGCCGCGAGCGGTGTCGATGAGGTTCACGCCCAGGTCGATGGAGCGGTGCAGGGCACGCAGGGACTCGTCCTCGGTGGCGCCCACCCACCCGGACGCCCCGATGCCCCAGGCCCCGTACCCGATCTCCGACACCGACAGCCCACTGCGTCCCAACTCGCGGTACCGCACGCTCGTCCTCCCGCCCACGTCGCCATGTCCTCCGGCGACCCTAGGGGATGGGAAGGCAAGGGGGCGGGGCCTTTGCGGACAGGGCCCGCGGGCGGGGACGCCGCATGGTGACTCCCCATCCGGGACTGAGCAGCCGTACTCAGGTGAGAGGCCCCGGCCCTCCCCATACTGGCTGCCGAACGAACGGGAGAGCCAGTGAGGAAACGCCGGTCGAAGCTCGAACCGTGGGCGCCGGGAGGCTACTTGGCCGTGGTGCTCGCACTGCAGATCTGGGTGGAGGTGCTCAGCCGCACCGGGGACGCGGGGTTCGCCGGCATCTGGCCGCTGCTCGCCACCGCACCCTTCAGCATCCTGGCACTGGCAGCCCCTCTTGTCCGGTCCGCGCGCACCCGTCGAGCCGCCGGCCGACTGGAGCCTGGAACCGCCCGCGAGCGAGCCGCCCGACACGTGGACGGGCTCCGGCTTCTACGGTGCGGTCCTCCTCGTCGCCCTGGTCAACGCCACGCTGCTGTGGGCGCCGGCGCGCGCCCTGGTACCGCGCCGCCGGGCCGGAACCCGCGCCGAAGGAGAACCCGGAGGACAAGTGAAAGGTCCTGCATGATCATTCGGGCGGTGCTGCGCGGCGGGTGACTTCCGGGGTCGTGGCCGGAACCGAGCGGGGGCATGGCAGGCTGGGGGCATGGCCGCTCAGATTTATCCCAGCATCCTGTCCGCCGACTTCGCCCGCCTCGCCGAGGAGGCGAAGGCCGTCGAGGGAGCCGACTGGCTGCATGTCGACGTCATGGACAACCACTTCGTCCCGAACCTCACCCTCGGCATGCCGATCGTGGAGTCCCTGAGCAGGGCCACGGACATCCCGCTCGATCTCCACCTGATGATCGAGAACCCGGACCGCTGGGCCCCCCAGTACGTGGAGGCCGGTGCGGGATCGGTCACCTTCCACGCCGAGGCGGCGGCCGCCCCGGTGCGGCTGGCGCGCGAGATCCGGGCCAAGGGGGCGCGGGCGTCCATGGCGCTCAAGCCCGCGACCCCGATCGAGCAGTACGAGGACATCCTCCCCGAGCTCGACATGCTGCTGATCATGACGGTCGAGCCGGGCTTCGGCGGACAGGCCTTCCTCGACATCATGCTGCCCAAGATCCGCCGTACGCGGGAGCTGATCACCAAGCACGGACTGGAGCTGTGGCTCCAGGTGGACGGCGGGGTCTCGGCGTCGACCATCGAACGCTGTGCCGAGGCCGGCGCGGACGTCTTCGTGGCGGGCAGCGCGGTCTACGGCGCGGTCGAGCCGGCCGCTGCCGTGCGCACGCTGCGTGAGCAGGCGGACGCGGCGATCTCCGTGGCGCCGTGGGCTTGCGACCACTGAGCCAAGGCTTGGTGAACAGCTCGGTGAACGGAAGCCGTCCAGGCTGATCAACAGCCGTTGGATCTGACAGGATGAACGACGAGTCGAGAGTGTGAACACGAGAGTGTGAACAGCAGTGAGGAGAACGCGGTGTCTGCAATGTCGGCGGGACGGTCAGCCCTGCGGATGGGACCCGCGGAGCTGGTGCAGGCGGCGGCCATGGCGCGCCGCTTCTACCTCGAGGGGAAGTCCAAGATCCAGATCGCCGAGGAGTTCGGCGTGAGCCGCTTCAAGGTGGCCCGGGTCCTGGAGACCGCGCTGGAACGCGACCTCGTACGGATCGAGATCCGCGTACCGGCCGAACTGGACGCGGAGCGGTCGGACGCGCTCCGGGCCCGCTACGGGCTCCGGCATGCCGTCGTGGTGGAGTCGCCCGCCGACGCCACCGAGGACGCGCCCGATCCGGAGAACCTGGGCGCGGTCGCCGCCGATCTGCTGGGCGAGCTGGTCAACGAGGGCGACGTACTGGGCCTCGCGTGGGGGCGCTCGACGATCCACATGGCCGCCTCCCTGCACCGGCTGCCGCCGTGCACCGTGGTGCAGCTGACCGGTGTCTACGACGCGGGCACCGCCGAGCGGGGTTCGGTCGAGGCCGTGCGCAGGGCCGCCCAGGTCTCGGGGGGCGACGCGCACCCGATCTACGCGCCGATGCTGCTGCCCGATCCGGCGACGGCGGCCGCGCTGCGGAACCAGACCGGGATCGCACGGGCCTTCGAGTACTTCGACAAGGTGACGGTCGCGGCCGTCTCCATCGGGTCGTGGGAACCGGGCATCTCGACGGTCCACGACATGCTGAGCGACGAGGAGCGGGCCCACTACGCCTCCCTCGGTGTGGCGGCCGAGATGTCCGCCCACTTGTTCGATTCCGAGGGGCGGCGGGTCGGCCGGGACCTCGGCGAGCGGTGCATCACCGTAGAGGCGGACCGGCTGCGGCGGATCCCCGAGGTCGTGGCGATCGCGGGCGGGCTGCGCAAGGCCTCCGCGATCGGAGCGGTGCTGCGGTCGGGGCTGGTGACCAGCCTCGTCACGGACACGGCGGTCGCGGACTACCTGCTCACCGAGTCGGCGCCGGGGCTGCGGCCGGCGCTGGAGCGGGCCGACCCCGACGATCTGTAGGCGCTGTGGCCGCGGCCGTGGCCCCCGCGGCCCGGCGGCTTGTGCGGATGGTGCCGTAATTGAGATCCGAACGGCGGACCGCGAGGCGGCCTGCGGGGCGCATACTGGTTCCAATGACAAAGTCAGCAGTACCTCGCCGCCATTTGCCGTCCAGCCCGTTCAAGGCCCCCGCTGAACAGCCCATCCGGCAGTTCAGCGTCGGCGACCGGGTCAGTCACGATGAGCACGGCCTCGGCCGTGTCGTCGGAATCGAGGAGGGGATCGCTGTTCTCGTCGACTTCGGGTCGGTCCAGAAACGCGTCCTGAGTCCCTACACCAAGTTGGCCAAGCTCTGAGGTCATCGGGCGATTCGCGAGCGAATCGGATATTTGGCACGATCGGTGCATGATCTTTCGGAACGTGCCCCGATCGTTGCCGCGTTTGCTGGGGGCTCTGTTCCTCTGCGCCGCGCTGGTCGGTGCGGTGGGCTGCGGTGGGCAGAAACCCGCGCCTGCCGCCGCCAGTGCCAGTGCCAGTGCCCCCGGGGGTAGTACCGGTGGCACCGCCGCGCCCGGATGGGCGAAGGGGATGGCGACCGTACGGGCGGACGCGCTGCCGCAGCAGGCCCGGGACGTGCTCGCGCTCATCGACAAGGGCGGGCCGTATCCGTACCGGCAGGACGGGACCGTCTTCGGGAACTTCGAGAAGGCGCTGCCGAAGCAGAGGCGTGGCTACTACCACGAGTTCACCGTGAGGACGCCGGGGGAGCGGGATCGCGGGGCCCGGCGGATCGTGACGGGCGAGGGTGGGGAGTTCTACTACACGGACGACCACTACGACACCTTCAAGGCGGTTCTCCGATGACCACCCTGGACCCGCAGCCGCTCGCCCCGGCGCTCGCAGCCGCCGAGGAGGCGGGCTGGACGACCGTCCGGCTGGACTTGGACGGCGTACGGAGCAAGGCCGAGCTGATGCGGCGCTGCGGGGATGCGTTGCTCCTGCCGGAGTGGTTCGGGGGGAACTGGGATGCGCTGGCGGACTGCCTGATCGACTTGTCGTGGCTGCCGGATGCCGCGGGGCGGCTTGTGGCGGTGACGTCGTGGCGGGGGTTTGCCGCTGTGCGGCCGACTGACTGGGAGGTCCTGCGGGAGATCCTGGAGCAGGCCGTGGACTTCTGGCGGGAGCGGAGTGGGGGGCCGGCGTTGACGGTGTTGCTGGCGGACGGCCCTGCCGGCGCCGCGTCGGGCCGGGGCCCGCGGCTCTAGCGACGGCGGAGCCGACCCCTGGGGCTCCGCCCCAGACCCCGCGCCTCAAGCGCCGACGAGGCTGGGTGTGGCTGCGCCTCAGGCGTGCTCGGGCTGGGTTTGGCCGCGCCTCAGGCGTGCCCGGGCTGGGTTTGGCCGCGCCTCGACCGTTGGCCGGGCCGGGGCATTAGGTCGTGGGGTTTTGGGGATCCAGGGTGGGGTTTGGTTCCAGGACCAGACTGGGATGTCGGCTGCGTTGACCGGGGGTGGGTTGGGGCCCGAGTAGACCAGGGCCATGCGGGTGCCCCACTCGATGTAGTAGGCGAACACCGCGCGGAATTCGGGGTCCGTCGGGAGGCCGACCTCGTCGGCCGTGTCCATCAGGAGGTCCACCCAGCGGCGGCGCTGTTTCTCGGTGATGCCGCGGCCCAGGTGTTTGGTGGCCATGTGCTGGTGGCCGTCGTGGTGGGCGGTGTAGTCCGACGGGCCGCCGAAGACCTCCGACAGCCAGACCGCGACGTGCTGCGGGTGCTGCGAGCCCATGCCGGCGAAGACCGGGGCCAGGATCTCGTCCCGCAGGGCGTGGGCGTAGAAGGCGTCGGTGAGGCGGTTCATCGCCTCCGCGCCGCCCATCCACTCGTAGACGGTGGGTGTGGTGCTCATGGTTATGCGGAGGCCTTTCCCGTTCCCACGATGCCGGTCACGACGTAGTGCTGCATCTCCTCGATGGCCGTCACGTACGGACGGATCGCGCTGAAGAACGCGGGGAAGTGCTCCCCCTTGCGGAAGCCGCTGAGGTGGGCGTCGACCGAGGTCCAGCGGATGCGGAGGATGTAGCGCTCCTTCTCCTCCTCGCAGCGCGCCAGCTCGTAGTCGATGCACTCGGGCGAAGCGGCCAGGGCCTCGGCGGCCCGGGCGTACGCGTCCTCGAAGGCCGGCTGGTCGTCCAATGCGATCCGGTAGCGGATGTATTCGACGGTGGTGGTCATGGTGCGTGCCCTCCCTGGGTGGTGGTCGTGGCCAGCCTTACGCGATCATGTGCCGGGGTGGGGCTTTTTACTCATTCGGGCCCGGACTTCATGGAGTCCGGTGCGTCCGGGCCCTGTGCGCGGACCTGGTGGACCTTGTCCAGGGAGTCGCGCAGCTCCGTCAGCCACGCGTCGGTGTTGCGCCCGACGAGGCGCACGCACCAGGCGAGGGCGTCGGCCCGGCTGCGGGCGACGCCGCCGGCGACCAGGGTGTCGAGGACCTGGCGTTCGGACTGGCGCAGGCGGGTCATCACCGGGACGGCGAGGTGGGTGAAGAGGACCGTCTCCTCACCCGTCCGTACGCCCCAGGCGACCTTGCGGCGGTAGAGCTCCTCGGCCTCGCGGGCCACCTCGATGCGCTGCTCGCGGGTGCGTTCGCGGAACTCCTTGGCCGACTCGGTCGCCGGGATGGTGCCGACGACCGTGATCTCCTCGCGGTCGACCGTGACCGAGACGAGGGATGCGTAGATGTCCACCGGCAGGCGCTCGGCGAACCAGACACGGAGCTGTTCGCTCTGTTCGGCTGTAATCATGTAATCAACGTTGCGTCCGCTGGGGGCTTGATCACAAGAGCTTCGGTGTTCGCTCTCAGCCCATCGAGCGGTAGCGGTGGATGAGGGAGACCGCCATCGCGCCCTCGCCGACGCCCGAGGCGACCCGCTTCACGGAGTGGGCGCGGACGTCGCCCGCCGCGAAGACGCCCGGGACGCTCGTCTCCAGGGGGTACGGCGCGCGTTCCAGGCTCCACTCGGCCGGCAGTTCGCCGCCGTTCGCGATCAGGTCCGAGCTGGTGAGGACGAAGCCGTACTCGTCGCGCTCGACGACGCCCGACAGCCAGTCGGTGTGCGGGCGGGCGCCGATGAAGGTGAACAGGAAGCGGGCCGGGACCTCCGTGTCCTCGCCGGTGTCCGCGTCGTGCAGGACCAGCCGTTCCAGATGCTCGTCGCCGTCGAGGCGGACCACCGTCGTACGGACAATCACCTCGATGTTCGGGGTGCGGTCGATCTCGTCGATCAGGTAGCGGGACATGCTCGCGTCGAGGGAGGCCGCGCGGACCAGGACCGTCACGCGGGCCGCGTACTTGGCGAAGTGGACCGCCGCCTGGCCGGCCGAGTTGGCGCCGCCGACGATGAACACGTGCTGCGAGATGCAGGCCGAGCTCTCCGTGGTCGCCGCGCCGTAGTAGAGGCCCGCCCCCTCGAAGCGGTCCGCGCCGGGGGCTTCGAGGCGGTTGTACGAGACCCCGGTGGCCAGCAGGACCGTCTCCGCGGAGATCTCCGTGCCGTCGGCCAGCGTGAGGATCTTCGCGGGGTCGTTTGTACACCACCAACGTCCTCGCCGAACACCTCATGGAGGAGGGCGGCTCCGCCCACGCCGCCGCGGTCCTCTACAGCGGCGTGACCGTGGCCTACGCCTTGGCGTTCCTGGCCTTCTGGTGGTACGTCACCCGCGTCGGACACCTCTTCCACGAACAGGTGGACAAAGAGGGGGCCAGGGCCACCCGGGTGCGTTTCGGCCTCGGCGCCATCGCCTACCCCTGCACTGTCGTCCTGGCCTTCTACTCCGCGCCGCTCACCCTTGTCGCCCACTTCCTGATCGCGCTCTACTATGCGGCGAACCAGATCCCCATCCCCCTCGTGGTAGAGGAAGAGCGGCTCGAATCTGCCGGCGACCTCAGGAAGTGGCCGCCGGGGTCTACGGCCGTTCTCTGCGGTCAAGTAGGGTATCGGATCTAGCTGGTCGCGGGGGAGGCCGAAGATGGCTCGCGTAGTCCTGCCGGAGGATTCCACAAAGGAAATCTCCGAATTGATCGACGTCCTGATCTCTCTTCTTTTCGAGTCTTTACCCCGGCGGGACCAGCGAAACTGGGCCCGCGTTTATCTGAACGGCCTCGTGCGGACCACCGGGAAGAAAACAATCCGTAACATCGCCGGAACAGGGGCCAGTTCAGTCGAGCAGAGCCTCCAGCAGTTCATCAGCAAGTCCCCCTGGGACTGGACCCCGGTCCGCCGCTCCCTCGCCCAGCACCTCGAACGCACCGCTCAGCGCCCGCTGGCCTGGGTGCTCCAGCCCATGGTCATAGAGAAGGCCGGCGACCGCTCGGTCGGCGTCGGCCGGCAGTTCGTCCCCCAGCTCGGCCGCACCGCCAACTGCCAGCAGGCCGGCGGCATCTGGCTCGCCTCCAGCGAAGCGAGCTTCCCGGTCGAATGGACCCTCACCCTCCCCGGGCCCTGGACCGGCGAACTCCTGCGCCGCCGCCGCGCCGGCATCCCCGACACCGCCCGCTCGCTCACCCCCGCCCAGGACGCCGTACAGGCCGTCCAGCGGATGGCCGCCACCTGGCAACTCCAGCGCCGCCCGGTGGTGATGGAGGTCGCCAACTGCGATCTGCCGCAGAGCATCGAATCCTTCGCCGCCCAGGACATCCCCTTCGTGTTCAAGGTCGACGGCTCGCTGCCCGTCTCCTTCGGCGGCGCCGGCCGGCACAAACCCGGGCCGCACACCGCACCCGCCCGCGAACTCATCGACTCCCTGCGCTCCCAGCGCCGCGTCGTCGAATGGACCCGCCACGGCCGCGCCGAGGGCGCGGTGACCCTGCTGACCGCGGCCTCCATCCTCGCCACCCCCTGCGAGGACCGGCCCCTGCCCGTGCCGTCCACCCCGCTGCTGCTCGTCGGCGCCTGGACCGAAGCCGCCCTGCTGCCCTCCGAGTTCTGGGTCACCAACATCGGCGACCGGCCGCTCGCCCAGCTCTTCCTGCTCGCCAAGCTCACCGACCGCGTCTCCCTCGACTTCACCGAGACCTGCGAACCCGTCGGCATCCGCGACTTCGAGGGCCGCTCCTTCCGCGGCTGGCACCACCACGCCACCCTCGCGAGCGTCGCCCACGCCGCGAAACTCCTCGGCGCGCGCGGCGGGGCACCCGAGGCATACGCCGGCCCCACCCGCTCCGCCGCCACCCGGCCGGCCACCCCCGGCAGACCGGCGGCCGCCGCCTCGCCCACCACGGTCCGGCTCCCCGCCGCCCGACCCCCGGCCGCGCTGCCGCCCCGGCCCCTCGTCCCCGGACAGGCCGCCCTCCGCGAGTACATCCGCTGATGCTCGACATCACCGACGGGCTACGCGCGTGGTGCGCCGCGCAACGGGACTTCGCCCTGGCCACCATCGTCGCCGTCAGCGGCAGCGCCCCGCGCGGCCCCGGCGCCTCCCTCGCCGTCGACGACCGGGGCACCGCGCTCGGCTCCCTCTCCGGGGGCTGCGTGGAGTCCGCCGTACACGAGCTCTGCCTCGACGCGATCGAGTCCGGCACGGGCGGCGTACACCGCTTCGGCTACAGCGACGACGCCTTCGCCGTGGGGCTGACCTGCGGGGGAGTCCTCGACGTCCTGGTCACTCCGGTACGCGGACACGACCCCGTGCGGCCCGTCATCAGCTCCGTGCTCGACGCCGCCGCCGACGGGACACGGGCCGCGCTGGCCCGGGTGGTCTCCGGCCCGCCGCCGCAGCTCGGCCGGGCGCTCGCCGTCCACGCCGACGGCACCTGCGAAGGCGGCCTCGGCGGCGGGGCCGCCCTCGACCGGGCCGCCGCCGCGCGGGTCCGCACCCTGCTGCTGGCCGGCCGCACCGGCACCGCCGAGCTCGCCGCCGCGGGCGGACTGTGCGGGGAGCCGCTGACCCTGCTCGTCGAGTCGGCCGCCGAGCCGGCCCGGCTGATCGTCTACGGAGCCATCGACTTCGCCGCCGCCCTCACCCGGATCGGCGCCTTCCTGGGCCACCGGGTCACCGTGTGCGACGCCCGGCCCGTCTTCGCGACCCCCGCCCGCTTCCCCGACGCCCACGAGGTGATCGTCGACTGGCCGCACCGCCACCTGGCCGCGCAATGGGACGCCGGCCGGCTGGACACCCGTACGGCGGTCTGCGTCCTGACCCACGACGCCAAATTCGACGTACCGCTGCTGGAACTCGCCCTGCGGCTGCCGCTCGCCTACGCCGGAGCCATGGGATCGCGCCGCACCCACGCCGAGCGGGCCCGGCGGCTACGGGAGGAAGGCGTCCCGCAGGCCGCGCTGGACCGGCTGCGCTCACCCCTCGGCCTCGACCTCGGCGGCACAACCCCCGAGGAAACCGCACTGGCCATCGCCGCCGAGTTCACGGCGGTCCGGTACGGCGGATCAGTGCTCCCGCTCACGGGCTGCCGGGGCCCCGTACGCCGCACGGGCACCGAAGTCCCGTAGGAACCGACCACAAGGCCCGGTATGTCCTGGACGATCAGCCCGGGCGTGGTAAACGCCGGGACGTGGGAGAATGAAGTACGTGCGTTTCCTCGGCTTGCCCTGACGGGCAGGGCCGGCCCCTCCGATCGACTGGGATGTTCAGCACGTGCGTTTCCTCAATGATCTGAAGCCGCCGTACGACCTCACGTACGACGATGTGTTCATGGTGCCGAGCCGCTCCGCGGTGGGTTCCCGCCAGGGTGTCGACCTCTCCGCGCCCGACGGCACCGGCACCACCATTCCGCTGGTCGTGGCGAACATGACCGCCATCGCGGGCCGCCGGATGGCCGAGACCGTCGCCCGCCGCGGCGGCATCGTCGTCATCCCCCAGGACATCCCGATCGAGATCGTCACCGACGTCATCTCCTGGGTGAAGACCCGCCACCTCGTGCTCGACACCCCGATCACGCTGGCGCCCACCCAGACCGTCGCCGACGCGCTGTCCCTGCTGCCCAAGCGCGCCCACGGCGCCGGCGTCGTCGTCGACGCCGACAACAGGCCGGTCGGCGTCGTCACCGACCACGACCTGACCGGCGTGGACCGCTTCACCCAGCTCTCCGAGGTCATGTCGAAGGAGCTGCTGCTCATCGACGCCGACATCGACCCGCGCGAGGCCTTCAACACCCTCGACGCCGGCCACCGCAAGCTGGCCCCGGCCGTCGACAAGGACGGCAAGCTCGTCGGCATCCTGACCCGCAAGGGCGCGCTGCGCGCGACCCTGTACACCCCGGCCACCGACGCCAACGGCAAGCTGCGCATCGCGGCCGCCGTCGGCATCAACGGCGACTTCGTGCAGAAGGCCAAGCAGCTGCTCGACGCGGGCGTGGACACGCTCGTCATCGACACGGCGCACGGCCACCAGGAGTCGATGATCAACGCGATCAAGGCCGTCCGCGCGCTGGACCCGCAGGTCCCGATCGTGGCGGGCAACATCGTCGCCGCCGAGGGCGTGCGCGATCTGATCGAGGCCGGCGCGGACATCATCAAGGTCGGTGTGGGCCCCGGCGCCATGTGCACCACCCGCATGATGACCGGCGTGGGCCGCCCGCAGTTCTCCGCGGTGCTGGAGTGCGCGGCGGAGGCGAAGAAGTACGGCAAGCACGTGTGGGCAGACGGCGGTGTCCGTCACCCGCGCGACGTGGCGATGGCGCTGGCCGCCGGTGCGTCGAACGTGATGATCGGCTCCTGGTTCGCGGGGACGTACGAGTCCCCGGGCGACCTCCAGCAGTCCGCCGAGGGGCACCTGTACAAGGAGTCCTTCGGCATGGCGTCGGCGCGGGCGGTGCAGAACCGGACGTCCGAGGAGTCGGCGTACGACAGGGCCCGCAAGGGGCTCTTCGAGGAGGGCATCTCCACTTCGCGCATGTTCCTGGACCCGACGCGTCCGGGCGTCGAGGACCTGATCGACTCGATCATCGCGGGTGTCCGGTCCTCTTGCACCTACGCGGGTGCGGGGTCCCTCGCGGAGTTCGAGGAGAAGGCGGTCGTCGGGGTCCAGTCGGCGGCGGGCTATGCCGAGGGCAAGCCGCTGCACGCCAGCTGGAGCTAGTCCCCCGCTTCCCGTGGCCCCGCCGTCCCCTCCCGGACGCCGGGGCCACGGCCATTCCCGACCGGCTGTCCCGGCACACCCCACCCCCGGGGCTCCGCCCCGTACCCCGCGCCTCAAACGCCGGCGGGGCTGAGTTGTCCGGGGCTCCGCCCCAGCCGCCCCCGCCTCAATCGCCGGCGGGGCCGAAGTGTGGTGCGGCCGATCGGCCTCGCGCGGCTCAAAGCCCGGGGCTCCGCCCCGTACCCCGGGCCTCAAACGCCGGCGGGGCTGAGTTGCCCGGGGCTCCGCCCCGTACCCCGGGCCTCAAACGCCGACGGGGCTGGATATGCCCCGCGAATCCATTCGCGCCAGGCACATGCAGCCCGCTGGGCCGACGGTGTCAGCCATTTTCAGCCGCGCCGGCGTTTGAGGCGGACTGCCCAGCCGTGCCGGGCGGACGGGGGGTATCCAGCCTCGCCGGTGTTTGAGGCGCGGGGTGTGGGGCGGAGCACCAGGGGGCGGTGGGCCGGTGGACCGTTCGGCTGGCCGGTTGACCGGTTGGCGCCGGGTGAGGGCGCTCCCGCCCGACCCGCACGCCGGCGTTCCTTCCGGTCACATCGCGCCCGTCGTCAGGATGCCACGCCCCGGGCCGGTCAGTACCGGGGCGGCTGCCGGCCCGGCGGTGAACTGTGCACACCGGCACGGTATTTCGGGATCCGCACGGTCACCTTCATGCCCGCGCCGACCCCCGTCTCCATCACCGGCCCGTACGCGTCCCCGTACACCTGCCGGATCCGCTCGTCGACATTGGGCAGCCCGATGCCGGAGGAGGAACCGCCGCCCTCCCCGGCCAGGATCCGGCGCAGCAGGGCCGGATCCATCCCGATGCCGTTGTCCTCGACGGTGATGACCGCCTCCGAGCCGGCGTCCCGCGCGGTGATGGTGATCCGGCACTCCTCGGTGGAGTCCTCCAGGCCGTGCTTGACGGCGTTCTCCACCAGCGGCTGGAGGCACAGGAACGGCAGCGCCACCGGCAGTACCTCCGGCGCTACCTGCAAGGTCACCTTCAGCCGGTCCCCGAACCGGGCGCCCGCCAGCGCCAGATACTGCTCGATGGAACGCAATTCCTCCGCCAGCGTGGTGAATTCACCGTGCCGCCGGAAGGAGTACCGGGTGAAGTCCGCGAACTCCAGCAGCAGGTCGCGGGCCCGCTCCGGGTCCGTCCGCACGAACGAGGCGATCGCGGCGAGCGAGTTGAAGATGAAATGCGGGGAGATCTGCGCCCGCAGCGCCTTGATCTCCGCCTCCATCAGCCGGGTCCGCGAGCGGTCCAGCTCGGACAGCTCCAGCTGTACGGACACCCACCGCGCGACCTCCGTCGCGGCCCGCACCAGCACCGCCGACTCCCGCGACCCGTACGCCACCAGCGCGCCCAGCATCCCGTCCTCACCGGTGAGCGGAGCCACCACCGCCCACTTCAGCGGACAGTCCGGCCGCTGGCACTCGGTCCGCACGCTCTGGCTGCGCCCCGAGTCCAGCATCACCGCCACCCGGGCCATCGCCCGCCGCTCGTGGTGATCGGCGCCCGGGCCGTCCCAGGCCAGCACCGACTCCCGGTCGGTCAGGCACAGCGCCTCCGTGCCCAGCAGCGAGCGCAGCCGCCGGGCGGCCTTGCGCGCCGCGTCCTCCGTCAGCCCCGCGCGCAGCGGGGGAGCGGCCAGCGACGCCGTGTGCAGGGTGTGGAACGTCGCCCGCTCCACCGGGGTCCCCAGATCCAGCCCGGCCGCCCGCTCGCCGCGCCGGGCCTGCCACCGGCCCGCCGCCCAGCCGGTCCCCAGCAGCAGGGCCGCGCCCGCCGCCGCCAGCGCCGCCACCACCGGCCCGGTCACCGGCCGGCCCCCGCCCGGTCCCCGGCCACGTTCTCCGGCAGGTGCAGCCGGGCCAGGGTGGCCGCCGTCCCGGCCGGGATCCGCGACCGGGTGCCCAGCGACACCAGCACCATCGTCAAGAACCCGAGCGGCACCGACCAGGCCGCCGGCCACGCCAGCAGCGTGTGTACCCAGCCCGCCGGGGCCAGTCCGGTCCGCGTCGCCAGCACCGCGCTCAGCGCCGCCCCGCCGCCCGTCACCAGCCCGGCCACCGCACCCGGCGGGGTCAGCCCGCGCCACCAGATGCCCAGCACCAGCAGCGGGCAGAACGACGACGCCGACACCGCGAACGCCAGCCCCACCGCGTCCGCCACCGGCACGTCCCGCGCCGCCACGCTCCCGGCCAGCGGCACGAGCACCGCCACGAGCACCGCGAAACGGAAGCTCCGCACCCCGCGCGCCGGCAACAGGTCCTGGTGCAGCACCCCGGCCACCGCCATCGTGAGCCCCGAAGCCGTCGACAGGAACGCCGCGAAGGCACCCCCGGCCAGCAGCGCCCCCAGCAGCTCCCCGAGCAGCCCGCCCAGCATCCGCTCGGGCAGCACCAGCACCGCGGCGTCCGCGTCGCCGGTCAGCGCCAGCTCGGGCGCGTAGATCCGGCCCAGCACCCCATACACCGGAGGCAGCAGGTAGAAGACCCCGACCAGCCCGAGCACGACCAGCGTGGTGCGCCGTGCGGCCCGCCCGTTGGGACTGGTGTAGAAGCGCACCGCGACGTGCGGCAGGCCCATCGTGCCGAGGAAGGTGGCCAGGATCAGCCCGTACGTCGCGTACAGCCGGTACTCGGGCCGGTCCCCGGACAGCGGCTCCGACCAGCTGGACGCGCTGAGGCCGGCCTCAGCCCGGGTGTCGGGCACCACGGAGCCCGGGGTGAACTCCAGGCGCGCGCGGGCCCGTACGGAGTGCTGCCCGGCCGCGAGGGTCAGCGGGACCGCCTCGTACGTCCGCCCGTCCACCTGCCCGGTTACCGTCAGCGCCAGCGGCGCGTCCACCGACATCCGGACGTCCTCGGCGAGCGTGACGGCCGTGTGCTCGCGGAAGACGGCCGGGGCGTCGAAGGCGGCCCGCGGGGCGCCGTCCCCGGCCCAGGCGGCGAGGAGGAAGAAGGCGGGGACGAGGAGGGCGGTGAGCTTGAGCCAGTACTGGAAGGCCTGCACGAAGGTGATGCTGCGCATCCCGCCGGCGGCCACGGCCGCGCCCACCACCGACGCGACGACCACCCCGCCTACCCAGTGCGGGGCCCCGGTCAGGATCTCCAGGGTCAGCCCCGCGCCCTGCAGCTGCGGCAGCAGGTACAGCCAGCCGACCCCGACCACGAACAGCACCGCGATCCGGCGCACCGCCTGGGACTCCAGGCGGGCCTCGGCGAAGTCGGGCAGCGTGTACGCCCCCGAGCGGCGCAGCGGGGCCGCGACGAGCACCAGCAGCACGAGGTACCCGGCGGTGTAGCCGACCGGGTACCAGAGCATCTCGGGCCCCTGGAGCAGCACCAGCCCGGCGACTCCGAGGAAGGACGCGGCGGAGAGGTACTCGCCGCTGATGGCGGCCGCGTTGAGGCGGGGCCCCACCGTGCGGGAGGCGACGTAGAAGTCGGAGGTGGTCCGGGATATGCGCAGTCCGAGCGCGCCGACGAGGACGGTGGCGAGGACGACGACGGCGACCGCGGTCAGCGCGTACGTCTGGTTCACCGGGGGGTCCTTCGGCCGGGGGAGGGGTGACGGGAGTCTATGCACCGGCGCGAATCCGGCACCAGGCGTGATCCGGCCCGTACCCGGCCGCCGGCCTCGGAAGTTGTGGCCGCGGCCCCCCGCCCGGCCGGCCCTGCCCGCGCCGCCGGCCTCGCCGGTTGCCGCTGTGCGGGGCTTTCCCCCACCCCGCCCCTTCCCGAAACCGGGCTCTGCCCGGACCCGGTCCTCAATCGCCGGACGGGCTGAAGTCCCGGGGTTCCGCCCCAGACCCCGTACGTGCGCTGCGCGCCCGTGCCCTCAAACGCCGGACGGGCTGGATGTGCGGAGCCCCGGGAGCGGCGGCCGGGGTCGCAAACCCCCACGCGGCGGAGCCGCAGATTCGGTACGCCGGGCAGGGGCGGGGTGGGGGACAGGCAGCTGGGTGTCGGATCAGATGACCGGGTCGCGGTGTTCGGCGCAGTCGCGGAGGGCGATCTCCAGCTCCACGTACGACTCCTCCGCCCGCCGGAAGGCCAGGGTGAGGGCCGCCTCCGCGCGGGGCGGGACCTGGCCGCGGACCCCCTCGCCGGCCTCGTACAGGACGTCGGCCCAGCGCGCGGCAGCACTCCGCAGGCGGGCCAGCAGCGACTCCGCCTCGGCCGGCCCGGCCGGCACCCGGCGGGGCAGGCCGGTCAACGCGTCCAGCAGCGCCTGGATTTCGGACATCGCGCTCCTCCCGCGCCGGAAGATCCACGATACGCGGGCGCCCGGCCGGAGGGTGGCGTACGCCCCCGCCGGATCGCCGTATGCCACCCGCCGTGCGACGAACGGCACCACGGCGCCGCCCGGCGGTCAGCCGGTCGTCAGCCGGTCGCGTGCCGCAACAGCAGATCCCGTAGCTCCCGCGCATGGCGACGGCTCACCTGGAGCTCCGCCGACCCGACCCGGACGCTCGTCGTGCCCGCGTCCAGCCGCAGTTCGTCGATGCGGGCGAGCGCCACCAGGTGCCGGCGGTGGATCCGTACGAACCCGCGCGCCGCCCACCGCTCCTCCAGCGTGGACAGCGGGATCCGGACCAGGTGGCTGCCCTCGTCGGTGTGCAGGCGGGCGTAGTCGCCCTGGGCCTCGACGTAGGCGATGTCGGCGATCGCCACGAACCGGGTGACGCCGCCCAGTTCGACGGCGATCTGGTCCGGCGCACGGTCGGTGACGGTGACCTCGGCGGCCGGCCGGCGCTGCACCGGCACGGCCGGGGCGGGCTCGGCGGCCGGCGGCGGAGCCTCCCCGGTGCGGCCCAGCTGCGCACACACCCGCCGGACGGCCTCGGCCAGCCGCTCGGGGCGTACGGGCTTGAGCACGTAGTCCACGGCCTTGAGGTCGAAGGCCTGTACGGCGAAACCCTCGTGG
This sequence comes from Streptomyces sp. ISL-94, assembly GCF_018614075.1. Lineage (GTDB taxonomy): Bacteria > Actinomycetota > Actinomycetes > Streptomycetales > Streptomycetaceae > Streptomyces. The sequence goes on along the minus strand of NZ_JAGGOZ010000126.1, from coordinate 14,202 downwards.
GCGGTGACGAACACGATCAGCGGCGGCCGCGCGAAACCGGCCAGCAGCCGGGCGATGTCCAGACCGGTCAGCCCGGCCATGTGGATGTCGAGGAAGACCACGTCGATGCCGTCCGCCCCGTCCGGCCCCGCCTCCAGCGCCCGCGTGATCCGGCGCAGCGCCTCGGTGGCGTCGGAGGCCCCCTCCGCGCTGCGGACCCGGGGGTCGGAGCGCAGCAGGTAGAGGAGTTCCTCCAGGAGCGGCTTCTCGTCGTCGACGGCCAGTACGCGCAGCATGCGGCCGAGTCTAGGCACCGGCCCGCCGCGGCGGAACGGTGCGCGGCCCCTGCCCGGGGGGGTCGGGCCAGGGGCCGCGCGGTCGGAAGGGTGGGGGAGCGGGGAGCGAGGGCGGGCTGCTACTGGACGGTGATGAGCTTGCCGTCCGGGGAGACGGCGTACCAGGTGCCGCCCACGCCCTGGCCGTTGACGTCGCCGGGCTTCTTGTCGCCGCTGAAGGTGTAGACGGGCCAGCAGTCGACCGTCTGCTGCTTCTTGCCGTCCGGGCGGTCCAGCACCAGGTAGTTGCGCTCCGTGATCCCCTTGGTGTCGGCCTTGTCCACCGGCGGGACCACGGGCCACTTGGCGACGCAGTCACCCTCGCACTTGGACACCATCGGCCACGCCGTGTCCGGCTTGAACCGGTAGACGGTCATGCCCTTGCCGTCGACGATGTGGTCGCCGAGCTCGGGGTCCTTCGCCACGGACAGACCCGCGCCCGCCTCGGCCGCACCGCCCGCGGCCGGAGCCGCCTTCGCCGCCTTCTTGCCGTCCGGGGCAAACGCGAACCACACCCCGCCCACACCCTGGCCGTTCACGTCGCCCGCCCTGGCGTCCTTGTTGAAGCGGTACGCGGGCCAGCCGGCCACCGTCAGCTGCCTGGTGCCGTCGCTGCGCACCACCTCGCCCAGCAGCGCCGGGTCCGTGCCCGCCGCGGCGGCGGCGTCACCGGCCGCGACCACCGGCCAGGTCTTCGCACAGTCGCCGTCGCAGTTCGACTTCGGCGGCTTGGCGGTGTCCTTGTCGAAGCGGTAGAGGGTGAGTCCGGCGCCGTCGGTGAGGACCGAGCCCAGCTGGTCGACGGTGGTGGCGGTGACGGCCGGCTGCCCGCCGGGCTTGGCAGCGGAGCCGTCCGCCGCCGGGGCCGGGGAGGAGGCCTGGGAGGAGGCTTGGGCGGAGGCGGCGCCGGCCGGCGCGGCCGTGCCGGCGGCCTTGTCGTCCGCCGGACCGCAGGCGCTCGCCGCCAGGACGACGGCGATCGCTGCCGCGGCAAGGGTGGTTCCGCGCTTCATGCCCATCGTGATCTCTCCCACTGTGGTGTGCGTCGTGTCCGTCGTGTCCGCCGCCTCAGCGCCGGCAACTGTGCTCAGGACACGCCGTGGGGGAGAGGTCTGTTCACGGCGATCGTTGTGGGCTGTTTCACTCACCCCCCGCCGAACCCGGCGCGCCGCAGAGCCGTGGCCACAGCGAGGCCCAGGACCCGGTGTCCGGCGTCGTTGGGGTGCAGGCCGTCCTCCAGGTGCTCCGGCCCCAGCAGGTCCCGGCCCGGCAGCACGGCCAACCGGTCGTCCCCCGCGGCGATCCGGTCCCGGGTGGCGCGCTCCATCGCGTCGCGCAGGGCGCCCAGGGTGGCGCCGAGCCGGTTCGGGGTCCGCTCCGCGTCGGGCCGCAGGAGGGGGGAGACCAGCAGGAGCGGGGTCCGCGGATGCCCCTGCCGGACCAGTTCGAGGAACACGCGCGTGGTCTCGTACAGGAGCGGCGCCGAATAGGGCACCCGCGACCAGCAGTTGGTGCCGAAGGCGAGCGTGAGGACATCGGCGGGCAGGCCCGCGAGCTGTTCGGCGGTGGCGAGTTCGCCGCGGGCGGCGCCCGCGTAGCCGAGGTTGACGGTGTCCCAGCCCATCGCCCGGCCGGTGACCGCGGGCCAGCCGTGGGCGGGCCGGGTGGACCACCAGCCCTCGGTGATGGAGTCGCCGTGCACCACCCAGCGCGGTGCGGGCGGGGCCGGTTCGAGCGGGCCGCCGATCCCGCGCAGGCCGAGGACGACCGGGGACTGCGTCTCGGGCGGGTGCAGGGTGAAGGGCCCGCTGCCACCGCGCAGTTCCAGCCGTACGACGGCCTCCGCGGCCGGTTCGGTGAACACCTCGCAGACCACCCCGTGCCGGTCCCACAGCGCGAAGCCGTGCGCGAGGTCGCGCAGGGCGTCGGTGGGGCCGGGCACGGTAGCCCGGTAGCGGATCTCCACCGCGTGCGCGGTCTCGGTGGTGAACTCCAGCCGCACACCGATGGGCAGGGTGGCCCGTTCGGCCGTGTCCCACGGCAGCCGCATGGTGTCCGCCGGGTCCGCCCGCACGGGGCGGCCCTTGTCCAGCCAGGCGACTCCGCGCAGGAAGGGGCCGGGGTCCTGCCACGGGCCGCCAGGGGCCGTGTCGGTGTCGGTGCCGGCGACGCCCGGTGGTGTCACTCTTCGCCTCCGATCGTCGGATACGGGAACTTCACTGCTACCCCGCCGTCCACCACCAGCGTCTGTCCCGTCACGTACGAGGACAGCGGCGAGACGAGGAAGTACAGGGCGGACGCGATGTCCGAGGTCTCGGCGACCCGGCCCAGCGGGGCGTTCTCCGCGTTGCGCCGCCGCCCCTCGGAGCCGAGCAGGGCGGCGACCCGCGGGGTCCACACCACCCCCGGAGCCACCGCGTTCACCCGTACCCCGCGAGGGCCCAGTTCCACCGCCGCCGAGCGCACCAAAGACAGGAGCCCGGCCTTCGCGGCCCCGTACGCGGCGTGCAGCGGGGCCGCGGTCAGGCCGGAGACCGAGGCCACGAAGACGAGCGGACCGCCGCCGGCCGCGGCGACGGCCTCACCGCCGTACTGGACGGTGAGCCAGGCGTGCCGCAGGACCACGTCGAAGTGCCAGTCCCAGCCGGCGTCGTCGAGGTCGGGCAGGGCCGTGTACCGGGCCATGCCGACGATGTCGACCACCCCGCCCACCGGGCCGCCCAGCAGACCGGGGGCCTGCGCGAAGAGGGTCCGTACGGCTGCACGGCGGGTCACATCGGCGGTGTACGGGACGCCCCCGGTCTCGGCGGCGACGGCCCGGGCGCGCTCCCCGTCGAGGTCCGCGCACAGGACGCGGGCGCCCGCGGCGGCGAGGGCGTGGGCGGTCTGGCGGCCGATGCCGTTGCCGGCGCCGAGCAGGACGAGCCGTCGGCCGTCGAGGCGGTGCAGAGCGGCGTAGTCGGGCACGGGGGAGGTGTCGAGGCCTTCGGCGGGGTAGCCGGGGGCGGGGGTCGTCGGGACGTTGCCGGGGCCCCGCGCGGTCCCAGGGCCCCGCGCGGTCACGGGGCGGCCGTCCGGGGTTCGTAGCGGGCGAGTTCCGGAATGACTTCCTTGCCCAGGATCTCGATGGTCCGCAGGATCTCCCGGTGTTCCAGGTACCCCCACTGCACGTAGCAGATCAGCTGGTCCACGCCGAGGTCCGCGTACCGCTTGGCCTTGGCGACGATCGTCTCCGCGTCCCCGATGAGGATCATGTCACCGTCGCTGAATTGCTGTACCGGAATTTCCCCTTCCAGGATCGGTGTGAGCAGCGGGAAGGTCCGTTCCCGTTCCCCGGGGTCCAGGTGCGGCAGCTCCCACTCCAGCGTGAACTGCGCGAGGTTCGCGTACCACCAGGCCACCGAGTCCCACACGCGGGCGCCAGGTGCCGTGCCCGGCGCGGTCGCGTGGACGAGGGTGTAGGCGCTGACCCGGTCCGTCGTGACGTCGGTGAGCGGCCGCGGAGCGCGCGCGGCATTCCGGTACGCCGCCACCTGCCGGGCCATCGCCTCCAGTGGCTGCATGATCGAGAAGGAGAGCAGTCCGAGGCCGGCCGCCCCGGCCACCTCGGCCGAGCCGGGGGAGGTGGCCGCCATCCAGGCGGGCGGGTGGGGGTCCTGCACGGGCTTGGGGGTGACCATCCGGCGCGGGAAGCGGAACCGCTCGGAGGCGTACTCGAAGTACTCCTCGCGCCACATCCCGGCGACGATCCCCAGGGCCTCGCGCCAGTCCTCCCGGGACCGCTCCCGGTCCACACCGAAGGCCGCCTGCTCCATGGGAGTGGAGCGACCGGTGCCCCACTCCACGCGCCCCCCGGACAGCACGTCCACGGTGGCCACCTTCTCCGCGATCCGCTGCGGCGGGGTGAAGCCGAAGGGGGTCAGCGTCACCCCGAAACCGAGGCGGATCCGCTCGGTCAGCCCGGCCAGGTGCCCGAGGAGCACCTCGGGGGCCGGGCAGTGGGAGCGGCCCTCGCGGAAGTGGTGCTCGACCGCCCACACCGTGCGGAACCCCATCCGGTCGGCGAGCCGGATCTGCTCGACGGCCTCCCGGTAGGCGCGCTGCTCGGCGGCCCGCTGACCGTGCGGATGGGGCCCGGCCCAGGGCCTCGGTACGTCGATCTCGTAGAGCACGTCCAGATCCATGACGGCACGCTGCGGGAGATCTGACGAAGTGTCAAGAATGGCGTTGGCGGTCGGTTGCGCAGCGATCGATCATCAGTGCGCAACAAAGGACCATCCGGGACAGATCCGCGCAACGATCGTGCGCCAATGTGCAAGGATGGTGCATTACGGGCGCTATCCCTCAGCTCGTAGGCTCACTCGCTGTACGTGGAGTGGCGCAGACCGCCTGCTCGGCGGTCCCCCCATGCCCAGGCTCTGCCTGCTCCTGCTCCGGACCGCTGCGGTCGACGCCTGTCAGTCCCCATCCGCAGTGAAGAAGGAGTCCTTCGTGCTCGACCACGGCCAGGCGCCACCCCTCACGACCGAGCCCCGCAGGCCCGCGCACCCCCTCCTCCGCCGCAAGCCGGTCGAGCAGCTCGTCTCCGAAGGCGGTCAGGGCGAGGGCGGCATGCTCCGCCGCTCGCTCACCATGTGGCAGCTGACGATGATCAGCATCGGCGCGACCCTGGGCACCGGCATCTTCGTCGTCCTCGGCGAAGCCGCCCCCAAGGCCGGCCCGGCCGTCACGATCTCGTTCGTCATCGCGGGCCTGACGGCGCTGTTCTCGGCCCTCTCCTACGCGGAGCTGGCCGGATCCGTCCCCGTCTCCGGGTCCTCGTACTCGTACTCCTACGCCACCATGGGCGAGTTCATAGCCTGGGTCTGCGGCTGGTGCCTGGTCCTGGAGTACGCCGTCTCGGTCGCCGCCGTCGCCGTCGGCTGGGGCCAGTACCTCAACGAGCTCCTCGACGGGACCCTGGGCTTCACGATCCCCGACACCCTCTCGAACCCGCTGGGCGACGGGGGCTGGATCAACCTGCCCTCGCTGGTCGTCGTCCTGCTCGCCATGGTCTTCCTGATGCGCGGCGCCAAGGAGAGCGCCCGGATCAACTCGATCATGGTCGCGGTGAAGATCGTCACGCTGGTGCTCTTCATCGGCATCGGCGTCATGGGCATCAAGTCCGGCAACTACGCCCCGCTGGCCCCGCTCGGCATCACCGGCATCAGCGCCGCCGCTTCCACCCTCTTCTTCTCGTACATCGGCTTCGACGCCGCCTCCACCGCCGGTGAGGAAGCCAAGAACCCGAAGAAGGACCTGCCCCGCGCGATCATGCTCTCGCTGGGCATCGTCACGATCCTGTACGTCCTCGTCGCGTTTGTCGCCGTCGGCGCGATGCCGTGGCAGGACTTCAAGGGCACCGAGGCCGCGCTCGCCCAGATCATGACCAACGTCACGGGCACCAGCGTCTGGGGCGTCGTCCTCGCCGCCGGCGCGGTCGTCGCCATCGCCTCGGTCGTCTTCGCCGTCCTCTACGGCCAGACCCGCATCCTCTTCGCGATGTCCCGCGACGGCCTCGTCCCCAAGGTCTTCGCCAAGGTCGACGAGAAGACCGGCGCCCCGCGCGCCAACGTCGTGATCGTCTCCCTCTTCTGCGGCGCGCTCGCGGCCTTCATCCCCCTGGGTGAGCTGGCCAACGCGACCAGCATCGGCACGCTCTTCGCCTTCGCCCTGGTCAACGTCGCCGTCGTCATCCTGCGCCGCACCAAGCCGGACATGCCGCGCACCTTCAAGGTGGCGCTGTTCCCGGTCACCCCGATCCTCGGCTTCCTCGCCTGCGGCTACATGATGTACAGCCTGCCGACGGCCACGTGGATCGCTTTCGGTGTCTGGATGGCCGTCGGCCTCGTGGTCTACTTCCTGTACGGCATTCGCCGCTCCACACTGGCCACCGCAGAGAAGTGATCCGCCCGCAGTGCGACTGAACGATCTCGACGAACGCATCGTGCACGCCCTCGCCGAGGACGCCCGCCGCTCCTACGCGGACATCGGCTCCGAGGTCGGCCTCTCCGCCCCCGCCGTGAAGCGGCGCGTGGACCGGCTGCGGGCCGAAGGCGCCATCACCGGCTTCACGGTCCGCGTGGACCCGGCCGCGATGGGCTGGGAGACCGAGGGCTTCATCGAGATCTACTGTCGCCACAACACCTCGCCGGACGACATCCGGCGAGGGTTGGAGCGGTACCCCGAGGTGGTGTCCGCGTCGACCGTCACCGGCGACGCGGACGCCCTCGTCCAGGTCTTCGCCTCCGACATGCGGCACTTCGAGCGCGTGCTGGAACGCATCGCCGGCGAACCCTTCGTCGAACGCACGAAGTCGGTCCTGGTCCTGTCGCCCTTGCTGCGCCGCTTCACCTCCGGGGCGCCCGCCTAGGAACGACCCGCCTCGCCGGGAGCACATCCGGCCCCGCCTGAGGACAAATCCAGCCTCGCCGGCGTGTGAGGCGCGGGGTCGGGGGCGGAGCCCCGAATCCTTGAGCCGCACCGGCGCGCGAGCCGCACCCGTCCAGCCTCGCCGGCGCTTGAGGCGCGGGGGCCCGGGGGCGGAGCCCACGGTTTCGGGAAGGGGCGGGGTGGAGGAAGGCTCCGCGCAGCGGCCTGCGGCCCCGCGGCCCGCCGCTCAGGCCTCCTTGGCCGGGGTCCGCAGCCCCAGGAAGACCGGCCTCCGCCGCAACGTGAAACCCATCGCCTCGTAGAGCCGAACGGCAGACGTGTTCGCCGCCGCCGCATGCAGGAACGGCACGTCCCCCCGCTCACGCACCGCCCACGCGACCGCCCGTATCAGCCGGGCCGCCGCGCCCCGCCCCCGGTGCTCCGGATGCGTGCACACCGCACTGATCTCCGACCAGCCCGGCGGCCGCATCCGTTCCCCCGCCATCGCGACGAGCCGCCCCTCGTGCCGGATCCCGAGGTAGGTGCCCAGCTCCACCGTCCGGTCCAGGAACGGCCCCGGCCGGGTCAGCGCCACCAGCTCCAGCATCTCCGGCACGTCGCCGGGCCCCAGCACCACCGCCTCCGGCGCCGCCTCGGCCCGTACCCCACGCCCGTCCAGCTGGACGCCCGGCAGGTTCAGCACCGTCTCCCACCCCGGCGGCGGCGTCGGCAGCCCGGTCAGCCAGACCTCCTCCCCGGGCCCCACCAGCTCGGCCAGATCCGCCCAGGCGCGCGGATCCTCCGGATCGCCGAGCCCCGCGAAGGGGCTGGTGTCCAAGGTGTAGCGGGCGGCCAGCCCTGCGGGCCCGTGCTCGGCGAAGCGGCGGTGCGGCCCGTTCAGCGCGGCCCAGACCGGATTGTCGAGTACCTCGGCGGACATGGGTGCGGAGCTCCTTCGGTCGGTGGCGGCGGCCCGGTCGGTCGTCACCGCCTGCTTGACGGCCCCGTACGCCGCCATGACGCTGCGGGGACGGCAGGATTGGCCGGCGCCCCCCGCGGGAAGCGTAACCACCGCAGGACGGGGCGCACATGAGGGCTGGGTGGCGGGGACCGGTGGACGAGGCCAGGACGGCGGACGCGGGGGCGCAGACCCTCCGCCGCTGGTGGCTGACCCGGCGCCTGCACATAGACCTCCTGCGGGTCTGCAGCGCCTACGGCCCCCGCGGCTGACCCGTACGCCGTCCGCCACGAGCCCGGGCGCAGGCTGCGCCGCCCCGTCGGCCGGCCCGGTCCGCCCTCCGGCACGCGCCCGGGGCGTACAGGCGCCGTCCCGTCGGCCGGCCCGGTGCGCCCTCCGGCACGCGCCCGGGGCGCACAGGCGCCGTCCCGTCGGCCGGGGCACACGGCGCCGTCCCGTCGGCCGGCCCGGTCCGGCCTCCGCCACGCGCCCGGGGCACACGGCGCCGTCCCGTCGGCCGGCCCGGTGCGCCCTCCGCCACGCGCCCGGGGCACACGGCGCCGCCCCGTCGGCCGGCCCGGTACGCCCTCCGGGCACGAGCCCCGGGCGCACACGCGCCGCCCTCCCGGCCGAACCCGCCCCCAGCCCGCGACGAGCCCGCGGGGCACCCCGCGCCGCCCGAGGGACACACCCGTCCTGCCCCGCACCGGCCCGGCCCGCGCCCTGCGCGGCCGCATCGGCGCCGGGTTCTCCCCCGTCCCGCACCGCTACCGCCTCTACCTCTCCGCCGGCTGTCCGGGATCCCTCCGGGTGGCCGCCGCCCTCGCCGAGCCGGGACTGGCGAACTCGGTCCCCGCCACCGTCCTCGGCCCGGACACCGCCGCACCCGGACACACCGCGCTGCGCCTCGCCCATGAGGGCGCCGGCCACCACGTCGACGGCGACCTGACCGCCCCCGCCCTCGTCGACACCTGGAGCGGCCGCGTCGTCTCCCACCACACCCCCGACATCCTCGACGACCTACGGTTCCTGGGCGCGCACCCGGCCTTCCGCGCGGGCTCGTAGGGGGTTCCCGGGGCATCACCGGGGCCCCGCGCAACGAATCGCCGCACCCGCCCGGGAACACGCAACGAATCGATGCGCGCAGCGCAACGGTCACGGCTTGTCCCGGTCGAACGTGCGAACGTACCGTCTTAGGACCCCCTCCCCTCCTGTCACAGAGGTAGTCCATGCCCCCGCTGCGCACCGCCCTCCTCCAGAGCTCCGGACGGCTCGGCGACACCGCCGAGAACCTCAAGGCGCTCGAAGAGGCCGCATCGCGCGCCGCACAGGGCGGGGCCGGGCTCCTCGTGACCTCGGAGATGTTCCTCACCGGCTACGCCCTGGCCCCCCAGGACATCGCCGGCCTCGCCGAACCGGCCGACGGCATGTCCGCCCGCGCCATCGGTGAGATCGCCCGCCGCCACGGGGTCGCCGTCCTGTACGGCTACCCCGAGCGGTCGGGCGACGCCGTGTACAACGCGGCCCAGCTCATCGGCCCCGACGGAGAGCGCCTCGCGAACTACCGCAAGACGCACCTCTTCGGCTGCTTCGAGCAGGACGCCTTCACCCCCGGCGACGCCCCCGTCGTCCAGGCGGACCTCGGCGGCCTCCGCATCGGCATCATGATCTGCTACGACGTGGAGTTCCCCGAGAACGTCCGGGCCCACGCGCTCGCCGGCACCGACCTCCTCCTGGTGCCGACCGCGCAGATGCACCCGTTCCAGTTCGTCGCCGAACAGCTCGTCCCCGTACGGGCCTTCGAGAACCAGATGTACATCGCGTACGTCAACCGCACCGGCCCGGAAGGCGAGTTCGAGTTCGTCGGACTCAGCTGCCTGGCGAGCCCCGACGGGGTCACCCGGACCCGGGCCGGCCGCGGCGAGGAGCTGGTGTTCGGCGAGGCCGACCCCGAGCTGCTGCACGCGTCGCGCACGACCAACCCCTACCTGCGCGACCGCCGCCCCGGGCTCTACGCCTCCCTCGTCTGATACCCCCCGCTTCCCCCAGCTCTGCCGCAAGGAGACGTACCCCCATGACGTCCACGGTGCCCACCACCGCCGTCCCGCACAGCGACGGACAGCCGCCGATCACCATGTTCGGCCCGGACTTCCCGTACGCGTACGACGATTTCCTCGCCCACCCGGCGGGCCTGGGCCAGATACCGGCCACCGAGCACGGCACCGAGGTCGCCGTCATCGGCGGCGGACTGTCCGGCATCATCTCCGCCTACGAGCTGATGAAGATGGGCCTCAAGCCCGTCGTCTACGAGGCCGACCAGATCGGCGGCCGGCTGCGCACCGTCGGCTTCGAGGGCGCCGGCACCGAGGGCCTGACCGCGGAGATGGGCGCCATGCGCTTCCCGCCGTCCTCCACCGCCCTCCAGCACTACATCGACCTCGTCGGCCTGGTGACGGAACCCTTCCCGAACCCGCTCGCCGAGTCCACCCCCTCCACGGTCGTCGACCTCAAGGGCGAGACCCACTACGCCGAGACCATCGCCGACCTCCCGCAGGTCTACCGCGACGTGTCCGCCGCGTGGAACGCCTGCCTGGACGAGGGCGCCGACTTCTCCGACATGAACACCGCGATGCGCGAGCGGGACGTGCCGCGCATCCGCGAGATCTGGGCGAAGCTCGTCGAGAAGCTCGACGACGAGACCTTCTACGGCTTCCTCTGCAAGTCCGAGGCCTTCCAGTCCTTCCGCAAGCGCGAGATCTTCGGCCAGGTCGGCTTCGGCACGGGCGGCTGGGACACCGACTTCCCGAACTCCATCCTGGAGATCCTGCGCGTCGTCTACACCGAGGCCGACGACCACCACCGCGGCATCGTCGGCGGCTCGCAGCAGCTCCCGCTGCGCCTGTGGGAGCGCGAGCCCGAGAAGATCGTCCACTGGGCCCAGGGCACCTCGCTGTCCTCCCTGCACGAGGGCGCCCCGCGCCCCGCGGTGACCCGCCTGCACCGCACGGCCGGCAACCGCATCACGGTCACCGACGCGTCCGGCGACATCCGCACGTACCGCGCCGCGATCTTCACGGCCCAGTCCTGGATGCTCCTGTCGAAGATCGCGTGCGACGACACGCTCTTCCCGATCGACCACTGGACGGCGATCGAGCGCACCCACTACATGGAGTCCAGCAAGCTCTTCATCCCGGTCGACCGCCCCTTCTGGCTCGACAAGGACGAGGAAACGGGCCGCGACGTCATGTCGATGACCCTCACGGACCGCATGACCCGCGGCACCTACCTGCTGGACAACGGCCCGGACCAGCCGGCTGTCATCTGCCTGTCCTACACCTGGTGCGACGACAGCCTGAAGTGGCTGCCGCTGTCCGCGAACGAGCGGATGGAGGTCATGCTGAAGTCCCTCGGCGAGATCTACCCGAAGGTCGACATCCGCCGCCACATCATCGGCAACCCGGTGACCGTGTCCTGGGAGAACGAGCCCTACTTCATGGGCGCGTTCAAGGCCAACCTGCCGGGTCACTACCGCTACCAGCGCCGCCTGTTCACCCACTTCATGCAGGACCGCCTCCCCGAGGACAAGCGCGGCATCTTCCTCGCGGGAGACGACATCTCCTGGACGGCCGGCTGGGCCGAGGGCGCCGTCCAGACCGCCCTGAACGCCGTCTGGGGCGTCATGCACCACCTCGGCGGCTCCACCGACGCCACCAACCCGGGCCCGGGCGACGTCTACGACGAGATCGCCCCGGTCGAGCTCCCGGAGGACTGACCGTTCCCGGCCCCCATGACCACGGGCCGCCCCCGCGTACGAACGCGGCGGCGGCCCGTTTTCATGCCCGTACGGGGGTGCGGCCCGTCGGGGTCAGCAGGCAGCGGCCGACCAGGCCGACACCTGCGTCCAGGGACTCGCGGAACTCCTCCGCCAGGTCGGGGGAGCGGCGCAGGCTCCACAGCAGGCGGGCCGCAGCCCAGGCGCCGGCGCGGGCGCGTTCCAGGCTCCACGAGCCGATCAGGTGGGTCAGCGGGTCGGCGATCTCCAGGAGGTCCGGGCCCGGCATCAGGTCCTCCCGGATGTGCTCCTCCAGGGCGACCAGGGTGTCGCCGACCCGGTCGAAGTCGGCTTCGAGGGCGGCGGGCTCGCAGTCCAGGGCCCTGCACGTGGACACCACCGCGACGGCCAGGTCGTGCCCGATGTGCGCGTTGATCCCGGCCAGGGCGTGCTGGAGCGGGCGGATCCCGGGGTGGCGGCGGTACTGGAGCAGGGGGCGCCAGCAGGCCGGGGCCCGGTCCGCCTCCACCGCCGCCAGGTACCGCTCGGCGAACCGCACGCCGAGCGTCTCGGCCCGCCGGGGCGCCGGGAAGTCCCCGCGCCCGATCCTCCGGTCCAGGGTCTCCGTGACCGTCAGGTAGACCCGGTTGAAGACGGCGACACCGTCCTGCGGCGGGAGCCGCTCGTCCAGGGCGCGCATCCGCGCCAGCACCGCTTCCATGGGAGGCAGAGTCGCAGGGACCGGCCCGGATCCGGGGAACTTGGCCGTACGCTTCCCCGGTTCGGGCGAAACCCCGTCAACGGCCGCGTCAACGAGGCGCGTCCGTGCCGTCCGGAGCCGTCCGGAGCCGTCCGGAGCCGTGCGGTCGTCGTACGCCGAGGCGCCCGCGTCGAGCGCCGCTCCTGCGCCCAGGTGCGCGGGGGCGAAGTACCGCAGCGCGTGGTAGCCCGTGATCACCACGATCGTGCCCAACGCGATACCGCCCAGCTCGAAGCTGTCGGTGAAGTGCAGCTCGACCCCGCCCACGCCGATGATGGTGCCCGCCGCGGCCGGCACCAGGTTCAGCGGATTGCGCAGGTCCACCCGCCCGTTGATCCAGATCTGGGCGCCGAGCAGGCCGATCATGCCGTACGGGATGACGGTGATGCCGCCGAGCACCCCGCCCGGCTGAATCCCCCTGCTGCAGGTGGGAGAAGTCAAGATGGCCAGGTTCGGGTTCAGGCCCATCAGGTCCGGCACGACGAGCTCGCGCCGGACCTGGCCATTACGTGCTGGGCCCCCGGCCCCGCGGCCACGAAAGCCGCTCGTCCGGCCCGTACCACCGCGCCCGGGGCCGGGCCCGCCCGTCTCCGTGCAGGGTCCAGCGCACGTCGAGGCCCCCGGTCCACCACTTCCGTTTCGTCACCTGGTCAAGCGCCGAGGCCGCACGGCGGCCGGAGCCGCTTTACGGCCGGATTGCAGCAGGTTCGTTCTGATCGGCCTGGCCCGCGCCCGGCCCGGACGGCTTCTGCCGCAGTACGGCGGCCCCCGCCACCAGCGCGAACGCCAGGAGGGTGACCAGCCCGAAGGAGACCACGAGCGAGGTCGCGTCCGCCACGGCGCCGATCGCCGACGGCGCGATCAGCCCGGACGTGTAGGTGATCGTCGCGACGCCCGCGATGGCCTGCGCCGGAGCCGGCCCGCTGCGCCCCGCGGCCGCGAAGGCCAGCGGGACCACCACCGCGATGCCGAGCCCGATCAGCGCGAAGCCGGCCATCGCCGCCGCGGGATGCCGGGCCGTCACCACGAGCAGCCCGCCCGCGGTGGCGAGCACCCCGCCCGCCCGGACCGTGCGCACGGCCCCGAAGCGGTCCACCACCCGGTCCCCGGCGAGCCGGGCGACCGCCATGGTCAGCGCGAAGGCGGTGGTGGAGGCCGCCGCCAGACCGGCGTCGGTGTCCAGCACGTCCCGCAGATAGACCGCCGACCAGTCCAGACTGGCGCCCTCCGCGAAGACCGCGCAGAACCCGATCGCCCCGATGAGTACCGCCGACTTCGGCGGCAGCGCGAAGTGCGCCGGAGCCTCCGCGTCCGCGGCGGCCTTCAGATCGAGCACCCCGCGTACGGCGACCAGCCCGGCCGCGGTGAGCGCGCACGCGGCGATCAGGTGGTGCAGCCGTGCGTCGGCCCCGGCGTGCGCGGCGACCGTACCGGCCGCCGAGCCGAGGAGCGCGCCCACGCTCCACATGCCGTGCAGCGAGGACATGATCGAGCGCCGCAGCCGGTTCTCGGTCTCCACACCGAGCGCGTTCATCGCCACGTCGGACATGCCGGAGGTGGCTCCGTAGACGAAGAGCGCGAAGCAGAGGGCGGGCAGGTTCGGGGCGAGGCTCGGGAGGATGAGGGAGAGCGTCCACAGCGCCAGCAGCGCGCGCAGCGCGGCGCGGGCCCCGAAGCGGTGGTTGATCCGCCCGGCCAGAGGCATCGCGAGCGCCGCGCCCAGGGCGGGGAAGGCGAGGGCGAGACCCAGGGTGCCGGCGCCGAGCTGGGCGTGCTCCTGGATCCACGGGATGCGGGTGGCGAAGGAGCCGGTGACCGCGCCGTGGGCGCAGAAGACGGCGGCGATCGCGAAACGGGCATGGCGCAGGCGCGCCGGGCTGAGGTCTGTTTCCCCGGTCATGGCAGAGAAACTATCAGGGAGCCTGCCTGATGGTTGATGGGGCGACTCCTTATGATGGCGCCGTGACCCCTGCCCCTGCCCCTGCCC